>NZ_CP035495.1:1908241-2544321 GCF_004135345.1 Xylanimonas allomyrinae
GCGGGCGCGGGCGGCCTGGAGACGGTGTTCTTCCTCATCGTGCTCGGCGGGCGTGCGTTCGGCGCCGGGTTCGGCTACCTGCTGGGGGCGCTGACGATCTTCGCGTCCGCGCTGGTCACCGCGGGAGTGGGCCCGTGGATGCCGTACCAGATGATCGGGGCCGCGTTCGTCGGGCTCGGCGCGGGGCTGCTGCCGCCCACGCGGGCGGGCTCACGCGCCGAGCTCGCGCTCCTGGGCGCGTACGGGTTCGTGGCCTCGTTCGCCTACGGCTACCTGGTGGATCTGGCGTTCTGGCCGTTCGTCTTCGGCACGGGCTCGCAGGCGGGATTCGACCCGTCCGCGGGGGCGTGGTCCAACCTGCGCACGTTCGCGGTGGTCAACACGGTGACGTCGCTCGGCTGGAACCTGGGGCGGGCGGTCACGTGCGTCGTGCTGATCGCGGTGCTCGGCCCGGGCCTGCTGCACGCCCTGCGCCGGGCGTCGCGCCGGGCGGTGTTCGCGGCCTGACGGGCCCCCGCAGGGCCCCATCCGCGACGACGTGACCGGCAACGGGCCGCCCGCCTCCGGCGGCGGCTGCAACCCGAGGTCGAGCTCGTCCTGCCCGCCCGCGAGGGTCTGCCGTGCGACCGTCTTAGGGCGGTGGGGTTACAGGCGGGCAGCAGCACGTACATTTCGGTGATGGTTCTGCACTCAACATTGACGGAACATGGAAGCATGGTGGAGGAGTGCTGACAATGGCTCGGGAACAGTGGCTGCGCGCGAATGGGTGGGAAGTTCCGTAGTGTGTGCGACGCTAGAAGCATGGTTGTCGGTCGCGAAGAAGCGCCTTCGCGACGGTGATCTCGAGTTTTACTTTGACTCGTGTCATATCGACGAGGTCGGTATTCAGTGGTTGGCAATCCGAGACGTTCCGCGCCTTGTTGCCCGCGTTCTCCGCGCGCAAGTGGGCATCGATCCCGGAATGCGGCTCGCGGTTGCCATCCCACTGGAGGAGTCTGTGGAGCCGTACTGCACACCGCCTAGTTTCGACTCTCTAGAAGCGGATGAGTTCGAACCTCCGTCTGTTTATCTCTTCGACGCTAGGCATTTTCAACTGCCGAACGATGACACCGAGCGGGTTAGGCTGCGCTACAGCGGGAACCCTTGGGGGGCAGATTCAGAGAGTGTGTCTGTTGAACTGGTCAGTTGGCGCGACAGCCGTGGACGCAGTCTCGACTGGCCCTACTCAAACACGTTGTGGATCTGGATGGGCAGCAAGCAAAAGGTGTGACTTCACCACGATGGCGTACGACGGGGTCGGGAACCTGACCTCGAAGAAGTAGAGACGATTTGCGGTTCATCCCAGGTGAGCGTGTAGTCGGGTCGCTGGTGGCGGGGCTGGTGTCGGCGCGTCGGTGACCGGGTAGGGGTCGAGGCCTTCCGAAGATGGGGGTTCTCACGCCAACCCATCCGAAAGACCTCGACGTGGACGAACCTACCTTTTGCCCCCTGACCTGACGGCGTTCTGCCGCCTCGACACGCTCGGCCTCGTGGTCGTCGCCCAGCACCTGAGCCCGGAGCGCACGACGCTCGTGTGTCGGGTCGTGCGACGTGATGAGGACCGGTTCTGCAAGCGGTGCGGCGCCGAGGGCGGAGCACGGGACACCGTCACTCGGCGGTTGGCGCACGTCCCCAACACCCTCGAGGCACCTCAGGCCGCTACGCTCGGCCCGGCCGCGCAATCACCGACAAGCGTGTCCAAGATCCAGGGGCAAGGCCCCTAGGCCGCGAGCGCCCGGCCGGGGCGGGCTGCGGGCGCGCTACGCGCGCGGGATCGCCCGCAGCTCCTCGGGCGCGTACCAGAGCAGGTCCCGGTCGGTCACGCGCTGGATCGCGTCGTCGAGCACCGCCTCGGCCTCCGGCGCGTCGCTCGCTGCCGCGTCCAGCACCTCCGCGACGTCCGCGGCCGCCTCGGGCTCGTCGACGTGCACCGCCACGACCTTCGTGCCCGGCAGGCTGCGCGTCACGGTCACCTGGGACGCCGGGCTCCCCTCACCGGGACCGGCCGCGACGGCGTCGTCGGGCACCTCGACGGTGACCACGACGCGCAGCCGGACGCCGTCGGGCGCCCCGGCGATGCGCAGCAGCGAGTCGTGCGCGGCGGCGAGGAACGCGAGCCACTCCCGGCCCTCGTCGTCCTCGTCGGGCAGCGAGGACGCGAGCGCCGCCGTCACCGCGTGGGCCGGCCCGCCCGGAACGGTCCAGGTGGCGGCGGAGGCGGTGACGACGGCGGCGTCCAGCTCGTCGAGCGTGGCAGGCACGTAGAGGCGCATGCCTCGATTGTGCAGGAGCGTGGCCCGTCAGGCCGTCGCGGGCGTTCCCGCGGCGCGCTGCTCGATCTCGGCGTTCATCTGCGTGAGGCGCTCGTCGGTCAGGTCGTAACGGCTGATGATGACCATCGCGACGACCAGCAGCACCGCGGGGATGACGGAGACCAGCCACAGGATGCCGTGCGTGGCCGCGTCCGACTGGGTCCCGGCGTCCGAGCGGTAGCCCGTCAGCGACAGGACGACGCCCGGCACCACGCCTCCCAGGGCCATGCCGGCCTTGAAGAAGATGCCGGTCAGGGCGTTGACGATGCCCGAGATGCGCCGGCCCGTGCGCCACTCGCCGTAGGAGACGACCTCGGGGATGAGCGACCACATGTAGCCGGTGGCGACGATGACGCCCGTCGAGCGGACGAACTGTGCGGCCATGACCAGGCCCACGTGCTCGGCCGGGTCGGGGATGAGGTAGAGCATCGCCAGCCCGAGGATCGCGACCCCGAGGAACCCGAGGAACAGCGGCTTCTTGCCCACCCAGCGCTTGATGCGCGGCACGAGCGGCAGGAACACGAACGCAGGCAGCACGCCCAGCGCGTTGAACCACTGCACCGAGTCCTCGGCGCGCACGACGTCGTTCATGTAGTACGCGGCCCCGGCGTTGCCGACCGACATCATGGCGAACGCCGTGATGAAGAAGAACGCGACGACGCGCAGCGGCCGGTTGCGCCGGAACTCGGTCACCAGGTCGCTGACGCGTACCTGCTCGGCGGTGGCGTCGTCCATGACGACGCGCTCCTTGGTCTGCGTGAACGTGAAGATCAGCACGGCCAGGCCGACGACGGCGTAGATCGCCATTGTGGTCAGCCACCCGCCCGCGGAGGCGGGCGTGTCCCAGTGGCCGTCGGCGGAGAAGAGGCGCACGAGCACCGGCACGCCGAACGCGACGGCGAGCCCGCCGATGTTCGCGAGGAACATGCGGGTCGTGGTGAGCACCGAGATCTCGTCGTTGTCGCGCGTGAGCGAGGAGTTCAGCGCGCCGTAGGGCACGTTGAGCAACGTGTAGAGCATCGACAGGCCCACGTAGGTGACGTACGCGTACAGCAGCGAGCCCGACATGCCCGTCCAGAAGACCAGCACCGCGAGCGCCGACAGGGGGATGCCCGCGAGCACGAGGTAGCCGCGGTACCGGCCCCACGGGGTCGAGCGCTTGTCGACCATGGTGCCCACGATCGGGTCCCAGACCACGTCGATGAGGCGCACCGCGAGGAACATCGTCGCGGCCGCGGCCGCGGACAGCCCGAAGACCTCCGTGTAGAAGAACAGCAGGTACGTCGAGACGGTGTTGTAGATGAGGTTCTGGGCCAGGTCGCCCGACCCGAATCCGATGCGCTGCATCCAGGTCAAGTGATAGAAGCCGTGCTCCTCACCCGGCTTCTGGCGCCCCGAAGCGTCGCCCCCTGGCCCCTGGAGCCTGAGAGCGCTTCCAGCGCTGTCGATGGTCGCCGTCATGGCTGTGCCCTCTCACCGTCGTCGGATTCGCCGCCCGGGGCTGCGGAGCGTCTCGCGGCGCGCGCAGGCAACCCGGACAGGGTGCGCCCCGCAGGCGCCGCACGACAAATCGGCACGCGCCACTGTGGCGAAGGCCACGCCCCCGCTCGGGTCGTCGGCGGCGCTCAGGCCACGGCCCGCCGCAGGCGGTCGGCCACCTCGGCGAACGCCGTCCGCACCGGTGAGCCGGGCGCGTGCTCGGCCAGGCTGCGCCCGGCGAGCAGCGCTCCGTCGACCGCCGGGTCGTCGGGGACGACGACGACGTCGTCGACCCCGGCGTAGCGGGCCATGGCCTCGCGCACGGCCGCTTCGGGACGCGGCCCGACGGCGGCCGCGCGCGCACGGTTGACGACGACGACCGCGGGGGTGGGTACCGGCACGGGCGCCTCGCGCAGCTCCTCGAGGGCCTGCACGAGCCGTTGCACGCCGACAGGGTCGGCGCCACCCACCACGACGACGTCGTCGGCCGCGGCCAGCGCAGCCAGGGTGGCGGCGTTGCGCTGCGGCGCGTGCGTGTCGTACATGAGCAGCTCGTCGGCCTCGATGGGCGAGGCGGTGTCCACGACCGTCCACTCGGCCAGCCGGCGCGCCTGCTCGATCACGACCTCGAGGGCCGAGGCCGGAGCCTCGGGCCACCGGGCCGCGCGCGTCAGGCCCGTGAGCACCCGCAGCCGGGGTGCGACGACCGGGGTCAGGCGTGCGAGCGCGACGACGTCGAGCACACCCTGCCCGGCAGCCCGGCACGCGGCGGCCAGCCCTGGTGCGTCGTCGAGCAGCCCGAGGCGCATCGCCAGCGACGAGCCGTAGGTGTCGGCGTCGACGAGCAGCGTCTCGCCGCCTGCGTCGTCCGCAGGGCGCCCGCGGCCGGGGCCCGGCCGGCGTCCGGCGCGCGGCGGGCCGGACGCGAGCCCCGCGAGCCGGGCCGCGATCTCGAGCGCCGCGGTGGTGCGGCCGGGAGCGCCTCCCGGACCCCACACCGCGACGACGCGTCCCCGTGCGCCGTCGTCGGCCGGAGGCTCGGCGCCCGGATCGGCCGGCGCGGGATCGGCCATCGCGCCGCCCGCCCCTGCCGCCTCGCGTACGGCATCGGCCACGGCACCTTCCAAGGCGGCGGCCGTGGCGTCCAGGACGACGTCGGCCCCGAGCGCGCGCAGCCGCTCTCGGCCGTGCCCGTCGTCGAGCGCGACGACGCGCACCCCGGCGGCGTGCAGCCTCGCGACCGCCTCGCGGTCGAGGCCCGGAAGATCGCCCGAGACGACGGCGACCGTGCCGGCGCCGGCCGCGGCGGCCGCCAGCAGCTCGACGACGTCGCCGCAGCGGCGTGTCACGGTCGCCGTCGAGCCCGGCGCCCCGAGCGCGAGCACCACGTGCGTCTCGGCCGCGCCGCGCACGGCCGACAGGACGGTGACCTCGGCCGCCATCAGGCGTCGGCTCCGGCGACCGGCACGACGTCGACGGAACCGTCGGCCCCGAGCGCCGCGAGCAGGCCCGGGAGGTCGGCGGTGGGGACCAGCACGTGCAGCGTCGTCGAGGAGCCGACGACGAGCTGCGTCCCGGCGTCGTCGACCTGCTCGACCAGGACCCCCTCGACGACCGCCCGCGGGTCGGGGGCGGGCGCGTCCGACCCGGGAGCCGCGTCGGGCACGAACCACACGTCGACCACGCTGCCCTTGCGGACGCGCGCGGACAGCGCGCCGTCGACCGGGACCGCGACCGAACGCAGGTCGAGTCCCGCGGCCTCGCCCAGGGCGGAGCGCGCGACGAGCTCACCGTCGCCGACGGCGCGCGTGACGACGAGCCCGTCGGGCAGGGGCCGGTCCGCGGGCAGGTAGCGGTCGGCACGGTCGCCCAGGCGCACGTCCACGACTCGCAGGGCACCGGGCGTCAGCCTCTCGCCCGGGGTGAGCGCTCCGGCGGCTGCCCACACGGGAACGGTGCGCGACGCCGAGGACACGGCCCACGACCCCAGCGCGACGGAGAGCGCGACCAGGACGATGCCCACGACCAGGCGCGGGTCGCGCCAGGACGGCCGGCGCAGGCGGGGCGCCACGGGGGCGGGAAGTGTCGGGGAGCTCATGGGCGTTCCTTCGTGCTGGTGGTGGGTCGTGTGTCGGTCGACGACATCATCGGTCGTCTACCGTCGCTCAGTGATGGCTGTTGTGGACAAACGTGGTGTGCTGTCGGCACGTGCTGTGCCAGACTGACCGCATGGCCGCCCGATTCCTCTCCCTCGCCGACGTCGAGGAGATGCTCGCGATCTCGTCCCGTCAGGCGTATGCGCTTGTCCGCAGCGGCGAGCTTCCCGCGATCCAGATCGGCGGCAAGGGCGTGTGGCGGGTCGAGGCGACCGAGCTCGAGGCCTACATCGCGCGGCAGTACGCGCGCACGCGTGCGCGGCTCGACTCCGGCCAGATCTGAGCTCACGCCTGACTCACCCGAAGGACGGCGGCGAAGGGGACCGTACGCACGCCGACCGGTGACCGGTCCGTCTCCTCCAGGTCGAGGTGGTCCCCGCCGACGCGCGCCAGCCTCCCGGCCGCCTGCCCCCGGCCGTCCGCACGACGACGCGGGCCCGGTCACGCTGGAGCCCGCGCAGCACGGTGCCCAGCCCGAGCGCGTCGGTGCGCGCCGTCGACGGAACGACGTGCCTGGTCAGACCGGTCACCGACGCGACGGCCGCGAGCGGGACGAGGTGTTCGACCACGCCGCTCGGGCCACGGCCCTCCAGCAGGACCCACGCCGTCGCGACCCGCCGGAGCACGCCCTGGACATGCTCGCCGTCGAGCAGGGTCAGCGCGACCGGCCTGCCGACCACGGCGCGCAGCCGATCGGCGAGGGTCATCGACGCGTGCTCGGCGCGCGTCAGCTCGGCGATCTCGCCGTCCCGCACGACCTGCGCGTGCGCCTCGAACTGCGACTCGAGATCGGCGAAGAGCAGGTCCCATCGTGCGGACCTCGATGCGGTCATCGTCTTCCTTCCGGCATCCGGCATCGGGTGACAGCCCGCGACGCCGCCGCACAGGGTGCCACGGATCGCCGGTCATCCGGGAATCGGCTCGTCCGGCAGGCCTGGACATCGATGACACGGTGTGGTTCTCTTTCGCCCCTGAGGGTCATCCAACGCCATCAAACGTCATCATCGGAGGCTTACGTGAACCATCAACGGCTCACCGGCACCGGGCGACTGCTCGGCCTCGGCGCCGGCCTCGGGGCCGCTGCCATCGCCCTGACGGCCCGTCTCGTCGAGATCGCCCCGCAGGCCGGCTCGCCCGCCGCCCGGGTCGAGGACTGGGTCGAGGTCACCGTCGTCGGTGCCGCCGCGGTCGCGGCCGCGTGGGTCGCCGTCGGCGCGCTGCTCGGGCTCGCCGTCGTCGCCGCCTCCAGGGCGGGCCTGCGCTGGCGCACCGGTGAGGCGGCGATCCAGCGGCTCGCTCCGGGAATCGTCCGCCGGCTCGTGCGCGCGGGGCTCGGCGTCGGCGTCGGCGCGTCGCTCGCCCTCACCCCGGCCACCGCGTTCGCGGCGCCGGACGCGGGCACCGACCCCGCCATCACCGCCGAGAGCAGCCGAGCGGCCGAGGCGCCGACCACGCCCGTGGCACCGCCCGGGACGACTCCCGAGACCGCCGACGCGCACCTGGGCGTCGACCTCGCGTGGCAGCCGACGATCGCTCCGGAGCCCACCGCTCCGGCGCAGGCCGCGCAGGCCGCGCCGACCCCCCGTGACGCGGCAGACGTGGCCCCGGCCACGCCCCAGCCCGCCGCGACGGCCACGACGCCCGCGACGCCCGCCGGACCGCTGCCGACGGCCGGCCCCGCGGCAGCAGAACAACGGACTGACTGGCCGCAGGATGCGGCTCGCACCCCCGACCCCGCCCCGGCGCTCCCGGCTGCGCCGAGCGCCACGCACGACGACGGGACGGTCGTCGTGCTGCGCGGCGACACCCTGTGGGCCATCGCCGCACGCGCCCTCGGCGGCCACCCGACCGACGGGCAGATCCTCGCGGCGACACTGCGCTGGCACGAGGCCAACCGGAGCGTCATCGGCGACGATCCCGACCTCGTCCGCCCGGGACAGATCCTCGTCCCGCCCTCCTGACCCGACGCCCGAGCCACGACCCACCCTGGAGGCCGCGATGTCCAGCACCGTCGACCACGACCCGACACCCGCCACCCGCGCCGTGACCGTGCGCGCCGTGCCCCCACGCCCCGGCATGCCTCCGCAAGCCCCCACGCACCCGCCGCGAGTGCGCAAGGTGCACCTCGGGCGCGAGAGCACGACCGAGCGGAAGGCCGTCGACGACCTTGCCGAGGCGAGGCCCGTCGTCGAGCAGGCCGCTCCACCGCTCCCGGACCCGACCGCGATGTGCTGCTCGGTGGTACGCGCCGCCGTCGAGGTGCTGCGCGGCGAGCGCTCCGCGGTACAGCTCGCCCGCTGGGTCACACCGGCAGTGCTCGACCAGCTCACCGAACGTGCACGCCTGCTGCGCGAGGCCCCGGCTCAGGTGCCGTCGGGCCGGCGACCGGCCCAGGTGCGGCGCGTCCGCGTGGACCGCCGTAACGAGACCGCAGCGGAAGTCACGGTGATCGTCGAGGACAACGGCCGCGTCCGCGCGGCCGCGGCCCGCCTGGAGGCCCGCCGCGGCCAGTGGCGTGTCGCAGTCCTGGAGCTCGGCTAGCTACCGGCCCGCCCCGTCGGCCGGCCGTCGACCCGCGCCCCGCAGTCCAGGGCGACGGACGCGACCACGGGCGCTGGCCGGGGTTCCTCGATCGATCCGCCAGCCGACGGCATCGCCGCGTGCCGTCGCCGTCGGCCACGAGAACGAGAGGTGCCCCTGACACTGTCGATGCAGGTCAGGGGCACCTCCGTGGTGCACGCCTCGTCAGCTGGTCAGCCCTCGTTCAGGCCGTGGCACACCTTGTACTTCTTGCCCGAACCACACGGGCACTGCGCGTTGCGCGGGGTGCCGGGGAAGGTGCGGCCGTCCGCCTCGGCGGCCTGGGCCTCCCCGTGCAGCGCACGGCGCGAGCGACGGGTCGCATCCGTGGCGTCCGACGACGCCGAGACGCCAGTGCTGGACTCGCTCGGCCCGCTGAAGGACAGCGGGACCTGCGGGCCGCGGTCCTCCAGGCCCTTGCCCAGCAGGACCGGCGCCGCCGGCTTCGTCGCGCCCGGCGCCGAGGGAGCCGTGCCCGACGCGTCGGGTGCCTCCTCCGCGGCGGCCTCGGGCTGGGTCGAGGCGTCAGGAGCCGGCGCGGCCGGGGCGAGGTCCGGTGCCGACTGGGCGGCCGCCGCGGCGCCCGCCACGGTCACCGCCGGGGCAGCCTCGGCGGGGGCCTGCTGCACCTGGACCTCCAGGTTGTACAGGAACCCGACCGACTCCTCCTTGATCGCGTCGGTCATGGCCGAGAAGAGCTGGAAGCCCTCGCGCTGGTACTCCACGAGCGGGTCTCGCTGGGCCATCGCGCGCAGGCCGATGCCCTCCTTGAGGTAGTCCATCTCGTACAGGTGCTCGCGCCACTTGCGGTCGAGCACCGAGAGCACCACGCGCCGCTCCAGCTGGCGCATCCCCTGCTCACCGAGCAGCTCCTCGCGCGCCGAGTAGGCGACGACCGCGTCCGAGAGCAGCTCGTCGAGCACCATCTCGCGCGAGACGCGACCGATGCCGCCGGCCTCCTCGACGACGTCGTCGACCGTGATCGACACGGGGTAGACCGACTTGAGCGCCGTCCACAGCCCTTCGAGGTCCCACGACTCGGGCGCGCCATCGGAGGTGGCGCCGTCCACGTAGGCCGTGATGACGTCGGTGCGGAAGTGCGTGATCTGGTCGGCGAGGTCCTCGCCCTCCAACACGCGGCGCCGCTCGGAGTAGATGACCTCGCGCTGGCGCGACAGGACGTCGTCGTACTTCAGGACGTTCTTGCGGATCTCGAAGTTGCGGGCCTCGACCTGCGACTGCGCGGACTGGATGCCGCGCGTGACCATCTTCGACTCGAGCGGGACGTCGTCGGGGAACCCGGCGCGGTTCATCATCGACTCGGCCAGACCCGAGTTGAACAGGCGCATCAGGTCGTCCTGCATCGACAGGTAGAACCGGGACTCGCCCGGGTCGCCCTGACGGCCGGACCGGCCGCGCAGCTGGTTGTCGATGCGGCGCGACTCGTGCCGCTCGGTGCCCAGCACGTACAGGCCGCCGAGCCCGGTGACCTCGTCGTGCTCTGCCGCGACGGCCGCCTTGGCCTCCTCGAGGATGCCGGGCCACGCGTCCTCGTACTCCTCGGCGCGCTCGACGGCGTCGTACCCGCGCTCGGCCATCTTCTGCACCGCGAGAAACTCGGCGTTGCCGCCAAGCATGATGTCGGTACCACGGCCGGCCATGTTGGTCGCGACGGTGACGGCGCCCTTGCGGCCGGCCAGCGCCACGACGGACGCCTCCCGCTCGTGCTCCTTGGCGTTGAGCACCGAGTGCGGCACGCCCGCCTTGCGCAGCAGGCCCGACAGGTACTCCGACTTCTCGACGGACGTGGTGCCGACCAGGACGGGCTGGCCCTTGGCGTGCCGCTCGACGATGTCGGTGACGACGGCGGCGAACTTGCCCTCCTCGTTCTTGTAGACGAGGTCGGGCTGGTCGATGCGGATCATCGGGCGGTTCGTCGGGATCGGAACGACGCCGATCTTGTAGGTGCCCTGGAACTCGGCGGCCTCGGTCTCGGCCGTACCGGTCATGCCCGAGAGCTTGTCGTAGAGGCGGAAGTAGTTCTGGAGGGTGATCGTGGCGAGGGTCTGGTTCTCGGCCTTGATCGCGACGCCCTCCTTCGCCTCGATGGCCTGGTGCATGCCCTCGTTGTAGCGGCGGCCGGGGAGCATGCGCCCCGTGTGCTCGTCGACGATCATGACCTCGCCGTTCAGCACGACGTAGTCCTTGTCGCGCTTGAACAGCTCCTTGGCCTTGATCGCGTTGTTGAGGAACCCGATGAGCGGCGTGTTGAGCGACTCGTAGAGGTTGTCGATCCCGAGGTAGTCCTCGATCTTCGCGATCCCGGGCTCGAGGACGCCGACGGTGCGCTTCTTCTCGTCGACCTCGTAGTCGGCGCCCGCGTTGAGCCGGCGCACCACCTTGGAGAACTCCGTGTACCAGCGGTTGGCGTCGCCCGACGAGGGACCCGAGATGATGAGCGGGGTGCGGGCCTCGTCGATGAGGATCGAGTCGACCTCGTCGACGATGGCGAAGTGGTGGCCACGCTGCACCAGGTCGTCGGTCGACCACGCCATGTTGTCGCGCAGGTAGTCGAAGCCGAACTCGTTGTTGGTGCCGTACGTGATGTCGCACGCGTACTGCTCGCGGCGCTCGGCCGGCGTCTGGCCCGTGAGGATGACACCCGCGGTCATCCCGAGGAACCGGTAGACGCGGCCCATGAGCTCGCCCTGGTACTTGGCCAGGTAGTCGTTGGTGGTGACGACGTGGACGCCCTTGCCCTCCAGGGCGTTGAGGTAGGCGGCCGTGGTGGCGACGAGCGTCTTGCCCTCACCGGTCTTCATCTCGGCGATGTTGCCCAGGTGCAGGGCGGCGCCGCCCATGAGCTGCACGTCGAAGTGACGCTGGCCGAGCGTACGTCGTGCGGCCTCACGCACCGTGGCGAACGCTTCGGGCAGGAGGTCGTCGAGCGTCTCGCCGTGGGTGAGGCGCTCTTTGAACCGGGCGGTCTCCTCCCGGAGCTCCTCGTCGCTCATGTCCGTGAAGCCCTGCTCGAGGGCGTTGACCTGTTGGGCCAGCCCGTGCAGCTTCTTCAGGACCCGGCCCTCGCCGAGCCGGAGCACCTTCTCGAGGATCGCAGGCACGCGTTCTCCTATGTCATGTCGCGGACGCGACAGATCGCCGCTCCTTTGGTCACACCCTCGGCCATCCTAGGCCCGGCCCCCGGGACGTCGGCTCGGGTTCGCCCCTGGGAGAAACGATCGTCCCTCCCGTGTCGCACGTCGCGTCGCCACCTCGGCGCTCCGGCGTCAGCCACGGCCCAGCGCCCCCGCAAGCTCGGGAGCGAGGTCCCCGCCGGCGCGACGACGACGTCGGCGAGGCCCAGCCACCCCGCCATCGCCCGCAGCTCGGCGGCCAGCCGGTGCGCCGTCGCACCCCGGTCCCCCGGTGCCGCCGGCTCGCCGTGCGCGGACTGCACACGCAGGACTCCGCCCCCTGCCGCACGGCGATCGGCCTTGAGGTCGACGCGTGCCGTGATGTGCTCGCCCTCCAGGAACGGCAGCACGTAGTACCCGTGGACGCGTCTGGCCGCCGGGACGTAGATCTCGATGCGGTAGGTCGTGCCGAACAGCTCTTCGAGCCGGGTGCGCTCGAACACCAGCGGGTCGAACGGGCTCAGGAGCGCGGCACCGTCGGCGCGACGCGGCAGCGCGGCGTCGCGGTGCAGGTACCACGGGCCACGCAGGCCCTCGACCTCGACCGGCACGAGCACGCCGTCCTCGACGAGCTCGCGGACCGCGGCCGGGACGAGGGCGTTGGTGACCCCGCGCCTCAGCCGGAAGTAGTCACGCAGGTCGCGCAGCGTGGCGACGCCGTGGGCACGGGCGCCGACCTCGACCAGCCCGCGGATCGCCTCGGCGTCGGTCACGGGCGGCGCATCGAGCACGGAGCGCGGCAGTACGCGCTCGGGCAGGTCGTAGCGCCGCTCGAACTGTGCGGACCGCCCGGCCGAGACCACCTCGCCGGTGAAGAACAGGTGCTCGAGGACTCGCTTGGCCGCCGACCAGTTCCAGCCCCACTCGTCCGTGGCGGGCCTCCCGCCCGCACCGCCCTCGGCGAGCAGCGCGTGGACCTGCGCCGAGGTCACGGGGCCGCGCTCGGCGAGGATCGCGCGCACCGCCGCGAGCTCGGCGGGATGCCGCTCGGCCGCGGAGGCGATGCTGCCCCAGGCGTGGTCGCGGACCGCTCGCCGCCGCCATGCGAGCAGAGGCCACGTCTCGACGGGGACGAACGACGCCTCGTGCGCCCACGCCTCGACGAGCCTGCGCGGGGTGCGCGACGACAGCCGGTCGAGCAGCCCGACGTCGTAGGGCCCGAGCCGCGAGAACGCCGGCATGAGGTGGGCGCGCGCGAGCACGTTGACCGAGTCGATCTGCAGCAGGCCGAGGCGGCGCACGACCGCCGTCACCTGCCGCAGGCCAGGCCCGCTGCCACCGGTCCGCGCCCGGTGCAGGCCCTGCGCGGCGAGCGCCACGCGGCGGGCCTGCGCGCGCGACAGGCGGTCGGGTCGCGCCCGCGCGGGCGCGACCGGCGTGGAGACGACAGTGGCGGCGGTCACCGTTCCATGGTGCCCGCCGCCACCGACATCGGTCGCCGTGCTGCCGGTCAGGTCAGCTCGCTCACCGGAAGGAGGCCCTCGCACTGCTGGTCGAGCTGGACGACTCCGTACGTCCATCCCTTGCGCTTGTAGACCGCCGACGGCCGCGCCGACTCCTTGTCGATGAACAGGAAGAAGTCGTGGCCCACGAGCTCCATCTCGTAGATCGCGTCGTCAACCGTCAGCGGGTCCGCCGAGTGCAGCTTCTGACGGATCACCACGGGCGAGTCGCCAAGCTGGTGCTCGACGGCCTCGCCGTCGGCGACCAGCGAGGTGGACGGCTCGGCAGGCTCAGGCTCGACATCCTTCACCGCGTCGTAGGGGCGGACGTCCACGGGAGCGAGGACGTAGCTGCGGCGGTGGTCCTTGCGGCGGTCCCGGCTGCGGCGCAGCCGTTCGACCAGCTTGTCGATGGCGAGGTCGAGGGCGCCGTAGCGGTCGTCCGCCGCGGCCTCCGCGCGGATCACGGGTCCCTTGGCGCGCACGGTGAGCTCGACGCGCTCGCGCACGTCGGACAGCTTGGGGTTGTTCTCGTGCGTGACCTCGACGTCCACGCGCTGCGCGAGCGGCGCAAGCTGTGTGACCTTGGCGAGCTTGTCCTCCACGTGGCGGCGGAAACGCTCCGGCACCTCCGTGTGCCTTCCGGCGACAACGATCTCCATCGTGTAGCTCCCTTCTTCGGGAGGGCGCCCGCCCACGGGCGCCCGGTGTGGTTCGGCGGCATCCGGTCACCGGATGCCCGTGACGGCACCACCTCCAAGACGCGCCCGAACTCGGGCCAGCGGCTGACCGTGGGTGTGGTTGGCACCCTCGGTGAGACCCCAGGCTAGCCCCGGTCACGGCTCTGCAACAGCGCTACGGGGCGCGTGGCGCATGCAGATCCGCGAAGCGCCCCGGCGGCGGTGTCGCGGCCAGCACGAACGCGCCGACGACGTCCGCCCCCACCGCCTCCAGGCATCGCTCCGAGGCGGCGAGCGTCGCGCCCGTGGTGACGACGTCGTCGACCAGCAGGCAGGCAGGTGCGCCACCGCGACCCGTGCGCCGGCCCGCGGCCGCGAGCGCGCGGACGTCGGCCCTCACGGTCACGTTCGCCCCACGCGCCCTCGCGCCGAGCCCGACCTGGTCGGCCCCGCGACCCCGGCGCAGCGCGGGCGCGACGGCGCCGCCCACGGCCGCCGCGACCACGCGCGCGAGGGGCGCCAGGTGGTCACGCCCGCGGGCACGCCGCGAGGCGGGGCTCGACGGCGCCGGCACGACCAGCAGCGGACGGCGTCCGACGACGTCGTGCAGCGTGGGCGCAAGGCCCGCCGCGGCGCGGGCCGCGGCCCGCACCAGCACGGTGTCGAGGTCCGAGCGGGCGCGGTCCTTCCACGCGACCACGACCCCGCGCACAGGACCTTCGTAGCGGGTGAGCGCCCACACGGGCAGCGGGCCGACGCCGTCGACGCGGTCGAGCCGCGGCACGTCGCGCTCGACGCGGACCGGGTCCTGACCGAAGCTCTCGGCACACGGCCCGCACCACGGCACGTCGGTCGCGCCGCACCCGGGGCACTCGACAGGGACGACGACGCGGGCGAGCTCGCGCAGCAGCGCGACGACGGGGCTGGGCATGCACGCATCGTGGCGCCCCCGCGGCCCTCCCCGTGCGCCCTGTGGACAACCCGTCCGGGTCGACCCGGTCAGCCCGGGAAGGCCGCCAGGGTCACGCCCTGCGCGACCACGGGCCAGACCGCCGAGGACTGGTGCAGGTACAGCACCCCCTGGCCGTCGAGCGCAAGCACCGACCCCGTGCCGACGGTGGCGCTGAGCGACGTCGGCGAGCTCACCCCGCTCAGACGGCGAGCGAGACCGCCGGCCGAGCCGGCCAGACCGCCCACGCCCGCGAGGTACACCACGGCGCCGTCCTCCTGGCCCAGCAGCGCGAGGGCAGCCTCGTCCTGCCACACGGCCTGCGACACGTCACCCACCGACTGCCCGACCGTCACGGGCGTCGCGAGCGCCGTCGGGACGCCGCGCTGGTCGCGCACGATGCCCGCGACCTGGACGGCAGGGCCGCCCGGTCCCGTCGAGACCACGGCCAGCCGGGCGCCGTCCGGTGCGACGCTCAGCGACGTCACGGTGCGGTCCTCGAGCCACGGCGCCGCCACCGAGTAGCGGCCACCGGTCGGCAGGACGGCCTCCACGGGCCCGGCGCGCTCACCGCTCCACGTCACCCCGAACCGGTCGACCGACGGCGCGAGCAGGTCCGCGCCCTCCAGCAGCACGGCACGGTCGCCCGTGACGCGCACGATGCGCGTCGACCCGTCGCGCACGACGACCGTGCTGGCGCCGGAGCCGAGCGCGAGCGCCGTCGGGTCGAGCCCGTCGAGGTTCGCCGCGACGTCGGACTCCACCAGCTCACGCCCCGCGAGCGACCAGAGCTTGCCGTCGCGCAGCACGAGCGCCTGCCCGGTGGTGCGCGGCAGGCTCGGCAGCTCGACGTCGTCGGGCGGCACGATCGGGCCGTTGCGGTCGAGCAGGGTGACGCCCACGCCCTCGCTCACGCCGTCGGAGAGCGTCGCGCGCAGCTGGGCCGCGAACAGCCCGCGCGCCTCGCCCGAGGCCTCGCCGACCTGCTCGGTGAGCGGGACCTGGAGGTTGCCGTCGGGTCCCTCGGTGACCGAGTTGAGCGCGAGCGCCGTGCCTGCCGGCAGCAGCGACGTGACGGCCGCCCCGAGCCACTCGGGCGGTCCCGCGAGGATCTCCTGGACGGCGTTGGTGCGCCACGTCTGCTGCGGGAACCAGCGCACGTCGGGCACCCAGTTCTTCAGGTCGGGCGTCGGGAAGTACAGGCGTGTGCGGTGGTAGGTCGCGTTGAACACCTGGGCCGGCACCAGCAGGCCGTCCTCGAGCGAGGTGATGCGCCACTGACCGCCCTCGCGCGTCAGCTCGAACGTCGTGTCCTTGGTGGTCGGCACGGGCTCCTCGGTGAACGCGCCGCGCTCGTCGAGCGAGGCCACGACCGTCCCCGAGGCGTGCACGACGGCACGATCGGGCTGCTGGTCGAGGCTCTCGGGCGTGCTCAGCTGCACGGGACCGTCGAGCACGACGACCTGGGCGTAGGGCCGCCACTCCGTCACCGCCGACGAGGCCAGGTACTCGCGCGCCACGCTGAACGGCGTCGTCGACGTCGGGCCGGCCTGCGCCGCGAGCAGGAAGCCCCGCACGATCGCGTCCGGGTCGGCGTCGAAGGCGGGACTCGTGGCGATGAAGCCGACGTCGACGCCGCGGGAGACCTCGGAGCCACCGTCGCGGACCCGGCCCGCGACAGGAATCGTCGCGCACCCGGCCGCGAGCGCCGCCACGGCGATCCCCGCGGCCGCGGCCCGCACGCGCCGGCCGATCACGGGCGCACCTGCCCGATGTCGTCGAGCGGCAGCGCGCTCAGGTCCGGGATCGCCGTCGGCGTGGGGCCCTCGGCGGACACGACGACGGGGATCTGCCCCGTGGGCAGGTGGGGCAGCGCACGCGGTTCGGGCACGAGCGGCAGCGGCGGGTCGTCGACCGGCAGGCCCGCGCGGCGCGGCAGCGTGAGCCGGAAGCTCGCGCCCGCGCCGGGCTTGCCCCAGGCTTCGAGCCGGCCGGCGTGCAGGCGGGCGTCCTCGAGCGAGATCGCCAGCCCGAGGCCGGTCCCGCCCGAGGTGCGAGCGCGCGCCGGGTCGGCACGCCAGAACCTGTCGAACACGTGCGCCACCTCGTCGTGGGTCATGCCGATGCCGTGGTCGCGGACGACGACGGCCACCGCGTTGGCGTTGGCGCCCACCGTGATCTCCACGGGCTTGCCCTCCGCGTGCTCGACGGCGTTGACCACCAGGTTGCGCAGGATCCGCTCGACGCGTCGCGGGTCGACGTCGGCGACCGCCGGCTCCTCGGGCAACGTGACCGACAGGAACACGCCCTTGCGTTCCGCGAGCGGGGTGGCCGTGTCGACGACGGCCGCGACGACGCCCTCCAGGTCACGCTGCTCGACGTCGAGCACGGCTGCCCCGGCGTCGAACCGGGAGATCTCCAGAAGGTCGGCGAGCAGCTCCTCGAAGCGGTCGAGCTGTTGCTGGAGCAGCTCCGCGGAACGGCGCGCCCCGTCGTCGAGCTCGTCCCGCGAGGCGTGGATGACCTCGCCGGCGATGCGGATGGTGGTCAGCGGGGTGCGCAGCTCGTGCGAGACGTCGGAGACGAACCGCCGCTGGGCGGCGGACAGCTCCTCCATCCGGCGGATCTGGTCCTGCAGCGACGCGGCCATCTCGTTGAAGGTGCGCGCAAGGGTCGCCATCTCGTCGTAGCCCTTGCCCGGCATGCGCTCGGACAGGTGCCCGTCGGCGAGCCGCGCGGCCGTGGCCGCGGCACGCCGCACCGGGGTGACCGCCTGGCGGGTCACCAGCCAGGTGATGACGCCGATGAGCGCGAGGATCGCCAGGCCGCCGAGCGCGAGCGTGCGCTGCACGAACCGCAGCGTCTCCTGCTCGGGCTGGAGCGAGTAGAGCGTGTAGAAGCCGAACCGGCCGGCCGTCGGCACGTCGACCACCGAGCCGAACACGACGCCCGGCTCGTCACGGCCCGAGTAGGCGAGATCGGCGGGGATGCGTACCGACTGCCACTTCTGGTGCTCCGACGTGAGCGTGGCGCTGCGCAGCTGCGACGAGACGAGCCCGCTGCGCGCCATGCCCTGCGGGAAGGCGATGTCGTTGAGCGCCGCTGCCGGGGTGTCTCCCGCCGAGGCGAACATCGAGCCGCGAGCGCTCGCGGCGCCGTTCCGCTGCGGGTCGGCGAGCGTGATGATCAGGGCCTGCACGTCGGCGCTCGACGTCACGGGCGACGACGCGAGCGCCTCGCGCACCGCGGCCGCCGAGCGCGCCGACTCGATGTCGAGCTGGGAGACACGCTGCTCGAAGAGTCCGTCGCGCACCGAGATCGACAGGAACCCGCCGATGGCCGCGACCGCGACGACGCCGACGGCGAGCGCCGAGGTCACCACGCGCACCTGCATCGACGAGCGCCAGCGGTAGACCGTCGCCCGGGACTGCCGGGCGACCGACACGCGCACCCGCCGCCACAGCACGCCGACGGCCCAGACGCGGCCCCGGGGCGATGCCGAGCCCGTCGCCGCCGCGGTCACGTGGGGGCGCCCGCCTTGTAGCCGACGCCGCGGACGGTCAGCACGATCTCCGGGTTCTCCGGGTCACGCTCGACCTTGGAGCGCAGGCGCTGCACGTGCACGTTGACCAGGCGCGTGTCGGCCGAGTGCCGGTAGCCCCAGACCTTCTCCAGCAGCACCTCACGGGTGAAGACCTGCCACGGTTTGCGGGCCAGCGCGACGAGCAGGTCGAACTCCAGGGGCGTCAGGCTGATGCGGACGCCGTCGCGCGTCACGGCGTGGCCCGTCACGTCGATCTCGACGTCGCCGACCAGAAGCCGCTCGGGGCCCGGGTCCTCCGTGCGTCGCAGGCGTGCGCGGATGCGGGCGACGAGCTCCTTGGGCTTGAAGGGCTTGGGCACGTAGTCGTCGGCGCCCGACTCCAGGCCGAGCACGACGTCGACGGTGTCGCTCTTGGCCGTGAGCATGATGATCGGCACGCCCGACTCGGCGCGGATCTCGCGGCACACCTGGGTGCCGTCCCTCCCGGGGAGCATGAGGTCGAGCAGCACCACGTCGGGCTGCGTCGCGCGGAAGGCGGCGAGCGCACCGTCTCCGTCGGCGCAGAAGACCGGGTCGAATCCCTCGGCGCGCAGCACAATGCCGATCATCTCGGCCAGGGCGGTGTCATCATCGACCACAAGCACACGCGACTTCATGTGGTCAGTCTGCCAGGCGAAGCCTGTGGACGGCGGCCGGTGACCTGGGGTGGCACGCTATCGTGGCCGCACGACTGCACGTCCACACGGGGAGAGCATGAGCACGCCGCAGCAACCTGACGACGTCCGACCAGTGCCGCCCGACCCTGGATCCGTCCCGCCGCCCGCCGGCTGGGGCGACGTGCCGCGCTACGGGCGCTACGGGGCGGCGTCGGCGCAGGCACGCTCGCCCTACGGCAGCCCGGCCGGACCGTCGCCCTACCGCCCTCCGGCCGACCGGCCCGGCATCGTCCCGCTGCGGCCTCTGACGCTTGGTGAGATCTACGACGGCGCGTTCGGAGCGGTGCGGCACAACCCCGCCGTCATGCTCGGGCTGGCCTTCCTCGTCATCCTGGCCGCGACCGTCGTCGGCGTGCTCGTCGGCGAGCTGCTCGTCGCGCCGTTCACGCGCTTTCTCTCCCCGGTCTTCTCCGACCCGGGTCTGCGCGAGACGGAGGACCTCTTCGGCTTCGGCGCGGGCGAGGTGGCCCGCCTGTACGCGACGACGTCCGGGGCCGCCCTGGCGTTCCTTCTCGCCGGGCCGATCGTCAACGGCATCCTCACGGTCTCGGTGAGCCGCTCGGTGCTCGGCGAGAAGGCCAGCGTGCGTGACGTCTGGGCCCGCGTCGGGCCACGCGTGTGGCTGCTGCTCGCCTGGTCGCTCCTTCAGACCGTCGCGCTGCTCGTCGTCGGCTGCGTGCTGTTGTTCGTCACCTTCCTGCTGACCATCGCGGCGGAGCAGGCGTCGACCGCGCTCGCGGTGCTGGTCGTGATCCCCATGCTCCTGGGCACCGTCGCGGTGCTCGCATGGCTCGGCATACGGCTGCTGCTCGTCCCACCCGCGCTCGCGCTCGAACGCGCACCGCTGTGGGCGACCGTGCGCCGCGCCTGGATCCTGACGCGACGCTCGTTCTGGAGGACCTTCGGCATCTACCTGCTCGCCTACGTCATCGTCTCGGTGATCGCCCAGATCATCGCCGGGGCGCTGGGCGTCGTCGGCGGCGTCGCGTCCCTCTCGTCCCAGTCGGTGGGCATGGCGGTCTTCGTCACCACCGTCGTGACGACGGTGATCAGCACGGCCATCTCGACGATCTTCCTCGCCGGCGTGGTCTCGCTGATGTACATCGACCTGCGCATGCGTCGCGAAGGTCTCGACGTCACGCTCGCGGCGACCGCCGCCGCCCGGGGGACTGAGTCGGTGCGGGTGCCGCTCACTCTCGCCGGGATCGTCCTGACAGACGTGCCTGTCGTCCCCGACCGCGACACGGCGCGCCGCTGGCTGGTCGAGGAGCTGTCGCGGTCCGAGTACGCGACCGAGTCGTCGCTGCTCCGGCGGCTCTGGGAGTGGTTCATGGGGCTGTTCGACGGCATCCCGGCGCTCACCGCCCCCTCGTGGCCGGTGCTGCTGGGCACCGTCGTCGTCGTCGCAGCGGTGCTCCTGGTGGCCCGCTGGGTCACCGGACCCGTCCGGCTCGCGCGCACGCGCGCGAGTGCCGCGCCCCTGGTCGCGCCCGACGACACCCGCACCGCCGCCCAGCTGCGCGCGGCGGCCGACGCCGCAGCCGCACGCGGCGACTGGTCGACGGCCGTCGCCGACGGGTTCCGAGCCGTCGTGCGCGGGCTCGAGGAGCGCACGGTGCTCGACGTGCAGCCGGGCCGCACCGCGCAGGAGGCCGCACAGGCGGCCACGGCCCGCCTGCCGGCACTCGACGCACCCCTGCACGCGGGCGCCACGCTGTTCGACGACGTCGTCTACGGGGAGCACGGCGCCGGGCCCGCCGACGCCGCGTCCGTGCGCGAGCTCGACGTCGCCGTCGGAGCCGCACGGGTGGGCCCTCTGCGCGCCACGGCCGACGCCCTGACCGGCGCAGGCGCGTCCCTGGACGGACGGGGACCGACGTGACCGCCGTCGTCGGGGATCGGACCACGGCCCTCGACCGCGCCGGGCGACGCTGGCGCCGCGTCCGCTGGACGCTGCTGGTGCTGGCACTGTTCGCACTGGTGGTCGCCGTCCTCGCGGTCGCTCGCCCCACCACCACGACCGCGGCGTACTCGCCCGACTCGGTCGCACCCGACGGCTCGCGCGCGCTGGCGCAGGTGCTGCGGCGCCAGGGTGTGGACGTGCGGCACGTGACCACCGTCGACGAGGCCGTGCGCGCCGCCGCGCCGGGGACGACCCTCCTGGTCGCACCCGCGCCGCTGCTGACCACCGAGCAGGCCGAGGCGATCGCGCAGGTGCCCGCCGACGTCGTGCTGGTCGCCCCCGGCGGAACCCTCCTCGACCTCGCGACCGACGGCACCGTCGGCCTGTCGGTCCAGGCCGACGGCGGTGACCTCGCACCGGGCTGCGACGACCCCGCCGCCCAGGCGGCCGGAACGGTGCGCCTGTACGCCCCGCTGCTGGTTCTCGACGAGACCGTGACCGCCTGCTATCCGGCCGGCGACGGCGTCGGCCTCGCGCACCTCGACGCCTCCCGCACGGGCCGCGGGAACGTGACCGCCGTCGGCGACCCGGCGCTGCTGCGCAACGACAGCGTGACCGCACAGGGCAATGCGGCGCTCGCGCTGCGGCTGCTCGGCGCGAACGAGCGCCTGGTGTGGTTCGTTCCCGATCCGTTCGACACCACCACCGGCGAGGGGGTGAGCGCGCAGGGCGGCGTCCTGCCCCGCTGGGCGGGCGTGATCGCGCTGTGGGCCCTGCTGTGCGCCGTGGTCGCCGCGGCATGGCGCGCGCGCAGGCTCGGACCGCTCGTCGCCGAAGACCTGCCCGTCGTCGTCCCGGCCGCCGAGACGACGCGCGGGCGCGGACGGCTGTACCGGCGAGCCCGGGCCCGCGGGCACGCCGCCGCCGCGCTGCGCGCCGCCGCAGCCGACCGCATGGCCGGACGTCTCGGCGTCTCGCGCGGCGCCGGAGCCACGACGCTCGTCGACGCCGTCGCGCAGGCGAGCACGCGCGACCCCCACGAAGTCCGGGACCTGATGTACGGACCGCCACCCGCCGACGACGCCGCGCTCGCCGCGCTCGCACGCCGGCTCGACGACCTGGAGAGCGAGGTTCACCGACAGTGACCACCCCCGACGAGTACATCACCCGCCCGGCGGGCGGGCAGACCGACCCCAGCCGGCGCATCCGGGCGGACCCGTCACGGCACCGGCCGGCGTCCCGCCGACGGCAGCCACCGGCCCCGGGCCTGCCCCGGTGGCGCAGGCGCCCGCGCTCGCGCCGGTGGCACCGCCCGCCGGGCCGGTCGTCACAGGGCCCGTCGTCGCCGGGCCTGTCGTCGCCGGGCCTGTCGTCGCCGGACCTGTCGTCACCGGGCCGACGTCCGGCGAGCCCGACCTGCGGCGCGCTCTCACCGGGGTGCGCGCCGAGGTCGGCAAGGCCGTCGTCGGCCAGGACGGCGCCGTCACGAGCCTGCTGATCGCGCTGCTGTGCCAGGGCCACGTGCTGCTGGAGGGCGTGCCGGGCGTCGCCAAGACGCTGCTCGTCCGCGCCCTGGCCGCATCGCTCGACCTGGGCACCAAGCGCGTGCAGTTCACCCCCGACCTCATGCCGGGCGACGTCACCGGCTCGCTCGTCTACGACACGCGCACCGCGCAGTTCTCGTTCCGCGAGGGCCCCGTCTTCACGAACCTGCTGCTCGCCGACGAGATCAACCGCACACCTCCCAAGACGCAGGCGGCGCTGCTCGAGGCCATGGAGGAGCGTCAGGTCTCCGTCGACGGTCAGCCCCGGGCCCTGCCCGACCCGTTCGTGGTGGTCGCGACGCAGAACCCGGTCGAGTACGAGGGCACCTACCCGCTGCCTGAGGCACAGCTCGACCGTTTCCTGCTGAAGGTGGTGCTCAACGTCCCGCCGCGTGAGCAGGAGATCGAGGTCCTCGCCCGGCACGCCGCCGGCTTCGACCCGCGCGACCTGGCCGCGGCCGGGATCCGCCCCGTCGCGGGAGCGGGCGACCTTGCGGCCGCGCGCGCACAGGTGCGCCACGTCGCCGTCGCCCCCGAGGTGCTCGGCTACGCCGTCGACGTGTGCCGGGCCACGCGCCAGTCGCCGTCGCTCTCGCTGGGCGTCTCGCCACGCGGTGCCACCGCGCTCCTGGCGACCTCACGCGCCTGGGCGTGGCTCAACCGGCGCGACTACGTCACGCCCGACGACGTCAAGGCGCTGGCTCACCCGACGCTGCGCCACCGGGTCCAGCTTCGCCCCGAAGCCGAGCTGGAGGGCGTGACGGCCGAGACCATCCTGTCCTCGGTCCTGGCGACGGTCCCGGTACCCCGGTGACGATCACCGGCCGGGCCGTGCTGCTCGCCGTCGCCGGGCTCGTGCCCGTGGCCCTGTGGCCCGTGCCGGGAACCGTCGTGGCGTGGGCCGGGTTCGTCGTCGTCGCCTGCGTCGCCGACGCCCTGATCGCCGCGTCCCCGCGGCGGGTCGAGCTGACGCGGCACGTCCCACCCTCCGTCCGGCTCGGGCAGGGTGCGACGTCCGAGATCGCGGTGGTCAACCTGGGCGGGCGCACGCTGCGCGCGCTCGTGCGCGACGCGTGGCCGCCGTCGGTCGCCGTCGGCGCCGCGTCGGCCGAGGGCGGCGACGCAGCAGGTGCCGCCGTCGGTGCCGCGGCCGCGAGAACCGTCCGCACCGCACGCCACCACGTCAGGCTGCGCGACGGGGACGGCGCCCGGCTCGCCACGCCGCTGCTGCCCACCCGGCGCGGTGACCGTGCCGCCGGACCCGTCACGGTGCGCTCCTTCGGCCCGCTCGGGCTGGCGGCACGGCAGGCCACGCTCGCGGTGCCCGCACGGCTGCGCGTCCTGCCCGAGTTCTCCTCCCGGCGCCACCTGCCTTCGCGGCTCGCACGGCTGCGCGAGATGGACGGCCGCTCCGCGGTGCAGGTGCGCGGTGAAGGCACCGAGTTCGACTCGCTGCGCGAGTACGTCGTCGGCGACGACGTGCGCTCGATCGACTGGCGGGCCACCGCGCGCCGCGCCGACGTCGTCGTGCGCACCTGGCGGCCGGAGCGCGACCGGCGCGTGCTGATCGTGCTCGACTCGGGCCGCACCTCCGCCACGCGCATCGGCAGCGGGGCGGGTGGCACCGGCTCACCGCGCCTCGACGCGTCGATCGAGGCAGCGCTCCTGCTCGCCGCGCTCGCCGACCGGGCGGGCGACCGCGTCCAGGTTCTCGCGTTCGACCGCACGCTGCGCGCCCGCGTCGCCGGCGCCTCGGGACGGCGCCTCCTGCCCGAGCTGGCCGACGCGCTCGCGGGCGTCGAGCCCCGGCTGCTGGAGACCGACTGGCCGGGGCTGGTCGGCCAGGTCCGCACGCACGTGTCGCAGCGGGCGCTCGTCGTGCTGCTCACCGCGCTCGACCCGGCGGCGGTCGAGAACGGGCTGCTCGGCGTCGTCGACCAGCTCGCAGGAACGCACCAGGTGGTGGTCGCGGGAGTTGCGGACGCCGAGGTGGCGGCGCTGCGCGCGGGCCGCGACTCGGTGTCGGTCTACGACGCCGCCGCCGCCGCCCGTGGCGACCTGGAGCACGCGGCCGTGGCGGCGGTGCTGCGCCGCCACGGCGCGCAGGTGGTGGAGGCTCTCCCGGAGACGCTGCCCCCCGCGCTGGCGGACACCTATCTGTCGCTGAAGGCGGCGGGTCGCCTGTGACGCGCGGTCAGCCCGCCGTCGGGGTCACCGCGCCCGCCTGATCCTGGCTCAGGTCGCCCGTCGCACCGGCCCGGACGGCACGGCGGCCGAGCAGCAGGACGTACGCCCAGAAGCCCGCGAGCGCGACCGTCCCGATCGCGATCTTGAGCCACCACGCCAGGCCCGAGCCTGTGACGAAGCCCTCGATCAGTCCGGACACCGCGAGCGCCCCCGCGAGCCCGATCGCGCACGTCACCAGCGCGCGGCCCTCCTGCGCGAGCGCGAGCGACCGCTTGCGCGGCCCGGGGTCGACGATCGCCCAGAAGGTCCTCAGCCCGGCCGCTCCCGCCACGAACACCGCCGTCAGCTCCAGCTGCCCGTGCGGCGCGATGAGCTGGAGGAAGGTGTCGAGCTCGCCATAGGCGGCCATCATGCCGCCCGTCGCGCCGACGCTGATCGCGTTCTCGGCCAGGACGTAGAGGGGGCCGATGCCCGTCACGCCGAGCGCGATCACCTGCGCGCTCAGCCAGGCGTTGTTGGTCCACACCATCGCCGCGAACGACGCACGTGGGTCGTAGTACGCCACGAAAGCTTCGCGCACGTACGCCTCGCGCTCGGCGGGGGTACCCATGGCGGCGAGCGCGTCAGGGTCGGTGGCGACGTGCACCCCCACGACGACGGCGACGGCCAGGCACGCGACGACGACGCCGAGCGTCCACCACCGCACCCGGTACAGTGCGGCCGGCACGGTCACGACGGTGAAGCGCACGATGTCGGCCCACGCGGGCTCGTGAGCACCGGCGATGCGGGCGCGGGCGCGTGTGAGCAGGTCGCTCAGGCGTGTCACCAGCACGGGGTCGGGTGCGGCCGACCTGACGGTCGACAGGTGCGTGGCGACCTCCTGGTAGAGGCGCACCAGCTCGTCCGACTCGGCGCCGTCGAGACGCCGCCGGCGTACGAGGGCGGCGAGCCGGTCCCACGCCGGTGTGTGCACGGTGGAGAAGGCGTCGAGGTCCACGGCCGCTACCCTGCCACAGGACGTCCGGCTGCCGCGCCTGCGTGCACAGGCGGCCGAGGCGTGGAGCACGCGACAGCACGACGAGGGAGGCACGGGTGTACGACGGGATCCTCATCGGGGAGGGAGTGGTGCTCGACGCGCGCCCGGCGTCGTTCGTCACGCGCGCGCTCGGTGGCCTGCTGGACGCGACGGCGACGTTCGTGGCGTTCCTGCTCATCGGGTTCTTCGGCGGCCTGACCTTCGAGACGTTCGGTGCGCAGTGGGCCCAGGTGGGTGGCATCGTGCTCGTCGTCGTGATGTTCGTCGGTGTCCCCGTCACGGTCGAGACCCTCACCCGCGGCCGGTCCCTGGGCAAGCTCGCCACCGGCGTTCGCGTGGTACGCGACGACGGCGGCCCGGTCAGGTTCCGGCACGCGTTCATCCGGGCGATGGTCGGGGTGGCGGAGCTGTGGATGACCTTGGGGGGCGTGGCGCTGGTGGTGTCGCTCGCCAACGCCAAGGGCAAGCGCCTCGGCGACCTCGTGGCGGGCACGTATGCGATCCGCATCCGCGGCGGCAGGGGATGGCAGGTGCCGCTGCAGATGGCCCCCGAGCTCGCCGGTTGGGCCAGGGCCGCCGACATGCGTCGGCTGCCCGACGGCCTCGCGCTTGCCGCGCGGCGCATGATCGACCGCGGCCCACGGCTGGCGCCCGGGTCGCGCATCGCGCTCGCCGACGACCTCGCCGGGCGTGTCGAGCCCTACGTCGCCCCCGCCCCACCCCCGGGGACGCCGCCCGAGGCATTCCTGCACGCGGTGCTGTTCGAGCGCCGGGACCGCGAGCTGGCGAGCGCCCTGAGTGAGCGCGAACGCGCCGGCGAGCAGGCGGCGGCTCTGCACCGCCTGCCCTACGCCATCCCCGATCCGCCCCACTGAGGCGCGGTCCGCTGCGCGGCGGCGGCCTCAGGCGCGCAGCGAGCGCCCCCGCCGGGACTCGAACCGGCCGAATACGCGCACGAGGCCCCACAGGGCCAGCGCGAACGCGCCGAACCAGACCGGCCGGGTGGACCACCAGTCGGTGCTCCACGGCTCCGGGAGCCGTTCGTGCAGCCCGAGCATCACCCCGGCGACGACGGCGAACATCGCGGTGAGGTGCCACAGGTAGACGGTCATCGCCCGGCGCGCCAGCGTGTCGACGACGCGGCGGCCGCGCCCGGTCGCCCACCGGGTGATCGCCTCCCGTGCGAGCAGCACGACGGCGACCTGCATGACGGACTGGGCCACGACGGGCGCCGTCGGCGGTGCGAGGTTGGAGATCGCGTCGCCGGGCATGCCGATCAGGCTCGGCGGGTAGGGGCCGAGCACGACCAGGGCGCAGAGCGCGGCGAACGCGAGCACGGCGGTGGCGCCGAGCGCGAGCCGGCGTGCCGGGGCCGGTGCGGTACGCCGGGCGCGGCCGGTTCCCGCGTCGGCGTACGCCGCTCCGGCGAGGAACGGCACGGCCCACACGAGGATCACGTTGGCCCAGCCGAGGGCGTCGATCCCGGCGCCGAAGCGCAGCAGGTCGACCAGGAGCGGCGCGGCGACCGCGACGCCCAGCGCGCCCCACCGCCAGCGTCGCCAGGCCCGCAGCAGCGCGGGGGTGAGCGCGACGAGCACCACCCACACCCCGAGGAACCACAGGAGCTGCGGCGCCATCGTCGCCAGGCGCCAGACCGCGCCGTCGGGCACGCCGGAGACGAGCAGCGCGCCGACCGCGGCAGCCCACGCCACGGCGAACGCGCCCACGGGCCGGGCGACGCAGCGCAGCCGCGCGCCGAGCACGCGGCCCCACCCGATCCCGGGCAGGCGGGTGTGCTGGTAGGCGGCCGAGGCGCCCGCGGCGAAGAAGAGCAGCGGCAGGACCTGCAGCACCCAGGTGATCGTCCATGCGCTCCCGTGGCCGAGGGCGTTGCCGATCCCCAGGGTCTGCCCGTCCCACGTGGCCTCGGGCATGAGCCAGTGCACGGCGACGATCCCGAGCGTCGCCAGCGCCCGCACGCCGTCGACGAACCGGTCGCGCCGGCCGGCGGCGCCCGGTGCCGGCCGGGGCTGGACGACGTCGGGCGCCGGCCGCGGGCGGACGACGTCGGGCGCCGGCCGGGGCTGGACGACGGCGCCGAGGACGGGCGGGGTCAGGGTGACGGCCATCGGTGGGCTCCTGGCTGGTGGGGAACGAGTCCCCTCCAGCCTCCTGACCTGCGTGTTCATCCGGGAGCCGGTGGGCCTCCGCGGCCGGGGCGGCCTCCCCCGGCGCCGGGCGGGGGTTGTCCCCCCACCGGGCGGTCAGGCGCCCAGGTACCGCAGCACCGCCAGGACGCGCCGGTGGTCCGCGGCGTCGGCCTCCAGACCGAGCTTGGCGAAGATCGAGGCGACGTTCTTCTCGACCGCGCCGTACGACAGGTACAGCCGCTCGGCGATCGCGCCGTTGGAGCGGCCCTCGGCCATCAGCCCGAGCACCTCGCGCTCGCGTGGCGTCAGGCGTGCGAGCCCCGGGTCCCCCGCCGACGACGCCCCCATGAGCTGGGTGACCACCTCGGGGTCCAGCACGGTCTGGCCGTCCGCGACCCGGCCGAGCGCGTCGAGGAAGTCACGCACGTCGGCGACGCGTTCCTTGAGCAGGTAGCCGACACCTCCCGCGCCGGCGGCCAGGAGCTGGCCGGCGTACCGGGTCTCGATGTACTGGGAGAAGACGAGCACGGGCAGGCCGGGGTGCGCCGCGCGCAGCGCCGTCGCGGCACGCATGCCCTCGTCGGTGAACGTCGGCGGCATGCGGATGTCGGTGACGACGACGTCGGGCAGCGACCCGGCTGTGGCCTGCTGCTCGACCTCGCGCACGAGGGCCTCGCCGTCGCCCACCGCCGACACCTCGTGCCCGCGGCGCGCGAGCAGGGCGACGAGCCCGTCGCGCAGGATCGCCGAGTCCTCGGCGACCACGACGCGCAGCGTCGGCGCGCCGTCGTTCACGCCCGTGCCCGGTGCGCGGACGCCCTCGTCCCCTCGCCGGGCACGGCTGCCTGCGGTGGGGTCATGGGCGCGTCTGGGTCGGCAGTGTCACGTCGACCACGGTAGGGCCATCGGGCGGGCTGGTCAGGTGGAACGCGCCGTCGACCGTCGCGACGCGCTCGGTGAGCCCGGCCAGGCCGGTGCGGCGTCCGTCGGTCCCGCCGGTGACGACGACGGCGCCGCCGCACCCGTCGTCGCGCACGCGCAGGTGCAGCGTGTGCGGGTCGGGGAGGTCGACGAGCACGTAGGCCCCGCTCGCCCCGGCGTGCTTGACGATGTTCGTCAGCAGCTCGGCGACCGTGTAGTAGGCGATCGACCGCACCGCAGGGGACAGCACGCCGGGGGTCTCGACGGCCGGGTCGACGTCGACCGTGACGGGCAGCGGGGTGCGCGCGGCGAGCGTCTCGAGCGCGACGGCGAGGCCGTCGTCGAGGGCCGGCGGGTGGATGCCCGGGCGATCTCGCGCAGCTCGGTGAGCGCGTCCTTGGTGGAGGTGTGGGCGGTGTCGATCAGCCCCGCGGCGAGCGCCGGGTCGCCGCCCGGTGCCAGGTGCTCGCGTGCCTCGCCCAGCTGCATGGCGACCGCGACCAGGCGGGCCTGCGTGCCGTCGTGCAGGTCGCGTTCGATGCGGCGCAGCCTGGCCTCGGCGTCCTCGACGGCGGCGGCGCGCGAGGCGCGCAGCTGGGCGACACGGATCGAGCCCGCCGTCGGGCCGAGCAGCCCGCGCGACAGCAGGCGGAACAGGCTGGCGAAGCCGCGGTTGAGGAACGGCCAGATGACGAGGAACGCGAGCCCGCCGAGCGCGACGACGCCGATCCGCGGGGGTGTGTCGGCGAACCAGTACCAGTCACCCGCCATGATCGAGAAGCCGCGGTGCTGCGTGCCGTCCGTCATGGTCTGCAACGGCAAGAACCGCCACCACACCCCGTAGGTGAGCCCGCCCAGGCCGACCGCGAGGAACGTGGTCGAGATGACGAAGGCCGGGATCGACAGCGGGAACACCACGATCAGGAACAGCAGCGCCCGCCACCCGGTGCCGTCGAACAGCATCGCGCTCAGCGAGCGCCAGAAGCCGCGCGGCCGCACGAACGGGGGCGGGTCGGCGATCGGCTCGTCCAGCATGCCGGCGGCCAGGCCCCGGTAGGCGGCGGCCCAGCCCCGGGCGCCGAGCACCAGCCCGCCGGGGGCGAACAGTCCCGCCACCGTGACGACCAGGCCCGAGGCGGTCGCGGGCACGAGCAGGAAGTACGCCAGCCCGAACGGCGCGAGCAGCAGCGCGAGCCACAGATACCCGTACTCGCGCCAGGTGCGGCCGGACAGGGCGGTGGGGATCATCGTGTTCACCCTGCCAGCCTCCCCGATTCGCCTCCCGCGCAGCACGGGGAGCGCCGCCGCGCTGGAGGGGGGACAACCCCCGTCGCTCCGGTCACCCCGCCTCCGCTCCCGCCGCGCTCATCGTCGGCAGGCCGGGTCTCCCCCGGCCTGCCGGACCCGCGGCGGCCGCGTCAGGATGTCAGCGCGCCCCGAGGACGACGACGCGGCCCGGGCGCGCACGCAGGCGGCGGCCCCAGGCGTCGACACCCCCAGGGCCGGCCTCGAACAGCCGCGCGGGTCAGTACCGGTAGTGCTCCGGCTTGTAGGGGCCCTCGACCGGGACGCCGATGTACTCGGCCTGCTCCTTCGACAGCTCCGTGAGGCGCACGCCCAGGGCGTCCAGGTGCGTGCGGGCCACCTTCTCGTCGAGCACCTTGGGCAGGCGGTACACCTGGCGCCCGTAGGTGCGCTCCCCCTCGGGCTTGGCCGCGTCGAGGAACAGCTCGATCTGCGCGATCGTCTGGTTGGAGAACGAGTTCGACATGACGAACGACGGGTGCCCGGTCGCGTTGCCCAGGTTGAGCAGGCGCCCCTCAGACAACACGATGACCGACTTCCCGTCCGGGAACGTCCACTCGTGCACCTGAGGCTTGATCTCGGTCTTGACGATCCCCGGCACCCGCTCGAGGCCGGCCATGTCGATCTCGTTGTCGAAGTGGCCGATGTTGCCGACGACGGCCTTGTCCTTCATCGCCGCGATGTGCTCGGCGAGGACGACGTCCTTGTTGCCCGTGGTCGTGATGAAGAAGTCGGCCTCGTCCAGGACGTCCTCGATGCGGGCGACCTGGAAGCCGTCCATCGCGGCCTGCAGCGCGCAGATCGGGTCGATCTCCGAGACGATGACGCGCGCACCCTGGCCGCGGAACGCCTCCGCGGCGCCCTTGCCGACGTCGCCGTAGCCGGCGACGAACGCGACCTTGCCGCCGATGAGGATGTCGGTGGCGCGGTTGATCCCGTCGGGCAGCGAGTGCCGGATGCCGTACTTGTTGTCGAACTTCGACTTGGTCACCGAGTCGTTGACGTTGATGGCAGGGAACAGCAGCTCGCCCGCCTCGGCCAGGTGGTACAGGCGGTGCACGCCCGTCGTCGTCTCCTCCGTGACGCCCTTGATGCCGACGGCGACCTCGGTCCAGCGCAGCGGGTCCGCCTCCAGGGCGCGGCGCAGCAGGTCGCGCACGACGTTCATCTCGTGCGTGTGGTCGGGCTCGCCCGGCAGCGTGTTCGGCGGCACGACGCCGGCGCGCTCGTACTGCAGCCCGAGGTGGACCAGCATGGTCGCGTCGCCGCCGTCGTCGAGGATCATGTTGGGGCCGGTGCGCCCCTCCTCGCCGTTCGTCGACGGCCACACGAGGATCTGCTCGGTGCAGTCCCAGTACTCCTCGAGCGTCTCGCCCTTCCAGGCGAACACCGGGACGCCCTGCGGGTCCGACGGCGTGCCGTGCGGCCCGACGGCGACGGCGGCGGCCGCCTCGTCCTGCGTGGAGAAGATGTTGCACGACGCCCAACGCACCTCGGCGCCGAGCGCGACGAGCGTCTCGATGAGGACGGCGGTCTGGACCGTCATGTGCAGCGAGCCGGCGATGCGGGCGCCCGCGAGCGGCTGGGACTCGCCGAACTCGGCGCGCAGCGCCATGAGGCCGGGCATCTCGTGCTCGGCGAGGCGGATCTGGTGGCGGCCGGACTCGGCCAGCGCGAGGGAGCGGACCTTGTAGCGGCCGGGAGCCTCGTCGAAGCCAGGCGAGTCCGGGCGCGCGGGCGGAAGCGGCGCAGTCGTGGGCACGGAGAACCTCCGGGAACGGTCTGGGGGTGGTCTGCGGTGCGCTGGGGGCTCCCGTGTGCGCGTGACCTCAGCCTAACGGGCGAGACAAGTAGTCACCCCACGACACAGGTGCGCCAGACCGCGCAACTCGCACCACGGAAACGCAAATGACGGCAACACTGCGGGGCATCCGCGTATCGCCTCGGCAATGCGCACTCGTCGAGCCCTATGTACACCGAGTTCAGGAGTTGAATCCATGCCCCACCTCCGCAGGTTGAGCACCCTCGTTCTGGCCGGAGCGCTCGCCACGGTGCCCGTCGCGAGCGCCGTCGCCGACACCTACCCCGCGACCGAGTACAACGCCACCGTCTCCGACTCGGCTCCCTCCGTCGGCACGCCATTCACCGTGACCGCCACCGGCCCCGTCGGCAACCACGAGCTGACGCTGACCATCACGAGCTCGACACTGACCGACTCGCAGATCCAGATCGCCGGGACCAAGTCGCTGACCAAGCCGGCCGTCAACGGCGTCGCCACGTTCCAGGTCACCCTGGCGGCCGAGGGCACGTGCGACCTTGCCGTCTACGACGCCGCCGGCAAGGAGATCAGCCGCCAGACGATCACCACGGACGGTGCCGCTGCGGCCGCCAAGGGCGCCGCGGCCGGCACGAACGCGTCCGCGGCTGGTGACGCCCTGCCCAGGACGGGTGCGCCGAGCCTTGAGCTCGCCGGACTGGCCGGAGCGCTCGCGCTGGCCGGCGCCGGCGCCGTCGGCCTCGCGTCCGCCCGGCGTCGCCGCTTCGCGCGCGCCTGACGACCGACCACCGATGCCTGGGCCCTGGCGGTCGTCGACCGCCAGGGCCCAGGCATCGCGCTGTGCCGCCTAAGTCGACGGGGGATCACATATGGGGGCAATGACCGACGCCGAGGCGAACAGGGCTGCATCGCTGCTGCCGCACGGGGTACGGGGTGGGCGGGCGCAGGGCGTCGCCCGTCCCGCATGGGAGCGGTCGATCAGTCGGCGCGCCATGGCGGCCGACGCCCTGGCGATCGCCGTCGCCGTCACGATGGCCTACCTGGTGCGCTTCGACCTGCTCGCCCGGGCGACTACCTCATGTCGGGTACGAGCGCCGACTACGTCGTCGTCTCGGTGTGCCTCGGCGTGCTCTGGTTCGTCGCGCTCAGCATCGCCGACACGCGCGACCCGCGCCTCATGGGCACCGGCATGGACGAGTACGCCCTCGTCGTGAACGTGACCCTCGGCTTCTTCGGTCTGATCGCGGTCGTCTCCTACCTGACCAAGTTCGAGCTCGCCCGCGGATACGTCGCGCTGGCGCTGCCTGCCGGCTGCGCGCTGCTGGTGGTGTGGCGATGGGCCGTGCGGCAGACGCTCGTCACCGAGCGCACCCAGGGCCGAGCCCGCACCCGCGCACTGGTCGTCGGAGGGCACGGCACGGTCACCCACATCGTCAACGAGCTCACACGCAACGCGTGGGCTCCCTACCACGTGGTGGGGGCCTGCGTGCCGGACGGCGACGAGGACGCGCTCGCGGGGCGCGTACCCATCGTGGGCACCATCGCCGACGCCGCCCGCGCGGCGCGCGAGGCCAACGTCGAAGCCGTCCTCGTCACCGGCTCCGACGAGATCACCCCCGCGATCCTCAAACGGCTCGCGTGGGACCTCGAACCCACCGGGACCGACCTGCTGCTCGCCTCGGCACTCACCGACGTCGCCGGCTCGCGTGTGCACCGGCGCCCGGCACCCGGGCTCTCCTTGCAGTACGTCGAGGCGCCGCGCTTCGCCGGTGCCGAGCTCGCGCTCAAGCGCACCTTCGACATCGTTGTCGGGATGCTCCTCGTCGTGGTGACCTCGGTGCCGCTGGTCGTGACCGCCGTCGCGGTCAAGGCGACCAGCAAAGGGCCTGTGCTGTTCCGGCAGCAGCGTGTGGGCCAGGACGGCCGGCCCTTCACGATGCTGAAGTTCCGCTCCATGGCCGCCGACGCCGAGGCGCGGCTCGCCGAGGTGCTCGGCGGCGAGGTCGGGGTGTTCTACAAGCCCAAGCACGACCCCGGGTGACGGCCGTGGGGCGGGTCATCCGCAAGTACTCGCTCGACGAGCTGCCGCAGCTCTTCAACGTCGTGGGCGGGTCGATGTCCCTGGTCGGTCCCCGCCCGCAGGTGCCCCTGGAGGTCGCGCAGTACGACGCCGAGATCGGCCGCCGGCTGCTCGTGAAGCCGGGCATGACCGGCCTGTGGCAGGTGAGCGGACGCAACGACCTCACGCTCGAGGAGAGCGTGCGGCTGGACCTGTACTACGTGGAGAACTGGTCGATGGCGACCGACCTGATCATCCTCGCCAAGACGTTCCGAGCGGTGGTGGGGCATGGCGCCTACTAAAGGTCTTCTGGTGCACGAGTGGATCGAGAAGACGGGCGGATCGGAGAACGTCCTGGATCAGTTCGCCGCAGTCTTCCCCGAAGCACCGCTGCTCTGTCTCTGGGACAACTCAGGTGGGCGTTTCGCCGCCACGCGCGTGATCGAGTCGCCCCTCGCCCGAACGCTCCTGCGCGGGCGCAAGGCACTGTCGCTGCCTGCCATGCCAGCCGTCTGGCACGGCGGCTGGGTCACGCCCGGCGACGTCGACTGGGTGCTCGTGAGCTCGCACTCCTTCGCCCACCACGTGTGCGGCAACCCGCGGATCCGCGCTGCCCGAACGCTGGCATACGTCCACACGCCCGCGAGATACCTCTGGGCTACCGAGCATGATCCCCGCGGAAGCCGCTGGGTCGTGCGGCCCGTCGCGCCCACGCTGCGCCGCCTGGACAGACATCGGGCCGCCCACGTCAGCGAGGTGGCGGTCAACAGCGCCTTCGTCCAGGAGCGCGTGCGTCATGCCTGGGAGCGCGACGCGCAGGTGATCTATCCCCCGGTCGCCGTGGAGGCCATCGCCGCCGTCCCGGACTGGCGAACCGAGCTCACGGAGGACGAGCTCGCGACCCTCGACTCGCTCCCGGATCAGTTTCTCCTCGGCGCTTCGCGTCTGGTGGAGTACAAGAGGCTCGACGCTGTCATCACGGCCGGCGAAGCGACGGGCCTGCCTGTCGTCATCGCAGGCGCTGGGCCCCAGGCGAAGGCCCTCCGTCATCAGGCGGAGCACACGCCCGTCGAGGTTCGGCTTCTCGGCCACGTCAGCGACGCGATGCTCCGCGCGCTGATGCAGGCCGCACTGGTGTACGTGTTCCCCCGGTCGAGGACTTCGGCATCATGCCGGTCGAGGCGATGGCCCTCGGGACCCCGGTCGTGGTCAACCGCGTCGGTGGCGCACGAGAAAGCGTCGAGCGGTTGGGGCTGGGTGCCGTCACGGCGTCGCTCGGCAGGCATGACCTCAGAGCCGCCGTCGAGCAGGCCGCCGAGCGTGAGGTCCCGGACGTGCGCGACGCCGCCGTCGCCACCTTCGGAGAGTCCCGCTTCCGTCACCAGATCCGAGAATGGGTGAACCGTGGCTAGCGCACACGAGACGAGCGGGCGCCGCCCCTGCCCGGTCGTGATTCTTTCGACCGCCGACTTCGACAGCCCGGTGTGGACCAACAAGCAGCACCTGGCTCGCGGGCTCGCAGCCTCGCGGGACGTGTACTACATCGAGTCGCTGGGACTGCGGGCTCCGCGCCTGCGCGCCGCCGACATCCGCCGGGCGCTCGACCGCCTTCGCGGACGCCGGTCGTCGGCTCTGCGGCACCACAGGCCTAAAGGACTCGTGGTGCTCTCTCCGCTCGTCATCCCCTTCCATGGACTGAGAGCCGTCCGAACGATCAACCGCCTCCTCCTGCGGATGTTCGTGACCTCCCGCCTCCCGAAGGGCGCGGTGTTCTGGACGTTCTCACCGGTCGACTATGAAATGGGTGACGAGTTCTCAGGACTCGTCTACCACTCGGTCGACCTCGTCCACGAGACTCCCGGCACGCCACGCGACACCCTTCTCGCGTCGGAGCGTTCTCTGATCGAGCGGGCCGACGCAGTCGTCGCCAGCTCCAAGGTGGTGGCCGAGCACCTGGCTCACCTCGGGGCCGCCGACGTGCACCTGTGGGAGAACGTCGCGCAGACGGAACTGTTCTCCGCCGTTCACCGGGAGCGCGAGGATCGCGCGGTCTTCGCCGGCAACCTGACTCCCGTCAAGGTGGACTTCGATCTGCTGCTCGGCGTACTCGACTCGGGCGTGAAGCTCGACCTGGCCGGCCCCATCTCCATCGACGGGCAGGGCCTCGGCGCGGCCGGCGAGAAGGTTCTGGCCCACCCGAACGCCCGCTATCGGGGCCTGCTCTCGCTCGACGAGCTCGCGGACCTCTTCGCGCGGGCCAGGGTCGGGCTGATCCCCTACGAGCTCAACAGGTACACGGACGGCGTCTTCCCCATGAAGGTCTACGAGTACCTCTCTGCCGGGCTGCGCGTGGTCGCCACGCCCCTGCCGAGCCTCGCCGGTCTCGAAGCCAAGGGCCTTGAGACCGCGCCCCGAGAACAGTTCGGCGACCGCGTCCTCGACGCGATGAACGACCGAGACGTACGCAATGCAGAGCTGCGTTCGCAGGCAGCACAGGCCCGGTCGTGGACGCACCGGACAGCCCAGGCCGACGAGCTCGTCGAGGCACTGGCCGCTCGAGCGGCCAGAAGGCCCGTCCCAGGAGAGGCGGGGGCCTCCCGTCGCCTCTCCCGTCACGGGCGCGCGCTCGGCAAGACCGGTGAGTCGTGAGGATGGCGACCGAACGACGTACGGCACCCACGTGGGTGCAGTTCCGCGGCATCATCGCCTACAGCCTCGGGCCCGTTCTTGGACTGGCGAGCGGGCCGATCCTCGCTCGGGTCATGGGGCCCGAGGGACGCGGGGAGTTCGCCACGATCATGCAGCCGCTGACGGTCGCGGGCGCCCTCGCCGGGCTGGGGGTCCCGGCCGCGACGACGTACTTCATCGCGAGCCGCAGGAACTCGCCCACCGCCGCATATCGGCGCGGGCTGTGCGTCGTCAGCGTGCCGAGCCTGGCCGTGTTCGCCTTCATGGTCTGGTACTCCGGCGTCGTCTCCGAGACGCAACCGATCGCCCGCTACATCCTGGTGCTCGCCTGGACACAGGTGGTCGCGCAGGCGGTCGTCTCCGTCCGCCGGGGCTACTGGCAAGGTCTCGCAGGCTGGGCGGTCCTCGACCGCGAACGGTCGGTCTTCGCGGTGCTGCGCTTCGCAGCCATCGCCGTCCTGGCACTGATCGGGGTCAGTGCCGCAAGCCTCTTCGCCGCGGGAGCGCTGGCGGCGTTCGTGGTGGCTGCGGCGCTCCTCTGGTCTCCCGTCCCGAACGTGCCGGCGCGGGCACCCGCGCGCGGGGCCGGACCCACCAGTGAGAGCGATGGCTTGCGACCGTTCTTGCTCTACTCGCTTGCGACGTCTGCAGGGACGATCTGTATCGCTGCGAACAGCAGGCTGGACCAGATGCTCATGCCTGGTCAGGTCTCGAGCCGCGAGATCGGCCTGTATGCGGTCGCCGTCACGGTGGCCGAGGTCCCTCTCATCCTCGCCACGCTCGCCGGTCGCGACGCTCTGCAGATGTCCGGTGCAGGGGCCTCGGCACGTGACATCGCCCGTCACTCCGCCCTTCACCTTGGCCTGATGGCAGGGCTCGCACTGCTCCTCGGGACGTGCGGCGCCTGGTACGTCCCGATCGTCTTCGGGCGCGGTTTCGAAGCCGCCGTGCCCGTCGTGACGGTTCTGAGCATCGCATCGGTCCTCAACGGTGTCGCAGTCGTCATCGGGGCGGTCATCAACGGACGTGGGCGTCCCACCCTCGGGTCCGCCATCCCGATTGCGGGGCTGCTCGTCACCCTGGTCGGTTTCGCCTCGATGTGGGGCCACGTCGACGCCTGGGTCAGCGGGCTGATCGGACTGGCGAGCCAGGGTGTCAGCGCGGCCGTCGCGCTGGTCGTCCTCGCGACTCCGCGACGAACACGCGTACGACAGAAAGACAAAGGGGTCCCAGCATGAGGATCGCGGTGATCGCACGTTCGCTTCCTGCGCACGGCGGCGGCGGGATGGAGCGGGTCACGGAAGACCTGGTCACGCGGTGGGCTCGCACCGGCCACAGCGTGACCGTCGTGACCACTCCCTTCTCGGTGAAACCTGGGGACGGCTCCTCGGACCCGTATCCCGGCCTTCTGGACGTGGTGACCCTCCCTGGCCGGCCCGGGCGCTACAGCTCACGCTGGGGCAAGGCGCTGGCGAGGCTCAGCTTCGACGAGTTCGACGTCGTCTTCTCGGTCAGTTCTGCCGCGCGCACTCTCCTCGGAGCGAAGACCACCAGACCGGTCGTCCTTCAGGCGCACGGGACGTCGCTCGACGAGATCCGCGCCAAGATCGCCAACCGATCCGTCCGCAGTCTGGTACGCCTGCCGAAGAACCTGTTCTGGCTGGGCCGCGACCTTCACGACTACGCCCGTTACGACGCCGTCGTCGGGGTCGGCCCTGCCGTGACGCAGACGCTCACGCGAACCCTGCCCCGCCGGTTCCGGCCCCGCACCTACATCGAACTGGGCAACGGGGTGCCGAAGTCGGCCGAGGACTCCGAAGGTGCGATCCGCGCGGGGGCCGTGTTCGTGGGGCGACTGCACCGCGAGAAGGGCGTGGACCTTGCCGTGCGCGCCGCGGTCTCGGCGGGCGTCCCCCTGCTGATCTGCGGCGACGGACCAGAACGTCACAGACTGGAGAGGCTGCGAGACCGTCTGGGAAGCACCAGCCCCGTCGAGTTTGCCGGGCATCTGGCGCCGCCAGAGGTGCGCCGAGCGGTCCGCCGGGCGGCCGTCATGCTCGTGCCTTCGCGCCGCCGCGAGGTGGGTCTGAACCTGGCCGTGCTCGAAGCGCTGACCGAAGGCACCCCGGTCGTCATCAGCCGGGCCCTCGCCGAGAGCTTCGGCGGCGACCTTCCGACAGGCGTCACCATGGCGGATGGCGTCGCCGACCTCACCGCGGCACTGCGCAGGACTGTCGACGGCACGGTCGACAACGCGCTCATCGCCGCCGGCGCGGTCGGGTTCGACGTCGATCGAGTGGCAGAGCGCTACATCGATGCCTTCCGCGAGGTCGTCGCTCACGCCCAGGAGGGCCAGGCGTGAGCACCCTGAAGGTCGCCTTCTTCCGACACACCGTCTTCCTTCCGTCCGAGCCGTTCATCCCGCTGCAGATGCGGACCGTCTCGGACGACACCGTGCTGATCGCGCGAGACCCCGTGCAACGACCGGTCGACGACATCCCTGTCATCACGCTGAGCGATCAGGGGCGAACCGCGCGGGCGGCCCACATGCTGGGCCGGTCCCGACCGCTGCGGTCCGCTCTCCGCGTGGCTGATGCGGATGTGCTCCATGCGCAGTTCGGAGTAGAGGGCCTGTACTCGATCGCCGCGGCCCGACGGGAGGGGATCGCGCACTTCACGACGTTCCACGGATACGACGCCGCACTGGACCGCAACGCCCTCCTGCGAGCCAGGAAGGTGGCTTGGGTCCGGTACGCCGCCCAGAGACGCGCTCTGCTGCGGTCGGAGTCGCACCTGCTGGCGGTGTCCGAATACGTGGCCCGGAACCTGGTGCGTCACGGTGCACGGCCGGATCGCGTCCGAGTTCACTTCCTGGGCACGGACGTCGACGCGGTCACGCAGTCGCCGGTTCCCGAAGCCCCGACCATCGTGCACGTGGCCCGCCTGGCCGAGGTCAAGGGCGGCGTCTACCTGTTGCGGGCCATGCGTCACGTGCTGCGCGCAGTACCCGATGCCACGCTGCGGCTCGTCGGAAGCGGACCCCTGGAGCACGACCTGCGGACGTTGGCGGACGAGCTGGGGATCAGCTCGTCCGTCACCTTCGAGGGTGCGCTCCCCCACGACGAGGCCATCGACAGCATCCGGTCGGCTCGTGTCGCCGTGTTGCCAAGCATCACCAGCGGAGCCGGACAGGCCGAGGCCGCGTCGCAGGTGCTGCAGGAGGCCGCCGCCCTCGGACGTCCCGTCGTGGCCACTCGGAGCGGCGGCATCCCCGAGGTGGTGGTCGACGGCGTGACGGGCCTGCTCGTGCCCGAGCGCGATGTCGGCGCCCTCGCGGAGAGGATCACCCACCTGCTTCAGTCCCCGGTCGACGCTCAGAAGCTGGGCAGCGCAGGACGACGGTACGCGGAGCAGCACTTCAACGCCCGGGTCCAGGGTGCCCTCCTTGCGGGGCTCTATCGCCGCGCCCTGGACGGGAGAGCACTGTGAGGCCCGTCCTGCTCGCAGTCGCGGGACTGGCGTACCTCGTCGTGCTGTGGTCGCTCCACCCACGGCTCCAAGCGTGGTGGCTTGCCTTCCTCATGGTGCCGCAGGTCTATCTCCCTGGCCTGCCCCTGACCCTGGCCGAGGCCACCGCGGCCGCCGTCGTGGTTCAGGCGCTCGGCCGCCAGCGACGCGCGATGAGCAACCGACCCGTCGTCGCCGGTGCCGTCGTCTGTGCGCTCGCCTCGTTGATCGCCGCGGCATACTCGCCGGACCGCAACGCCGCCCTGTCGACGGCCTTCCGGTTCGCTCTCTTCGCCGGCCTGATCCACGCGAGCGCCTCACTGTTTCCGGAACGGTCCGATCGCCTCAGGGCGATGTGGGCGTTGGCACCCTGGATCGCCCTGGAGGCGGCGCTCGCCATCTACTTCCGCGCCCGGCCCGAACAAGAGCTCGTCTTCATGCGGACCCGCGTCGCCGACACCATCGTCGGCCCCTGGGCAGCCGGGCTCTTCGATGGTCAGGTGAACAACGTCCTCGACCCGCTCAAGTCCGGAGGGCTCTTCGTCAACGGAAACGTCGCCTCCATGTTTCTCGGCGCTTCGATGTTCTTCTGCCTGCTCCTGTTCCGGCTGTCACGGCGGCGTGCCGCCCTCTTCCTTGCGTGCCTGTCAGGCGTCGCGGCGATCGCGACCGGATCGAAGACCGGCGCGGTTCTCACCGTCGTGCTGCTCGTCGTGGCCGCATTGCTTCAGTGGGCGAGAACGTGGTCGCGGCTGGCGTTCGTGCTGGCACTGCTGCCGCTGCTCCTGCTGATCGCCGTGCAAGGGGCGAACAGGCTCGAGCGTGCGATCCCGGTGTTCGGCAAGGAAAGCCTCGACTCGCTCGACTCACGGCTACCGCTGTGGCGCCTCGTCGAGCAGGTGTTCTTCGCCCATCCCACGCTCGGGCTCGGCTATGGCGGTTGGCAGGAGGCCGCTCAGACCACCCTTCCACCCCACAACCTCCTGATCGCCGCATGGGCGAACGGGGGTCTTCTCCTGCTCGGAGGGGTGCTGCTGACCATCGGTGCCGTGCTCCGGAAGTGCCTGCAGGCACTGGGTGACGCGCGCGTCCCCCGGCTGGCCGGAACCGCGGCCACCTGCATCTTCACATGGGTGTTCCTGCACGGGATGGCCGACAACACCGCGATCTACGGCGAGTCCAAGACGATGATCTTGCTGGTGCTCGCACTCTCGTGGGTCACACCTGCCCGCGAGACCAGCGAGGAAGGGCCGGCGGCGAACGAGCCCCGGTCCGTGGTCACGGACGCGGGTCGACGCTCCCTCGTGCCGTCGCTGGAGGGCGCGTGCGTGTGACAAGACCGCTTCGCGCCCAGCCCTCTCACTGCAACAACGACGCGCCCGCGTCTCAGATCGAACCGGCAGACGCCGAGAACGAGGGAAACAGTCTCGATGGAACTCAGTGACATTCTCGCCCTGCTGCGGAAGCGATGGATCACCGTCGCCGTCGTCGGGATGCTCGGGATCACCGTCGGTCTCGCACTCTCGTTGTTGACGACACCGAGGTACTCGGCCACCTCGCAGGTCTTCGTGTCCGTACGGGGCTCGGACAGCACAACGGACCTGCTGCAGGGATCGAACTTCACGGTGCGCCAGGTGAAGTCGTACACGGAACTCATCTCATCGCCCCGGGTGCTCCAGCCAGTGATCGACGACCTCGGGCTCTCCATGAACGCCTCCGCTCTCGCCGAACAGGTCCACGCCGACTCACCGACCGACACCGTCCTCATCAATGTGAAGGTCAGCGACGCATCACCGGAGAAGGCCGCCGCGATCTCGAACGCCGTCGCCGGCTCGCTCGCCACGGTGGTGAGCGAGCTCGAGACACCGCCTGGCGGCGGCAACTCTCCCGTCCAGCTCTCGACGGTCCGGCAGGCATCCGTTCCGATCTCGCCGACGTCCCCGAACCTGAAGCTGGACATCGTCGTCGGACTTCTCGCCGGGGTGGGCGTCGGCGTGGCGCTGGCCATCCTTCGGGATCTTCTGGACACGCGCGTACGCAGCCGCTCCGACGTCGAGAACATCGCGTCCGACTTCCCGTTGCTCGGCGTCATCGGACTTGAGCCGGGCATCGCGAACCGCCCCCTCGTCATCCAGGACTCGCCCCACTCGCTGCGCGCCGAGGCGCTACGGCGCCTGCGGACCAACCTGCAGTTCCTCAGCACCGGGAGTCACGACCACACCTTCGTGATCACGTCCTCGCTGCCTTCCGAGGGCAAGTCGACGACGTCGATCAATCTCGCGATCACCCAGGCCGAGGCTGGTGCGCGGGTCGTGCTGGTCGACGCCGACCTCAGGCGCCCGTCGGTCGCGAGCTACCTCGGCATCGAGGGATCCGTCGGGCTGACGACGGTGCTGATCGGCCGCGCAGGGATCGACGACGTCGTGCAGCCGTGGGGCAACGGGAACCTCGACGTCATCACGGCTGGCCAGATCCCGCCGAACCCGTCCGAGCTGCTCGGCTCGCAGGCGATGTCGGACTTCCTCGCCGACCTGAGGCGGCGGTACGACGTCGTGATCGTCGACACCGCCCCCCTGCTGCCCGTCACCGACGGCGCGATCCTCGCCCGTCTCGCCGGAGGGGCGATCATCGTCGTCGGCGCCGACACCGTGCACCGGCAGCAGCTTGAGGCCGCGCTCACCACGCTCGGGACGGTCGGCGCGCCCGTGCTGGGCCTCGTGCTCAACCGTGCGCGGGCGCGCGCGACGGGCAGCGAGTACGGGTACTACGAGTACACCTCGTCGGGGGGCACGACCGTTCCGGCCAGGTGAAGCACAAGAGGCGGCGCAAGAAGAACCAGCGGCGTGGTGCCGGCACGCCGCCGGAGATGGCGGGCGCACGCGGTCACGGGCGTTCCTGACATGCCCGGACCGCGAGCGTTCTGGGCCGGCGCCCTCGTGCCGACGGCGGCGCTGGTCGCGCTGTGCGGCGCGTGCGCCCCTGCACCCGCGCCGGCCACGGCGCCGCCGACGCCGGCCGATCCCGTCGCCTACGCCTCCGCGCTGGTGCAGGCCACCAACGAGGCGCGGGCCGCTGAGCGCCTGCCCGCGCTGCGCACCTCCTCGTGCGCCACCGACCAGGCACGCCAGCGCCTGGGGCCTCTGCTGGGCGGGCGCAAGCTCACCCATGCCTCGCTCGTGCCCGTCACCCACGCGTGCGCTCCCCCGTCGGGCATGTCCGCCGAGAACCTCAGCCGTGCCGCGGCCTCCCCCGGCGCGGTCGTCGACGCCTGGCTCGCATCCCCCGGTCACCGTGCGAACCTCCTCGACCCCGACCTCACCGAGGTGGGTGTCGCGTGCACCGCCGACGGGGACCGCGCCGATGCACCGATGCTGTGCTCCCAGGTCTTCCTCGGCTGAGCCGTGCCCCGTGGCGGCGTCCCGGTGCCTCGGTGCCCTCACGCGACGTCGGCGGCGCGGTTTTCGCTCTTGGTCGAACGGCGACATCCGCGGCCCCTCGCGTCTGGGGCCGTCCACTATTGCCACGTGCCGTGAGCGCGGCGCGGGTCTGACGAGGGAGAACGATGGCTCACGACGGCTGGGGAGACGGGTGGTCGGACGTTGCCGTCGGCCGGGCACCGAGACGCCCGCTCGCCGAGACGGCCGAGTTCCGTCGGACGCGGCGTCGTCGGCGCCTGTGGGTCGTCTCCGGGATCGTTGCCGTCGTCATCGGCGTGGCGGCCTATGGCGCGTGGCTCGCGTCCGACGTGCTCCGCGCACGCGACGCCCTGGACCAGGTCGCGGCCGCCGTGCCCGGCCTCGAGCGGCAGCTGCGCGAGGACCCGCAGGCCGCCGAGGCCGCACTGGCCGACGTCCAGCGCTCCGCTCACACGGCCAGCGCCGCCACGCACGGCCCGCAGTGGACGCTGGCCTCCGCCCTGCCCTGGGTGGGTGACGACGCACGGGCCCTGGGCACGTTGTCGACGAGCGTGGACCACCTCGTCACCGACGTGCTGCCGCGCCTCTCGGCTGCGGCCGAGGCGGTACGCCCCGACGCCGTGACCCCCCGCGACGGCCGCCTCGACCTCGCGCCGCTGATCGCGGTGAGGGACGACGTCGTGTCCGCCGACACGACGGTCAAGGGCGAGCTCGACGCGGTGAGCAGCCTCGATCGCGACGGGCTGATGGGACCGCTCGCGCAGGCCACCGCCCAGGTGGAGGACCAGCTGCGCTCGGTGCATTCGGTGACGGCGACGGCGGCACGCGCCGCGGTGCTGCTGCCGGCGATGCTCGGGGCCGACGGTCCGCGCGACTGGCTGGTGATCGCGCAGAACAACGCCGAACCTCGCGCCACGGGCGGCATCCCCGGCGCGATCCTGCACGTGCGGGCGGACGACGGACGCCTGACGGTCGTCGAGCACGTGGCGGCCGGGAGCCTCGGACCGTTCGACCAGCCCGTCCTGGCGCTCGACGACAGCGAGGAGGCGCTGTTCGGCACCCAGCTCGGCCGGTGGAGCCAGGACGTGACGCTGACGCCCGACTTCCCGCGAGCTGCGACGCTGCTTCAGGCCATGTGGACGAGCGCGGGGCATCCGGACGTCTCGGGCGTGCTCTCCGTCGACCCGGTCCTGCTCCAGTCGCTGCTCGCAGCGTCCGCACCGGTCTCGTTCACCGACCCGGACGGGGAGTCGGTCACGCTGGACGGCACGAACACCGCGCAGTACCTCATGGCGGACGTGTATGCGGCCTTCCCCGATCCCGCCGAGCAGGACGCCGTGTTCGGCCTGGCCAGCGAGGCCGTTCTCACGCAGTTCCAGACGGGGACCAGCGACGGCGGAGCGCTGATCGACGCGCTGGCCGAGGGCGCCCGCCAGGGTCGCCTGACGGTCTGGTCGGCCGATCCCCAGGAGCAGAAGCTCGTGCACGGCACGGTCCTGTCCGGCGAGCTGCGTGGCGTGGTCCCCGTCGGCGAGACCAACGCGCCTCTCGTCGGCGTCTACCTCAACATGACGACGGCGGGCAAGACGGGCTACTACCTGAGCACCGAGGCCGAGGTGACGGACGCCGCACCTCTCGACAACGCCGCGCAGGCCCTCACCGTGCGGGTCCGGCTGACCAACCGCCTCTCGCCCGCACAGGCCGCTCACCTGCCTGCCTACGTGCTCGGCGACGGGCCGTCCGACGGGACCGTCCGAGTCAACGTGCTCGTGTACGCGCCGGCGAGCGGCGCCGTGGACTCCGTCACGCTCGTCGCGGACGGCAGCACCGGCGTCTTCGCCCAGGAGCAGGACGGGCTCGACGTCGGCGCCCGTACGGTCACCATCGCGCCGGGGCAGACGCAGGAGCTGGAGGTTCGCCTGCGCACGGGGCCGGGCCAGCCGCTCACCCCGCACCTGCGTGTCACGCCGGGCGTGCTCCAGGGCACGGCCCCGTAGGTCGCGGGGCGTCCGTCGCAGGCCTCTCGCCCCTCACGACGGCCCAGGCTTGGGGCCCGGCGGCCGCCCGCGCGGCGGCGCGCCGCTCCCCGCCGCGCGGGCGGCGGCGCGGGCGGCGGCACGGGCAGTGACCCGGTGCACCACCTCCACGAGTGCCGCCCCGGCCGCCCCGACGACGACGGCGACGGCGAGGCGGGCCGGCGTCACGGCCAGCAGGAACAGGTGCCGGGCGACCGGAGGGACGAGCACGGCCGCGGCGCCGGCGGCGGCCAGGCCCAGCACGAGCAGCGCCTTCCACCGGTTGAACGGTCGCGCGAGCACACCCACCGTCCACAACCCGATCAGCAGCACGACGATCGTCGACACGGTGCGCGCGTGCACGGGAGTCGTCCCCGGCTCGACCACCTGGGCCACCCGGAACCCCGTGTAGGCCGCCGCAGCGACGAGCACGCCGACGGGTACCGCGAAACGCAGCACGCGGCGCAGGAACCCTGGCACGTACCGCCGGTCGTTCGGCGCGAGCGCCAGGAAGAAGCCGGGCACCCCGATCGTCAGCGCCGAGATCAGCGTGAGCTGGATCGGCTCGAGCGGGAACGTGCTGCCGGTGACGGCCACGCTGAGCGCGAGGACCAGCGAGTACACGTTCTTGGTCAGGAAGAGGTTGGCGGCCCGCTCGATGTTGGCGATGACGCGCCGCCCCTCGGCCACGACCTGCGGCAGGTGGGCGAAGCGGCCGTCCAGGAGGACGAGCTGCGCGACGGCCTTGGTCGCGGCCGAGCCCGACCCCATCGCGACGCCGATGTCGGCGTCCTTGAGGGCGAGGGCGTCGTTGACCCCGTCTCCCGTCATCGCCACGACGTGGCCGCGGCTCTGGAGCGCCCCGACCATCGCGCGCTTCTGCTGCGGTGTCACGCGACCGAAGACGGAGTGCCGTTCGAGCACGTCGGCGAGGGCGTCGACGTCGTCCGGGAGGGTCGTGGCGTCGACGGCGTCGTCGGGCCCGGACACCCCGGGCACCCCGACGCGCGCGGCGACCGCCCCCACGGTCCGCGGGTTGTCGCCCGAGATGACCTTGAGGGCGACCCCCTGGCGGGTGAAGTACGCGAGGGTCTGCGCGGCGTCGGGCCGCAGACGCTCGGCGAGCACGACCAGCGCCACCGGGTCCAGGCCCCCGGGCAGCGTCGCCCCGGCCGAGGCGTCCACCGCGAGCGCCGAGGCCGTCCGCGCCAGGACGAGGACCCGGCTGCCCCCCGACGCGATCTCGTGGGCGCGCGCGAGCATCGTGTGCGCGCGCTCGCCCTCCGGCGCGACGAGCACCCGCTCGGGCGCTCCGAGCACCCACGTCGCGTCGGCGACCGACACGGCGGCCCACTTGCGCACCGAGGAGAACGGGATCGTCGCCACGACCTCCCACGGGCTCGGGTCGAACGCGTCGGCGACGGCCGCGCCGGTCGCGTTCGGCTCGTCCCGGAACAGTCCGAGCGCCGCCCCGACCACGCCCGCCCCGACCACGTCCGCCCCGACCACGTCCGCCCCATCGGGTCCGACGGCCTCGACCCTGTCGAACACGATGTCACCGTGGGTGAGCGTCCCGGTCTTGTCCAGGCACACGACGTCGACCCGTGCGAGCCCTTCCACGGCCGGCAGCTCCTGGACGAGCGTGCTGCGCCGCGCGAGCGTGATCACGCCGAGCACGAAGGCCAGCGACGTCAGCAGCACGAGCCCCTCCGGCACCATGCCGACGAGCGCGGCGACCACCGCGGTGAGCGCGTCACGCCACCCGTGGTTGGCAGCGCTGCGCATCTGGCTCCACACGAGGACGGGCGCCACGGCCACCATGAGCAGCGAGATCCAGCGCAGCAACCGGTTGGTGCCGGCCTGCAGCTCGGAGCGGGTCAGCGAGAACCGGCGCGCCTCGGCGGCGATCCGCGCCGCGTACGAGTCGGCGCCGACGCGCGTCACCTGGACCCGGCCCTGCCCGGCGACGACGATCGAGCCCGACCGCACGTCGTCGCCGGGTGGCTTCGGCACCGGGTCGGACTCCCCGGTCAGGAGCGACTCGTCGATCTCCAGGCCCGCGCTCACGCGCACCACGCCGTCCGCGGGACCTGGTCGCCCGCCCGCAGCTCCAGCAGGTCGTCGAGCACCACCGCCTCGACGGGTCCGGCCGCGACGACGCCGTCGCGCACGGTGCGCGCCGTGGGCGTGGTGAGCATCGCGAGCCGGTCGAGCGTGCGCTTGGCGCGGATCTCCTGGACGATCCCGACCACCGAGTTCGCCACGACGACGCCGACGAACAGGCCGTTCTGCCAGCGCCCGGTCGCCAGGACGACGCCGAAGAGCCCGACGAGCAGCGCGTTGAACGGCGTCAGGACGTTGGCTCGGACGATCTGCCCGAACGTGCGGCTCGGCAGCTGGGCCGTGTCGTTGGCCCGGCCGTCGGCGACGCGCTGGGCGACCTGCGCGGCCGTCAGCCCCCGGGCGGGGTCAGGCTCCCGGCTGGCAACGCGTCGGCTCGATCCACGACCCGAACCTACCGACCTGCACGCGCCGCGCACCCGACGACGTCGGGATTCGGCCACAGGTGATGCGTGCTGCGGATGACGTCAGTGCGGCAGCGGCCGCGCGTCCGACTCCAGCAGCACGGGGATGCCCTCGCGCACCGGGTAGGCCAGCGGGCGCTGCGGGTCGGTCGAGTGCAGCTCGGGCTCGCCCGCCGGGCTCACGCCGTCGACCAGCGTGGCGCCGGTCACCGGGCAGCGCAGCAGGTCACGCACCCACGGGTCCATCGCGACGCCGCTCACGCCGGCTCGCCCCCGTCCTGGCGCACGAGCGCCAGCACGTCGTCGCGCACCTTCTCCATGACGTCGGCGTCGGCGGCCTCGACGTTCAGGCGCAGCAGCGGCTCGGTGTTCGAGGCGCGCAGGTTGAACCACCAGCGCGGCTGGCCCTCCCAGTGCGAGACGGTCGCGCCGTCGAGCTCGTCCACCTCGACGCCGGGGTAGGCCGCCCGGTACGCGTCGAGCACGCGCGCGCGGGCCGCGGGCACGTCGGCGACGCGCGAGTTGATCTCACCCGAGGCGACGTACGGCTCGTACATCTCCGCCAGCGCCGACATCGGGTGCTCCTGCCCGCCGAGCGCGGCCAGCACGTGCATCGCTGCCAGCATGCCCGTGTCGGCGAACCAGAAGTCGCGGAAGTAGTAGTGCGCGCTGTGCTCGCCGCCGAACACGGCCCCGTGCTCGGCCATCTGCGCCTTGATGAAGGAGTGGCCCACCCGGGTGCGCACCGTCGTCGCGCCCGCGGCCGTCAGCAGCTCGGGCACGGCGCGCGAGGTGATGAGGTTGTGGATGACGGTCACCGGCTGCCCGTCCGCGAGGCCCGCCGCCTGCTCCTTGGCGAGCTCGCGCAGCCCCACGAGCGCCGTCACGGCCGACGGCGAGACGGCGCGGCCGTTCTCGTCGACCACGAAGCACCGGTCGGCGTCGCCGTCGAACGCCAGGCCCAGGTCGGCCCCGTGCTCGACCACGGCCTTCTGCAGGTCCACCAGGTTGGCGGGCTCGAGCGGGTTGGCCTCGTGGTTGGGGAACGAGCCGTCGAGCTCGAAGTACAGCGGCACGACGTCGAGCGGCAGCGCGGGCAGGCCCGCGCCCGTGCCCAGCACGGCCGGCACGGTGTGGCCGCCCATGCCGTTGCCGGCGTCGACGACGACCTTGAGCGGGCGGATCCCCGACAGGTCGACGAGGGAGCGCAGGAACGCCGCGTAGTCGCCCAGCAGGTCGACCTCGCTCACCGTCCCGGGCACCTCGACCGCGGCAGGCAGGCCCTCGTCGAGGAAGGTCTGCGCGAGCTCGCGCACCTGCGCCAGGCCCGTCTCCTCGCCCACCGGGCGCGCTCCGGGGCGGCACAGCTTGATGCCGTTGTAGATCGCCGGGTTGTGCGACGCGGTGAACATCGCGCCCGGCACGTTGCGCGCACCCGACGCGTAGTACAGGCCGTCGGTCGAGCACAGGCCGATGCGGACGACGTCGACGCCCGCCGCGGTGAGCCCGCGCGCGAACGCCTCGACCAGCGCGGGCCCGGAGTCGCGCATGTCGTTGCCGATGACGACCTCGGGCCGGACGCCCTCGACCGCTCCGGGGAGCACGACGACGCGCGCGAACGCCGCACCGACCGCCTCGGCCACCGCGGGAGAGAAGGGGTCCGGGACGGTCCCGCGGACGTCGTAGGCCTTGATGATCGTCGAAAGGTCGATGCTCGCCACGCCGCCAGGCTACCGGTCTGGTTCGAGGCGGGCCGCCACGGGTGGCGGCTTCTGACGTCCGACGCCTGCGGCGAGGCGCCTGCGTCTATCCTGACTCGGTGTCTCGTGTCGTCCCGCCTCGCCCGCTGCGCCTGACCAACACCGTGCAGCGCTACGACTGGGGATCGGTCGACGCCATCCCCGCGCTGCTGGGTGTCGCGGCGGACGGGGGCCCGATGGCGGAGCTGTGGCTCGGCGGGCACCCGAGCGCGCCGTCCTTCGCAGACGTCGACGGCGCATCGGTCGACCTGCCCACCCTCATCCGTGAGGCACCGTCGGCGATGCTCGGCCGCCGGATCGCCGACGAGTTCGGCCCACGACTGCCCTATCTGCTCAAGGTTCTGGCAGCGAGTCGTGCCCTGTCGCTGCAGGTCCACCCCAAGCCTCACGCGGCGCGCGAGGGCTTCAACCACGAGAACGCGCTGGGGCTGCCCGTCGGCTCGCCCAAGCGGTCGTTCCACGACGACCAGCACAAGCCGGAGATGGTCGTCGCGCTGTCCCAGTTCGAGGGCCTCGCGGGGTTCCGGTCGCCGCGCACGATCCTGGCGATCCTGGAAGGCCTCGACGGACGGCTCGTCGAGGCGGTCCGCGCACGGCTGCGTGCCGACCGGAGCGACGCCAGCATGCGCCAGGCCTTCCAGGTCCTCCTCGGTGCGCGCAGCGAGGCGACCTGCCGAGACGACATCGACGTGACCGTGGCGGCCGTCGGCGAGCGCCTCGCGTCCGGATCGCCCTTCGCGCGGGCCGACAGCACCGTCGTCGAGCTCGCACAGCAGCACCCGGGCGACCCGGGGGCGATCGCCTCGCTCATGCTCAACCGGGTCACCCTGGAGCCCGGCGAGTCGATGTTCACCCCGGCCGGTGAGGTCCACGCGTACCTGTCGGGCCTCGGCATCGAGGTCATGGCGAGCTCGGACAACGTGCTCCGCGCCGGCCTGACCACCAAGCTCGTGGACGAGGAGGCCCTCGTGCGCTGTGCGTCGTTCGCACCGCGCATGCCGGTGCTCCCGCAGGTGCACACGTCGGGCAGCCGCGGCCAGGTGCAGACCTACCGTGCCCCCGTGCGCGAGTTCGCCCTCACGACCGCCGACGTCGACCCCTCCGAGGAGGTCGCGCTTCCGGTCGAGGGCCCTCGCGTCGTCCTGTGCCTGGACGGCCAGATCGACCTGCGCACGGCGTCGGGCACCGTCAGTGCGAGACATGGGCAGTCCGTGTTCGTCCCCCACGCTGCCGGTCCCGTGGCCGTCGCGGGCACGGGACACCTCGTGTGCTCGTGGGTTCCGTGACGGCGTGATGCCGTCGTAGATCGCCGGGTCGTGCGACGCGGTGAACATCGCGCCCGGGCGTGTCCGTCGTCAGGACCGCGCAGGACGGGTTCTTCCGCGCGGCATTCCGGGTCGTGGTCGACGAGCCCTTCGAGGACGAGTGGGGCGCCCCCTGCCGTCACCCAGACGCTCAGCGTGCCGTGGGCGATGAGCGCCGACCTGGGCTCCGACTCCGGACGGAAGGTCACGTTCTCCGCGACCTCGGCCGAGGCCCTGGTCACCGTCTGGATGACTGCCGGGCTGATCACGCTCGGGATCCTCGCGCTGCTCCTGCTCGTCGTGGCCGGACTCGCCGTCGTGCTCCGCGGGCGGATCGCACGTCGGCGGCGTGCGGCAGCGGATCACCTGCGGCAGGCCAGGGCCAACCGCACCTCCGCGCCGGTGGGCGCCTGGTCGAGCGACGCGCAAGCGGCGGTCACGGGGTGGACAGAGGCAGACCTGCAATGACCAGGCCATGCGCGAGCAGGCGCTCGGGAGCTCTCCGCCCCCGAGCGCCTGGCTGCTACTCCGCTTCGGTCCGCAGCACCCGCAGGTGCCCGCGTCGCGTCGTCTCGACGGCTCCGACCTCGGGCTCGACCGGGCGCCGCACCCGCCCGGCCTCACGCACGGCCTCGGCGAGCGCCGACAGGTCGTCGGGTGTGGGGCCGGCGTCGGCGTACTGCGGGCTCAGGCGCACCACTTCCCAGCCACGAGGCGCCGTCAGCCGCTCGGCATGCTCGGCGCACAGGTCGTAGCTGTGCGGCTCGGCGTGCTGCGCCAGCGGCCCGAGGACCGCCGTCGAGTCCGCGTACACGTAGGTGAGGGTCGCGACGGCAGCGCGCTGGCACGCCGTCCGCGAACACTGCCTGACCGATCTCACGCCGTGACCTTACGCCCCCGCGCCACCGCGCCTGCCGCCCCACGCCGCGCCGTGACCGGACCGTGTCCCGCGCCGGACGGTCGGGCGGTCGCAGGTAGGCTCGCCGAGTGGGATTCTTCGGCTCGTCACGCGGTGCGGCCCCGTCACCGCGACCGCACGGCCACTCCCGGCGCCTGCGGACAGGCCCCGGTGCTCTCCCCGAGGTCGGCGACCCGGCGCCGGCGCTGCCGACGCGCCGCCGCGACCGGCGCGGCCGTGGACTGCGTGGACCGCTCCTGCCGGCGGTCCTGCCCGCGCACCGCACGCGCGCCGAGGTGTTCGACGACCTCGTGCTCGACGCCGTCGAGGACCTGGAGCGGGGCTGGGCGCGCGAGCTGGCCGGCACGGAGTTCGCGGTCGAGGACGTGCCGCCGTCGGACCCCGCGCCGTGGGAGTCGGGCGGTGCGCCCCTGGGCCGCTGCTACCCGGAGGACTCGGGGCGGGCCGCGCGCGTCGTCGTCTACCGCCGCCCGGTCGAGCTGCGTGCCGAGGATCCCGACGACCTCGCGGACCTGGTGCACGACGTCGTCGTCGAGCAGGTGGCACACCTGCTCGCGCGGACGCCGGAGGAGATCGACCCCCACTTCGAGGGGCGCTGAGGGCGGACGCTCGGGCCCGGCGGCCGCGACGTCGCCGACGCCGGCACGGCCAGCCGGCACCGCGTGGGCTCTCGGTGGGCCCTAGCCCCGCACGTCGACCTCGCGCACGTGCGCGGCCCCCGGCGCGGGAACCGACGCCGTCGGCGCGATGGACGCCACCAGACGGTCGTGCTCGGCGCTGCCGTCCTCGGCGGTGAGCTCGACGGCCCACGCGACCTGTGCACCCGCGGCGGCATCGACGCTGACCAGTGCGGGCGTGCCGCCCGCGGCGAGGGAGCCGACGGCGACACGCGCGACGGTTCCGGCGTGCACGGTCAGCGTCTTCTCCCCCAGCGCCGTCCCGTCGGCGCCGTACACGCGCACGACTGCCTTCGCGGTGCCGGCCGGTGCCGCGGACCCGCGTTCGGCCGGCACCGCGGTCAGCGACACGACGGCCGAGGTCCCTCCGGGCAGTGCCGCCTGGGCACCCTGGCCGGGCTCGGGAAGCGGCTGTCCGCTCACCCACGCGATGTCGTACGGCTGCCCCTGGACGACGGCGTCGGCCGGGATGGGCGCGCTGCGGCTGAAGCTCGCGGCCGCGACCACGGGGACGTCGGCGTCGATCACGATGCCGTAGCCGCCCGCTGCCAGGCCGCCGAGGGGCAGGTCGATGACCGCGCCGGGCTGCAGGTCCACGGTCTCGGCGCCGCGGAGCCGTGCGATGCCGTCGGCGCCGTAGATCGTCACATGGGCCGTGCCGGCCGACTCTCCGGGCGCGAGGATCCTCAGCACCGGGGCGCGCGGGTCGTCGAGAGTCTCGCCCGCCGAGAGCAGCCCGGGGACGGCGACCGACGTCGCGGGGGCGGCGCCGGGCGTCAGGATGTCGACGCCCTGCGGCACCAGGCCGTCGAGGCGCTGCACCTGAAGGCTGGCCGCGACGCGTGCCCCGGTCGAGGTGACGTGGACGGCGACGCGGCGCTGGTCCGGGGCCACGGCCTCGATGCGCGTCGTGCTGCTCTGCCCAGGCCCGAGCACGAAGGTGCCCTGGCTGCCGAGAGCGACCTGACCCGAAGGGCCGAAGACGTCGAGCGCGACGGTCGCGGTGCTCTGGCTCGGGTTCTGCACGGTGAGCACGGCCGTCGATCCCACCTCGGTGCCGCCACCGACGATCCACTGCGAGATCGCGGGCGCGGTGCACGGCGCCGCGGCGAGCCCGCGCAGGTCGCCGCCCGTGGTGACGGACGCCGTCGCGCCCGCGGCGCGGAACGCCTCCTCGGCGACGGGCTGGGCCTGCAGGACGCTGCCCTCCGGGCCAGGATCGCCGACACGGACGGCGGCGCCCCTCCCCGCGGTCAGCGCTCCCGGCTGGCCGCCGAGCGCGCCCCAGGCCGCCGAGGTGTCCGCCGCGCCGAGCACGCCGGCGGCGAGCTGCGTCGTCGTCGTCACGGGAGTCGCGGAGAACTGCGAGTCGCCGACGTCGGCACCCTCGGGGAGCGCGGCCGCCGGCGGGCACGCGAGCAGCGAGGGCGCCGGAGTCACGCCGACGGAGCGCACCGGGTCGGTGGCGACGCCGGTCCCGGTGAGCGCGGTGGCCCACGGGCCGGCGAACAACGCGGCGGCGGCGGTGGCGCCGACCACGACGACACCGGTGGACGTCGCGCCGAGCACACGAAGGAACGAGCGGGCCATGGTCACCTCCCCCGCCGGCGCCCGGTGGGCAGGGCCAGCAGCACATACACCAGCAGGACGACGCCGGCGCCGGCGAACCACCACGGCTGGCGCGGGTCGACGTGCTCGACGGAGAGCCGGCCACCCTCGGCCGGCAGGGCGAACGCCTGCAAGCCGTCGGCGTCGACCACGGGAAGGCGCTGCCCGTCGAGCGTGGCGCGCCAGCCGGAGTCGGCGACCGCGGCGAGCACGAGGGTGCGCTCCTGGTCGGGACTCGCGGCCGGCGGCACCCGGTCGTGCACCTCGACGCCTTGCGACGGCAGGACGGCGAGCGTCGTCGGGCGCCGGTCGGCGGTCGGCGCCGCGTCGGTCACGCGCGCCCAGCCGGGCGCCGGCTCACCGGCGACGGCGACGCGCCACAGCCGTGTGCCCTGCCCCTCGGTGACGCTCTCGAGCCCGGCCACCATGTCGAGCGTCGTCACGAGGTCGCGGTCGGCGCCCGGCGGCGTCTGCACGGCGCCCACGCCGACGTCGGCCAGCCGCGCCGCGAGATCGGTCGCCTGCCCGGTGCCGAGCTCGGCCACGAGCGAGTCGAGGCGGTCGCGACCGGCGCGCTCGGGAGCGTCGACGGTGCCCGCGTCCCTCCCCGCACGATCACGGAGGAGTCGATGAGCGAGGTGCCGTCGGCACGCATGAGGGCGTAGTCGAGCACGCCGTCGTCGCCGCGGTCGACCTGAAGGACCCGCGCGCTGCGGCCGGTGTCCTGCATCTGCCGCCCGACGGCGGGCACGGCGGCGACCGCCGTCGCCCGCAGGTCGCCGACGTCGCGGCCGTCGACGACGGCGAGCGCCCACGAGGCCGCACCCGCGCCGGGCAGCAGCACGAGCGCGCCGACGGCGGCGAGCGCGCCGGCCGTCCGCACGCGGGAGCGTCGTGCCCCGTCGTCGTTCGCGGCGGCCTCGCGCCCCGCGGGCGCTCCGAGCAGCGCGGCTCCCCGAGACCGAGCAGGACGACGCTCACGCCGACGCCGGGCCAGGTGCCGAGCGCGACGGCGAGCAGGCTCGCGGCGAGCCCGATCGCCGCCAGCGCCCAGGCGGCGCGGACCGCGCCGAGGACGCCGGGCCGCACGAGGGCGACGAGAGCGAGGACGACGACGATCCCGCCGAACACCCACGGCGCCACGCCGGCCGCCGTCGCGAGCCAGGCGTGCGCGTCGCCCGCGGCGCCGAACCAGGCGCCGGGCACCTGGGCGTGGCCGAGCAGCAGCTGCCACCCGGCCGGCGCCTCCCCGGGGGCCACGGGGACGCCCGGCTCGGCGAGCAGCAGCCGCCAGCCGCCGTCGGTCCAGGTGCGCGCGACGTACGCCCAGAAGGGCGCGGCGACGGCGAGCGCGGGGACGAGCGTCAGCGGCAGGTAGCGGCGGTCGCGAGGCGCGGCCATGATCCCGACGATCACGCCGACGGCCGCGACCGGCAGCAGCACCGGCGCGCCGCACACGGCCACGGCGAGCAGCAGCCCCGCCGCACCGGTCGCGCCGAGCGATCCGCGGCGCGGGCGTTCCGGGCGCCAGCGCTGACGGCCTCGGGCCACGGCGTCGGGGTGCTCCGACTCGGGCACGTCGATCTCGTCGCGCGCCTGGGCGCCGACGGCGCGCACGAGCGCGAGCGCGGCCCACGGCAGTGCCAGGTGGGCGAGCAGCGCACCGAGCCGGCCGGACTGCAGCGCGCCGAGCAGCGCGGGCGACCCGGCCCACGCGAGGGCGGCGACGGTGCGCGCACTGGTCGAGCGGGTCACGGCTCCGGCAGCGAACCACGCCCCGAGCGCGGCCAGCGGCAGAGCGGCGACCACGAGCAGGTTGACGGCCGTCTGGAGCGAGCCGCCTGCCAGCCAGGCGAGCACGGTCAGCGGCAGGAGGATCGGGTCGCCGGGGGCGCGCGCGCCGAGTCCGCCGTCGACCCACCCCGACGTCGCGGCCTCCCACACCGCGCCCGCCCCGGCGGGCGCGGGCAGCAGCGCGCCGCCGACGACGCGCCCGCCCTGGGCGAGCACGCCCTGCCAGCCTCCGAAGATGGCGACGGCGAGCCCGGCGGTCGCGAGCAGCGCGACCGCCAGCCCGGCGCGGCGGCGCGCCGCGAGCCGGCGCAGCTCGACGCGCTCGAGCTCGCTCGGCGCCCAGCGGGTGCGGTTCGCCTCGGCCCGGGACAGGCGGGCGTCGCGGCGCTCGGCGTACACCTGGCGCCAGCTCGCCAGCAGCGGGTGCAGCACGCGGCGTGGCAGGGTCGACGTGCGTGCGACGCGACGCCGTGCTCGGACGAGCGGTCCGACGCGTACGGCGTTCCACAGCGCGGCGACGATCTCGTCACGCGCCTCGCCGGGGCGTTTGAGCGCGAGCCGGTGCATCGCGGCGAAAGGCGCCCACAGCAGCATCCCGATCACGGCCGGCAGCACCAGCGGTGAGGGCACGTGCACGAGGCGGTGGTGGAGCTGGGAGCGCCGCCGCGGCCCGTACGACGCGGCCTCCTCCGGCGCGCGGCCGCGCCCGTCGCGCAGTCCCAGCAGCCCGGCCTGGGCATGGTGCACGACGGCCCGCGGCACGACGACGACGCGGTGCCCGGCGCGCCGCGCGCGGCGGCACAGGTCGAGTCCGTCGCCGAAGGCCCCGTACTCGGGGTCGGTGCCGCCGAGCTCGCGCCAGACGCGAGTGCGCACGAGTGCGCCCACGAGACCGACGGCGAGCACGTCCTCGCGCGCGTCGTGCTGCCCCTGGTCGATCTCGGTGTCGTCGACGCCCGTCATGCGGCGCCCTAGCGGAGACACCGTGTGGCCGACCTCGACGAGCACGCCGCCGTCGCGCGCGGTGCGTGCGTCGAGCGGCGTCCCGTCCTCGGCGACCGCCCACCGGCGCTGCTTGCAGCCCGCGATCGCGACGGCCTGCGTGTGCTCGACGGCGCGCAGCAGCGCGGCGAGCGCGCCGGGTTCGGGTGCGGCGTCGTCGTGCAGGAGCCACATCCAGCCGTCGGGGGGACGACGCCCGCACCGAGCGCGACGTCGACGGCCTCGCCGAACGTGCGCGCGCCCTCGGCGGCGACGAACCGGGCGCCGTCGAGGCGCAGCCCGAGCGTCGATCCGGTGGACCGTGGTGCATCCACGTCGATGACGACGACGTCGTCGGGCATGCGCTCCTGGTTGCCGAGCGCGGTCAGCGCGGCCTGGAGGAACGGGCTGCGCCCGCGCGTGACGACGACCGCCGTCACGGTCACGACCTGCGGGATCGCCCCGGTGAGGGCGTGCACCACGTCGAGCGCGGCGCCCCTGGCCGAGGGGTCATCGGGGGCAGGCCGCGAGCCTGGGTCATGTCGAGAGGAGTCATCGCGTGTCGATCATCGGCCGCAGCGCGCTCGGATCGCGGGATTTCGGCGCGTCGGCGGGTCGGGGCGGCCCTACCCTGAGCGCGTGCCAGACAGCGCCGCCACGGGTGGCCTCCCCCGCATCCGGCGCGCGGGCGTGCCCGCGGCGGTCTGGCTCGTCGTGCTTCTTCAGGTCACCGTGTGCCTGCTCCAGACGGCCGTGTTCCCGAACGGCCGCTCGCCCGACGAGGCCAAGCAGGTCGACCTCGTCGTCCAGGTCGCCGAGGGCACCGCGTGGCCGTGGCCGTCGCCGGGCACGCTCGCCACGACGGCGGGCGTGCGGGCCGGTGCGGTCCTGCCCCCGGACCGGCTCCACGGTGCCGCGCACCTGGCGGACCGCGACTTCCGGCCGCGCGGTGAGCGCCCGTCGTGGGCGCAGGCGGGCGGTGCGGCGCCGTGGCTTGCCGACGGTGCGCCGCTCAACAACCAGCTCGTCCAGCATCCGCCGCTGTACTACGTGCTCGGCGCGGCCGTCGTTCAGGCCGTGCCCGGCTGGCACGACCTGCCGTTCGACCGAGTGTGGATGGTCTTGCGCTGGGTCAACATCCTGCTCGCGGCCCCGCTGCCGCTGCTCGCGTGGGCGACCGCGCGGCGGCTGCGCCTGCCCGACCCGCTGCCGCTGGCCGCGGCGGGCGCCGTCGTCGCGATCCCCGAGCTCACGCACATCGCATCGTCGGTCAACAACGACAACCTGCTCGTGCTGCTCGGCGCGGCGGCGACCTGGCTCGTGGCGCGCGTGCTCACCGGCGACCACACCGCGCGCACCGCGCTCGCCCTGGGCGGCGTGACGTCGCTGGCGCTCGCGACCAAGGGGTTCGCACTCCTCCTTCCGGCCTGGGTTGCCGCCGCCTACGCTGCCGCCTGGTGGCACGGGCGGCGCACGCGCGGGTCGGCGCACGGCACGCTCGCGGCGTCGCTGTGGGCGCTGGCCGCGATGCTGCCCGGGCTCTCCTGGTGGGCACGCAACCTCGTGCTCTTCGGAGCGCTCCAGCCGCACGGCACCCATGCCGACCAGGGGTACCTGCAGTCGGGCGAGCGCTACACGTGGGCCGACGGCGGGGCGGCATGGCTGCACCGGCTCGTCGACCGGCTGATCACCCTGTTCTTCGTGCAGGACCAGGCTGCGCACCTCCGCCACGACGCCTCATGGTGGGCGTCCAGGGCGGGGCTCGCCGCGCTTGCCGTCGGCATCGGCGTCGCGCTGGTGCGCGGGCCGCTGCGGCGGCTCGACGCGCTCGTGCTGCTGGCGCCCGCCGCGGCGCTCACGGCGATCGTCGCCAAGGGCTCGTACGAACAGTTCGTCGCGTTCCGCAACCTGGGTGCCGCGCAGCAGGGGCGGTACCTCTACCTGGCGGTGGTGGCGATCGTCGTGGTCGCGGTCGCAGGGGCGGTACGGGCGCGCCGCTGGGCGCCCGCGATCGTGCTGGTGCTCGGACTGGGCCTCCACGCAGCCTTCCAGGCTGACGCGTGGGCGGTTCTGTGGCTCCCGGAAGGGCCGGGGTCACCGGCCGCGATCGGCGCGGCGGCCGGCGCGATGGTTCGGCTGCACCCCTTCGGGTGGGCGGCGCTCGGGCCCGCCGCGATCGTGACGACGGCGGGCCTCGCCGTGGCCACGGCCGTGGCGGTGAGCCAGATCAGACGGCGCGGCGCTTGAGCTTGCGGCGCTCGCGCTCCGACAGACCGCCCCAGATGCCGAAGCGCTCGTCGTTCGCGAGCGCGTACTCCAGGCATTCGGCGCGTACCTCGCAGCCGGCGCAAACCTTCTTCGCGTCACGCGTCGAGCCGCCCTTCTCGGGGAAGAACGCCTCCGGGTCGGTCTGGGCGCACAGCGCCTTGTCCTGCCAGCCCAGGAGCGTCTCGTCCTCGACCGGCGTACCGAAGAGCGGGAGCACAGGGGCAACGCGCTCCGGTGCGCGCTGGGCATCGGACGCGAAGTCGTCCTCGTCGAGCAGATTCCACATGGCGGGTCCTCCTGGGCTTTACGGAAACCGCATAAGTGGAATTACACGCGTGTCTTTCGGACGCGTCAAGCCGGATTGTGCTAGCGAGGCCGCCCTCACACAACCTCTCCCGCATTTACACGATGCTTATACCCTGTCCTCGTGAACACCGCGACCGCAGGGCCCAGGACGATCGACGCGCTGATGAACGTGCTGGTCAGCGACCCAGGGCGGCCGCGCCTGACCTGGTACGGCGACGACGGCGAGCGCGTCGAGCTGTCCGGCGCGGTCCTCGCGAACTGGGTGAACAAGACCACCAATCTGCTCGTGGAGGAGTTCGACGCTGGCGCAGGACGACGCATCCTGATCGACCTCGTGCCGCACTGGCGTTCGGCGGTCTGGGTTCTGGGCGCGCTGCGCTGCGGCGCGACCGCGGTGCTGGCCGGCCCCGGCGGGCGCACCCCGGACGGCCACGACCCCGACGTGACGATCACGACGCGCCCCGCCGCGCACACCGGCGACGTCGTCGCCGTCGCGCTCCCGGCGCTCGCACGCCGCTTCGACGGCGACCTGCCCCCGGGCACGATCGACGCCGCCTCTGCCGTCATGACCTACGCGGACACGGTCGGTTGGGCCCCCGCGACGGACCCGGGCGAGCCGGCGATCGTCGCCCCGGCGGCGACGGCGCCCGTGCAGGGCGTGCTGTTCGGGGACCTGTTCGGGTGGGCCTCAGGGGCCGAGCCGCGCGGCCGCGTGCTGCTGGACGGGCGTGCGCCGCTGGTCGAGACGCTGCGCTCGATGCTGGGCGCCTGGTCGGCCGGGGGTTCGGTGGTACTCACCTCCGCGGCGACCGCCACCGCCTTGGCGGGCGACCCCGCCCGCCTGACCCGGCTCGTGGCACAGGAGGGCGTCACCGTCACGCCGTCCGGCCGCTGAGCCTCAGCGCGGAGCCGTCCCCCAGCCGATCAGCCCCGTCCCGTGCTGCGGGAACGCGCGCTGCACGAGCCGGAAGGGCCACGTCCCCGCGGCGATGACGGCTCCCTGGACCGTGGTCGACGGCTGGAACAGCCGTCCGCTGCGTGCCGTCCGGTCGGCCACGGCGTCCTCCCGCACATCGAGGCGCCGCGACGCGATCCGGTTGCGCACCGCCTCGAGCGCGTAGCCGAGCGGCATCCCGTACAGGCGGGTGCCGACGTCGCCCAGGCCCGCGCCCGCGAGCAGGGCCGCCAGCCGCACGGGCTCGTAGCGGCGGAAGTGCCCGACCGCGTCGTCCATCGCCCCGAATCGCGACGGCCAGGCCGGGGTCGAGACCAGCAGGAGCCCACCCGGCCGCAGCCGGGCGGCCCACTCGGCGAGCGCCGCGGCGTCGTCCTCGATGTGCTCGACGACCTCGAACGCGCACACGAGGTCGAAGCCCGACGCGTCGATCGAGTCGAGCGGGCCGTGGACGAGCGTCGCGTCGACGCCCGCGGCCGCCGCGCGTCCGCGGGCGGCCGCGAGGCTCGCGCCGTCGAGCTCGACCCCGGTGTAGCGGTGCCGCTGCGCGAGCCGGACCCCGACGGCGCCCTGACCGCAGCCGACCTCGAGCACGCGGGCGCCCTCTGCGGGCAGCGCGCGTGCGACGAGGCGGGACGCGACGTCCCAGCGCAGCCGAGCGTAGGGGGTCAGCGGCGGCAGCGGCACGGCGCGCAGCCTAGCGGCTCCTCGCGGGACGGACCAGCATGCCCACGGCCGCGAAGACGAGGTCCACCACGGTGAGCAGCGCACGCGTGAGCAGCACGACCAGCAGCACCGCGGCGTGCGGAAGGGCGCCGGCGAGGAGCGCGAGCAGCACCGCCTCACGCACCCCGGCGCCCGCGGGCACGAACACGACGACGAACCCGGCGACCCACGCGAGCGCGTACCCGCCGACGAGCATGACGAGCGTGCGCCCGGTCGCGTCCAGGCCGAGGCCTGTCGCCAGCAGCCACACGTGGACGCCCGCGACCACCCAGCTCAGCACCGACCAGCCGACCGCGACGCCCAGGCCGCCCCAGCTCAGCGGCCGCTCCAGCGGGGGCGTCGCAGCAGCCGCAGCCCGACGCCCACCAGGCGCCCCAGCACCGCCGGAACCAGCAGCACCAGCAGCAAGGGAGCGACCCACGCCAGCCACCCCCAGCCGTGCAGGTCTCCCGCTCCGGCGACCGACAGGCACACGGCCGCCGTCACCGTGCCCGAGACCACCCCGAGCAGCACCGCCAGCGCCATCGCCGCGAGCGACCGGGCTCGCGGCACCTTGTGGTCGGCCCCGATCTCTGCCGCGGCCACGACGTTCCAGACCCCGCCGGGCACGTACTTGCCGATCTGGCTCACGCCGAACACGGCGACCGCCGGTCGCAGCGGCAGCGGCGAGCCGAGGTCGGCGAGCAGCGCCCGCCACGACAGGAAGGTGCACCACACGTAGACGAGCCCGGCGGCACCGGCCCCGGCCAGGTGGGCGCCCGGCATGCGCCGCGCGGCCACGGCGAGCTCGTCCCACGACGCCGCGACCGCGACGACCGCGAGCGCGACGGCCGCCACGAGGAACACCCACCTCACGACGGGCGAGCGCAGCACGGCCAGCGCACGGCGGGCCGACGGGCGGGCCGCGGTGGTCATGCCGCCGCGCTTCCGAGGCTGGCGGCGAGCCGGCCCAGCAGCGGCGCGACGACGACGGCGGGCCGCACCTCGTCGCGGCCGGCCCTCGCCCGCGCTGCCGCGGCGGCGTAGCGGGCCGGGTCCGCGAGCTCGGCGAGGCGGGCCGCGAGCGCCGCCGCGTCCGCCGGTGGTACGAGCTCGAGGTGCTCGCCGAGCGCCCGGCGCTGCGGAGCGGTGTCGGAGGTGACGACGACGCGCCCGGCCGCCAAGCCTTGGTACACCTTGTTGGGCACGACGCGCAGCCCCTTGGGCGTGGCGGAGAAGATGCCGAGGCACACGTGGTGGGAGGCGACGATCCCGGGCAGCGCGGCCGGGTCGATCCACTCGTGCCAGGTCACGCGCACCGAGCCGGCGGTGCCCGACGGCGCGGCGGCCCGGGTCGCGGCGAGGTCCTGGCCGCTGCCGACCATCGTCACGTCGAGCGGCGTCCCGGCGGCGGCCGCGAGCGTGAGCGCCGCTCCGATGACGGGCGCGCCCTGGAGCGGGGTGAACAGGCCGAAGAAGACGACGCGCAGCGGCTCGCCGTCGGCGGGACCCGCCGCGGCCGCGTCGGGCTCGCCCGCCGCGAGCCACGCGTCGGGTGCCCCGACCGGCACGACGACGCCCTTGCCGGGGTCGCGAAGCATCGCCAGGTGCTCGGCGGTGTCGACGAGCACGACGTCGGCGGCCCGCGTCGCCGCGCGGTCCAGCAGCCCCAGCACGCGCACGCGCAGGCCGCGGGCCCCCCGGTCGAGCGCGGTGTCGGCGGCGAAGACCAGGTGGTCGAGCACGAGCGTGGTGCGCGGGTACAGGACGCGCGCGAGCAGCACGTCGAAGTGCCCGAGGTACCCGACGAGCACGGCTGCGGGCGTGCCGCGGCGGGCGCGCAGTGTGACGGCGGCGGCGGTCAGGCGCGCCCAGCACGTGAGCATCCGCACGAGCAGCACGGGCAGGCGCCACGGCTCGCGCAGCATGCGCACGCGTTCGGCCGTGGTGAAGCCGAGCGGGCGGTTGACCTCGACGACCTCACGCCCGTGGGCGCGCAGCCCCGCGACCAGGATCCCGGCGCGCGGGTGACGCGCGGCGTCGTACGTCCCGAAGGCGACGATCACGGGCGGCTCTCCGGGGCGTCGGCCGGCCGGGGCGTCGTCGGCGAGGTCCTGGCCGTGCCGTTGGCGGCGTCGCGGCCGGGATCGCGCACGAGCTCGGGTGCGGGCCCGTACTGGAGCTCCTTGGTGCGTTCGAGGATCTCCTCCGACAGTGTCCGGTTGGTGCTCAGCAGGTCGGCGATGACCAGGAGCGCGAAGCACAGCAGCGAGCCGACCAGCATGGTGGTGCCGAACACGACGGACTGCACGTGCCCGGCCCCGTGCCCCTCGGTCCACAGGACGAGGAACCGCACGAGCGGCACGATGCCCGCGACCCCGAACACGGCCCCGAGCGTGAGGAACACGCCGTACGGCTTGTACATCACGTAGCTGCGGGCGATGGCCTTGCCCGACTGGCCCATGTGCTGCCAGATGTTCTTGAACAGCCGCGACGGGCGCGTCCTGGCGTTGGTGGTGATGGGCACCGAGGCGATCCGCAGTCGCTTGTTGCCCGCCTGGATGATGGTCTCCATCGTGTAGCTGAACTGCGTCAGCACGCTCAGCCGCATGAGCGCGGCACGCGAGTACGCGCGGAAGCCCGATGCGGCGTCGGGCAGCGACGTGCCCGCGGCGACCGACACGACGCGTGACCCGACGCGCTGCATGAGCTTCTTGAACGGCGAGAAGTGCGCGATGGTCGCCGTCTGCCGGTCGCCGATGGCGATGTCGGCCTCACGCCGCAGCAAGGGCCCCACCAGCGCCGGGATCATCTCCTGCGGGTACTGGTTGTCGCCATCGGTGTTCACAACGATGTCGGCGCCGTGCCGCAGCGCATAGTCGATGCCGTCACGGAACGAGCGCGCCAGGCCTATGTTGCGCGTGTGCCGAACGACGTGCTCGACGCCGAGCGCGCGCGCGACCTCGACCGTGCGGTCCGTCGAGCCGTCGTCGATGACGACGACGTGCACCTCGTCGATCCCGGGGATCTCTCGCGGGATCGACGCCAGAACGAGGGGCAGCGTGGCCTCCTCGTTGAGGCACGGGATCTGCACGAACAGCTTCATCGACGGCCTCCAGCCTCGGGAACGGGGGAACTCCGCCGTGCGACGACGGCGCTGCGTACGACGACGGCGACGGCTCCCACGGCGAGCGCCGCGGCGGCACCGACGGTCGCCGCCAGCCAGCCTGGGCTCAGCGGGCTCCACGCCGCCCAACGCGCGAGGGCGTCACCGAAGGTGTCATCCGCACAACGGTAGAACGCCCCAAACGCCCAGGCGAGCCCGCTGGCGCCGGAAAGCAGCCCGAGCCCGGTCACGACGACGAGCGTCACCCGCGCGCGGTCCTCACGCCGCCTGACCGTGTGCCACAGCCCCACGGCGAGCAGCGCGCCGAGCGCGGCCAGGCCACCGTAGACGTACCGCCCGTGCAGCGCGACGAGGCGGTCGGTGTCTCGCCAGAACTGCCACGCGTTGAAGATCACCCCGAACGTCAGCCCAGCGGGCAGCGCGGCGAGCACCAGCGCTCCGCGGCGCGTTCCAGGGACGGTCAGCGCGACGACGCCCGCGGCCGCGAGCAGCACCGATCCCAGCACCACGAGCCGCAGGTCGAGCCAGATCTCGAGCCACGAGAGGTGACCCCAGAACGACTGTGCGACACGCCGCACCGCCGTGGGCAGCACGTCGGCCGCGGGCACGATGTCCAGCCGGGACACGTCCCGCGGGCGCCCCACGGGCTGCACCGCACCGAGCACGAGCACGTTGCGCACCCACCACCATCCGCCCGCGGCGAGGGCGGTTCCCAGCGCGGTCGCGCACCGCGCTGCGCGCGGCCAGAACGTGCCCCGCCAGTCGACCCGCCAGGGGCGCGGCGCGGGCCGCCCTCCCCAGGGGGCGAGCGCGTAGGCCGCGACGACGCCGGGCACGGCGAACGCCGGCATGACCTTGCCGAGCAGCCCGAGCCCGAGCACGACGCCGAGCGCCACGGCCGTGCGCCAGCGCGTGTCACCCGTGACGACGCGCACGCTGAGCCAGGTCACGACGGCGAGAGCGATGACCACGATCGCGTCGTTGTTGGCCGAGCCGAGGATGTTGCCCACCCCGGGCGCGAACAGCGGCAGCGGCGCGGCCACGAGCGCCGCGGGCCACGACCCGGTGAGCCGCCGCGCGGAAGCGGCCGCGAACGGCACGGCGGCGGCGAGCATGGCGACGTCCATGAGCCGCAGCGCGAGCAGCGCCTGGTCCCAGCGTGCGTCGGCGAGGCCTGTGACGCGCAGCAGCGCGGCGCCGACGGCGTACCAGCCGGGCGGGTGCTGGGTCATCTGGTCGACGACGGCGTCGGCGGGCGGCGGCGTCGGGGTCACGGCGTTGCCGGCGTCGATGCGTGTGCGTTCGGCGCGCACCGACGGCGTCCGGTCGACGAACTGCGGCTTGCCGGGCCGCACGATGCGCCGTCCTGGCAGGTCACCGGGCCAGCCGGCCTCACGCTCGGCGTCGGCGACGATGGGCGGCACATACGCCTCGCCCGGCGGGGGCCACCCTCCGCCGTAGGCGATCCGCAGCACGGAGCCCAGGTGCGTCTGCTCGTCGGGTGAGCGGAAGGGTGGGGTGAGCACCGCCCAGCAGACCCCCCATGCGGCCACGAGCACGAGCAGCGCGGCCAGAGCGCGTCGCCAGGCGACGTCGCTCCTCGCGTCCTGAGTTCTCATCGTGCCCGTCTGACGCCTCTGTTCTCTCCACCAGGTGCGGCCTATCGGCGCACAGTCTCGCAGAGTGCGGCGGCATCTCCCTGCGTGACGGGCGCCCTCGGTCGCCGCGCCGCCTGCGCGACCGCGGCAGCGAGCGTGACCGCACCGACGACGGACGTCGCGGCGCCCACGGTCGCGAGCGCCGCTGGCCCCACGGGGCTCAGCACCTCCCAGCGCTCCCAGGCACGCGCCACGGTCCACCCCGCCGGCCGGAAGAAGCCCTCGAACGCGAACCACAGCCCGTAGGCGGTGATCGCGAGCCCGCCCAGCAGCACCACGGGAACAGCGACCCGCATGCGCGCCTCCAGCCCGCCGACCAGTCGCAGCACGGCGACCGCGACGACCACCGCCAGTGCCGCCAGCGCACCGGACAGGTAGCGCCCCTGGAGGCCGACCATCATCCCGTGCTGGTGGTAGTAGCCCCATGCGTTGGCGATGATCGCGCCGGTGAGGATGGTGGGCAGCGCGATCAGGACGAGGGCGGCCCGCCAGGTCCGGCGCGAGGTGAGCGCGACCACGCCCAGCGCGAGCAGCACCAGGGTGGCCGTCAGCCAGAACGCCTGCGGGGTGCGCAGGTCGAGCCACCCGAAGTCTCCGAAGAACGACAGTGCCAGGGTCCGCCACGCCTTGACGACGTACGTCGTCGCGGGCCGTACCACCAGGTCCACGGGCACACGGTCCATCCCGACGGGCTGCACCGTGCCGTAGACGACGACGTTGCGCACCCACCACCAGCCCCCGACGGCGAGCGCGACCCCGCCGGCCAGCAGCACCCGGCCGACGTCCGCGCCCAGGGCGCGCCTGCGCCCGACGGTGCGCGGCCCCAGCACGCCTCCCGGCGCGGTCAGGTACGCCAGCGCCACGACCGGAAGCAGGAACGCGGCCATGACCTTGGTCAGCAGCCCGATGCCGACGACGACGCCGATGACCGTGGCCGTGCGCAGGCTCCGGTCCCCGGTCAGCACCTTGACCACCAGGGCGGTGACCACCGCCCCGACCAGGGTGACGAGAGCGTCGTTGTTGACCGCCCCGAGGATGTGCTGCATCTGGGGCACGAGCAGCGGGAACGTCGCGGCGACCGCTCCCGCCGCGACCGACCCGGTCAGCCGCCGGGCCGACCAGGCGGCGAGCGGCACGAGCGGCGCGAGCAGCGCGACGTCGAGCAGGCGCAGTGCGAGCACCTGCTGGTCCCAGCGCGCGTCGACGAGGCCGGTGGCGTGCAGCACGGCGGCGCCGAGCGCGTAGTAGAGGGGCGGGTGCTGGCTCATCTGGTCGACGTCCTCGGGCCGCGTCGCCGGCCCCCGCGGCAGCGCCGTGGCCGCGTCGACCCGGGCGCGCTCGGCGGCCGGGACGATCACCGCGTCCGCGAACTGCGGCACCGCGATCCGGTCGGTGAACCGGCCGGGGACGTCGGTCTCCAGCGCGACGTCGATGCGCGCCTGCTGGACCGCCGGTGCCATGACGGCGTCGCCTGGCTGCGGCCAGCCTCCGCCGTAGGCGAGGCGCAGCACGCTGTTGAGGTGCTGGGGCTCGTCGGGTGCGCGCAACGGTGGCGTGAGCAACGCCCAGGTCGCGGCGACTCCCACCACCAGCAGGGTCAGCAGGAGGTCGAGGCGCCGGTGGCCGCGCACCTGGCCGACGCTCGACCCCGGCACAAGTCCGGTCAGGTCCATGGTGACCAGTCTGACGCGATCCCCCGCCCGCACGGCAAGTGCCGGACCCCACCGACGGCCGACCGCCAGTTTGGCAGCGAGCGCTCAGATCGCACGGCTAGGCTCGGGTCCCGATGTCCCAGCACCCTTCCGCCGCACCGTCCGGCGCCCTAATCCGCGTCGTGTGCGTCGTCTTCAACCCCGGCGACGAGCTCCGCTCGTTCGTTTCGTCGCTCGCCCTGGCGACGCGGCTGCCGTACGAGCTGGTGATCGTCGACAACGGCGAGTCCACCGACGTCGTCGACGAGCTCGATGCGGCCGGCGAGGCACGGGTCGTGCGCCATCCCGGTGGCAACGTCGGCTATGGTCGCGCCGCCAACGAGGGCGCGGCAGGGACGACGGCACCGTGGCTCGTCGTCGCGAACCCCGACGTCGTCTGGGAGCCCGGCTCGCTCGACCGGCTGGTCGAGGCCGCGACCGCCGACCCGGGCGCCGGAAGCCTGGGGCCGCGCATCCTGAACACGGATGGGACGACGTACCCGTCGGCGCGCTCGCTCCCGTCGCTGACCGTCGGCGCAGGCCACGCCCTGCTGCACACCGTCTGGCCCTCCAACCCGTGGACGCGCGAGTACCGCCAGAGCGAGGCCATCGTCTCGGCGGACGCCCCGCGCGCAGCGGGCTGGCTCTCGGGGGCCTGCCTTCTGCTGCGCCCCGCCGCGTTCACCCAGGTCGGCGGGTTCGACGAGCGCTACTTCATGTTTTTCGAGGACGTCGACCTCGGCGACCGGCTCGGGCGCGCCGGCTGGCGCAACCTCTACGTGCCGGCCGCTCGCGTGACGCACCTACAGGGCGTGTCGTGGAAGCACTCGCCCGCGCCGATGATCCGCGCCCATCACGCGAGCGCGAAGCGGTACCTGTTCGACCGGTGGGGGCGTGGTGGCAGGCGCCGGTGCGGCTGGTCATGGGCGTCGGGCTCTGGGTGCGGGAACGGGCCGAGGTCGCGCTGTCGGAGCGCGAACGACGCCGCGAATCGCGGTAGCGCGACGCGGGCCGCCGCGACTGCGGCACAATGGGGAACCATGCGCGGAATCATCCTCGCCGGCGGCTCCGGCACCCGACTGCACCCCATCACCATGGGCGTGAGCAAGCAGCTCGTGCCCGTCTACGACAAGCCGATGATCTACTACCCGCTCTCGACGCTGATCCTCGCGGGCATCCGGGACATCCTCGTCATCACCACCCCGCACGACGCCGAGCAGTTCCACCGCCTGCTCGGCGACGGCTCGCAGTTCGGCGTCTCCATCAGCTACACGGTGCAGGCCGAGCCCAACGGTCTCGCGCAGGCTTTCGTTCTCGGCGCCGACTTCGTGGGCACCGACTCGGTCTCGCTGGTGCTGGGCGACAACATCTTCTACGGCCCCGGCCTGGGCAGCACGCTCATGCGCTTCCACGACATCGACGGCGGCGCCGTCTTCGCCTACCGCGTGTCCGACCCGACCGCCTATGGCGTGGTGGAGTTCGACGCGAGTTTCAAGGCGCTCTCCCTGGAGGAGAAGCCGGCGCACCCGAAGTCGAACTACGCCGTGCCCGGCCTGTACTTCTACGACAACGACGTCGTCGAGATCGCCAAGAACCTCAAGCCGTCGCCCCGCGGTGAGTACGAGATCACGGACGTCAATCGTCGCTACCTCGAGGCGGGCAAGCTGCAGGTCGAGGTGCTGCCCCGCGGCACCGCGTGGCTCGACACGGGCACGTTCGACTCGCTTCTCGAGGCCAGCGACTACGTGCGCACCATCGAGAACCGCCAGGGCCTGAAGATCGGCAGCCCCGAGGAGGTCGCGTGGCGCCGCGGCTTCCTGTCCGACGACGAGCTGCGCGCCCGTGCGCAGAAGCTCACCAAGTCGGGGTACGGGACCTACTTGCTGGGTCTGCTGGATCAGTGACGACGTGCGAGAGCCCTCCCCGCCGCGCCGGCGGGGAGGGCTCTCGCACGTCGTCGGGCGGTGCTCAGGCCAGGACGACGGGCGCCGCGACCTTCCAGCGGTCGGCCCAGTCCCCGATCGGCTCGACGCCGACGGCCCGCAGCGCGTCGTGGCCGAGCACCGAGTAGGCGGGCCGTGGCGCCTTCGCGGCGAAGGCCGCCGAGCTCACCGGGTCGACGCGCGCGCTCAGCCCGGCGGCGGCCATGATCTGCTTCGCGAACCCGTTCCAGGTCACCTCGCCCGATGACGTGCCGTGGTACGTGCCTGACGGCACCGCGGCCGCCACGAGCCGCACGATGAGGTCGGCCAGGTCGACCGTCCAGGTCGGCTGGCCCTTCTGGTCGTCGACGACGGTCAGCACGTCGCGCTCCGCCCCGAGGCGTGCCATGGTCTTGGGGAAGTTGGGCCCGCCGGCGCCGTAGAGCCAGGCGGTGCGGACGATCAGGTGGTCCGGGTTGCCCGCCCGTACCGCCCACTCCCCCGCAGCCTTGGTGCGTCCGTACGCCGACGCGGGCGCCATCGGTGCGTCCTCCGCGTAGGGCGAGGTGCCGTGCCCCTCGAAGACGTAGTCGGTCGAGATCTGCACGATCTTCGCATCGGCTGCGGCCGCGGCCCTCGCCAGGTTGTGCGGCCCGACGGCGTTGACCGCGAACGCGGCGGCCTCCTGGTCCTCCGCCGCGTCGACGGCGGTCCACGCGGCACAGTTCACGACGACGTCGTAGCCACGCACCCCCGCGAGGGCGGCGGCAGCGTCGGTGATGTCGAGGTGCTCGCGGTCGACGGCGTCGACATCGGCACCGGCGGCGCGGGCGGCGGCCACCACGTCCTGGCCGAGCATGCCGTGCGCGCCGACGACGAGCCAGCGGCCCGTGAGGGAGGGATTCGCGGAGGAGTTCACGCGTAGGATCCTAGAGCCCGCGTCCCGCCCTTCCGACGAGGAGACGTTTCCCGATGCAGATCCGCGAACTTGCCGTGCCCGGCGCCTTGGAGATCACCCCGAGACAGCTCGGCGACCCGCGCGGCGTGTTCCTCGAGTGGTTCAAGGCGCCGGTGTTCGAGGAGGCCGTGGGGCATCCGCTCGACCTGCAGCAGGTGAACTGCTCCGTCTCGGCAGCCGGCGTGCTGCGCGGCATCCACTTCGCCGACGTCCCCCCGGGCCAGGCCAAGTATGTGATGTGCACCAAGGGCGCGGTGCTCGACGTCGTCGTGGACATCCGCGTCGGCTCGCCGACGTTCGGCCGCTGGGACACCGTCCTGCTCGACGACGCCGACCGCCGGGCGATCTACCTCGCCGAGGGTCTCGGCCACGCGTTCATGTCGCTCGAGGACGACTCGACGGTCATGTACCTGTGCTCGGCCGGCTACAACCCGGGCCACGAGCACGGTGTGCACCCGCTCGATCCGGCCGTCGGGATCGAGTGGCCGACGACGGACCGCCACGGCAACGCGCTCGAGCCGCTGCTGTCCGAGAAGGACGCGACGGCCCCGACGCTCGCCGAGGCCGCCGCGCAGGGCCTCCTGCCCGACTACGCCGCGGTGCAGGCGTACGTCGAGTCGCTCGCCTGACGCCGTCGGCGTCGACCTCGATCGCTGCCTGCCACGCGGTCAGAGCAGCTCGTCCAGGCCCGCCTCGCGGACGGCGTCCACGACGGACTTGACCTGCTGCGCGCGCGCCCGCGTGGTCACGAGCAGCGCGTCGGGCGTGTCGACGACGACGAGGTCGTCGACACCCAGCAGCGTGATCACGCGCCCCGTCCCCGGCACGACGACGGTGCCGCCGACCTCGATCCGTACGACGTCGGACCCGTCGCCCACGACCTTGTTGCCGGAGTCGTCGACGCTCGGCAGCAGCGCCGCGAGCGAGTTGAAGTCGCCGATGTCGTCCCAGGCGAAGATCCCGGGTACGACGGCCACGCCGCCGGCGGCCGCGACGGGCTCGGCGATCGCGTGGTCGATCGCGATCTTCTCCAGGCTCGGCCACACTCGCGCCATGACCTCGTCCCGCGCGCCGGTGTCCCACGCGGCGGCGATCTCGGTCAGGCCGGCGTGCAGCGCGGGGCGCTGTTGCGCGAGGTGGCCCAGCAGCACCGAGGTGCGGACGACGAAGATGCCGGCGTTCCAACGGTAGTCGCCGGACGACACGTACTCGCGCGCCGTGGTGGCGTCCGGCTTCTCGGTGAACCCGAGCGCGTGCAGCGCCGACGGTGCGCCTGCCACGCCCAGCGGGCCGCCCGACTGCACGTAGCCGAACGCGACGGACGGACGCGACGCGGCGATGCCGATCGTGACGACGTACCCCTCGCGCGCGGCGGCGACCGCCTCACGCACGGTGCCCTCGAACGCTGCCTTGCCGTTGATCACCTGGTCGGCGGCGAACGACCCGACGACGACGTCGCCGTGCCGCCGCTGGAGGACTGCCGCGGCCAGGCCGATCGCGGCCATGGAGTCGCGGGGGGCGGGTTCCGCGAGGACGTCGGCCTCGGCGAGCTGCGGGAGCTGCGCGCGGCAGGCGGCGACATGCTTCTCGCCGGTGACCAGCATCTGGCCCCGGGCGATCGGCGCCAGGCGGGCGAAGGTCTGCTGGATGAGGGTCTGACCCGCACCGGTGAGGTCGTGGAGGAACTTCGGCGCGCCCTGCCGAGACAGCGGCCACAGGCGGGTGCCTGCGCCGCCCGCCGGGATGATCGCGTAGAAGTCGTCGATCGGGCCCCCGGGAACCTGCTGCTCAGTCATGCACCGAGCATAGGAGACGACGTCCCTCGCCCCGGCGTGACGGCGCTGCGGACGTCACGGCCTCCGGTGTGCTGCAACGTCGTAGGCCTCCACGTGGGCGGCGGCGGCAGCCTCCCAGGTGAACGATCCTGCGCGCTCGACTGCTGCCGTGGCGAGCCGGGACCGGCGCTCACCGTCGTCGATCAGCGCGCGCAGCTCGGCGCCGATCGACGCGTCGTCCGTGCCGCAGTAGGCGACGGCGTCGCCGCCGACCTCGGGCAGCGAGAGCTCGCGCGTCGTCAGGACGGTGGCTCCGCACGCCATGGCTTCGAGCACGGGAAGGCCGAACCCCTCGCCCAGGCTCGGGTAGGCCAGGACGGTGGCCCCGGCCAGGAACCCGGGCAGGTCGTCGAGCGGCAGGTACCCGGGCCGGCGCACCGTCAGGCGGGCGGGCACGGCGGCGACGGCGGCGTCGATCGCGTCGTCCCAGCCCTTGCCCCCGGCGAGCACGAGCGCCGGCGGGTCGTCGAGGTCCGCGCACGCCCGCACCCAGCCCCGGACGAGCGCGGGAACGTTCTTGCGCGGCTCGAGCGTGCCCAGGAAGCCGACATAGGCGGCGTCCCCGATGTCGAGCGTCGCCCGGACGCGCGCCGCGTCGGCGGCGGGCACCGCGTGGAAGCGGTCGTGGTCGACCCCGTGATACGCGACATGGAAGCGCGCAGGGTCGGCCCCGACGAGCCGCACGACCTCGTCGCGTGTGGCCTTGCTGGGCGTCACCAGGGCGGCCGCGCGCCGTGCCGCGACGCGGATCGCGTTGCGGAAGAACACCGCCTTGGACCGCAGGTGCAGCTCGGGCGTCGTGAAGAAGGTCGCGTCGTGCAGCGTGACGACGACGGGAACCCGCGTGGCGAGCGGCATCGTGTAGTGCGGGCTGTGCACGACGTCGGGGCGCACGCGGCGGGCCAGCGCGGGCAGCCCCGTCTGCTCCCAGAGCATGCGCCGGGCGCGGCTCTCGAGCGTGGCGGGGACCGCGACGACGTCCCCCCGTGGAGCGATGCGGCCGAAGAGCTCCGCGTCGCGGGCCTGGGCGGCGATCGTCAGCCTGATCCCGCTTCGGTCGAGCTCGGGCACCAGCTCGTCGACGTAGCGGCCGACGCCGCCCCGGTCGGCGGGGACGGCGGTGGCGTCGAGCAGGACGTGCATCCAGGACTCCAGGTGGTTCGGCGGGCCGTACGAGGCTACCGTGCCGACGGCGCCACGACCGCGGCCGCCTGTCTCGGATGCGTCGGCGCGCACGGCTAGGCTCAGGGCCGTGCGCGCCTCCGACATCCTCGACGTGGCCATGACGGTGGAGCAGCTGTGGCAGCCCGTCCCCGGGGGCTCTGGGACGTATATCCGCGAGCTTGCCGCGGAGCTCGCCGAGCGCGGCGACGTCGTGCTCACGGGGGTACGCGCACGAGGCTCCGACGACGACCTGCGCGGCTTGCCCGGGTCGATGACGCTGCGCCGCTCCCGGCTGCCCCGGGCCGTCCTCTACGAGGCGTGGACGCGGTGGCGGCGCCCCGCCGTCCCCGGCCCCCGCCCGGCCGTGCTGCACGCCACGACGTGGGCCGTACCGCCGCGCACCGCCCCGATGACGGTCACCATCCACGACGTCGCCTTCCGCCGCAGCCCTGAGCACTTCACCAGGCGCGGCGTCTCCTTCTTCGAGCGTGCTCTGGAGATCGCACGGCGCGAGGCCGACTCGATCGTGGTCCCGTCGATCGCCACCCGGGAGGACTGCGTCGCCGCGGGCATCGACCCCGCGAGGATCCACGTGGCACCGCACGGGGTCACGGCGCATTCGGTCGATGACGCCCAGGTCGCAGCCTTCCGCGGGCGCCACCGCATCGAGCGCCCCTACGTCATGTGGTGCGGGGCCATCGAGCCGCGCAAGAATCTCGGGGTGCTTCTGGAGGCGTTCGCCGGCGTGGTCGGCGACACCGATCTCGACCTGGTGCTGGTCGGCCCTGACGGCTGGGGCCGTGCGGCCGACGATCTCCGAGCGCGTCTCGACACACTGCCCGCCGAGCGTGTCCACGTCCTGGGCGCACTGAGCTGGCGCGAGCTGCACGAGGCCTACGCTGCCGCCCACGTGTTCTGCTTCCCGTCCCTCTGGGAGGGCTTCGGCATGCCCGTCCTCGAGGCGCAGGCCCACGGTGTTCCCGTGGTCACCTCCCGCGCGACGGCGATGGAGGAGGTGGGGGGCGAGGGCGTGGTGCTCATCGACCCGCGCGATCCGCACGACGTCGCGGCCGGCCTGCGCGAGGCGGCGGGCCCCCGGCACGCCGCGCTCTCCGCCGCGGGCCAGGTCAACGCCAGCCGCTACACGTGGGCACGTTCGGCCGAGCGGCACATCGGCGCGTACCGCGCGGCACTCGACCACGCGGGCGAGAGGGCATGAGCGGCCCCAGGGTGCGCGCCGTCGTCGTCACCTGGAACGGCGCACACCTGCTGCCCGCGTGCCTTGACTCCTTGCTCGCTCAGGACCTCGGCCCAGAGGTCCTGGAAGTCCTCGTGGTCGACAACGCGAGCTCGGACGGGACGGCACGCCTGCTGGCCGAGCGCTACCCGAGCGTGCGCGTCCTGACCCTCGGCGCGAACCTCGGTTTCGCCGGAGGCGTCGCCGCCGGCACCGCTGACCTGCTCGATGCGGCCGCCGGCGGACGACCCGAGTACGTGGCCCTGCTGAACAACGACGCACGCTTCGAACCGGACGCCGTGCGCCTCCTTGTCAAGGCGGCAGACGCCGCCGCTCTGGCGGGCGAGCACGTCGGAGCCGTCACGGCGACGGTGCTGCTCGAAGAGCGCGACAGCATGGGCAGGGTCCTGGTGAACTCCACCGGCAACGTGCTGACCGGCACCGGCGCGGCCGCCGACCGCGACTACCGCGTCCCGCTCGACGAGGTACGCCCGGAGCGGGAGGTCTTCGGTTTCAACGGGGGCGCCTGCCTGCTGCGCACCGACGCGCTGCGCGAGGCCGGCGGCTTCGACCCGAGCCTGTTCCTCTACTACGAGGACACGGACCTGTCGTGGAAGCTCCGCGAGCACGGCTGGACGGTGATCCATGAACACGCAGCCCGCGCCCACCATCGCCACATGGCCTCGACCCAGGGCGGGGTGAGCCCGACGTTCCGGTACTACAACACCCGCAACTCGCTCGTCGTCATGGCGAGGCACGCTCCCGCGCGCCGCGTGCTCGCCAGCTACGTCAGGCAGTCTGCCGGCGCTGTACGCCGCACGGTGCTCGGCGGCGAGGACCGCCGCGTCACGCTAGCGCGCTGGCGCGGCCTGCGCGATGCTCTCGTCCCCGCTCTCAGAGGGGTCCTGCGTGCCTCCCGCGTCCGGGATGTCCGGAAGGTCCGAGCCTCGCACCAGGAACAAGCCGATCACCAGGATCGCGAAGCCTAGGCTGCCCAGCACCAGCGTGGCCATCGGTGAGACCGGGGAGGCCCACCACTCGACGTTCCAGTCCAGGTTGAAGTAGGGCGCGTCGAGACCCGTGACGAATCGCCGGATCTGCGTGTGCAGCGCGGCAGCGTTCGCCACGACGAGCGCAACCGCGACGACGAGGGTCTGCACTCGGGTCAGCCGGTCGACCCCGTTGCGGATCGGGTTCCACAGGGCCGTCATGACGATCACGGGAACGATCGGCGTCAGGTACCGGCCCTGCACCTCGGCACCGACGGGCGCCCCAGAGACCTGGAGCAGCAGGAGCGGGAGCGCGCAGAAGGCCACGACCATTCCCAGCAGCGCGATTCCCTTGCGCCAGTTCATCGACTGCAGGCCCCAGAACACCAGGGCCGTGGCGAGCATCGTGACGGGAACCCACGTGATCGCGGGCATCGGGGTGTCGAGCCAGTTGAGGGGACCGGTCAGCGAGTCGAGCAGGAGCGCGGGCAGGGCTCGGATGTTGCTCAGGAGCAGCCCGAGGTCGCCTGGCGGATAGTCGGTCAGACCGCTGGACACCGCCGAGCTCTGCGTGCCGGACAGGAAGCCGGCCACGCCGATCGCCGCGACCACCACGGGTGCGGCGACGCGCTTGAGGTCGGCGCGGATCCGGTCCAGGTGCAGCACCGTGGCGGCCACGGCGACCAGGGCGGCGAACGCTCCTGCGTCGCCGCGCGACGCGGCAGCAAGCACGGCCCCGAACGCGGCGAGGCCGGCCAGCGTGTAGCGCCGCCAGGCCTGCGACTCGGTGAAGAACCCGTGCAGGCCGATCCAGGCGGCTGCCACACCGGTGATCGCCCAGCCCGACGGGTTGATGGAGGCAACGAGGTAGACGACCATGGGCGCGGCGACGACGAGACCGCCATAGGCGACAAGGCGTCGGTTCCCGGGTGACAGCAATGCGACGAGCGCGCCCAGGAGCGCTACCCCGAGCGTGCCGTTGACCAGCCGCATCATCATGACCGACGCCGTCATGTCCCCGCCGACGAACCAGTGCATCACGTCGTAGAAGCCGCCCGGGTAGGCACCGTTGTCGACCCGGTTGGTCCAGGCCGGCTCCGTGCCGAGACCGTCGACGCAGGCGCCCGAAGCCGCAGGGTTGAAGGCCGTGCAGGCGGCGGCCGACACGATCTTCTGCGGCACCTTGACGGACGTCGTCTGGTCGTCGTTGACCTTCGTGGAACATGCCCCGTCCAGCGGCGTCGGGCACCAGATCGAGGCGAGGTGCCAGTCCTCGTCGGGCGACGACCCCGGAGGTGACGCCGTGGCCCAGCTGAAGACGAAGAGGAGCGCACCGATCACGGTGACCGCCGCTGCCCCGGCCCGCCAGGCCCGGGAGGAACGCACCGGCCCTCGCCCGGACGGCGACCGAGCGCCGCTGCGGCGTGCGTGGCGGTCGTTCACCGCGCTGAGTCCTTCGTCAGGAAGTCCCGCTCGGCGTTCTCGATCGCGACCGCACGAGCCAGGAGCGTGGTTCGGCGCGCGCCTTCAGTGGCGCGACGTGAGTTCATCGCGAGGCTGCCCACGAAGACGACCACGAGCACGTAGAGCACGAGGTCGGTGCCGCGACCGATACCGACGAGGTCGGCGAGCGCCTGCACCCACGACGGGAACAGGATGGCGAGGACGGCGACGACCAGGAAGGCGATGAGGAACAGCCGCCGGAACGCAATGTTCCGCGACGACGTCGTGATCCGTCCGAGCAGGAACGTGACCACCACCATTCCGGCGACCAGGAGGATCTGCGAGAGCATCAGTTCTCCAGCTAGTTGACGATGAGGTCGATCAGGATGTTCACCGAGTTCCAGAGCGACTGCCCCTTCGCCCGCGAGTAGTCCGTGTAGAGGACATGCACTGGATGCTCGCGCCACGCAAGCTTGGTGTCGGCAAGCTGGTTCACGATCTCGGACGCGTGCGCCATGCGGTCCTGCTTGATGTCGACCAGCTGCAGTGCGTCGTCGCGGATGACGCGCAGGCCGTTGTGCGCGTCGGTGAGCTTCAGGCCCGTCGTCCAGCGCGTGAACAGGACGGCGAGCCCCAGCACGATCTTCTTCAGGAAACCCGGGTCGGTCCGGTCGTCGAGGAATCTCGACCCGAAGACGATCGAGACGTCCTCACGGCGCGCGACGGCCACCATGTCGCGCGCATCCGAGACCTGGTGCTGACCGTCGGAGTCGAAGGTCACGACGTAGCGAGCCCCGCGGCGCCGCGCCCAGACGAACCCGGTCTGCAGCGCAGCGCCCTGGCCGAGGTTCATCGGGTGCCTGACGACGACCGCGCCGGCCGCCTCAGCAACGGCCGCGGAGTCGTCACTCGAACCGTCGTCGATGCAGACGACGTTGCTGAAGGTACCGAGAACGTCCTCGATGACGGAGCCGACGACGGTTGCCTCGTTGTAGAGCGGGATGACCACCCAGACGTCGGGGTTGCGGGGTCCTGAGGGTGGCTCCGCGGGGCTCTCGGCTTCCGTGGGGCGAGGCGTCCCTGAGCCTTCGGATCTCATGGCGTCATGATGCCAGAGTCGCAATACCTGACGACCTTGTGCGTCGCAGCCGGGCGGGCGGTTCCTGACGCAGACGACTCGCAGCGGTCACTCGTAGAGCTCCCGGATCTGGCGCCGGTATCGATCGAGGTCCGCGTAAGGCTCGACGATCTCGGCACAGGCGTCCTGGTAGGCCTGGTAGACGACCGGGTCTTGCAGCTCCACGATCTTCGCGGCGTACTCGTCGACCGTTGCGCAGAGGAACTCCGGGTGGGACGCGAAGAGATCGCCCAGCCCGCCCGCGCCCGAGTTCAGCACGGGGACTCCGAGCGCCAGACACTCGATCGCCGAGAGCCCGAGCCCCTCGTACGTCGATGGCATCAGCGCGACTCGCGCGGCACGGACGAACGGGAACGGGTTGTCCTGGAACCCCTCGAGGAAGACGCGATCGCCGAGCCCGCGCTCGGCTATTTCGCGTGCGCACTCGTCCCGCCGGTCGCCGTCCCCGACGAGCCTCGCCGTCAGTCCCGGGACGGCGGAGCTTGCGGCCGCCACCGCCCTGACCACCACGCGAGGTTGCTTGAGCGCGGTGAGCCTGCCGAGGAACAGCACGCCGGTCGCCGGGATCTGCCTCTCCATGGAGAGCGACGTCACCCGGTCGCGATCGACCACGTTGTAGATGACCCGCACCTTGTCGGCGATCGAGTCGGCGAAGACCGTCCCGCGCGTCGCCTCGTCGGACACGAACACCACGCGACGGAAGCGCCGGCACGCCACCCGGAACACCGCGCTCAACGGGTTCCACGACTTGACGAAGCCCGGGTTCGAGTGGAGGTGCGAGACGATCGGCCCGCGGAAGCCCACGAGCGTCGCCACGACGCTCGCCTTGAAGTCGTGCGCGTGGATCACGTCGACGCGCTCGGTCGCCAGGACCGAGCGCAGACCCGCAGGCGTCAGCCGCGGCAAGGGGACGAACGCAAGGTCGCGCGCGGCGAGCACGTCGCGGATCGGCCCGTCGAGCGAGCAGTACGTCATCTCGAAGTCGGAGTCGCGCAGCAGCTCCATGAGCGTGATGATCACGTTCTCCGCGCCCGAGACACGGTCGGTCCCCAGCAGGTGCAGCACCCGCTGTCGTCGCGGCGCGGTGTCGGTGAGGCGGAGGTCCCGCTCCATCTGGTCGACGACGCGGGCCGTGGTGAACCGTGAGAGCACCTCGGCGTGGAGCGCCTGCGCCAGGCGGTGGCGGCGCTCCGGGGACTCGATCAGTGAGGCCAGCGCCCGTGCCAGCTCGCTCGTCGACGAGCCGACCACGAGCCCGGTCTCGTCGTTGCGCAGGATCTCGACGATCCCGCCCTGCGGCGTGCCGACGACCGCGCACGCCGCCGCACCGGCCTCGAGCAACGAGCTGGGCAGTCCTTCGGGAACGACGGGGGCGTAGACGAAGATGTCCGTTCGAGCAAGGAGCTCGTGGACCTCGCTCTGGGAGATGCGCCCTCGGAACTCGACCCCGGGCACGCGCCCGTACCGTTCCTGGAGCTCCGGCAGGTAGGCGCCGTCTCCGGCGATGACGCACTCGAGGTCGTACCCGCGGTCCGACAGCTCCGTCTGGACGGTCGCGAATGCCTCGAGGAGGGTGTCCACGCCCTTCTGGCGGATCACCCGTCCGACGTACGCGACCGTCAGCCGCGAACGGGCAGGCCGTGGACTCGCCTCGGCGTCGTTCTCGTCGAGGTCGATGCTGTTGTACCAGACGCCTGCGGGCGTGATGCCGAACCGCTCCTGGACGTGCGCGGCGGCTGCCTGCGAGACGCCGTAGACGTCGGTGACGCTGCCACGGATCAGGCGGGTCAGCACGCGCTCGACGACGTCGAGGCCGGTGTCGAGCACCTTGGAGTCCAAGGTCAGCGGCGCCGAACCGTGCTCGATGAGCGAGACCGGGACGCCCAGGCGACGCCCGAACCATGCGCCGACGAGGCTCGTCACGTAGAAGCGCGTGTTGACGACGACGCGCTCGATCCCGGCCCGGCGCAGGTACGCCATGGTGCGGAAGAACCGGCGATCAGGCTTGACCAGCGGGTAGCGGCTCCGCGCGACGGGGAACACCGGCAGGCGGATCTCCTCGATCCCGGCGACGACCTCCTTCCACGGGCCGTCGTCGTAGCGCGCGGACACCACGATGACCCGGTAGCCGCGCTTGACCAGCTCCTCCGCGACGCGCCGGGTGTAGGTCTCGACGCCTCCCACGTGCGGCAGCGAGAAGCCTGAGAAGAAGGCGATCGTTCTGGGGTTCTGCCTCACGTCACGCAAGGTCACTCCGTCTGTTTCGGATCACGATTGCCAGGACGGTGGCGAACACCACGCACTGGACGGCGAAAAGCACCAGGTACAGCCAGCTTGCCCCGAGCAGGCCACCGCGCCGGACCCAGAGCTCGCCCGTGAGGCCGACGGCGGCCGCCACGAGAACGCCGATCGTGTACCAGACCTGCTGGCGCACGATCGTCAGGACCGTGGAGTAGAAGCCCGCCCAGGCCGACAGGCCGCCGGCGACGAGCAGGACGAGAAGCTCGGTGCGGTACGGCGAGAAGTCCCAGCCGCCGGTGATGAGCTCGAGGAGCGGGACCCCCACGACCCAGCCTCCGGCGACCGCGAGGGCCGCCACCGCGCCGATGAGGGCGGTCAGGCGCCAGGTCCACGAGCGGAACGCGCGCAGATCACCCGTGGTCCATTGTGTCGCCATCTTGGTGATGACGGGGTTGAAGATGATCAGGCTCAGCAGCGTGATGAGGAACGGCGCCATCGACAGCCACGTGAAGAACCCCTGGGCCGTCGAGTCCATCGCCGCGTTGATGGCGTACCGCGGCGCGTTCGAGACGTAGAGCGCCACGAAGGTGCCTGCGAACAAGGGGAAGCAGGTGCCGAGGAGGCGCCAGACGCGTGCTCGTGCGATGGCCTTGTCCTCGCCCGAGAGCGGGCTCGCGAACGACTTCGGGAGCATCGCCAGCAGGAGCGCCAGCGACACGATGGTCCCGAGCGCTACCGAGAGCGCCACGTCGCGCGTCACGATGATCGCGACGACGATGACGACCGTGGACAGCACCGAACGGCAGGTCGACATCTTCGAGCCGATGTCGAGGCGTCCGATCTGCTGGAAGTACCCGAGGTAGACATCTTCGAACGCGTCGACCGCGCGCAGGGCCAGCACCAGCAGCACGAGGACCACCGTGTCGCCGGTCGCTCCGTCGGTCAGGAGGTTCACGGCCGCGTACGCGAGGCCGGCCAGGATCATGGCGCCGAGCGTGATCCAGCGCGAGGCGAGGTACTCGTAGAACGAGAACCGGCGCGTCACGTCCGAGGCCTGATAGCGCCGCATCCCGTAGATGCCGATGCCCCAGAACAGGTACGCCTGAGCGACCGCAAACGCGAACGTGCCCGTCGCGCTCGCTCCGAGCGTGTGGGTGATCACGAACGAGATGAGGGTCGGCTGGACGGTGAACCAGATTCCGACGACCGTGTTCCACACAAACCCGGATCGATCGACGTTCCGCGTCTGGGTAAGGATTCGGTGGAGCATCGCCGGGATTCTATCGGCTCTCGGCTAGGGTCTCGCCATGAGAGTCGCAGTCACTGCAACCGCTGACACGGCCGCCCACGCACGAGTGACCGTCCAGTCGCTGCAGGCAGTGGCACCTCATCTGACGTGCCACGTGCTCGACGTGGACGACACGTATCTCCGGGTCGCCGACGAAGAGATCGCGCAAGTCGGCGACCTCGCCGTCGCCGCGAGGACGATCGCGCTCACGCATGACGACGACGCGCATGCCCCGGGGCTGACGGTGGCCTGGGCCGCGGCGCTTCTCGAACACGCCGACGAGGCCGTCGTCGGGATCGCTCCGGGCATCGTGCTGCTCTGTTCCCCCGAGAGGCTGGTGACGGACGAGGCCACCACAGTCGCCGTGACGCGCCGCGCGCGCGCCGGCGCCGGTGTCATGGCGCAGCCCTCCGTGCTCTCCACCGACCTCTTCGTGCTGGGCACGGCGGCTCGGGCGCACCTCGACGAGCTGCGCAGCCTGGCCGAAGGCTGGGCCAGCGCAGCGCGGTCGCTCGACACCATCGTGGCCTACGTGCCCCACCGGCTGGTGGTGGACGACGCCGTGATCGTCTCCCGGTGGAACTGCGACCATCGGACCCGCCTGGTTCCTGGCACCCGTACGACGCTGGCCCGCGAAGGCCGGGATGTCGTCGCACTCGACCTCGCCGAGCACGATCCGTCCGTCCCGTGGCTCTTCAACACGGCGCGCGCCGGATCGACCGGCCCGTGGCTGAGCCGGAACCCCGAGCTCGCCGCCATCGTCGCGGCTGCTGACCTGCCGGGCCCGGACATCGCCCCGGGCAGGCAGGACGCACAGCTCGTGCGCTCGATCGCGCGCACCGCCCAGGTGCGGGGCGACGACCTCGACGACGTGTACGGCCGGCTCGACGAGTGGCTCCTCGAGCTCGTGCCGGCGGGCGACCGGACACCGGTCGCGCGCTACCTCGAAGGGATCTACGCGACGCGCCCCGACCTCCGGGCGGCCTTCCCGTCCGTGCCCGGCCGGGACAGCGCCCACCTGGCGCAGTGGGCCCGCGACCACGGCGTGCGCGAGGCGGCCTACGACCCGCACCTCCTGGCACGCGCCGCCGAGCTCACGGCGAGCGCCCAGCCGGAACCGGAACCCGAAGGAACGATCCGCCCCCACGGCGTCAATCTCGTCGGCTACCTGGCCGGAGAGGTCGGCGTCGGGACGTCGGCGCGCCTCATGGACGCCGCGCTCGCTGCTGCGGGAGTTCCGACCAGCACGTTCGCCGTGACGAAAGACCTCCAGTCGCGAGCCACCGCACGGTTCCGCCACACCGAACCGGTCCGGTTCGACACGACCCTCATCGCCGTCAACGCCGACCAGACGCCGGCCGTCTCCGCGGCCGTGGACGACGTCGTCGCCGGCACCCACCGCATCGGGATGTGGTACTGGGAGGTGGAGGCCTTCCCGGCCGACCGGGACCACGCGTTCGCGCACGTCGACGAGATCTGGGCGGCCACCGACTTCGTCCGGGACGCGATCGGCGCCCGGTCCCCCGTTCCCGTGCGCACCGTGCCGCCGCCGCTGCCGCAGCGCACGGACGGCGACGCCCCCGAAGTCCCCGCGCGGCTCGGGATCCCCACCGACAGGCCCTGGTTCTTCTTCGCGTTCGACTACCTCTCCACGGCCGAGCGCAAGAACCCGTGGGGTCTGGTGGCCGCGTTCAGCCGAGCGTTCGCACCCGGCGAGGGTCCGACGCTGGTCGTCAAGACGCTGAACGCCGGCCGCCGCCCGGCCGAGGCGGAACGCCTCCGGCTGCTCGCGGCGCAGCGCCCGGACGTCATCGTCATCGACGAGTACCTGCACCAGGACGAGCTGACGGCGCTCTCGGCGCGGTGCACCGCCTACGTCTCCCTGCACCGCGCGGAGGGCCTGGGGCTGACCATCGCCGAGTCCATGGCGTGGGGCCGGCCCGTCGTGGTGAGCGCCTACTCCGGCAACATGCAGTTCACGACGGCCGCCAACGCCTACCTTGTGCCGTGCTCCCCCGGGGTGATCCCGCGGGACGCCGAGCCGTACCCGGCAGGGACACCGTGGGGCGATCCGGACCTCGACGTCGGGGCCGCGCACATGCGGCGCATCGTCGAGTTCCCCGACGAGGCCGAGGCGCGCGGGCGGCAGGCCGCCGAGGACATCCGCACGCTCCACTCGCCCGAGGCCGCGGGAGTCGGCATCTACGAGGCGCTCGACATGGCGCGCGCGGCGAGGGCTGCATGTCTCGAACGACGCGAGGCCGCCGCCGAGGAGGCCGCGCGTGCGGCAGCCGCGGCCGAGGACGCCGCCCGGACACTGCGCGGGCGTCTGCGGCGGCGAGTGTCCTCGATCGGCTCTCGCTGAACCTCCTGCGCACACGAGGCGCGGGGCCCGGCAGCGTCCCGGGCCCCGCCGCTCGCCTCAGTTCTTCTGTGCGATCCGGCGCACACGGCCGGCAGCGCGTCGCACGACCTCCGTCATTCCCCCCGCCTGCGAGTACTCGCGCAGGAGCCGGAGATCGCCGAGCACGCTCCAAGGCTTCGGGTGCGCGGACGCGCCGATCGTTACGTCCGCTCCCGTGTGCTCGAGATCCGCGGCGCGTCGCGGGAACCGGCAGAACTCCACGAGCGGCCGGAGCACCGACGCCCAGCGGAGGCTGTCGGCGAAGTCGCTCACCGCGGCCCGGGCTGCGGTGATCGCCTCGTCGTCGAACAGGTACTTCTCGAGCGCTGCCTCGAGAGCGTCGACGTCCTCGGGCGGCACCGTCTGGCCCAGGCCGTGCTCCGTGATGAGGGCGTCGAAGGTGTCGCCGCCTGTCGCGACGATCGGCAGGCCGGCCCACAGGTAGTCGAGGATGCGGGTGCGGAAGCTGAACGCCGTCTCGATGTGGTGGAAGTGCGTGGAGACACCGAGGTCGGCGTCGAGCAGGTAGTTCGCCCGCTCGTTGTAGGGCACCCACCCCTCGTTGAAGAAGACGTTCTTGTCGGTGAGTCCCAGCTCTCCGGCCAGCTTCTTGAGCTCCCACGCGATGCGCATGTCGGGCACGCCGGGGTTCGGGTGCTTGAGCCCGAGGAAGTACAGCTTGACCTCGGGGTGCCGTTTCACGAGGCGGTCGACGGCGCGGACCAGGGTCAGCGGGTCGAACCAGTTGTAGACGCCGCCGCCCCAGAGGATGACCTTGTCGTCGACGCCGATCCCCGGCACCGTGCCCTTGATCGCTCGCGCCGTCTGGATGGGGGCGTCGTCGGCGACGCCGAACGGGACGACGGCGATGAGCGAGTCGAGCGAGTGGTCCTCGTCGTAGACCAGAGCGTTGATGCGCCCCTGGCCGGCGAGCTGCCCGAGCCAGAAGTCGCGCTGCTTCTCGGACGCGCAGAGGAAGAAGTCCGCCCGGGCAAGCTGCTTGTTGAGCGCCTCGGTGGTCCCGCGCACCGCGAGAGCGCGGCCCTCCGGACCGAGGTCACGCGCCTGTTCGAGCTGCTCCAGGTGCATGGGGTCGTAGATGTCCGCGACGAGGATCTTGCTCGAGCTCATCAGCCACGGCGCGCCCTCGAGCAAGAACCCCTGGAAGACGATGACGTCGGCCCAGTCGGTGTCCTTGCGCAGCTGCGGGCCGGCGGCCGTGACAATCTCGAAGTCGGGGCTGGTCACCGTCGCGTCAGACGTCGACAGCAGCCGCACGTCGGCGACGGGGCTCAGCGCCTTGGCGATCTCCCAGGCGCGGATGGCCGGCCCGGCGAGCTTCTCGCCGAGCGGCTCGCCCGTGACGACGAGCACCCTCTGCCGGGACGCGAAGCGCTTGTCGATGCCGAACGCCTGGACGAGCGCGTCATGCCCGGTGTTGTACCCCTCGAACGCATACGCGGCCTCGATCGCCTTGCGGTAGAGGGGGGCGATCTCGCGGTCGCTTCGCCGGCGCCGGGCCTGGATCTCCAGGCGCGCGTCGTGCAGCCCGTCCTCGATCTGCTCCACGAAGTAGTCGAGGGCCAGCGGCCCGGTCAGGGCCATCTTCTGAACCTCGACCGTGCCGACGCCGTCGCCGCCGGGGCGGACCTGGAGGTCGAGCATCCGCGCGTCCGTCGCCGTGCGCGCCATCGAACGGCGAACGGCGAGCGCCATCGCCGCGGGCAGCGCCTGGGCGAGCGACTCGTCGTCGAGGTTCTTGTACATGCTCAGGAGCGCGTTGCGCTCCAGGAGGTACGTCTCGCGGAAGTTCCCGAACTTCTTCATCGTCACGTGGTGCTTGTGGTACGCGAGCGACTCCGGCACGTACCGCACGCGGTAGCCCAGCACGTTGAGGCGCCAGCCGAGATCCACGTCCTCGTAGAACATGAAGAAGCGCTCGTCGAACCCGCCGACCTCGCGGTAGAGGGCCGCCGGTACGAACATCGCCGCGCCGGTGCCGTACAGCACGTCCTTCGCGACGTCGTACTGCGGCCCGTCGGGCTGCTCGGCCTCACGCTTGTACCCTGCGCCCCACCACGTGAGCGAGCCGTCGACGTAGTCGACGAGGTTGCCGTCCCAGTCGAGCACCTTGCTCGCCACCGCACCGATCGTGGAGTCCGCCCGCATCGCCGCGACGGCTGCCGAGATCCACTGCGGCCCGGGGCGCGCGTCGTTGTTGATGAAGCCGACGTACTCGCCGCTGGCGTGCGCGACGCCCGCGTTGCAGCCGCCCGCGAACCCGAGGTTTCCCCCCGACTCGACGACCGTCGCGTGCGGCACTGCCGCCCGGATCTTCTCGGCGGACCCGTCCTGGCTGTCGTTGTCGACGACGATGAGCTCGAGGAGGTCGCGGGGCCACTCGACGTCATCGAAGTAGCCCAGGCACGTGATCGTGTCCTCGGCGCCCTTGTAGTTGACGAGGATGACCGAGACGACGCCCGGACGGGTCGTGTGTGCTGGGCTTTCGGCTGTCGTCACAGGTCGTTCCTCATCGTCGCTCGGGATGCTGCGGCGCCGCGCCCGCCGGTGCCGCGCAGTCCGCGCACCCGGATACGCTGGTCGGCGTCCGGCACCCATTCTTGCCCATCCGGAGACAGCGTGAACAACCCTGGCGTGAGCCCCACACCCGCCGAGACTCCCGCCACCGACCCAGGCCCTGCGGCGTCGGCGCCCACCGAGCAGCAGTTCCGCGAGCTCAAGGCCCGCGTGGAGCAGCTGGAGCACGCGCTCTGGGTCGAGCGTGACCGCGCCATCGGCCTCGAGGCCCAGCTCGAGGCGGCACCCGGCAACGCCGCCCGGGTCGAGCAGATCCTCGCCGAGTTCCACGCGTCGAAGGCCTACCGGACGACCCGCGTCGCGACGATCCCGTTCCGCGCGGCACGCAAGGTCGTCCGCATGGCGACGGGGCGGAGGCCGTGACGACGCCACGCTTCTCGATCGTCACGCCCGTCTACGACCCGGACATCGCCGTTCTCGAGAGGACGATCGCGTCCGTCGTCGGCCAGACGTACCGGGACTGGGAGTGGATCACCGTCGACGACGCCTCCCCCGATGCGCGTGTGCGTGACGTGCTGCGGCAGGCCGCACGCCGTGACCCACGCATCGTCGTCGTCGACCGGGCGACCAACGGTCACATCGTCGCGGCGTCGAACGACGGGGTCGCCCGTGCGCGCGGCGAGTTCGTCGCCCTCCTGGACCACGACGACCTGCTCGCCCCGCACGCGCTCGCGTCGATGGCCGCGGCGATCGACGCCCACCCTCGGGCGGACTACCTCTACTCCGACGAGGACAAGGTCGACGCTCAGGGCCGGCACTACGACACGTTCCGCAAGCCCCCGTGGTCGCCCGAGCGCCTGCGCGGCCAGATGTACACCGGCCACCTCCAGGTGCTGCGCACCGACCTGGTGCGGGAGGTCGGCGCGTTCCGTGAGGGGTTCGACGGGTCGCAGGACCACGACCTCGCGCTTCGCGTCACCGAGAAGGCGCGGGAGATCGTCCACGTGCCCGAGGTCCTGTACCACTGGCGGGCCGTCGACGGCTCGACCGCCGCCGACGAGAACGCGAAGCCCTACACGTGGGAGGCGGGCCGCCGTGCGGTCGCCGAGCACTGTCGGCGCACGGGGCTCGCGGCGCGCGTCGCGCTCGGCCCCCAGACCGGGACGTACCGCGTCACGCGCACCGGTGCCGTCGACGGGGTCGTCTCCGTCGTCATCCCGACGCGCGGCGACGCCGGCGTCGTGTTCGGGCAGGAGCGGGTGTTCGTCGTCGACGCCGTACGCTCCCTGGTCGACCTCGCAGGCGACGTCGACCTGGAGATCGTCGTCGTCTACGACCCTCCGACACCGGCCACCGTGCTCGACGAGCTCCGCGAGATCGCCGGCACGGACCTCGTCCTGGTGCCGTACACCAAGCCGTTCAGCTACTCGGAGAAGTGCAACGTCGGCGTCGCTGCGTCGTCGGGCACCTACGTCGTCCAGCTCAACGACGACGTCGAGATTCTCTCGCACGACTTCGTCACCCAGCTGGTGCTCCCGCTGGCCGATCCGCCCACCGCAGGCTCGCGCGTCGGCATGACGGGCGCGCGCCTCCTGTTCGAGGACGGGACCCTCCAGCACGCCGGGATCAACAACCGGTTCGGCGGGCCGTACAACGCGCTCCAGGGGATGCCCGACGGCGCCGCCGGACCGTTCGGCGCCCTCCAGATCGACCGCGAGGTCACCGCCCTGACCGGAGCGTGCATCGCGTTGCGGCGCGAGACGTGGGACGCCGTCGGCGGGTTCACCGAGACGCTGCCCGTCAACTACAACGACGTCGACCTGTCGCTCAAGGTCGCCAGGCTCGGCCTGCGACGCGTCTGGCTCGCACACGTGCGCGCCTTCCACTTCGAGTCGAAGTCACGGGTGGCCGGCGTCGCGCAGTGGGAGATCGACAGGTTCCGGGCCCGGTGGGGGTTCGGGGCCGAGCGGGACCTCTATCTGCCGGAGGAGCCGCCGGTACCCCTGGGGAGGCGGCTGGCCGACGCCGTGCGCCGCCGCATCGCGCACCGCGGCTGACGATCGAAACCTCGCCTGACGTCCCGCGTACCCGGACCCTCGCGCCGATCAGCGCGAGGAGTCCGGGTGCGCGGTCAGGAGCTCAAGGTCGTGGTCCACCATCCGGCCGACGAGCTCGTCGAACGCGACCGAGGTACTCCACCCGAGTACTCGCTGGGCCTTGCCGGCGTCGCCAACCTGGACCGCAGCGTCGGCGGGCCGGACGAACCGGGGGTCGAGCTCGACATGGGCCTGCCAGTCGTCGATGCCCGCACGGGCGAAGGCCGCACGGACGAAGTCCCCGACCGAGTGGGTCACGCCGGTCGCGACCACGAAGTCGTCCGCCTCGGGATGGCGGACGGCGCGCACCATGGCGTCGACGTAGTCCGGAGCCCAGCCCCAGTCCCGGCGGGGTTCCAGGTTTCCCATCGCCAGCACGCCACCGCCGTCGCGGGCGATGCGCGCTGCAGCCGCGGTGATCTTGCGCGTCACGAACGTCTCCGGACGGCGCGGCGACTCGTGGTTGTAGAGCACGCAGGTGGCGACGTGGACACCGCGACTGCGATATACCGCGGCGCTCGTGTGGGCGTACGCCTTGGCAGCGCCGTACGGCGAGACGGGACGGATCGCGGTCTGCTCGTCCTGGGGAGTGCGGTCGGGCGTCCCGAAGATCTCCGCGCTCGAGGCTTGCACGACACGCACCTGCTGGCCCGTCTCGTCCTGGAGCCTGCGCGCCGCCTCGAAGACACCCACGGCACCTAGCCCACTGACCAGGCCGGTCAGGACGGGCTCGTCCCAGGAGAAGCCCACAGAACTGATCCCGCCCAGGTTGTAGATCTCGTCCGGGCGCACCTCCTGCACGATCTGAGCGACACGCCCGGTGTCGCTCAGATCGCCCAGGTGCGGCGTGACACCTGCTCTGTCAGACAGGAGCACACGCTCGGGCTCGTCACGCACGAGCCCGTGCACGTCCACTCCCTCGGCCACGAGGCGCTCGGCGAGGTAGGAGCCGTCCTGACCCGTGATGCCTGTGATCAGGGCGGTCGCCACGGCTTACTTGCCAGCCAGGTCGGCCTGCTCGCGCAGGTCGTTCTCGACCATCATCGTCACGAGGCCCGGGAAGTCGACCTTGCGCTCCCAGCCGAGCTTCTCGTGCGCCTTGGTGGGGTCACCGATGAGCAGGTCGACCTCGGCAGGCCGCATGAAGCGCGGGTCCTGCTTGACGTACGGGGCCCAGTCCTCGATGCCGACGTGCGTGAACGCGATGTCGAGCAGCTCGCCGATCGAGTGCGTCTCGCCCGTCGCCACGACGTAGTCGTCGGCCCGATCCTGCTGCAGCATGCGCCACATGGCCTCGACGTAGTCGCCCGCGAAGCCCCAGTCGCGCTTGGCGTCGAGGTTGCCCAGCGTCACGTCTTCCTGCAGGCCGAGCTTGATGCGCGCGACGGCGGCCGTCACCTTGCGCGTGACGAACTCGAAGCCACGACGCGGCGACTCGTGGTTGAAGAGGATGCCGCTCGAGGCATGCATCCCATACGACTCGCGGTAGTTGATCGTCATGTAGTGCCCGAAGACCTTCGCCACGCCATAGGGCGAGCGCGGCCACAGCAGCGTCGACTCGCGCTGCGGAACCTCCTGGACCTTGCCGAACATCTCCGACGACGACGCCTGGTAGAAGCGAACCTTTTCCACATCGTCGCCGGCGTACAGACGCACCGCTTCGAGGATGTTCAGCACACCCTTGCCCGTGACGTCCGACGTCACCGATGCGTTCTCCCACGAGTACGCGACGAACGAAATCGCACCCAGGTTGTACACCTCGTCCGGCTGCGCGACATTGAGCGCGCGAACAAGAGAAGAAAAGTCGGTCAGGTCGCCGGTGAGCAGCTTCACACCCGGGACGGTCGCCTCGACCATCTCGCGCTTCGGGTTGTTCTGACCACGGATCAAGCCGTAGACCTCATACCCCTTGCCGAGGAGCAGTTCCGCAAGGTAGAGGCCGTCTTGTCCAGTGATTCCTGTGATGAGGGCGCGTGCCATGAGTTCCTCTGTGTGCGTTACGGTCTCGGACGGGTCAACATTACCGGGGCAATCTTCGACCGAACGGCACACCGCGTCGCAGGACGGTCGTTGAGGCGCCACTCCGGCGTCGCCCTAGGTTAGCCTCTGCGCATGGCCAAGCCCACTCTCCCGTCGGGGGCGCCACGTGTCGTCGTCGTCGGCAACTGTGGACACTCTCGTTCCTGCGTCGATGCGTGCAGCGACGAGACCCTTGGCCTGCTGGTGGGCTGCACGGGTTCCCGGGACGGCGAGCACGGCGAGCTGCGCTATCTCGGAACGGACGCCGTCCTTCCGAGGCTGCTGGCAGAGGGCACGGCCACCCATGCCTTTGTAGCCATCGGTTCGAACTCGCTGCGCCAGCGACTGACCGCATCGGTGACGGAGCTCGGGTATCAGATGGCGAGCATCGTCAGCCCGACCGCACAGGTGAGCCGCACCGCGACGGTCGGCGCCGGCGCCGCCGTGCTGCACGGAGCTGTTGTCGGCGCCTTCGCGACGGTCGGCGAGGGTGCGATCATCAACACCGGATCATCAATCGATCACGACTGCATCGTGGGAGATTTCGCCCATATCGGTCCGGGTAGTCATCTCGCCGGGGGCGCTATTGTAAGCAGCGGCGCCTTTCTCGGCGTCGGCGTCAGCGTCATTCCAGGCGTCACCATCGGCGCAGGGGCCGTCATCGGAGCCGGCGCGGTCGTGATCCGCGACGTCCCCGCCGGCACGGTCGCCGTCGGCATCCCAGCCCGCAACATCCGGAAGGCTCAACCCGAATGATTCCCGTCGCCAGTCCCGTTCTTTCGGGTATGGAAAAGGCGTACGTCGCCGAGTGCATCGACAGCACGTGGATCTCTTCCGCCGGAAAGTTCATCGGGAAGTTCGAGGCAGCGTTCGCGGCGCTCTGCGGCTCCGAGTACGCGGTCGCCTGCAACAACGGGACGACGGCGCTCCACCTCGCCCTCGCCGCGGTCGGCATCGGCCCCGGGGACGAGGTGATCGTCCCGACGCTCACGTACATCGCGACGGCGAACGCGGTCCGCTACTGCGGCGCGACCCCGGTCTTTGCCGACTCCGAGCCGGACACGCTCAATGTCGATCCCACCGACGTGAAGCGCAAGATCACCGAGCGCACGAAGGCGATCATCCCCGTGCACCTGTACGGCCACCCGGCCGACATGACCGCGCTCATGAACATCGCGGACGAGCACGGGCTGACCGTCATCGAGGACGCCGCCGAAGCCCACGGCGCCGAGGTCGACGGCCGCCGGGTCGGCTCCATCGGACACATGGGTGTCTTCTCGTTCTTCGGCAACAAGATCGTCACCACCGGTGAAGGCGGCGCCGTCACCACCGACGACCCCGACCTCGCTGCACGCCTGCGCCTGCTGCGCGGCCAGGGAATGGACCCCAAGCGCCGGTACTGGTTCCCCGAGGTCGGCTACAACTACCGCATGACGAACATCGCGGCAGCCATCGGCCTCGCCCAGCTCGAGCAGTTCGACGCTTTCGTGGCCCGCCGCGACGAGATCGGCGCGCTCTACGACGAGCACCTCGCCGACGTCGAAGGCCTCGCACTCCCGATCCAGCGTCCCGACGCCCGCCGCGTCCACTGGCTGTACACGATCAGCGTCGAGGACTTCACCGACGCCCAGCGAGACCAGCTCATCGAGGCACTCCACACAGACGGAGTCGAGACCCGCCCAGTCTTCTACCCGCTCCACGTCATGCCCCCCTACCTGGAAGAGACGCGCTACCCCGTCGCCGAGCACCGCGGCGCCACCGGAATCTCCCTGCCCACACACGTCGGACTCAGCGACCACGACATCCACGAGGTCTGCGAGAAGCTCATGCGGCATCTGGCCATCGTCCGTGCCGTCCAGGCCTGAGCGCGGCCCTTGATGAACACCGAAACCAGCACTCCGGAAGCCGAACTGACGCCACCTTCGGCGCCGCCTGCCGTCGAGCCGTCGCTCCGTTCGTCTCGCCGACGCCAGACCTTTCGGGACATCCTGGAGGCCCCTGTCGAACGACTCGTCGTCGAGGCACGCGTGGAACCTCGGCGCCGACGACTGCTCGGGGTCGACGTCTCCGAGTTCGGATCCGCGCCGGCGGAAGCAGTAGTCACCACGCTGTACCGGGAGATCCTTGGGCGCGAGCCCGACGAGCCTGGCCTCATCGCCTGGTCGAACCACCTCACCGAAGGCACACCGATCGACGAGTTGGCCAGGGGTCTTGCCTCTTCGGATGAGGCAAGGAACGCGTCGCCAGAGCAGCAGGTCCGCGCGCAGCGCCTGCTCCATCGGATCGGCCTGTTCAGAACACTCGAGGACCTGGGTGCGTACTCCGCACACGCGTACTCCGGGGGCCGACCTGGCCTCTGTGCAGACCAGGTCTTCGTCGCGGCACTGTACGAGGTGGCACTTCGTCGACAACCGGCGCCGGCGGAGCTCGACGCAGAGGCCGCGAAGCTGGAGCACGGCGTCTCGCGTGAATGGATGCTCCGTGCTTTCGCGAGCCGCCGCGAAGTGAAGTGTCGCTTGATCGGGGCGCGCGGCCGGACGCCGAGCAGCGTTCTGCGCTACCTGGTCCACCGCGTCGGATACCTGCGAACCTTCCGCGACATGGTGAACGCAGCCGAGTCCCGAAGGATCGCGGCACTCACCCGCGCCTTCGCCGATCACGCCGAGATACCCGACCAGCACGACGGAAGGACTGTCTGATCGTGCGAGTCGCCATCGCTTCCACGACCGTACCCAACATCGATGGAGGCGGCCGCCTGATCGTCCGGTGGACCGCTGACGCGATTCGGGCCGCCGGCCACGAGGTCGAAGAGTTCTACTTCCCGTTCCCGCCCGGAGTCCGCCCCACGATGGCCGCTCTGGTCGGGTTGAGAGCCGTGCCGCTCGCGACGAGCTGTGATCGGCTCATCGCGATCCGGTGGCCCGCGCATCTGATCCGCCACGAGAACAAGGCGACGTGGTTCATCCACCACTATCGCGAGTTGTTCGACCTCTGGGACACCAAGTACAGAACGCATCCGGACACACCGGAGACCCGAGCGTACAGACGCGCCTTCCGCCAGTTCGACAACCTCGGGCTTGGCGAGTCTCAAGACGTGTTCACCAACTCACTGATCGTGCGTGACCGCGTGAAGCGGTACAACGAGATCGACGCGACACCCCTCTTTCCCCCGCTAGGGGGTGACACCTCGCGGTTCCGGAACGACGGGACCGGCGACTTCATCTTCTACCCGAGCCGCGTCACTCTCATCAAGCGGCAGTTGCTCGCCGTAGAAGCGATGCGTCACACGACATCCGGCGTGCGTCTCGTCATTGCCGGCAAGCCCGAGAACCAAGGCTACGCGGACCTCCTCCGGGAGAGGGTCCGCGAGCACGGCCTGGAGGACAAGGTCACCTTGGAACTCGATTGGATGGAGGAGTCGCTCAAGGTCGCACTCATGGCGTCGAGCCTCGCAGTGGCATACCTTCCGTCGGACGAGGACTCGTACGGGTATCCATCCCTGGAGGCGTCGCACTCCGGCAAACCCATCGTGACGGTGGCCGACGCCGGAGGGGCGCTCGAGTTCGTCCGCGACGGCGTCGAGGGTTTCGTCGCAGAGCCAGATCCGAAGGCGCTGGCAGCGGCATTCGACCAACTCTACGAAGACAAGTCCGCCAGCGAGCGCATGGGTCTCGCGAGCTACGACCGGCGAGCGGAGCTTGGCATCTCCTGGGAGAACGTCGTTCCTCGCCTGCTTGGAGTCGCCCCGTGAAACTGCTGCTCGCCACCAACGCCGCCCCGTTCGTCAGGGGCGGCGCAGAACTGATGGTCGACCGGCTCATGCGCGAGCTTCGCGACGCCGGCCACGAGGTCGACCTGCTGCGGATCCCGCTGGGCAACACCCCTGAGGAGATCGTCGACTCCACGATCTACGCATCACTGCTTCAGGCCGTCAACGTCGACCGTGTCATCGGGCTCAAGTACCCCGCCTACCTCATTCCCCATGAGGATGTAGTCATCTGGCTGGTTCACCAGTTCCGCCAGGCCTACGAGCCGCCACCTGTGGGCTGGCCGTCCGATCCCCAGCTTGACCGCGTTGTTGACGTCGTGCGCACCGCCGATGCGAATGCACTCCCACGCGCGAAGCGCATCTACGCGATCTCACCCATGATCGCCGACCGCCTTGAGGAGAACAGTGGCATCCGCGCCGGTATTCTCATGACCCCGCCACACTCCGACACCGACTACCGCACGGCGCCCGCCGAGGACTTCATCGTCGCGCTCGGGCGAGTGTCCGACGGCAAGCGGCAACGTCTCGCGATCGAAGCGATGCGCCACGTGCGTTCCGATGTCAGGCTGGTCGTCGCAGGCGCGGCCGAGAGCCCTCAGGTCGCCGCTGACCTTCGGAACCTGATCGAGACCAACTCGCTGGGCGACCGCGTCGAGCTGATCGATCGGTTCATCTCGGACGACGAGAAGGTCGACCTGCTCTCGAGGTGTCTGGGATCGGTCTACCTACCGATGAACGAAGACTCGTACGGATACGTCTGCTACGAGGCGGCGATGTCGCGCAAACCTTCGGTCACGTGCTCGGACTCCGGCGGGACGCTGACGCTGGTGAAGGACGGTCGCACCGGCCTTGTTCCCTCGCCGCATCCGCAGCGCATCGCCTCCGCATTCGACAAGCTTGCAGGCGACCGAGACCGCGCCCGCGAGATGGGCGAGAACGCCTACGCGCTCGCGCTCGAACTCGACCTGTCCTGGGCCCAAGTCGTGAAGGAGCTGACCCGTTGAGAGTCGCGATGGTGACACCGATGGCTCCAGAGAGCGCGATCGCCGACGTCATGACGCAGGCCGTCGCCCATCTCGCCACCGAATGGGAGATCGACATCTGGTGCCCGGGGTCGCGGACGCTCCGGCCGTCGCCCGTCAGAGTCGTTCCTTTCGCCCAGCCAGATCTTGAGACTGCGACGGCCTTAGGCGCCTATGACCTGGTCATCTACGCCCTGGGCGACAGCTCCTTCCATGCCGCGATCCTGCCGCTGGCGAGGCGCGTGCCCGGCCTGGCTGTGGTCCACGATGCCTCACTGACGAACCTTGTCCTGTTCACGGCAAGGCAGGACGAATGGCTCGAGGACCTCGTCGCCCACGTCCGCCGCGAGCACGGAGCGGACAAGGCCGCCTACCTTCGTGACCCCGGGGACAGCGGTGGTACAGAGACATGGCTACGGTTGTGCGCAGAGGTAACGCTCGCTGACGTCGCGGTCGAGCACTCTCTGGGAGCGGTGGTCCACTCTCGATGGCACGCGCAGCAAATCGATGGCCGCCTGCTCGGAGACGTCTCGGTCGCACGGCTCCCTGTCCCCCACGCCCACGGCGGGAACGACGAAGAGATTCGCGAGGTCATTCAGGACCGCCTCGACGCGCTCGATGACGACGCTGTGCTTCTCGTGACCGTAGGGCACGTCAACGCCAACCGTGGCCTTGGCGTGCTGCTCGCTGCGATAGCCGAAGATCCTGCGCTTAAGAACGTTCACCTGTGGGCAGTCGGGACTCACGGGGCACAGGTAGGGACCGTCGTGCGCCTTGCCGACGAGTTAGGACTCGGAGCCCGGTTTGAGGTTCCCGGCCGCGTCTCCGACGGTGAGCTTCGTGCCATCCTTCACCGCGCTGACATTGCGGCAGCCCTGCGAGAGCCGGTCCTTGAGGGCCAGTCAGCCAGCGTCCTGACCCAGATGCAGGCCGGGCTACCGGTCATTGTCTACAATCACGCACACTATGCGGAGTTGCCCGACGACGCGGTGGTCAAGGCCTCTCCGGTAGACCGGATCGCATCCGTCCGGGAGGCGATCAGGTCACTGGCACACGACTGTGATCTGCGCACCGCGAAAGGAACGGCCGCACGGGAGTACGTCCTGGGCGGTTCGACCGGGGCGGCCTACGCAGACGGCATCCGGCGGGCCGCCGATCTCGCTCTGGCCCGCCGGCCTTACGTCCACCTGGCCGAAGACCTAACCAGCCAACTCAGGCGGAATGGACTGTCTCGAAAGAGTGTCGTCATCGACAACGTGACATCGATCTCGCTCGAACTGTTCGACCTCGACTGAGCGCCCCCCATATCGAGGATCCCGGCAGCTGATCCTGGTTCACTCCAGGATTTCCGAGTCGATGCGGCTCGTCCCAGATGAGCGTGTAGTCGGGTCGCTGGTGGCGCGGCTGGTGTTGGCGCGTCGGTGACCGGGTAGGGGTCGAGGCCTTCCGAAGATGGGGGTTCTCACGCCAACCCATCCGAAAGACCTCGACGTGGACGAACCTACCTCGACACGCCCGCCACTGGGCCCGATGTGTCACGACACCATCGACGCCCCCACACCCTCATCTGCGATGAGCCTACAAGGCCCCAAGGGGCCCGGCATGCCCCCTTCGGCCTTCTGACCGACTAGCACGTCGCCCGCATCGCGGCTGTGCCGCAACGGGCGTACGTCACCAACGCGGCCCGGGTCCGTCATGTGCGCATCAGTGTCTCGCGTCAAGCGGCTGGCAGGATTTGGGTGTTCTCAAAGTTGGGGATGGTGGGGTCGGCCAGGCCGAGGTGCACCTCCAGGGGCCGGTTCCAGGCGATCGCCTCGTGCGGGCGCACGGTGTTGTAGTCGTCGCGGTAGTCGTCGGCGTGCTCGACGAGGGCCAGGACGTCGTCGATCTCTTCGAGGAAGAGCCGCTCGTACTTCAATGACTGGAAGCCGCGTTCGCGTGACCCGTTCTGCCCGGGCGTGCGCACGCGGGTGCGCACGTGCCGCAGCTCGGGGTGGGCGGTGATGAAGTGCTCGAACCTAAGCGAGCGGAACGGGCCGCCGTTGTCCGTGACGACCGTGACCGCCGAGATGACGTTCCCGTCGCCGTCTCGCTCGCAGGCGTCGATCAGCGGGCGGCCGAACATCGTCTCGTAGTCGGTCAGCGCGAGCTCGATCGCGGCGATGGCGTCGTGCTGGTTCGCGGTCGGGGACACATGCCAGGGGTGCTCGTACTTGCTCCAGTAGTCCCGGCACCCGGCGATCCGCCACGTCCCGCCGGTGGTGGTCTCGAACTCGGAGAAGTCCAGCTGCCACACCTGGTTCGGCCCCGTCGGCTCGGTCGCGAACGCCGCCTTCCTACGCGCGGCGAGCTGGCGGCGTTCACGCTGGTAGGCCGCGGGCAGGATCAGCCCCTCGTCGCGCAGCAGCCGCAGCACGGACGCCTGCGATGCGGTGTGACCCTCGTAGCGGCACATGGCCCAGATCTTGCGGTGCCCCCACGCGGGATGCTTGAGCGCGTGCCGACGGGCAGCCTCGGCGACACTCTCGCGGGCCGGGAGCGGCCACGGCCCCTTCGTCGGTGCTCCGGTGCGGGCGCGGGCCTGCCAGCGCCGCCACGTGCGTTCGGGCACGCCGATCAGAGAGCAGAACCTCGTGGTCGGCATGCCCGCATCCAGACGGATCACCTCGAGGTCCTCGAAGGGCCCAGCCGGCCCTCCGCGGACTTCTTCCACACCCGGACCTCCAGGTGCGCCTCGCCCAAGGCCTGCGTCAACTCGGCGACCTCGGACTCCAGCTGCTGCTCCCGCGTCGAGGGGCCCGACTTCCCCGCCGCCAGGCCGGTCTTGCCAGCCTCGAGGAATTGCCGCTTCCAGTTCCCGACCGACTGCTCGGACACCTTCGCCCGCCGGGCGGCCTCGGCGACGGTGACCTCCCCGGCCAGGACCGACAACACGATCCTGGTCTTCTCCTCAGCCGGAACGGCCGCTGGTCTTGCCATGAACGATCAGACTCCTCACAGGTCAGGCCCGCAACCAACGGGCCCTGCCACATAGCCTGACGCGCGACACCAGAGGCCATAGCACTATTCGTGGAGCGTCGTGCAGTTCTTCCGAATGCCGGAGTCCGAGATCGCTACCAGGCGCCTCGGGACGCGACCAGGGCCAACATCACCTTCGTCACCATCGCACTCGCCGCGACCCTCGTCCACGCTATCTTCAACCAATCCGTCATGTGCACCACGGCAAATGAGCAAACTTGCACACCGCGTCGCGGGACGGTCGTTGAGGCGCCACCCCGGCGCTGCCTTAGGTTAGCCTCTGCGCATGGCCAAGCCCACTCTCCCGTCGGGGGCGCCACGTGTCGTCGTCGTCGGCAACGGTGGACACTCTCGTTCCTGCGTCGATGCGTGCAGCGACGAGACCCTTGGCCTGCTGGTGGGCTGTACGGGTTCCCGGGACGGCGAGCACGGCGAGCTGCGCTATCTCGGAACGGACGCCGTCCTTCCGAGGCTGCTGGCAGAGGGCACGGCCACCCATGCCTTTGTAGCCATCGGTTCGAACTCGCTGCGCCAGCGACTGACCGCATCGGTGACGGAGCTCGGGTATCAGATGGCGAGCATCGTCAGCCCGACCGCACAGGTGAGCCGCACCGCGACGGTCGGCGCCGGCGCCGCCGTGCTGCACGGAGCTGTTGTCGGCGCCTTCGCGACGGTCGGCGAGGGTGCGATCATCAACACCGGATCATCAATCGATCACGACTGCATCGTGGGAGATTTCGCCCATATCGGTCCGGGTAGTCATCTCGCCGGGGGCGCTATTGTAAGCAGCGGCGCCTTTCTCGGCGTCGGCGTCAGCGTCATTCCAGGCGTCACCATCGGCGCAGGGGCCGTCATCGGAGCCGGCGCGGTCGTGATCCGCGACGTCCCCGCCGGCACGGTCGCCGTCGGCATCCCAGCCCGCAACATCCGGAAGGCTCAACCCGAATGATTCCCGTCGCCAGTCCCGTTCTTTCGGGTATGGAAAAGGCGTACGTCGCCGAGTGCATCGACAGCACGTGGATCTCTTCCGCCGGAAAGTTCATCGGGAAGTTCGAGGCAGCGTTCGCGGCGCTCTGCGGCTCCGAGTACGCGGTCGCCTGCAACAACGGGACGACGGCGCTCCACCTCGCCCTCGCCGCGGTCGGCATCGGCCCCGGGGACGAGGTGATCGTCCCGACGCTCACGTACATCGCGACGGCGAACGCGGTCCGCTACTGCGGCGCGACCCCGGTCTTTGCCGACTCCGAGCCGGACACGCTCAATGTCGATCCCACCGACGTGAAGCGCAAGATCACCGAGCGCACGAAGGCGATCATCCCCGTGCACCTGTACGGCCACCCGGCCGACATGACCGCGCTCATGAACATCGCGGACGAGCACGGGCTGACCGTCATCGAGGACGCCGCCGAAGCCCACGGCGCCGAGGTCGACGGCCGCCGGGTCGGCTCCATCGGACACATGGGTGTCTTCTCGTTCTTCGGCAACAAGATCGTCACCACCGGTGAAGGCGGCGCCGTCACCACCGACGACCCCGACCTCGCTGCACGCCTGCGCCTGCTGCGCGGCCAGGGAATGGACCCCAAGCGCCGGTACTGGTTCCCCGAGGTCGGCTACAACTACCGCATGACGAACATCGCGGCAGCCATCGGCCTCGCCCAGCTCGAGCAGTTCGACGCTTTCGTGGCCCGCCGCGACGAGATCGGCGCGCTCTACGACGAGCACCTCGCCGACGTCGAAGGCCTCGCACTCCCGATCCAGCGTCCCGACGCCCGCCGCGTCCACTGGCTGTACACGATCAGCGTCGAGGACTTCACCGACGCCCAGCGAGACCAGCTCATCGAGGCACTCCACACAGACGGAGTCGAGACCCGCCCAGTCTTCTACCCGCTCCACGTCATGCCCCCCTACCTGGAAGAGACGCGCTACCCCGTCGCCGAGCACCGCGGCGCCACCGGAATCTCCCTGCCCACACACGTCGGACTCAGCGACCACGACATCCACGAGGTCTGCGAGAAGCTCATGCGGCATCTGGCGGTCGTACGCGGCACGGCCAACTGAGGTGGACACGTTCGTCTCGTACGCGCAGCACGGCGAGGACGTCATCCTCTGGCGAGCCCTCGGTGCTCGCTCCGGCATTACGTACGTCGATGTCGGCGCCTACGACCCGACTGAGGAATCCGTCACCCGCGCGCTCTACGAACGCGGCTGGCGAGGGGTGAACATCGAGCCGCAGCCCGAGCGGCTGGCGGCGTTCGAGAACGACCGCCCCGACGACACGAACCTGGCGATTGCGATCGGCTCCAAGGACGGCTCGGTGGAGCTCGTCATCCCGTCGAACCCCGGCTGGACCACGGTCCAAGGCACCGGGTCGCTCGTCTCGGACGATCCGGCCGCGCACCGTATCCGGGTGCCGATGCGTCGGCTCGGCACGCTGCTGCCAGAACTCGGGCTCGAACACGTCGATGTTCTGAAGATCGACGTCGAATGCGGAGAGTCGGACGCGGTACGGGGCCTGCTTGACGGTCCGGTACGCCCGACGGTCTGCGTCATCGAAGGCGTCGGCCCGGGGTGCGGCCGCACCGAGGGTGACCGCGCGGTGGAACTGCTCGTCGCGGCGGGCTACACGCACTGCATGTTCGACGGCCTCAACCACTACCTCACCACGGACCCCGCTCTCATCGCGGCACTGTCGGTGCCCGCTAACCCTATCGACGGGTACGTGCACCGCGCGATCCCCGCGTTCGCGACCGAACGCAGCCACCTCCACGAGACCATCGCGGCGCTGACCGCCGAAAACCTCGAACTGCGCAGCAAGCTCGCGACATCATCGAGCGAGGGCAACGGCGCAGCGCCCGAGGAGCCCGCAGCGACGTCGTCTGAGCAGACCACGGCGACGACCGCGGCCACCGACGATGCACCTCTGCCCGTCTCCGCGCCTGCGCCCACGGCCGCATCGCCGCGACCCGCGCCAAGAGCTGCGCCTCACATCGTCGACGACGAGCGTGCCCGCCGCCGCCGCGCGCTCTTCCTGCGGCTCATCGGCACCAGGGTCGCGGCCGACGCCGGACGGCAACCCGCCGTCGACATCCCTCACCTGTTCGACGCCAGCCCTGAGTCCGTCGTCCGGACGCTCTACCTCTCCGTTCTGGGTCGCGAGCCCGACGACAGCGGGAGCGCCTCCTGGATCCACGAGATCGCCAACGGAAGGTCGCCGATCGACGTGGCGCGCGTACTGGCCCGTTCGGACGAGGCGGCTGCCGCGTCAGAGAGCCAGCGTCGTCGCGCCGATGCCTTCATAGAGCGACTGGACCGGTTCGGCCTTCTGGACAGCTTTGGGCTCGGCACGTTCTACTCGAAGGGCCACAGCGCATCGGTCGTCGCCGACCAGATCTTCATCGAGTCTCTCTACGAGGTTGCCCACCTGCGCCGTCCTACTCACGCCGAGCTGGAGAACGACCTGAACAGGATCCGCATCGGCGTCGGCCGCCAATGGATGCTGCGCGCATTCGCCGACCGGCCCGAGGCACGCGCCCGCCTCCTCGGCACGGCCGGCGGGGTGCGTACGCGGATGAAGCGCCTGGGCGCCCGCATGTCGTACCGCCGAGATTTCCAGACACTGGTCGTCGCGGTCGAGTCCCGCCGCATCGCTGCGCTCCTCACGGACCTCAGCGCCACCGACCACTCGATCGCCGGGGGAACTGAGATGCGCGTCATTCTCGCGACCACCACGATCCCGCACATCTCAGGTGGCGACCGGCTCATCGTTCGCTGGACGGCGGAGGAGCTTCGCGCCCGCGGGCACGAGGTCGAGGAGTTCTACCTGCCGTTCCCGCCATCTGCCCGGTACACGCTGCCCGCGCTCGTCGGGCTGCGCTCGACGCCGTTTGCGGGCGCCGGCGACCGGCTCATCGCCGTCCGATGGCCGGCGCACATCCTTCGGCACGAGAACAAGGCGACGTGGTTCATCCACCACTTCCGCACGCTGTTCGACCTGTGGGACTCCCCGTACCGCGACGTCCCGGACAACGCCGAGGGCTACGCGTACCGTGACGCGATCCGCCGCATCGACAACCTCGGGCTCGCCGAGTCGCGCGACGTCTTCTCGAACTCCAACGTGGTTCGAGACCGCCTGCGCGAGTACAACGACGTCGAGGCGACGCCCCTGCTCCCTCCCATCGGCGGGGACACTACGCGCTTCCACACGGACGCCTACGGCGACTACATCTTCTACCCGAGCCGGGTCGCGCCCATCAAGCGGCAACTGCTCGCGGTCGAGGCGATGCTGTACACCCAGTCGGGCGTGAAGCTCGTCATCGGCGGCTTGGCCGACGAGGACTACCAGGAGGACATCGTCCGGTTCGTGCGCGAGCACGACCTGGAGGGCAAGGTCGACCTTCGTCTCGGCTGGATGCCGGAGGACGAGAAGGTCGACCTGCTGGCCGGGTGCCTGGCAGTCGCCTACCTACCTCGCGACGAGGACTCGTACGGGTACACGTCGCTCGAGGCGTCGCACAGCCGCAAGGCGATCGTCACCGTGACGGACTCCGGCGGTGCCCTGGAGTTCGTCCGGGACGGCATCGAGGGGCGTGTCGTCGCCCCGACGCCTCATGCGCTGGCGGCGGCGTTCGACGCGCTTTATGAGGACCGCCAGGCCGCCGAGAGGCTGGGCTACGCGAGCCACGATCGACGCGCGGCGCTCGGCATCACCTGGGACAACGTGATCCCGCATCTCCTGGGGGTGACTGAATGAAGTTGCTCGTCGCGAACAACGCCGCACCTTTCGTGCGGGGAGGGGCAGAGCTCCTCGCCGACAGGCTCGTCCTCGAACTGCGCCGGGCGGGCCACGAGGCCGAACTCCTGCGCATCCCGCTGGGCGACACCCCGACCAGGTGCTCGACTCGACGATCGCCGCGGGCCTGCTCCAGGCCGTGAACGTCGACCGTGTCATCGGGCTGAAGTTCCCGGCGTACCTGATCCCCCACCCGCACATGGTCATGTGGCTGGTCCACCAGTTCCGCCAGGCGTACGAGCCCGCGCCAGTCGGGTGGCCCGACGACCCGCACCTGAACGAGATCGCCGCAGTCGTCCGCACCGCAGACCGCCGCGCCTTCGCCGACGCCGAACGCATGTACGCGATCTCCCCGATGATCGCGGAACGGCTCGCAAAGTCGAACGGAATCCGGGCCGACGTGCTGATGACACCGCCGCACGCCGACGCCGAGTACCGAACGGTCCCGTCGGAGGACTTCATCGTGGCTCTCGGCCGCGTGTCCGGCGGGAAGCGCCAACTGCTCGCGGTCGAAGCGATGCGGCACGCACGCCCCGGCTATCGGCTCGTAGTCGCAGGAGCGGCGGACACGCCGCAGCTCGCCGACGAGGTCAAGCGCCGCATCGCCGAGTGGGGACTCCAGGACCGCGTCGAGTTCATCAACCGCTACATCACGGACGAGGAGAAGCTCGATCTTCTCGCGCGGTGCCGCGGGTCCGTCTACCTTCCCGTGAACGAGGATTCGTACGGGTACGTCTGCTACGAAGCCGCGATGTCGCGCAAACCCTCGATCACGGCCACCGACTCGGGTGGGACGCTCACTCTCGTCGACCACGGCCGTACCGGGCTCGTCAGCGACCCCGACCCGCGCTCGCTCGCCGCAGCGTTCGACGACCTCGCCGCACACCCGGACCAAGCTCACGGCATGGGCGAGAACGCCCGGACGCTTGCACTCGAGCTGGACCTCTCGTGGTCCCGCGTCATCAAGGAGCTCACCCGATGAAGGTCGCCATGGTGACGCCGATGACGCCTGAGAGCGCCATCGCCGACGTGATGCTGCAGGCCGTCCCCTACCTGATCGAGAAGGGCTGGGACCTCGAGATCTGGTGTCAGAACGCACCGGCCCTGCGGCCCTCACCAGTCCGGGTGCTGCCGATCCAGGCGATCGACGAGACCACAGTCGCGGCCCTGCGGCGCTACGACCTTGTCGTGTACGTCCTCGGAAACAGCCCACTGCACAGCCAGATCATGGAACTCGCACGACTGGTGCCCGGCCTGGTTGTGCTGCACGACGCGTCCATCACCGACATGGTGCTGCTCAGTGCCGGACAGGCTGGTGAGCGCGCGGCGCTCGCCGCACTCGCCGGGGCGGTCTACGGCGACGAGGTTGCCGAGAAGGTCCGTCGTCCGTCGAACACCGACCCGGGGGCCTGGATGCGGTTCTGCGCGGACGTTCCGCTCACGGAGTGGGCGACCGAGCACGCCATCGGGGCGGTCGTGCACTCGCAGTGGCACGCCGCGCGCATCGACGGAACACTGATCGGCGACGTCACCGTGGCGCCCCTGCCCATTCCCTCGGCCCGAGTCGGCTTCGACGACAGCCAGAACCACGAACTAGGGACACTCCTCTCCGAGCTCCCCCCAGACGCCATCCTGGTCGTCACCGTCGGGCACGTGAATGCGAACCGGGGCCTGGACGTCCTCCTCCAAGCCGTCGCAGGAGACGAGAAACTCCGGCAGGTCCACGTGTGGGCGGTCGGCCCCAACCAAGGACCGGCCGCGGCCACCGCACTGCGCCAAGCCAGCAAACTGGGACTGGCGAGCCGCTTCGCGGCGCCAGGCGCGGTCGGAGATGCCGAACTCGCTCGCGTGCTCAGTCGCGCCGACATCGCCGCAGCGCTCCGGGATCCCGTCATCGAAGGGCAGTCGGCGTCGGTGATGACCCAGATGCTCGCCGGCAGACCGGTCATCGTGTTCGACCACGCGCACTACTCCGAACTCCCCGACGACGCCGTGGTCAAAATCGACCCAGCGGCCGGCGCGCCCGGAATCCGCGCAGCGATTCGCAACCTCGTCAAAAAGCCACGGGATCGCGAGCGACGCGGCGAAGCCGCGCGACGCTACGCGCTCACAACCCGCAGCGGTGCTGCATACGCCGATGCGTTGTATCGCGCGGGCGTCCTTGCACTCGCGGCGAAGCCTCACATGCAACTTGCCCAAGACCTCGCGCACTACGTGCGGAGACTTGGAATCGAGACCGCCAGCGTGGCTACAGAACGTATGGCTGACATCACCTTTGAGTTGTTCGAACTGGGTTGAGAGCCGGAACGAGTCGGTCTCGCCCACGTACCCAAGAACCGCCCAGCATTACGACTATGGACTAACCAGTGCGCACAGACATCCACCCTGCCACAGCGATACGTTCGGCCACACCCCCCTCAGAGAGACGGACCAGAGCTTCCGCAATCGCCTTCTGGGGAACCTTGACCGCGGCGTCGGTCCTCGTGTTCCTCGTGCACTTCCGTCCTTGGCAAGGAGGCCTGCTCGAGGACTGGGGATTCGTGCAAGCATGGGATGCCACAGGCTTCGCCGCCTACCGACACTTGATTGAGTTGACGGCTGGTCGCCCATTGCACCTCCTCTGGACCTTCCTTGGTCTCGGCATCAGCGGGGGCGGGTTCGTGGGCATGTTCCTCGTGCTGGGTCTCGTGGCCGTCGCGCAGCTCCTGGGCACCGTCTGGGCACTCGCTCCGGTTGTGCGGAACCGTTGGGTGTTGATCTTCCTCGGGCTCGCCATTGCCCTCCACGCATGGTGGCCAGCCGGACAGGTCCTTAGATTCCTCCCCGCTCAGGTTTCCGCGCTCGCCGTAGTTCTCTGGATCGGCGCGTCGATCAGGTTCCTCGCGGGTCGTTCAACCTTATGGCAAGTCCTTGCCATCGGAGCACCGCTCGCCGGTCTCCTCACCTACCAGGCACCGGCCGGAGCTCTCTGCGTCGGGGCGGTCGCGATTTCCGCCGTGCATGGCTCAACAATACGTCGCCGCCTTTGGCACGTCGGATTGACAGTGTGCACGGTTGTAGCCGCAATGGCTTGGTCCGCGGTGATCGCTCCCAGAATATCGCCTGATTCCTACGAATCTGGCCTGATGACTGCACCCCTGGATGTACGCCGGGCGTTGTGCGCAATCGCACGGACGTTGGCGATCGAGTCTCCTGAACTTCTCATCGTCGGCGCGATCTTGGCGCTCATCATCATCGTCTTGCTGGGTCGCACCGCAATCGCGACATGGCAGGCACTTGTCCTACTCGCGTGCGTCTTCATGGCTCCGTTGACAGCGATGTCGTTCGCATTCAATCTCGCCCACCTGAACGACCCAGAGCGCGTTGCCCAGCCTGTTGGGATGACTCTCTGGATCGTCGCAACAGCCGTCTCCATACTGGGGGCATGGCGCACACGGTTGCCTCACCTCATAGCATCTGTCGGGATCGTCGCAAGCACCGCGGGAGCGATGGGGGCATACTCGACCTGGACTGCTTTCGCGGAGCTTCAGCAAGCCCTCTTAACATCTGTCGCGCCTATTCGAAGCGATGCATCGCCCTCGACCCGCCTAGTGGTCGAGGATCTCAGTGGTGAGTTCGGTGATGTCTATACCTTCCTTCCGCCGCATCTCAATATCGCCTTCTACGTCGAGGAGGGCCCGGGCGCAACTGTCACGTTATGTACGCCCGCGGACGTTCCTCGCGACCACCCCATTGCCGCACGATTCCCGATCACAACGACCCCCACCTGCGAGGATCTGCTCGTTGGAAAGACGGTCGAGAGGGTCGAAACGGTGGACGCCGACGGCCGGGCACTGCGAGTGCTGATCGTCAGTCAGCGATCGCTGATTGACTGAGGGTTCGGGGGCACCGCCACCACGAAGTGAACCTCGCACACCTGACCGTCCGTTCTTGATCGTTCCCGATCGTCGGCACGTTGAATGCCCTCCCCGACATGGCGATGCGGCTCATCGTGCCGGGCAGGGAGCCGGCCCAAACTGGGCCGGCGGAACGTGACCGCAGGCGGGCTGGCCCTCAGTTCCTCATGAAGGGAGTCTTCGCCGCGATGGCCGATGTTCTGCAGGCGACCCGACAGCGGGCCATCGAGTTCGCGGCTACTACGCCCGCGAGCCTCCGGCTCATCCATCGTCTGTTCGTCACCGTTCCCAGTGCGCATTTGCCCACGGAGTCCCGGACGCAGAGCGTCTCTGCTGGCAGGTAGGGCAGGTGCCACCATCGAGACAATCATCTGGAACCACTCACCGCACCGTCGCCTCACCTTTTGAACGCTGGCATCTGTACACGCTGTCGTTTGACCACTCGACCGCGCCGAACATGGACCCTTTCCATGCCCCAGCGCCAACATCAGTCAGCAAGGAACTGGAGAGCGGCTATAGTCATTCCGTGCCCGAGCCGCTGCCAACGCCACACGCGATCAGCATCGCGGCAACCCGTCTATCGGAGAAAACTGTCGCTCCGGGCGTTGATCACAAACGTCACTCCGATCGCCCAGGACCCCTTGTTGCCAGGAGGCCTCAAGGCTCATGCCAGAGAGGGCCTGCGGGGCGTGGCTACCTTCGGTTTCGCGGCCGCCAGAGAGCGAGTCGGCGCTGTCGAGCGTTCGCCACGCGATGTCACGCTGACTCCAGGGCCAGGCTGCGTTCGTGCGCGGACGTTCCACTCACGAAGTGGGCGACCGAGCACGCCATCGCGGCGGTCGTGCACTCGCAGTGGCACGCCGCGCGCATCGACGGAACACTGATCGGCGACGTCACCGTGGCGCCCCTGCCCATTCCCCGGCCCGAGTCGGTTTCGACGACAGCCAGAACCACGAACTAGGGACGCTCCTCGCCGAGCTCCCCCCAGACGCCATCCTCGTCGTCACAGTCGGGCACATGAATGCGAACCGGGGCCTCAACATCCAGCTTCGTGCCATGCCTGGCGACGAACAGTTGATTCGTGTTCATCCTTGGGCTGCCGGCCCTCGCCAGGGTTCGGCAGCGGCCGCGACGCTGCGCCGTGCGTCAAAACCGGAACTCGCGGGCCACTTCGCCGCTCCGGGCGCGGTCGGAGATGCCGAACTCGCTCGCGTGCTCAGTCGCGCCGACATCGCCACGGCGTTCCGCGACCCCGTCGTTGAAGGGCAGTCGGCATCCGTGATGACCCCGGAGCTCGCCGGTAGACCGGTCATCGTCTTCGACCACGCGCACTACTCCGAGTTCTCCGACGACGCAGCGTTCATGATCGAATCTGCTGCGGGCGTCGGCGGCGTCGGGGCCGCGCTCCGCGACCTGGTCCACGACCCCGACTGCAGAGCGAGACTCGGAGAGGCAGGGCTCGACTTCATGCTCACGACTCGCAGCGGTGCTGCGTACGCCGAGGCACCATTCCGCGCAGGCGACTTCGCACTCGCGGCGCGCCCGCGCATGCCACTCGCTCGGGACGGCACGCAACTGCGGCGCAGACTCGGCGTCGAGAAAGAAGCCATCGTGACCGACAGGGTCGGCGAGCCCGCATTCGATCTCCTTGAACTTGCATGAATTGGCGAAAATGTCATTAGCACCCCCCTGCCCGGATGGGAGCACGTTCTTGATGTCGAACCCCACCGTTCAGCGAGCCCGAACAGTGGATCTCGCACACCGCACCTGGCTGGTGGCGGCGGTCGCTGTCTCATGCCTAGTCGCGTTCTTCGCCCACTTCCGACCTTGTTTCACGACCGTCAGTGGGCGACTCCGCGCCGCCGAGTGTTCGCCACGCGAGGTCACGCTGACGCTGGTCTCTGGGCCAGAGTCCGTTACCAAGACGGTCCATCTGGACTCCTTCGCCCTCGGGACGTTCACTCTCTCGCTTGACCATGCCGCGACAGTGGGCGAACTGGTCGTCGAAATGCCCGCTGACGGGGGCTGCTCGTCCGACGCCGATCCGCAGCCCCGGGCAGTTGCGCTCCTTGACCCGGTCGCCACTGGCTAGCCTGCTCGCCAATAATCCCCCTCAGGTCCGCTCAGACAGGAACTCAGACGTGCGCTACGGATTCATTCTCGCCGGAGGCCTTGGTACGCGGCTCCGCCCTTATACGTTCGTTCTTCCAAAACCGTTGATCCCGCTCGGCAACGAGACGATCATCGAGCGAGTCCTCCGGTCGTTCCGGCAGGCCGAACTCAGAAACGTTGCCGTCAGCCTCGGCTACCTGGGCCATCTCTTGGAAGCCGTGGTCGGCAATGGCGCGAAGTACGAGCTTAACGTCGAGTACACGCACGAGGATGAACCCCTCGGCACAGCGGGCGCTCTCGGCCTGCTTCCTTTCAACGTCGCGGACGACGACGTCGTCCTGGTGATGAACGGCGATACGCTCACGTCACTCGACCTCAATGAGTTCCTCACGTGGTTCGAACAGAGTCACGCGGACGCAGCAATGGCCTGCGTTCAGCGCGAAGTCAGAATTGATTACGGTGTCGTAACGACAGATGTCAACGGAAACCTCGAGGCGATCGCCGAAAAGCCGTCGAGCGTTAATCTACTAAGCACGGGGATCAACGTCTTCCGAGGGTCCGCGCTTCGTGAGCTCCCTGCGGGCCGGGTCGATATGCCGAACTTCCTGGTTCAGCTCGCGATGTCGGGAAAGACCATCGCATGCAAGACGATCGACGACCTATGGATGGATCTCGGGCGCGTCGAAGATCTCACGGCCGCAAACGAACTAGTCGATCGGGGTGTCCTGTGAGCACTGACAGGCCGGTATTGATCATCGGCGGTTCCGGCTACTTGGGCGGACGGATCGTGGATGCTCTCCCGGGAGCGTTAGCGCTTTCGGACGTGGCTGCCCGTGGGCACACCGCACTGCGCGCCGCAGTGGAGGACCTCCGCCCAGAAGTCATCGTGAACGCCGCAGGGGCACTGAGAGGGGATTTGGCCGACCTCAAGGCCGCCAATGTCGACCTGCCGCGTCAGCTTGCCCAGATCTCGGACTTTGTCGGCGCTCACCTGGTGCACCTTGGCTCTGCCGCCGAGTATGGGACAAGCCAACCCAACGGCTGGTGCACAGAGGCTGCCGAGCCGCGTCCCGAGTCGGACTACGGCCGCACGAAACTCCAAGGGACGCTCGCCGCGGCGTCTGCTTGTTCGTCGACGGTACTGCGGGTCTTCAACCTGGCGGCCGAGCCGACACAGTCGGGCACGCCCCTTGAGGACGTGATCACGCGGACCTCCGACGCGCTAAATCGTCAGTCGCCAGCCAATCTCTGGTCACCGGGGACTATCCGCGACTGGGTCCTCCCCGCCTTCGTCATCCATAGCGTCGCCCGAGCCGTCGAGATTCGACCGCGCGGCGTCTTCAACGTCTGCTCGGGTGTCGGAGTCTCGTTCGGGGACGCCGTCGATTCCGCACTGCGGTCGCTCGGGTCAGACCTCGGGGTCAGGGCGGGCCGCCCTCCGGGTGGGCCTGTGATTGGTGATCCGCAACAGTGGGAGTCGGTGTCTGGGCTGGCAGAGCAAGTGACCACCGAGGTGCTTGCCGGCGTCATCGCTCGTCAAGCCTCCTCCCGACGACCGAAAATGGAGACAAGGTGACCCCGATCACTTCGCACGACATCGAGATCCTGAGCGAGTCCGTCACCGGTCGCACCGAGTCGGTGTTCGCTGCCGCGCAGGCCGCGACCACACAGACCGCCCGCGAGGTTTACACGGGCGCCCGAGTGTTGGTAACAGGAGCTGCCGGCTTCATTGGCGGCCAAACGCTCCGTCTGATCCTCGATCTCGAACCCTCACTCGTCGTTCTCGCCGACACCTGGGAGAACGGCCTTGCCGAGAGGGTGCGCCACCTGCGCTCAAGCGGCGCCGTTCGACCTGGCACGCGCATCGAACCGCGCCTTGTCGATGTCACCAGTCCGCTCATGGACCGAGTGGTAGCTGAAGAGGGGCCGTTCGAGATCGTCTTGGCGTTCGCTGCAGCCAAGCACGTCCGCAGCGAGCGCGACGCCGCCTCAGCGCTACACATGCTCAGCGTCAACGTGAACGGCACATTCCGAGTGATCGCCGCAGCCGCAAAGCAGAACCCGGCCTGTCGGCTGTTCATGGTCTCGACGGACAAGGCAGCGGACCCGTCGAGCCTCATGGGCGCGAGCAAGCGCCTTATGGAGCGGGCGGTCTACTCCCGGTTCCCGACCGCGACATCGACCCGTTTCGCGAACGTGGCGTTCTCCAACGGGTCGCTTCTCGAGAGCTGGCTCATCCGGCTCGCAAACGGCCAGGTGCTGCCGGTACCGACTCAGACGTCGCGCTTCTTCGTTCAGCCTTCCGAGGCTGGACAGCTCTGCCTCGTTTCTTCGCTCGCCCCGCAGGGCAGCATCGTCGTCCCCGCAGCTGGCGTCGTCGAGGACACGCTGCTAGAGGATGCCCTCGAGCGCGTACTCCAGCGTCTCGCGCTCCGTGCCGAGCACGTCGATGACGAGTCCAAGGCATCTCCGTCGGTGGTCCCCGGCGTCGTGACTGTCCTGCGCACGCCGCGTGACACGGCAGGTGAGAAGGCCGCCGAAGTCTTCGTCAGCGCCAACGAGCAAGCCACTCGCTGGCTCCCCGCCCTTGAGACCATCTCCGGCACCGCCGAGAATCCGGACGTCGGCGACACCCTCGCGTGGATTACCGACGCCTGCGAGGGGCGGAGCGCACCGACACTGCACGAGATCATGGCGCGCGTCGCCAACGCGGTCCCAGAGTTCCATCACGTCGACAGCATCAAGCGATTGGACGACCGGATATGAGCGCCGAACCGGCCGAACCGGCCGAACCTTCCGAACCGGACACCGAGACCGGACGCTCGCGAACGCTTGACGTCGTCGTGCCGTTGTACAGGGAGGCCGAGGGGCTCAGGAACTTCCACCGCGTACTCACCTCGCAACTGAACGACCTCAACGACCGATACGACTGGAACGTCGTCTACGTGGCCGACCCGAGCCCGGACGCGACCGCGGACATCGTGCGGGAACTCGCCTCGCGCGACCGGCGCGTCCGCGGCGTCGTCATGCTCAGGCGCGCTGGCCACCAGATGTCGCTCATCGCAGGCATGGAGTGGTCGACGGCAGACGCGGTCATCACGATGGACGGAGACCTCCAGCACCCGCCCGCGCTTATTCCCCAACTCCTGGAGCACTACGAAGCCGGGGTCGACGTCGTCCAGACCATTCGCACCAGGAGCGCCGGTCGCAGCCGGCTGGGCGGTGCGATGTCGCGCGGCTTCTACCGTGTGATCCGGGGCATCTCCGACGTGCCGATCACGGAAGGCGGTGCAGACTTCCGCCTCCTGTCCGCTCGCGCGGTGCGGATCCTCACGGCAGAGGTTCGGGAAAGCGACCGCTTCATTCGCGGACTGGTGCCCTGGATGGGGCTGCCGACCGCAACCGTCGAGTTCGAGGCGCCAGCACGCGAGCACGGCACGTCCAAGTACAACCTCGCGCGCAGCCTCGACTTGGCGGGCTCTGGTGTCGTGTCGTTCAGCAAGGCGCCCCTTCACCTTGCGATGGTGCTGGGCCTCATCGTGAGCGGCCTCGGTCTGCTGATCGGCATCGCCGCTCTCCTGGCGCGGCTGGCAGGCAGCAACGTCCCGGCCGGCTGGGCAACACTCGTAGTCATGGTCGCGGTGCTCTCTGGAGTGCAACTCGTCTGTATCGGGTTCATCGGCCTTTATCTAGGGGTTGTCTTCGACGAGGCGAAGCGTCGACCGCAGATCCTGGTGGAGGAGTACGTCTCAAGTTCCGAAGACCCGCACTCCGGCAAGGCGCCCACCGCATCGAGACGCATTCGCGCGGTGCCGCCGCGCACCTCGCACCCGGCCCTCGACTCGTGCGAGCGTGGCGGCAGTCGCGTGTCAGTCGCAGGTGGGAGCCACGGTGCCTGACGGCGCGACTCCGCTCCGTCGCTCCAGAACTGCTTCGATCATCCAGAGCAGGCTGACGCGGTTTGCCGTCGTCGGCGGCGGGGCAGCGCTGCTTGAGTTTGCCGTGTTTGCTGGACTCATCGCGGTCGGCACATGGCCTGCGCTGGCGAGCCTGTTGAGTTTCGCAGTCGGAATGACTTCAAGCTTTGTCGGCTACCGCCGGTGGACCTTCTCCGGAGATCAAGCCCTGCCGATGTTCAGCCAGTTCGGCGCGTACCTTGCCTTGGCCGTGGTCAACGCTGTGGTGTCAGCGACTCTGGTCCAGGTCATGGTCAACGTCGGCCTGGACGCCCGCCTTGCAAAGGTGGTCATGATGGCCGCGGTCGCGTGCTGGAACTTCGCGATCCTGGACCGTCTGGTGTTCCGTCGCGATCTCCCGAAACCGTGACTGCGTCAGCGGGCGAACCCGGTCTCGCCCGCTGGCGCCCTCAGTTCGGCCGGCGAGGGCGACCACACGTAGGCGTCGGTCGATCCTCAACGCGACTGCCGCCTACCCGGAAACTTGCGCCGATATGATGCCCACCATGCCTCAGCCCCCCCTTACCTCGTACGCACAGAACCGTGAGGACGTCGTCCTCTGGCGTGCGCTCGGCACCCTGAAGTCAGGCCGGTACGTCGAGGTCGGGGCGAATCACCCGGAGCAGGACTCCGTCAGCAAGTCGTTCTACGACCACGGCTGGCACGGCATCACGATCGACCCGGTGGAGGACTTCGTCGCGATGCACCGCGAGCGGCGGCCGCACGACGTACAGCTCGCCGCTGCGATCACCGCGCGCCCCGTGGACTCCGTGACCCTCCACGCCGTCCCCGGAACCGGCCTTTCCACCCTGGTCGACTCCGTGTCGGAGAAGGCCTCGCGCGACGGCTACCAGCCCGTCGACGTGACGGTGCCCGCGCGCCGCCTCGACTCCGTGCTCGAGGAGGCGGGGTGGGCCGGGACCGACATCCACTTCCTGCTGATCGACGTCGAGGGCGCCGAGGCCGACGTGCTCGCCAGCATCGACCTTTCCGTCTGGCGTCCTTGGGTCCTGGTGATCGAGGCGACCGATCCTCGCTCGACGACGCCGACGCACGAGGCGTGGGAGCCGGCGTTGCTGGCAGCCGGCTACGAGTTCTGCCTCTTCGACGGGCTGTCCCGGTTCTACGTTTCCACCGAGCACGCGGATCTGAAGCCCACCCTGAGCTATCCCGCCTGCCCCCTCGACTCCTTCGAGATCGCCGGAGCCGCGGAACGGCGTGCGGCTGAGATCGTCGAGAAGGAGCAGGAGATCGAGTCGCTGACCCGGCAGCTGGTCCACTGGCGCTCGACCGCGCTCCGCGGCTGGGCCGATGCTCTTGCCGCGTCCGCCGTAGGCGCGGCGAACGCGGCGAACGCGGCGGACGCTGGCGCAGCGGCAGAGCTCGCCGCGATCCGCCAGACCGTGTCGTGGCGGGTCACAGCACCTCTGCGTGGTGCGCTGCGCGTCGCGCGGCGGGTGCGGCGGTGACGGCCGTTTCGGACGCCCAGAGGCACCTCTCGGCACGGGTCCTGGCCGCGCTCGATGCTCGCGTCGTCGAGGCGTCGCGGGTCGTTCTCCCGCCGTCGGTCGTCGAGTCGGCGCTCGAAGAACCCGCGGGCACCGTGACTGCGGTCCTGCTGCCGCAGCTCGTCGCCGCGGCACGCCGGCCGAACGGGCAGCCGGAGGCGTGGCTCCTCTTCGTCGCGCTCCTCGGCCGGTTCCCGACAACCGCGGAGTTCCTGCGGGTCATGCGCGCCGTCGAGCTTGAGCCGCCCGACATCATGGCGACGACGCTCCTCGCCCAGGCGCTTGGCTCGCGCGGCCCGTACATGGACCGCGGCATGCGCGTCGTCACGGACCGCCCGGTCGTGGAGGTCGCGTACTCGGCGATGCACGATCATCACAGCGGCATCCAGCGCGTCGTCCGGGAGACCGTCCCGCGGTGGGCCGCGGCACACCCGCTCGAGCTCGTCGCGTGGACCACGACAGGGGACGCGTTCCGCACTCTGACTCCGCGGGAGCAGGGCCGGGTCCTCGAGTGGACGGGACCGATCGACGACCCGACCGTTGACGCGGCCTTTCCATACGAGCTCGTCGTGCCGTTTCGCACCGACGTCCTGCTTCCCGACGTCCCCGTGGCGGCCCAGGCGCCCACCCTCGCGGCCGTGGCCCGGTTCAGCGGCAACCGCCTCGGCCACGTCGGCTACGACCTGATCCCGATGACCAGCGCAGACCTGCGCCCTGACGGTGAGGCGAGTGCGACCGCCTCCCAGTTCTCCGTGGTCAAGCACTCGCACCGTGTGGCATGCATCTCGGGCTCGGCGGCCTCGGAGTTCTCCGGGCTGGTCCAGGCCTTGCCCACCCAGGGGCTCGTCGGGCCGGAGGTTCGCACGGTGCTGCTGCCCGCGGTGGGTGCGCCGCTCCCCGCGAGCGGCGGTTCCCGCCGACAGTCGACCCGACCCGTCATCCTCGTGACGGGCACCCGCGAACCGCACAAGAACCAGCGCACCGTGCTCCATGCTGCCGAACGGCTGTGGCGTGAGGGGCTCGACTTCGAGGTGCGGCAGGCGGGCGGCGAAGGCTGGAGCGACCGGGACTACGCCCCGGCAGTCGAGCGCCTCATCGCGGCGCGTCGCCCGCTCACGCTCCTTGGCCGCGTGTCGGAGCAGACCCTCTGGGACGAGATGCGGGCAGCGGACGCCGTCGCCTTCATCTCGCTGCACGAAGGCTACGGACTCCCCATCGCGGAGGCACTGTCGGTCGGCACGCCCGTGATCACGACGAACTTCGGCAGCCAGGCCGAGGTCGCCGCCGAGGGTGGCTGCCTCCTGGTCGACCCACGCGACGACGACGACGTCACGGCGGCCCTGCGCCGCATCGTGACGGAGCCGGCACTGCGTGCGTCGCTCGCCGCAGAGGCAGTCCAGCGACCCGTACGGACCTGGGACGACTACGCCTCGGCACTGTGGGCGTTCCTCGTCGACGGCGTCACCACGGAAGGAGGCCAGCGATGACCCGGAGCCACCGCACGGCGGGGGTGAGACTCGACCGCACCGTCCTCGCACCGCGTCTCGCGACCCTGGCGGCCACGCTCGGCAGACCTTCCCCTGCCGTGGACGACCCCGGCGAGGCCGTCAGCCGGCTTGTCGACGCATCCGACCGCGCGGAGGTCTGGCTCGCGCTCGCGGTGCTCAGCGGACGGCTCCCCGACGAGTCGACGGTCGTCGAGACGGTGCGCGCCGCCGAGTTCGACCCCACCGCACTGCTCGCCGCCGCAGAGGCCGAGGCGACCGATCTCAGCGTCGCAAGGACGGTCCGCGTGGAGAGCGAGCGCGTCCTGGTCGACGTCGCCCACACGGCGAGCACCACGCTCATGACGGGGATCCAGCGCGTCGTCCGGGAGACCGTGCGGCGCTGGCAACGCGACCACGACGTCCTGACGGTCTCCTGGACCGCCGAGTGGGACGCGCTGCGAACGCTGACCCCGGCCGAGGCAGACCGCATCGCTCACGCGAAAGCTGCCGACGAGGACGAGACCGTCAGGGGCACGCAAGAGATCGTGGTGCCCTGGCGGTCGCGCTACGTCCTGCCCGAGGTCGCGCTCGACACTCCGCGCGTTGCACGGATGCGAGCGCTCGCGCGATTCTCAGGCAATGCCTTCGCCGCGATCGGCTACGACCTCATCCCGCTGACGACAGGCGAGACCACGGCTCCGGCCATGCCGGGCGCCTTCGCCGGCGCGACGACGGTGATGCGGTACGCCGAGCATGTCACGCCCATCTCGGAGGCCTCCGCGGTCGAGTACCGCGGCTGGCGCACGACGCTCGCCGCCACTGGCATCCAGGGCCCGCGGATCACCGCCGTCGAGCTCCCTGTCGAGTCGGTCGCGGTGTCCGACGCGGCGATGGAGGCCACCGCCGAGCGGCTGCTGGTCGGCGGGCTGCCGATGGTGCTCGTCGTCGGCAGCCACGAGCCACGGAAGAACCATCTCGCCGTGCTGCACGCCGCCGAGGTGCTGTGGCGAGAAGGCCAGAGGTTCTCCTTGACGTTCGTCGGCGGGAACTCGTGGGGTAGCGAGGAGTTCTCGGCGCAGCTCCTCGATCTCCAGCGCGCGGACCGCCCCGTCGAGTCGATCTCGAAGGTCTCCGAGGACCTGCTCTGGGCGGCCTACCGCCTCGCCCGGTTCACGGTCTTTCCGTCGTTCAACGAGGGTTTCGGGCTGCCCGTGGCCGAGTCGCTCTCCGTCGGCACGCCGGCCATCACATCCGACTTCGGAAGCATGGCCGAGATCGCCGCGCTCGGCGGGGCGCTCACCGTCGACCCCAGGTCCGACGTGTCGATCCGTGACGCGATGCGCCGCCTGCTCGCCGACGACGACCTGCGCGCCCGGCTGTCGGAGGCAGCGCTCGGCCGCCCGCGGAGGTCCTGGGACGAGTACGCGAAAGGTGTGTGGGCGCACCTTGGCACAGCGCCTACGACGTCCGACTCCGGTTCCTGAAGCCGTAGGCTGTGTGGCGCTGCGCCTGAGCGCGGCGTCTCTGAGACGATGGGAAAGACAATGGTCGACCCGCGTGACGTTCGTGCGTCCGCGCTCGCATCCGAGCCCCTCCGCCCTGCCGGTCCCCGCCCCGGCTTCGTCGGTGGAACCGTTCAGTCCGTCAAGGACATCTGGACACACCGAGAGCTGCTCGGCCTGCTGACCCGGCGAGAGATCAAGGCGCGCTACAAGGACAGCGCGCTCGGCCTCGTCTGGAGCCTGTTGAAGCCGATCGCGCTGCTGTGCGTGTACTGGCTGGCCATCGGCAAGTTCCTCGAGGCCGACCGCAGCATCGACGACTTCTCCGTCTACATCTTCGCCGGCCTCACGGCCTGGCAGCTCTTCAGCGACATCATCCTCGCGGGGACAAGCTCGATCGTCGGCAACTCAGGCCTCATCAAGAAGGTGTACGTCCCGCGCGAGGTCTTCCCGCTGAGCTCGATCGGGTCCGCGCTGTTCAACTTCTCGCTCCAGCTGATCATCCTCATCGGCTTCACGGTCATTCGAGGCGCCTTCCCGACGGGCACGCGCTGGCTCTACGCAGCGCTGGGCCTTGCCGTGCTGGTCACCTGGGCGACGACGCTCGTGCTCGTGCTGTCCGCGGTGAACGTGTACCTGCGCGACGTGCAGTACCTCGTGGAGATCGCCCTGATGCTCTTCATGTGGGTGTCCCCCATCGTGTACGCGTGGAGCATGGTCGCCGACCGCGTACCGCACTGGCTGGCCGAGGTGTACCTGTCCAACCCGATGACGCAGGTCGTCCTGTCGTTCCAGCGCACGTTCTGGGTTCGCGGTGACGGCTCGCCGATGCCGACACACCTCGCCGCACGCATGGGTGTCACCCTCGTCGTCTCCCTCGTTCTCCTCTGGGTGGCGCAGCGCACGTTCGCGCGCCTCCAGAGCAACTTCGCCCAGGAGCTGTGATGAGCACCCCCGTCATCTGCATCGACGATCTCTCCAAGCGCTTCGTCATCCGCAAGGAGAAGTCGCTCAAGGAGCGCCTGGTCAACTTCGGTCGGTCCGAGCTGCACAAGGACGACTTCTGGGCGCTGCGCAACGTCGGGCTCGAGATCGAGTCCGGGTCCACGGTCGGGCTCGTCGGGCCGAACGGCTCAGGCAAGTCGACGCTGCTGAAGATGGTCGGCGGCATCCTGCAGCCGACCACGGGCACCGTCAGCGTCCGAGGGCGGCTCGCCGCTCTTCTCGAGCTCGGCGCCGGCTTCCACCCCGACCTGACGGGCCGCGAGAACGTCTACCTCAACGGGTCCATCCTCGGCCTCTCGCGCGAACAGACGGAGAAGTACTTCGACGCGATCGTCGACTTCTCGGGGATCGAGAAGTTCATCGACACCCAGGTCAAGTTCTACTCGTCAGGCATGTACGTGCGGCTCGCGTTCGCCGTTGCCGTCCACGTCGACCCGGACATCCTCCTCGTCGACGAGGTCCTCGCCGTCGGTGACGAGCCGTTCCAGCGCAAGTGCATGGACCGGATCCGGCAGTTCCAGTCCGAGGGCCGCACGATCCTGTTCGTCAGCCACGGACTGGACCAGGTCGCGGAACTCTGCGACCGCGCCGTCGTGCTGGAGTCCGGTCACGTGATCGCGGACGGAGAGCCACGCGACGCGCTTCGGGTCCTGCGGACGGAGTTCGACCAGATCCGTGCCGAGGATCTCGCCCGGCGCGCCGAAGGGACGTCGTCCACGGCCGCGAGCGAGCGGATCACCGTCGAGGCCGTCGAGGTGTCCGACCTCGACGACGTGCCCCTCTCGGACGCCGGTCCCGTCGCCGACCTGAAGGTTCGCGTCACGGTCAACGTGCCCACGCGAACCGAGGGCCTCGTCGTCGGTTGCGGCATCGACAGCGCGCTCGGCGTCCCCATCGTGGGCACCAACTCCAAGCTGGTGGGGGTCGACCTCCCCCCTCTTGAGGGCCGCCAGCAGATCGTGTTCACGCTGTCCGACCTCCGGCTGGGCGAAGGCAACTACTCGTTCCACGGGGCCGTCGTCAGCCACTCCGGTGAGGAGCTCGACCGCAAGCGAGACGCGGCGCCTCTTCACGTGTCCGGCGATGGCCGCACCAGCGGGTTCACCTGGGCACGGCCCGAGGTGCGCGTCGCCAGCGCCGTCGGTGGTCCGGCTCGCTGACATCGTCCGCCGGGGCCCGGCACGTCGTCGCGGGGCGCGGACCGCGCCCCGCGACGAGGATCGATCAGGAGTAGTCGCGAATCGCGAGGTTGCGGTACTCGACCGATCCCGCGATTCCTTCCCGGACGGCCCCTTCACCGCTCGCGAGCATCACATGCGCCCACTGGTCAAGCCCGACCGGGTCGGGCGCCCGGCCGAGGAACGTCTGGTAGTACTTTCCGGCACGAATCATCGCGGCCTCGAGCGAGAACCACACCCCGGCCGTCGCGGGAACGACGCCGTAGTGCGCGATCTGGTCGGTCCAGTACGCAATCTCCCACGCCGAAGCCTCACGATTCAGCATGACGCGGTACATGTGCTTGACATAATCCGTCGGGTTGGCGCCACCCTGGAGATAAAACTCCTCGGTGCGATAGAAGACGAACTGAACCTCGTCGACCGTGTACACGCCCTCCTGGATCCACCTCACCCAGTCCACATAGTGCGGGTCAGGCTCCCTCCGAAGAACCTCGCGATACGCCTGAACCACCCGCAGCGTCCGATACTCCGTCGAACTCGTCAACGTCCGCACAAGCTCACTCTGCGAACGGCCGGCACGCAGGTCGTTCGTCCACGTTGCCAAACCTGACGGGTCGACCTCCCTTCCCAGCAGGTCCGCGTACAGCTTCTTGACAATGGGCGCCTCGGATCCTCGCGGGTCGCCGAACCAGTCGCTGAAGATCCTGAAGAAGTTTCGGTTGCCGTACGAGGAGCAGCTGTCACCCGTACCGTAGAAGTTCGCCAGCGCGGCAGCGTTGGGAACGTACGGGGTGTAGTTGTACAGCCCCGCGGTGGCCTGGTTCTGGATGTAGACCTGGGCAGAACCGCAGGCCGTGTTGGGGTTGTAGAGGATCGAGTTGACGCGGCCCGCCTGATAGCCGTAGCCCGTCGGGTTGTTGCGGTAGCGCAGGTACTGACGTGCCGCGCGGTACAGCTGGTTGAAGAACCCGTAGTACGCCGCGTCGCAGTTCGCCGTGTGGTTGGGCCCCGTGTCCGGGCACCCGAAGCCGGTCGCCCGGTTGTAGTTCGACGTCGTCGGGCGCGTCTTGGTGACGAGCGACGTCTCCTTCTGCAGCAGGACCAGGAGCACCTGCTGGTTGATGCCGCACGCCCGGCCCACGTTCGTGATGATCTCGGCGGCCGACTGGCTGCCCGAGCCCGAGTACGCGCCGCAGAGGCCCGCCTCCGCCGCCATCGACGGTGTCGCGGTCCGGTAGTCCTTGAGACACGGCTGCTCGCCCGCCACGCATCCTGCGCCCTGCTGGTTCAGGAACGCCTGGACCTGCCCGGCGTCCATCGTGCTCGGGGCGTAGAAGACGCCGTCGGCGATGATGTTGCCCGCGTCGAACTGGCTTGCGCTCGTGGCCGTGCGCAGCGGCGCCGCATCCGCGCGGGGCTCGCCTGGCAGACCGGGGAGAGCCGCGAGCACGAGCGCACCGACCAGCGCCGTCGCGATAGCGCCGGCCGTGTTCGTTCGCCTCACGAGACTTCTCCGGTCGACGTCACGGTGCCGGTCCCCACGGAGGTGGGCGACTCGTAGCGCATCTCGAGCGACCACGGCTGGTCGGCGACAGGCAGCGCAAGGTCCACGTTGGCACACCACGTCGTCGTCGCGTCAGGCTCGGCGGCCGACTCACCGGTCACCGACTGCTCGCCCTGCGTCAGCGTGTAGCGGCACGTCCCACCCAGTTCGATGACGCCTCGGACGTAGCCGCCCGCCGTGACGACTGCCGGCCCGCCGACCGTCCCCACGGGGACCACGTCGACGACGGTGCGGCCGTCGGGCACTGCTTGCGTCTCCGTGGGGGCCGGAACGTCCGGCTGCTCCGGCGCTCCCGACTGCTCCGGCTGCTCCGGCTGCGGCGTCGTGTCCGCCGGCGTCGCGTCGTCCGACTGACCCACCTCGGGTGGCTCGCCACCCGCAGCGGTGATGCCTGCGCACCCGGACATCGCCCACGCGATGGCCGCGATGACCCCTGTTGCACCGACCAGCGCTCGCGTTCTCGACGTACGCATCCTGCCTCCATGTTCTTCGATGTGCGGTCGACCGATCGGCGGCGCACCGCACAGGAATGCTCACTACGAGTCTGGGTGTGCGAGGCCTGAGGTCCTACGCTCCGGAGTGGGACAGCGCGAGGTTGCGGTACTCGACCGATCCCGCGATTCCTTCCCGGACAGCCCCTTCACCGCTCGCGAGCATCACATGCGCCCAGTCGTCAAGCCCGACCGGGTCGGGCGCCCGGTCCAGGAACGTCTGGTAGTACTTTCCGGCACGAATCATCGCAGCCTCGAGCGAGAACCACACCCCGGCCGTCGCGGGAACGACGCCGTAGTGCGCGATCTGGTCGGTCCAGTACGCAATCTCCCACGCCGAAGCCTCACGATTCAGCATGACGCGGTACATGTGCTTGACATAATCCGTCGGGTTGGCGCCACCCTGGAGATAAAACTCCTCGGTGCGATAGAAGACGAACTGAACCTCGTCGACCGTGTACACGCCCTCCTGGATCCACCTCACCCAGTCCACATAGTGCGGGTCAGGCTCCCTCCGAAGAACCTCGCGATACGCCTGAACCACCCGCAGCGTCCGATACTCCGTCGAACTCGTCAACGTCCGCACAAGCTCACTCTGCGAACGGCCGCTCATGAGCAGGTCCGTCCACGTTGCCAGGCCCGAGGGATCGACGTCCCGTCCGAGCAGGTCCTGATAGAGCGCTCGGACCAACGCCGCGGCCTCCTCCGGCGAGACCGTCGAGCCCAGGTTGGCCGCCGCGACCGCCCGGATCGCCTCCAGCTGCGTGTACCCCACGTTCCCCGGGCACTCCGTGTACGCGACGTCGCGGTGTCCGAAGATCGTCCGCAGGTTCACGGTCGACCCGGCGGGATAGCGCGAGTTCTCGCCGCCACCGGTCGTGTACGAGATCGACCCGGCCGGGTTGACCCCGGCGAGCCCGAGTTTCCACCCGAGGATCCTCCCGACGGCGTAGACGGCCTCCTGCGGCATCGCAACCGTCGAGAACGTCCCCAGCACGGACACACCCACGGTCCCGGTGTTGAACCCGCCCGCGTGCACGCCGATGACGGCGGCGTCCATGCTGCCCGCGCGGCCCTCGTAGATGTTGCCCCACTTGTCGACGACGAAGTTGTACCCGAGGTCGCACCACCCGCGGGTCTTGATGTGGTACGCCTGGTCGTTGCGAATCTGCGTCATGGCAGCGGCCTGCGTCGCGTAGTTGTTCGACCCTGCCGTGTGGTGGACGACGCCGCCGACGAGGCGGGCAGCGTTGGGCATGGAGCATGTCGGTGGGGCGGCGCCCCACTGGGCCCGCGTGACCACCGCCGGACGCGCCGCCGCCTGCTGCACCGATCGCTCCGTGGTGAACACCGCGGAGGTGGCGGCCCCCGGCTCGGCCGAACGGTTGACGGCGTCACGCGCGCGAGCGCCGTCGATCACGGTCGGCTCGGGCGAGCCGATGAGGGTGAGCTGGACGTCGGGAGCCAAGGGCGACCCGTCGGCGGGCCCGACCGTCGCGACCTGAACGGCGTCGGCCTCGCCGACGTGCACCGACTCGGTTCCCGCGCGCGTCTCCTGCTGCTCGTCGGGGGTGCCCGCGTCCGGGGCGTGGTCGTCAGCCTCCAGGGCGAACCACTCACCCCACTCGCCGTCGATGCTGCTGCGCACGCGTGCCTGGAGCTCTGGCGTGGCCTGAGCGTCCAGGGGCCAGGTCACCGCGACGGTCTGGAACGTCGAGTCGGGGACCACCGCCGCCCCGGCCACACGCGAGCTCTCGTCGACCGTGTCGAGCTGGAGCGCCGCTCCGGCGTCCGGCACCTCGACCTCTGCCTCCGGCTCGGCGGACAGCACGTCGGGCACGATGTCGACGGGTCCGCTCGCTCCTGGCGTCGGCGTCGGGCTCTCCGGCTGCTCGCCGTCGAGCACGGCCGCGACGTCGTCGGGCACCTCGAGCGGGATCTCGGTGATGGTGGGGGCTTCTTCAGGAGCCTGGTAAGCGAGCGCCGCAGAGACGCCGGCCACCGGCCGGCCCAGGATCCAGCGGTCGCCGCTGCCTGAAACCTCGCCCGGGGCGCACCCGGTGAACGTGAGAGCGAGAACGACCATGCCACCCGCTGCTGTCCGACGACGCATGCTTCCCCCTTTCGAGTCGATTGCTTGCCGAAGAGTCAAGGGCGGCAGGCGCCGACCGGCAACCGGCCGCGCCTGCCGTTGCTGTTCCGTGACCTGCGCCAGATCCCGGGCGCGCGCCCTGGCCTCCGCTAGGATTTGCCGGTCGCCCTCACCCTTGGAGACCAAGAACATGCGCGTACTCGTCACCGGCGGAGCCGGCTTCATCGGCTCGAACTTCGTCCACCAGACCGTCCGGGAACGCCCCGACGTCCAGGTCACGGTTCTCGACGCGCTCACCTACGCGGGTGACCGCGAGTCGCTGGCCCCGGTCGCGGACAAGGTCGCCCTGGTCGAGGGCTCCATCACGGACGCAGCGCTGGTCGACGGTCTCGTCGCGAGCAGCGACCTGGTGGTCCACTTCGCGGCCGAGTCGCACAACGACAACTCGCTCAACGACCCGAGCCCGTTCGTCCAGACGAACCTGGTGGGCACGTTCACGCTGCTGGAGGCGGTGCGCAAGCACGGTGTGCGCTTCCACCACATCTCGACCGACGAGGTCTACGGCGATCTCGAGCTGGACGACCCGGCGAAGTTCACGCCGACCACCCCGTACAACCCGAGCTCCCCGTACTCCTCCACCAAGGCAGGCTCCGACCTGCTGGTGCGCGCGTGGGTCCGCTCCTTCGGCGTGCAGGCCACGATCTCGAACTGCTCGAACAACTACGGCCCGTACCAGCACATCGAGAAGTTCATCCCTCGTCAGATCACCAACCTGATCGACGGCGTGCGCCCCAAGCTGTACGGCGCCGGCCAGAACGTCCGCGACTGGATCCACGTCGAGGACCACAACTCGGCCGTGTGGGCGATCATCGAGAAGGGCCGCATCGGCGAGACGTACCTCATCGGCGCAGACGGAGAGAAGAACAACCTCGAGGTCGTCGAGACGCTGCTGGAGATCTTCGGCCTGGCCAAGACGGACTTCGAGCACGTCAACGACCGCCCGGGGCACGACCTGCGCTACGCGATCGACGCGTCCAAGCTGCGCGACGAGCTCGGCTGGACCCCCCGCTACACAGACTTCCGGACCGGGCTCGAGGCGACCGTCGACTGGTACCGCGCGAACGAGTCGTGGTGGCGCCCGGCCAAGGAGGCGACCGAGGCGAGGTACGCCGCCCAGGGGCAGTAGCCCCGCGGCGGCGCCGCACGCCCCCGCGGCCTGCACTCCCCTTCGAGCAGAAGCCCAGGGCCGCTTCACAAACCCTGCACCGTCTGAACGCCGCCGACCCCGATGCTCCGCCGATGCGCCACGTATGCTCATCGACCGTGACGAGCACGAACCGACGCGACTCCACACCCCGGCACGCGCGTCTGTCGACGCCGGGAACTCTCGCGGAGGAGGCCGCCATTCCCCACGGTGCACCTCGCCGTCCTGCCCACGCGCGCTCGCTGCAACGCCACCGCGTGATCCGCGGCATCGCGATGGGCGTGACCGCCGTCCTCGCGTTCGGCGTCGGCGGCGCCGCCGCCGCGACGCTCCGGTTCACCAACAACATCCAGACGGTCGACGCCGACGCGGCTCTCGCCGTCGTCGAGCGCCCCGAGGTCGTCGTCCCCGAGGACCCGAACGCGGGCACCGCGCTCAACATCGTGCTCATGGGCAGCGACGACCGCAGCGGCGAGAACGCCGCCCTCGGCGGCGAGAACGAGGGCATGCGGTCGGACACGACGATGATCCTGCACATCTCGGCGGACCGGTCCCGGGCGGAGATGATCTCGATCCCCCGCGACTCCATCGTCGACACGCCGCAGTGCCCGACGTCGGGCGGCAAGCTCGCGCCCGCGATGAAGAACACGCGGTTCAACGCGGCCTTCGCGCAGGGCGTCATGTACGGCAAGGACGTCCAGTCGGGCGCGCTGTGCACCATGACGACGATCGAGAACCTCACCGACGTGCGGATGGACGGGTTCGTCGTCATCGACTTCGCCGGGTTCAAGAACATGATCGACGCGCTCGGTGGCGTCACGATGTGCATCCCGCAGGACGTCTACTCGCCCAAGGCCGACCACCTGCGACTGGCGGCCGGGAACCAGGCCCTCAACGGGACGCAGGCCCTCCAGTACGCTCGCGCGCGCACCGGCCAGGGCCTGGGCGACGGATCCGACATCAGCCGCATCGGCCGCCAGCAGGAGATGATGGCCGCCATCGCACGTGAGGTGCTCAGCAAGAACCTGCTCACGGACTCGCCTGCGCTCATCTCCTTCCTGAACGCGGTCACGAGCTCGCTGACGATGTCGAGCAACCTCTCCTCGCTGACGGGACTCCCCGGCCTCGCCTACAGCCTGCGCAACGTCCGGCCTGACACGATCACGTTCATGACCGTCCCCTGGGGAGCCAACCCCGCCGACAAGAACACGGTCGTCTGGACCGCCGACGCGGACACGCTGTGGGACAACCTCAGGAACGACCGCCCGATCACCACCCCCGTGGGCGGTGCCGACCCCGCCACCGACGGCGCGGCCGGGTCCGCCACCACGCCCGACACCGGCGACGCCGCGTCCGGCACGCCGACGAGCGCCGCACCACCGGCCACGCCCCAGGCCCCGGTCGACACCCCGGCCCCGAGCGAGACCAAATCGGCCGGCAAGGAAGCCTTCACCGGCGCCGACACCACGTCCGTCTGCGGGTGAGACCATGACCGACGCGCCCCGGATCCCCCCGTCGTTCAGTCCGTCGGGCGCCCAGCGCCGCCCGGCGGCGGCCGACGACGTCGTTCCCGTCCGCGGGCAGCGACGCGAGGGCGTCGCGCCTCGCTCGGCCGTGCCCGACGACGCCGTCGTGGGCGGCCAGACGCCGCGCGTGCGGCGGCAGTCGTCGCGCGAGGTGCCGGTCACGCCGCCCGCGAACCGGGCACGCGCGTCCGCGCGCCCCCGCCCGGCAGCCGCGCCGCGCCCACAGTCCTTCGAGCCTGGGTCCGCACCCCGCCGGCCGATGCCCGACACCTCGGGCGGCGCGCCCCGCAGCGCCGACGGCAGGCCTGCGGCACCCCAGGCGTTCCCGCCTCGCGGGTCCGCGGGAGCGACCCGCGCCCCGGTCGGGTCCGCACGGCCGAGCGCCCACCCGACGGCGTCTGGCGGGCCCTCCCTCGCGGGCGGCGGTGCGTCGCGCCCCGGGGTCGCCTCGCCACGCCCGGCCCGGACCGCCCCGGCACCCGTCCACGGGCCTGCCGGCGCTGCCCCGCAGCGCCGACGCCGGCGCAAGGGCCGCATCGTCGCCCTGACCGCCGCCCTCGCGCTGGTGCTCCTGCTGGCGTGGCCGGTCGGCCTGCTGATCTGGGCCAACGGCAAGATCCAGCACACCGAGGCGCTGTCGGGCGCAGCCGGCACGCCGGGCACCACGTACCTGCTCGCCGGCTCCGACGCCCGCGGCAGCGGCGGCATCGAGGACGAGACCTCGGGCGCCCGCACCGACACGATCATGCTCCTGCACAAGCCGTCGAGCGGCCCGGCGGCCCTGCTGAGCCTGCCGCGCGACTCCTTCGTCGAGATCCCCGGTCACGGCTCCAACAAGCTCAACGCGGCGTTCTCGTTCGGCGGCGCACCCTTGCTGGTCCAGACCGTCGAACAGCTCACGGGCCTGACGGTCGACCACTACGTCGAGGTCGGCTTCGGCGGCATCTCCGGCGTGGTCGACGCCGTCGGCGGGGTCAACCTGTGCCTCGACCTCGACGTCGACGACGCCAACAGCGGCCTGCAGTGGACCAAGGGCTGCCACGACGTCGACGGCACCACCGCGATCGCCTTCTCCCGCATGCGCTACGCCGACCCGCAGGGCGACATCGGGCGCACCGACCGGCAGCGGCAGCTCATCAACGCGGTGACCGGGAAGGTCGCCGACCCGGGCCTGGTGTTCCGCCCCGGGCGCAGGTCTCGCTCGCCAGCGCGGGGCTCGGGGCGCTGACGGTCGACGAGGACACCGGCATCCTCGACTTCGCCCGCCTCGCGCTCGCGTTCCGGGCGGCCAACGGCCCCGGCGGGGTCACCGGCACGCCGTGGATCTCGAGCGTCGACTACCGGCCGGGCAACGGCGTCGGATCGACGGTGAAGCTCGACGCGGACCGCAACGCCCAGCTCTGGTCGGACCTGCGCGACGGCCGGCTCGAGCCCGGCCAGGTCGGCGGCATGCCGTCCTGACCGGCGTCGTGCGCGGCGCTACGCGCTGAACCCCGGCGTCTGGCTGCGGCGCGCCCGCAGGGCCGCGCCCTTGGCGTGCGCGACCTCCCCCAGCTCGGCCTGGAACGCCTCCATGCGAGCGCGCAGCGCGACGTCGTCCGGCGTCGTCCCCGCACCGAGGATCCGCGCCGCGAGCAGGCCCGCGTTGCGCGCCCCGCCGATCGACACCGTCGCGACGGGCACCCCCGCCGGCATCTGCACGATCGACAGCAGCGAGTCCATCCCGTCGAGGTACCGCAGCGGCACCGGCACCCCGATCACCGGCAGGGGCGTCACCGCGGCCAGCATGCCGGGCAGGTGCGCGGCGCCCCCGGCGCCCGCGATGACGACCCGCAGCCCGCGCGACGACGCCGTCCGCCCGTACTCGATCATCTCCACGGGCATGCGGTGCGCGGAGACGACGTCGGCCTCGTAGGCGACGCCGAGCTCGTCGAGCGCGACGGCGGCGGCCTCCATCGTGGGCCAGTCGGAGTCCGACCCCATGACGATGCCGACGACAGGCTGTGCGGTCACTGCGTTCTCCTCAGGTTCGGTCGGTCATTCGCCGCGCAGCAACGCCGCCGCGGCCACGGCCCGACGCCGGACCTCGTCGAGGTCGGTGCCGCTCACGTTGACGTGGCCGAGCTTGCGCCCGGCACGGATGCCCTTGCCGTACAGGTTGACCCGCGCGTCGGGGAACCGCTCCATGAGCTGCGGCAGGGCGTCGGTCAGCTCGTCGAGCGACGATCCCAGCACGTTGGCCATCACGGTCCAGGGGGCGACGGCGTCGGTGGCGCCCAGCGGCAGGTCGAGCACGGCACGCAGGTGCTGCTCGAACTGGCTGGTCACCGCCCCGTCGATGGTCCAGTGACCCGAGTTGTGCGGCCGCATCGCGAGCTCGTTGACGAACACCTCGGGCTCGCCCGCGGCACCGGGCGCCTCGAACAGCTCGACGGCGAGCACGCCGGTGACGTCAAGGCCCTCGACGACGGCGGCGGCCAGGGCGCGCACACGCGCCTCCAGCTCCGCCGGCAGGCCCGGGGCGGGCGCGATGACCTCGGAGCACACGCCGTCGCGCTGGATCGACTCGACGACCGGCCAGGTGCGCACCTCGCCCGACGGGCGGCGCGCGACCAGCGCGGCCAGCTCGCGGGTGAACGGCACCTTCTCCTCCACCAGGAGCTGCGGCGCCCCGGCGGCAGCGGCGGCGATCCAGTCCGCGACGTCGTCGGGCGACGAGACGACGCGCACCCCCTTGCCGTCGTAGCCGCCGCGCGACGTCTTGACGACGGCCTCGCCGCCCGGCTCCCCGGCGAGGAACTGCGCGAGCGTCTCGCGGGCGGACGCGGGGTCGAGGGGCAGGGGCGCCCAGCGCGGGCACGGCAGCCCGAGCGCGCTCAGGCGGGTGCGCATGACGATCTTGTCCTGCGCGTGGACCAGCGCGTCGGGACCGGGACGCACGGGAGTGCCGTGGTCGAGCAGGTCCTGCAGCAGCGCGTTCGGCACATGCTCGTGCTCGAAGGTCAGGACGTCCGCGGCGTCGTCGCCGGGCGGGGCGATGAGCGATCGGATCGCGGCCTCGTCGGACGCGGCGCCCACCGGGGCGTCGGTGACGACCTGCGCGGCCGAGCTGCCCGGCTCCTCGACCAGCACCCGGAGCCGGATGCCGAGCTCCCCGGCCGCGGGGCCATCATGCGGGCGAGCTGTCCTCCGCCGACCACGGCGATCACGGGTGCTGTCACGGGTGACCAGGGTACCCGCGGCGGGCCGGTGACCAGTGCGCGATGCCTCAGTCGCCCGGGCACTCGGCGTTCGGCGGCGCCGCCCCCGTGAACACCCACCGGCGGTAGGCCAGATACCGGAACGCCGTGCCGAGCACCAGCCCGACGACGTTGGCCGAGATGTTGTCCGCGAGCTGCGAGCGGAAGCCCAGCACGTAGTGCGACACCGCGAGGCACGCCACCGCGACGAGCATGCCGCCCACGTTGACCACGACGAAGCCCAGCAGCTCACGCGCGTGGGTGTCGGTGCGCCGGTCGGAGAACGTCCAGTACCGGTTGCCGAGCCAGGCGACGAGCGTGGCGACGGCCACCGAGACCACCTTGGCGGTGATCGGCTTGTGCCCCAGCATCTCCGAGCCGCGGATGAGGTTGAAGATCCCCAGGTCGACGACGTAGGCGACCGCACCGACCGAGCCGAACCTGATCAGCTCGAGCATCCGCGTCCAGGCACGCCGTCGCAGGTCCGGCTCCTGTGCCGTGGTGCTCGTCATCCGTCAGTCTCCCGTTCGGCGCCGCCCTCGACGGCCGTGTGAGGAGATCGTAGTGCCGGGGGGAGCACGACCCTCGGATCGAGCGACTTTGGCACTCCCGCGAGGAACACGGCGAACACCGGCGGACGCCGCTGCGCGAGCTCCAGCCGACCGCCGTCGGCCGCCGCGAGGTCGCGCGCCAGCGCGAGGCCCAGCCCGGTGCCCGCGCCCGAGGTCGTGCCGCGCTCGAAGATCTTGCCCGCGAGCTCGTCCGGCACGCCGGGCCCCTCGTCCGTGACCTCGACGGCCACGGCACCCGTGGTTCCCGACGGACGCGAACGCACCGTGGTGGCCCCCTCGCCGTGGCGCAGCGAGTTCTCCAGCAACGTCGCCAGCACCTGGGCGAGCGCCCCCGGCGTCGCCAGCACGAGCTGGTCGTTCGACACGTCGACGACGAGGCGGCGGCCCTCGCGAGCGAAGGTCGCGCCCCACTCCTCCTCCTGCTGGCGCACGATGTCGACCAGGCGGACCGGCTCGGTCGTCCCGCCCTGCGTGCGCCGCGACGCGACGAGCAGGTCGTCGACGACGGCGACCAGCCGCTCGACCTGCTCGAGCGAGATGCGTGCCTCCTCCTGCACCTGCGGGTCCTGCGACGACACCTGGATCTCCTCCAGGCGCATGGTCAGGGCCGTCAGCGGCGTGCGGAGCTGGTGGGAGGCGTTCGAGGTGAACTGCCTCTCGGCGGCCAGGCGGGCCGCGAGGCGGTCGCTCGTGCGGGCCAGCTCGGCCGCGACGAGGTCGATCTCCTCGACGCCGCTCGGTTCCAGGCGCGGGCGCACCTGGCCGCTCGCGAGCTGCTCGGCCGATGCCGCGAGATACACCAGCGGCGCCGCGAGCCGGTTCGCCTGCCACACCGCCATCAGGACGCCCGCGGCGATCGCGACGACGCTCGCGGCGACGACCAGCGCCACGAGGTAGGCGGCCCTGATCCACGCCGACCAGCTCGAGACGGTGAGCGAGACGCTCGCACTCAGCGTCGTCGCGTACCCGACGGTCATCGCCGGTCCGTCGACAGGCTCGCCCGCCTCGACCAGCGTGCCGTCGGGCAGCACCACGCTCACGTAGGCGGGGATGTCACCCGCGCGGCCCTCGACGGCACGCCGCATCGCCACCTCGGGGATGGGATACCCGCCCTCCTGCGCCGTCTGGACGTTGCTGACCAGGCGGTCGAGACGGTCCGAGAGCCGCTGCCGCTCGTTGTCCATGACGTACTGCGCACCGAAGATGCCCAGCGGCACCCCGAGCAGCAGGACGGCGACGGCGACCGCGGCGATCGTCGCGAGGAGGACCCTGCGACGCACGCGTCAGCTCGCTCCGGCCTCGAACCGGAAGCCCAGCCCCCGGACGGTCGAGACGTAACGGGGAGCGTTGGCGTCGTCGCCGAGCTTGCGCCGCAGCCACGACACGTGCATGTCGAGGGTCTTCGTCGACCCGACCGGGTCGGAGCCCCACACGTCGCGCATGAGCGTGTCGCGCACGACGACGGAGCCGGCGTTGGCGACCAGCACGCGCAGCAGGTCGAACTCCTTGGTGGTCAGGTGCAGCTCCCGCTCGCCCTGGAACGCGCGGTGCGCGGAGACGTCGACGCGCACGTCCTGCGCGTGCAGCTCCTCCTCGTCGACGACCTCGCCGTGCGTGCGGCGCAGCAGCGCGCGGACGCGGGCCAGGAGCTCGGCAAGACGGAATGGCTTGGTGACGTAGTCGTCGGCGCCGGCGTCGAGGCCCACCACGAGGTCGACCTCGTCGGCGCGGGCCGTGAGCACGAGGATCGGGACGGTCAGCCCGCTGCCGCGCACCTTGCGCGCGACGTCGAGCCCGTCCATGTCGGGCAGGCCCAGGTCGAGGACGACGACGTCCGCGGTGCCCGCATGGTCGAGAGCACCTTGACCAGTCCCTTGCACGATGACGTCGTAACCCTCACGCGTGAGGGCCCGAGCCAACGGTTCGGCAATCGCCGGGTCGTCCTCTGCTAGCAACACGTGGGTCATTCCGCCATGGTAGCGGCATCGCGCCTGGCGACAGCCCTCGACTGCGGCGCCACGCCGGGACCCTGGCCGCGCGCACACCCGACCCCAGGGGGAGGATCGCGCGCGCCGGACCATCCCCTGGTCTGACGCGCTTCCGCCGCGCGCCCCCTAGCCTCGGGGCATGGGCTGGTACGAGCGGATGCAGCGCTGGGCGGAGGCGCACCGCTTCGGCGTCGACATCACCGCCACGCTGGTGCTCGGCCTGCCCGCCGCGGCGCTCTCGTGGGGCTTCGCCGGCGGCGGGGTCCTGTTCGATCTGAGCTGGTGGAGCGGGCGCGCGAGCCTCGTGCTGACGCTGGCCCTCATCGTGCCTCTCGCGTGGCGGCGCGTGCGGCCCGTGCACTCGACCGCGGTGATCGCCGTCGTCGCCGTCGCGCACGTCGTGGTCGGCGTCCCGATGATCTTCCCCGCCGACCTCGCCATCCTCGTCGCGCTCTACTCGGTGACGGTCAACGGTCCCGTCTGGGCGCACCGGGCAGCCCTCGCGACAGCGATGTGCGGGGCCGGGCTGCTCGGCCTCGCCGTGCTCCGCGCCGGCCAGTGGTCGAGCACCTACCTGGACCAGGCGGTCACCTTCTCCGTGTTCGCCGCGATCGCCGCGTTCGCCGCCTGGGCGTTCGGGCTCGTGCGCCGCTCACGGCGGGAGATGCTGGAGACCCTGCGCGACCGCGCGCGCAGGCTGGAGATCGAGCGCGACCAGCAGGCCCAGATCGCGACCGCCGCCGAGCGCGCGCGCATCGCCCGTGAGCTGCACGACATCGTCGCCCACTCGCTGTCCGTCGTCATCGCGCAGGCCGACGGCGGACGGTACGCCGCCGCGAGCGACCCCGACGCCGCGGGGCGGTCGCTCGGCGTGATCGCCGAGACCGGTCGCGCCGCGCTCGCCGACATGCGCCGGCTGCTGGGCGTGCTGCGGTCCGACGACGGTCCCGGAGGCGGGCGCGCACCCCGGGCGCCCCAGCCGGGGATGAGGACGGCGGGCGCGACGACGGGCGGCGCCGCACCGCCGTCTGCGGACGGCGCGGGCGGCATCGCTTCCCCGCCCGACGACGCCAGCCTCGAGTCCCTCCTCGACCAGGCGCGGGCTGCCGGAGCGCGCGTGTCTTTCGTGCGGGTCGGCGATCCGCGACGCCTGCCACCGGGCGCCGGCCTGACGTTGCACCGTGTGTGCCAGGAGGCGCTGACCAACGTGCGCAAGCACGCCGGGCCCGACGTGTCGGTGACCGTCGTCATGCGCTGGAGCCGCCAGGGCGTCGAGCTGGAGGTGTCCGACGACGGACGCGGCGCGGCGGGCGAAGACGCCCCGGGTGCGGCGCCGGGCTACGGTCTGCTCGGCATGCGTGAGCGCGCCACGCTGTTCGGCGGCACGGTCACCGCAGGGCCACGGCCCGGCGGCGGGTGGCGGGTGCGGTTCACGCTGCCGCTGCCGCCCGACGCGCGCGACGGGGACCCGGCACCCGACGTGACCGATCAGACGACCGCGCAGACGAAGGGGTGACCAGAGAATGGAGACCGTGAACCCGGCGAACGGCACTGTCGGCCCTGTTGGCTCTGTCGGCTCTGTCGGCACCGGCGGCCCGGACGAGGCCGCGAGCGCCGACGCCCCGGTACGGGTCGTGCTGGTCGACGACCAGCAGCTCGTCCGCGCGGGGTTCCGCATGGTGATCGACTCGCAGCCGGACCTGAGGGTCGTCGCCGAGGCGGGCGACGGCGTCGAGGCGCTGCGGGTCCTGGCGCGCGAGCGCGCCGACGTCGTGCTCATGGACGTGCGCATGCCCCGCATGGACGGGCTGGCCGCGACGGCACGGCTGACCGAGGCGCCCGACGCGCCGCGCGTCGTCGTGCTGACGACGTTCGATCTGGACGAGTACGTGCTCGAGGCGATCCGCTCCGGGGCGTCGGGGTTCCTGCTCAAGGACGCGCCGCCCGAGGAGATGCTGTCGGCGATCCGCACGGTGCACCGGGGTGACGCGGTGATCGCGCCGTCGTCGACGCGGCGGCTGCTGGAGCACCTGGTGACGGCGTTGCCGGAGCCTCCCGACGGCGCCTCGCCCGCGCACGAGGCGCTCGCGACGCTCACCGACCGCGAGCGCGAGGTGCTGGTGCTCATGGCCAGGGGCCGCTCGAACACCGAGATCGCCTCCGACCTGTTCGTGGCCGAGGCGACCGTCAAGACGCATGTGGGTCGCATCCTGGCGAAGCTGGGTGCGCGCGACCGCGTCCAGGCCGTGGTGCTGGCCTACGAGACGCGCCTGGTCCGCCCGACGGCGTAGGCCGGGCGCGCGGCTGGGTCGCAGGCCGGGATCACGACCCGGGATGACGGCCTCGCCCGCGGGTCCACCCGGGGGATGACCCGGGCGCCGCGAGGACCAGACCGAGGGGCGACGACCGGCGGCACGTCCGTTCATTAGCGTCGACGTGACCTGATCGACCCGCGACCTTGAAACCGGAGCTTCCCGTGGACACCACCGTGTTCGTCCCGCTCGTCGAAGGCGCGTCGCGCGCCGACGGCGCCCGCACCGTTGCCGCCGTCCGTGCTCGCACGCTGGCCAAGACCTACGGCCGGGGCGCCGCCGAGGTGCGCGCTCTCGACGCCGTGGACGTCGACTTCGAGGCCGGCCGCTTCACCGCGATCATGGGCCCGTCCGGCTCGGGCAAGTCGACCCTCATGCACCTGCTCGCCGGGCTCGACTCGGCCACGAGCGGTCAGGCGTTCATCGGCACGACGGAGATCACCGGCCTGGGCGACAAGGAGCTGACGCTGCTGCGCCGCAAGCGCGTCGGGTTCGTGTTCCAGCAGTTCAACCTGCTGCCGATGTTCACGGCCGAGAAGAACATCACGCTGCCCGTCGAGCTCGCGGGCGGGGCCGTCGATCGCGAGTGGTTCGCGACGCTGACCCGCACGCTGGGCATCTCGGACCGCCTGGAGCACCGGCCGTCCGAGATGTCCGGCGGCCAGCAGCAGCGCGTCGCCATCGCACGCGCGCTCATCGCCAAGCCCGACGTCGTCTTCGCCGACGAGCCCACGGGCAACCTCGACTCGCGCAGCGGCGCCCAGGTGCTCAGCTTCCTGCGGCGGTCGGTGCGCGAGCTGGGCCGCACGATCATCATGGTCACGCACGACCCGGCCGCGGCCGCGTACGCCGACCGCGTCATCCTGCTGGCCGACGGCCGCATCGCCGGCGAGATCACCGACCCCACGCCCGAGGCCGTGCTCGCCGGCCTCGACGCGCTGCGCTCGCTCGAAGAGCCCCTCGACGGGTCCGGCGACGCGACCACGACGGCGGGTGCGTGATGCTGCGCCTCACCCTGGCGCAGATGCGCCGCAGCATCGGGCGGCTCACCGCCGCCGGCATCGCCATCGTCATCGGCACGGCGTTCGTCGCCGCGACGCTCCTGGCCGGCGGTCTCATCACCCGTTCCACCTACGACTCCATCGCAGCCCAGTACGCGTCCGCCGACCTCGTCGTCGAGGCGCCGCCCGGCGCGTCGCTGACAAAGGCCCAGCTCGACTCGATCCGCACGACGGCGGGCGTGGCCGCCGCCGCCGACCAGTTCGAGGCTGCCGAGTGGTTCGAGCAGGGCAACCGCACCATCTACCAGCGGACGATCGGCACGACCGACCCTCGCCTCATGCCGCTCACGCTGGCCGAGGGCGCCTGGCCCAGCGGGCCCGGCGAGGTCGCGCTCCCGCCCGACCTCGCACGGCGCCTGAACACGAGCGTCGGCGGGACGGTCGGCATGTCCGAGTACGACGAGGACGGCGAGGCGACGACCGGACAGGTCATGGTCACCGGTCTGGTCGAGGACCCCAAGGGCGCGTTCGGCGCGCAGGGCGGCGCGGCCGTCATCGACAGCGCCACCCTGCACGCCCGCGCGGCACCCGTCACCCAGGTCGCGGTGCTGCTGGCCGACGGCGCCTCGCTGGCGCAGGTCCGCGACGCGCTCGACCAGGCCCTGCCCAGCGGCGTCGGCGTCGTCACCCCGCACGAGCACGCGGCCGCCACCGCCCGCGCGATGACCGGAGGCCAGGACGTCATCTTCCTCGTCTTCGTGCTGACGTTCGCCGCGATCGCGCTGCTCGTGGCCGGGCTCGTCATCACCAACACGTTCCAGGTGCTGGTCGCCCAGCGCACGCGCACGCTCGCGATGCTGCGCGCCGTCGGCGCCGGCAAGCGGCAGGTCGGCGCGGGCGTGCTGCTGGAGGCGGCGCTGCTGGGCGTGGTCGCCTCGGCCACCGGGGTCGCCGTGGGCTGCGGGCTGGGGCAGGCCGCGCTCCTGGTCGCGGGCGCCGGGGACGGCGCCGCGACCCTGCCGTCGGCCATCACCGTGACCTGGCAGGTGGTGGTGATCCCGTTGCTGGTCGGGACGGCGGTGACCGTGCTCGCCGCGCTCGTGCCGGCGCGCGCGGCGACGCGCGTCGCACCGCTCGCGGCGCTGCGCCCCGACACCGGCCCCTCGGTCGAGAAGGGTTCGGGCGGGCGCGTGCGGCTCGTGCTGTCGCTGCTCGCGATCGTCGGCGGCCTGGGCCTGCTGGGCGGCGGCGTCGCGCTCGGCCTCCTCGCCGACCAGCCCGACTACGGCCTCGTGCTGGGGATCGCGGGCGGCGCCACGTCGTTCGTCGGCGTGGCCGTCTCGGCGGTGTTCTGGCTGCCGCGGGTGGCGTCGGCCGCCGGGCGCCTCGTCGGCCTCACCGGGCCGACGGCGCGCCTGGCCGCCGCGAACACGCTGCGCAACCCGCGGCGCACGGCGACGACGTCGACCGCCCTGCTCATCGGCGTCACGCTCGTGGCCATGATGTCGACGGGCGCGGCCAGCGCGCGGGCGAGCCTCGACGCGATGCTCGACGGCCGCTTCCCGGTGGACGTCCTGATCGCATCAGGCACCATGGACGACGACGGCCCGGTGTCCCTGCCTGCGAGCATCGTCGCGGCGGTCGAGGGGTCCGAAGGGGTGACGTCGGTGGCCCAGCCTGCGTCCGCGGAGGTCACCATCGACCGGTACTTCGACGCCGACGGCAACGTCGTCACCGGCCACGCGCCCGAGGGCGTACGCAGTCTCGAGGCCACGGTGACCGGCGTCGACCCGGCCGCGGCACAGCGCACGCTCGCGGACCGGTCCGCACTCGACGCGCTCACCCCCGGAACCGTCGTCGTAGGCACCCACACCGCCGACGCGTGGTCGCTCGCCGACGGCGACCGGATCACGCTGCGGGGCGCCGACGGCTCGGCGGAGCTGACGGTGGCCGTCGCCCCGGTCGACCAGCTCGCACCGCTGATGGTCGTTCCCGCCGACCTGTCGGCCATCGACACGCACCCGGACACCTCGACCCTGTGGGTCTCGCTGTCCGGTGACGCGGCCGCGGTCGGCAACGTCCAGGACGCCGTCGCAGACACCGGCGAGCCGGCCTCGGTCGAGGGTGCCGCGATCGACCGGGCCACGTTCGACCAGGTCATCGACACCGCGCTCGGCATCGTCGTCGGGCTGCTCGCCGTCGCCGTCGTCATCGCGCTCATCGGCGTGGCGAACACGCTCTCGCTGAGCGTGCTGGAGCGGCGCCGCGAGTCGGCGACGCTGCGCGCGATCGGCGTCACCCGCGGGCAGCTGCGGTGGATGCTGGCGGTCGAGGGCATGCTCATCGCGGGCGTCGGGGCGGTGCTCGGCATCGTGCTCGGGCTCGTGTACGGGTGGGCGGGGTCGCTCACCGTCCTGAGCTCCATCGGGCCGATCGAGCTGTCCGTGCCGTGGCGGGACGTCGCGCTGGTCGCCGTGATCGCGCTGGCGGCGGGGCTGGTCGCATCGGTCGCACCGGGACGGTCGGCGGCCCGGCCGTCGCCGGTGGCGGCGCTCGCCACCGAGTAGCGCCCCGCGCGGGGTGCGTGCCGCGGGGCTTCCGTCGTGGCACCCACCCGCTGCCGGCAGCCCGCGCGCGTGCGGCCCTCGGCCTCCTGGCCGGGGCCGCACGCGCGTCCACGGCACGCCCGTGACTCTCGTCCGGTCCCCCGGCGGCGGCGCACCGCCCGTGGCGTCGCTGGGGACGCGCGCCCCGGGCCGAGTTGTCCACAGGCCGCCCGCGGGAGTCGCCCGCAACGCGACATCCTGTCCGGCGTGAACACGACCCAGGCGGACGACGTACGCGTGACCGTGCATCCCGGCGAGGACGTGCTGCTGCCGGTCGGCCGCACGATCGCGCTGCTGCGCGACCCTCTCGCCGACCTGCTGCGCCGGCCCGAACTGCGGCACGCCGCGCTCACGGCCGACGGGGTCGCGCTCGGGGCCCACGACGTCGTCGGCGAACGCCCGCTGCTGAACGGCGCGACGCTGCGCGCCGCGCTCGGGGACGGCGGCACGGCACCTCCCGACGACGACGCGGTGCGCGCGCCCTGGCTCGTCATGCGCCTGACCGGCCCCGACGCGGGCGAGCTCGCACCGCTGGCACCGGGCAGGGCGCTCGCGCCGGCCCGCGGCGTCCGCGTGCGGGTCACGGCGCGCGGCACGGTGCGCGTGCGCCGGCCGCTGCGCGAGAGAGCAGGCGTGCTCACGCCGGCCTCCGTGCCGGCAGGCACGCACCGCCGAGACGAGCGGGCATCGCTGCCCGCGGCAGCGGACAGCGCGACCCCGCGGGCGCGACGGCCGAGGTGCGCGCCTGGTGACGGCGCCGCGAGCGCCCTCCGGGGCCTGGGTCCGTCGCGCGCGCCTGAACCGCCGAGCCTCGCCCCGGGGCGTCCGGCGCTCGCGCGGCAGCGCGGGCGGGCAGCCCGTGCGTCGGTCTCGATGGTCAGGCGCTCGCCCGGCGGACGGCAGCGGCGCCGACCGATCGGCCCGCTCGGCACGTCGTGGCGGCCGGGCGACGTGCTGGAGGCCGCCGAGCAGTACGCGCTCCACGCGTCCGGTGACGCCGCCGCGCTCCTCGAGGGCGCCCGCACGCCGGCCGCACCCGCGCGCTCCGCCGAACACCCGGGATCGGGCACCGCCCTGGCGGCGGCGCTGCTGCCGGTGCTCGGATCCGTCGGGCTCGCCGTGGCGCTGCGGCAGCCGACCTTCGCCCTCTTCGCGCTCGCCGGCCTCCTCACGAGCCTGCCAGGAGCCGCCGCAGCGCTGCGACGGCGCAGGCAAGCCTCGCCGGCCGCACCCGCCGCGGCCAGCCCCGCCCACGACGACAGTGCGCCGGCGGACGCCCGCGTCGCCGCGCCCGAGCGGCTCGCACTGGCCGCGCTGGGCGCCGTCCACGCACCCGAGGGCACCTGGCGTGCGGCCCTCGCCGAGGTCGCCCCGACGCCCCGGGCCGACCCGCTGCCCGACGGTGCGCTCGCCGTGCGCGGACCGCTCCCCCTCGTGCGGGCGACCGCACGCGCCGTCACCGCCGGACTGGCAGCTCGCGGCGCGACCGTCACCGCGCTCGGAGCGGGGCGAGGGCACTGGGCGTGGTGCCGGTGGCTCACCGCTCCGACGGCAGGAAGCCCGGACCGCGCACCCGGGACGTTCACGAGGGCGCTGGTCGCCGACGGCGCGTCGGGGCCGGAGCTGGACGCCGCGCAGGCCGCCTACCGGGCGGGTGACGCCGTCGTCCTGTGCCTCGCCCCCGGCGACACCGTGCCGTCGTGGTGCCGGGCGGTGCTCGACGTCGTCGCCGACGAACCGGGCGCCCCGTGGGTGCGCCGCACGCGACCCGGCGGCGGCACGGCCGCCGAACCGCTCGTCGGCGTCGGCACGGCGTGGGCCGAGCGGTTCGCACGGCACCTTGCCGCCGCGCGCACGCTCGGCCGCGACGTCGCACGACTGTGGGCGCAGGCCACCGACGTGACCTCCGGGGCCGCGGCCCTGCCCGCAGGGGCCGATCCCGCGGACGCGCGGCTGCCCGCGGTCGTTCCGCTCACGCACCTGCTGGCCGCGACGGGCACCGTTCTGCCAACCGGGGCGCACGCCGGAACGCGCGGGCCGGCAGGCGGGGCGGCGGGCGGGGCGGCGGACGGGGCGGCGGACGGGGCGGCGGACGGGGCGACGGGCGGGCCGCCGGGCGGGGCGACGGGCGGGGCGACGGGCGGGGCGACGTCGGGTGCCCGGCCGGACCCGGCGATGGGCGCGGGCCCGGTCAGCGGGCCCGCGGCCGGCACGCCCCCGTGGGCCGTGCCCCTCGGCGTCGACGCCACGGGCCGGGTCGTGTCGTTCGACCTCGTCGCCGACGGGCCGCACCTGCTGGTCGCGGGCACGACGGGCGCCGGAAAGTCGGAGCTCCTCCAGTCGTTCGTCCTGGCCCTCGCGCTGCGGCGCAGCCCGTGCGACCTCGCGCTCGCGCTCGTGGACTTCAAGGGCGGTGCGTCGTTCGGCGCGTGCGCCGACCTCCCGCACGTCGTCGGGCAGGTCACCGACCTCGACGCCGTGCTCGCCGCGCGGGCTCTGGACGGGCTGCGCGCGGAGCTGCGTCGCCGCAAGGAGGTGCTGGCCGCGCACCAGGTCGCGGACGTCGACGCGCTCGCTCCCGGCATCCTGCCGCGTCTGGTCGTCGTCGTCGACGAGTTCCGGGCGCTCGCCGACGACCTGCCCGAGCTGCTGCCCGGTCTGCTGCGGGTCGCCGCCCAGGGCAGGTCGCTCGGGGTTCACCTCGTGCTGGCGACGCAGCGGCCTGCGGGTGCCGTCTCGGCCGACGTGCGCGCCAACGTCTCGGCGCGGCTGGCGCTGCGCGTGGTCGACGTCGCGGACTCCCACGACGTCCTCGACTCCCCGGCCGCCGCCCGCGTGCCCGCGGGGGTCCCCGGCCGGGCCGTCCTGCGCGTCGGCGCCGCACCGCCCGTCGCGCTCCAGTGCGCGTACGCCGGCGCCCCGCTCGACGACGGCGCACCGTCCGTGAGGCGGGCACGGGCGTGGCTGGACGGCGAACCGGAGCCTCGGCAGGCCGAGCGCGGACGTGACGAGAGTCGCGAGCCCGCGCACGACGACGACCGGCACGGCACCGCACCGGTCGGAGAACGGACCCCGGCGCCGCAGCAGTTCGCCAGGCCCGACCCCGTCGCCAGACTCGTCGCGTGCGCCCGCGCGGCGGCCGGAGACGCGTGGCCGCGCTGGCCCGCGCCCTGGCTGCCCCCGCTGCCCACGACCGTCGGCACCACCGAGATCCCGACGGCGGAGGTCCCGACAGCAGAGATCTCAACGGCAGAGGTCCCGACGGCACGAGTCCCGACGGCACGAGTCCCGTCGCCAGGAACCCCGCCGCCAGGAACCCCAGCGGCCGAGGGTCCCCCCGCCGACGGCTCTGCGGCCCGGGACCTCGTGCCCGTGGTGCGTGCCGCCGCCCCCGCCGCACCGGGGTCGCTCCCCCTGGCCCTCGGCGACTCGCCGTCGACCCAGTCGCGCGTCGCCGTCGCCTGGGACCCCTCGGCGGGCCACCTGGCGGTCCAGGGCCGCGCCCGCTCCGGACGCACCTCCGCCTTGCTCACGCTCGCCCATGCCGCGCTCGCCCGCGGGTGGCACGTGCATGCTCTGGCACCAGCCCCGGCCCTCGCCGCGTTCGGCGCGTTCGCCGCCCACCCGGGCTTCGGCACCCTCGCCGGCCCCGACGACCCGCGCCGCGCACGGCGGCTGCTCCGACTCGTCGAGGACCCAGCGGCACCCGTGCCGGCACTCGTGCTGATCGACGGCATCGAGGACCTGCGGGCGGCGCTCGCCACGCCCACGCACGACCCGCTCGCGGCGGCGCTCGCCTCCGCCGGTGCCTCGTTCGCCGTGACCACACAGTCCGGCAGCGTCGGCGGGCTGGCGGCGCGGTTCGGGCCCCGACTCGTGCTCCTGTCGTCCGACGCCACCGGCGACAGCATGCTGGGCGCCCCCTCGTCGTTCGCGGGTCGCGGTCGCGCGCCGGGTCGCGGCGTGTGGCTCGGCGGGGGCGACCCGGTCGAGTGCCAGGTCGCGCTCGCGCCCGCCGGCGCACCGCTCGACCCGGCACCGGGCGCGCAGCCGTACGGACCGGCACGCGTGCTGCCGCTGCCGTACCGGGTCGCGCTGCCCGACCTCGACCGGCCCGGGGCCGGCCCGCACGAACCGGCCCCCGGCGCGGTCTCCGGCAGGCGTCCCGCGGTCGGCATCGGCGGCGACGGCGCTGGCCCGGTGCACCTCGACATCTCCCTGGGTGCGCTCGTCACCGGACCGCGCGGGTCGGGCCGCACCGAGACGCTGCGCGTCCTGCTGCACGCCGTGTCCCGGGCGGGTGGCGACCCGGCCCGGCCCTGCGTCGTCGTGTCGCGCGAACGTTCGCTGTGCGCCGACGCCGCACGCCTCGGTGCGCGCTGCGTGCCTCCGGCTCCGAGCGCGCTGCGCACGCTGCTCGACTCCCTCGATCCACGGGCCTCGCGCGCCGAGCGCGACACGCTCCCCCCGATCGCCTCCCCCGGCGCCGTGCCGGCCCCGCTGCTCCTGCTCGACGACGCCGACGCCCTCGCCCAGAGCTGCCCGCTGGAGTGCGACCGCCTGGCCGATCTCGCGGCCGACGGTGTGGTCACGGTCGTCGCGTCGGCCACGACTCTCGCGGCCACGCTGGCGCACCGTGGCCTGCTGGCGCACCTGCGGTCGGTCCGGTCCGGGGTGGTGCTCGCGCCCGCGGAGCGTGGGGCCGAGGAGGTGTTCGGCACGCCGCTCGACGACGTCGCCGACCCGGGCGTCCCGCGCCCCGGGCGCGGTGCCCTCGTCGTCGGCTCTGCCGTCGTGCCCGTTCAGGTCGCGGCGGTCGGCGACCTCAGGAGCGCGTCGTCGCCTCGACCACACGCGGCGTGAGCAGCAGCGCGGCGACGACCAGCGCGAGCGCGAGCAGCACCGCACCCAGCACCATCGGCAGCCCGCTGCCGGACGCGACGGCCGACGCCCCGATGACCGCCTGGAAGATCTGCCAGGTCATCGCGACGGCCCGGCCTGCCCGACGACCGCTCCCGAGCGCCCGAGCGGCCGCCCAGAGCGCCCACGCGACGCCGAGCGCGCACGCCGCGAGGAACGCACCCATGCCCATCTCGCGGGAGCCGTCGCCACCGCCCCGAGCCAGCAGGTCGACGACGAGGACGACGGCGGCGGCGACCAGGACGGCGGCCTCGACGACCAGCAGCGAGAGCAGGACGCGCAGCGCGCGCGTCGAGGGAACTGGCGCGGCATGATCGGTACGGGTGTCCGGAGCACCGGGTTCCCGTGACGGCTCAAGGCTCGGAGGCATGACCTGTCAGGTTACTCGCGACCTGGGGTTTCACGACAGTGTGAGGAAAACCTCACGGTTCACACACCAGAAACCCGCCTGACACCTCTTGTGCGCTCCTTCACGAGATGTGACCCTAGTTGGAGTTTCCACCGCTTCAGGTGGAGTCCCCACCCAACGGCGATCTCCCCGGCCGATCTGCGCCCTCACGCGACTTTTCAGTCTCGTGCACGAGGCGCGCGCCGGGGGCCTCACGACGCAAGGAGATGACATGGACTGGCGCCACAAGGCTGCCTGCCTCGACGAGGACCCCGAGCTCTTCTTCCCGATCGGCAACACGGGCCCGGCCCTGCTCCAGATCGAGGAGGCGAAGCAGGTCTGCCGTCGGTGCGAGGTCGTCGACACGTGCCTGAAGTGGGCGATCGAGTCGGGTCAGGACGCGGGCGTCTGGGGCGGCATGTCCGAGGACGAGCGCCGCGCGCTCAAGCGGCGTACCGCGCGCGCCCGCCGCGCCGGCTGATTCTTCGCGCGCCGTCGGCGCGCCGTCTGGCCCGGTCCCTCGACGGGGACCGGGCCAGAGTCATGTCCAGGGCATCGCGGCGCGCCGCGCACGGCCCGGCCGCGCGCGGCGGGTCATGATCGCGGCCCGTCGCGCAGGCGGGCCCGGATCTCGACCTCGGTGCCGCCACCCTCGCGCTTGCGCCAGTCGATCGACCCGCCGAGCTCGTTGGTCACGAGCGTTCGCACGATCTGGTTGCCGAGCCCTGACCGGGACGTCCGCCCGAGCTGGGAGATGTCGCCGTCACCGAGGCCGACGCCGTCGTCGGTGACGCGGACGGACAGCTGCGACCCGGAGCGCTCGACGTCGATCTGGACGGTGCCGTTCTCGCGCTCGTCGGGGAAGCCGTGCTCGACGGCGTTGGTGACCAGCTCGGTCAGCACGAGCGCGAGCGGGGTCGCGTCCTCGGCGGGGACGAGACCGAACGAGCCGTTCTGCACGGTGCGCACCGAGGTGCGCGTCGAGGCGACCTCGGCCGTCATGCGCAGTGCGCGCTGGAGCATGCCGTCGAGCTCGACCTGCTCGTCGAGGGTCTGGGACAGGAACTCGTGGACGAGCGAGATGGTGGCCACGCGCCGGGTCGCCTCGGCGAGCGCCTCGCGCGCCTCGGGGATCTCGACGCGCCGGGCCTGCAAGCGCAGCAGCGCGGCCACGGTGGCGAGGTTGTTCTTGACGCGGTGGTGGATCTCGCGGATCGTCGCGTCCTTGGTCATGAGCTCGCGCTCGCGTCGCCGCAGCTCGGACACGTCGCGGCACAGCAGCACCGCGCCGATGCGCTGGCCGTGGTCGGTCAGCGGCAGCGCGCGCAGCGAGAGCGCGACGCCGCGTGTCTCGATGTCGGTGCGCCAGGGCGCGCGGCCCATGACGACGAGCGGCAGCGCCTCGTCGACCGTCGACTGGTACTCGATGGTCCCGCTGGTGACCTCGACGAGCGACTGCCCGACGAGCGGCCCGATGATGCCGAGGCGGTGGAAGCAGGACAGCGCGTTGGGCGAGGCGTACAGCACCTCACCCTCGGAGTTGAGGCGGATGAGCCCGTCGCCCACGCGCGGGGCGCCGCGGCGCGGCCCCGTGGCGGCGTTGGCCACCGGGTACTCGCCGCGCGCGACCATCGCCATGAGGTCGTCGGCGGACTCGACGTAGTTGAGCTCGAGCCGTGAGGGCGTGCGCCCTGAGCCGAGGTTGGTCTGCCGTGCGACGACGGCGATCGCGTGCCCCGCGTGGACCACGGGCACGGCCTCCTCGCGGACCGCGTAGGCCCCGAACCAGCGCGGTTCGCGCGGGCGTTGCGCCCGCGCCTCGCGCAGCGCGGCCTCGAGCTGCGGGCGCTGCCCCTCGGAGGCGATCGACCCGACGACGTCGTCGTAGTGGATGGTGGCGCCCGTCGAGGGGCGGCACTGCGCGACGGCGACGAACCCGCCGTCGCGCGACGGCAGCCACAGCACCAGGTCGGCGAACGCGAGGTCGGAGACGATCTGCCAGTCGCCGACGAGCAGGTGCAGCCACTCCACGTCGCCCGGGGCGAGGTCGGCATGCTGGGCGATCAGGTCACTCATGGCGGACACGCGTCCAGCCTACGTGCGTCGATACCGCCGTCCCGCCCAACCGGCGCGCGCACCGGGGAGATAGAGTGCAGCCACCGGCTACCCGGCTTGGAGGGCTCCGTGCACCTGACCGTCGAGCAGACCTATCCCGCGAGCGTCGACGACGTCGCGGCGATGCTCGCTGACGCGTCCTTCGTCCGCTGGCGCGCCGAGCGCACGACGGGGGGCGGTTCGGTCGACCAGGCCGACGTCGATGCCGACGATGCGGGGGGCTTCACCGTGCTGGTGCGCCGCACGCTCCCGACGGACCAGATCCCCGCGCAGGCGCGCCCCTTCGTGGGCGCCCGCCTGGAGGTCCGGCAGGCCGAGGTGTGGGAGCCCCCGCAGGGCGACCACCGCGTGGGCACGGTGGCGTTGGAGATCACCGGGGCACCGGTCCGGCTCACGGGCACGGTCGCCCTGGAGCCGTCTCCCGACGGCGGGACGCGGCAGGTGTACACGGGCGACGTCCGTGCGACCGTGCCGCTGTTCGCGTCGGTCGTCGAGCAGGCGACGGTGGGGACGGTGCGTGCCGCGCTGACGGCTGAGGAGCTCGCGGGCCGCGAGTGGCTCGCCGGCGTGCGCTGACCACCGCCGCGACGCGTCGGGTTCCAGCCCGCCACGCGCCGTAACGATCTGGTCACGAACTCGTTTTCCGTCGACCCCTGACCTGCGGCGATGCCGCTCGGATCGAAATGCGGGCGCGATGCACCCGCCCGGACCACTTGACGGCGCGCATGCGCGGACGAATAGTTCAGGCAACGGCATGGGAGCGCTACCACACCATCGTGGGATCGCTTCCAGCCGCGGACGCTGATGAGACGAGGGAGTCGTGATGCACACGCATCGCCACGCTCCGCGGGATGCACGTGCCCCGCGCTCACGGCGCGCGACTGGCAGGGCCGCCGACCGGCCGCCCTCGGACAAGGAGGTCACTGTGAAGAACGCGACCAGGAGGGGCTTCGGCGTCGTCGCAGGCGTCGCTGTCCTGGCGCTCACCGCGACGGCGTGCTCGGGCGACGGCTCGGACGACGGGTCGGGCGACGCGGCCGACGCAGGCGGTCAGGTCACCATCAAGGTGAGCACGTTCAACAACTTCGGCTTCGGCGCCCCCAGCGGCACCCGCCCGGGTGCCGACCTGTGGAAGAAGTACGAGGCCGAGCACCCGAACGTGAAGATCGAGGAGACCGTGGCCGCGTCGTCGGACGACGCGCGCGCCGCGTTCAACACGGCCATCTCGACCGGCACGGGCGCCTACGACATCCAGGCGGTCGACGTCGACTGGATGCCCTCGATCATGGCCCAGCCCGACGCGTTCGTGGACCTGGGCTCCGTCGCAGGCACCAACGACTGGCTCGACTGGAAGAAGGAGCAGGGCACCACACCCGACGGCAAGGTCGTCGGCCTCGGCACCGACATCGGCCCCGAGGGCATCTGCTACCGCTCCGACCTGTTCGCGGCCGCCGGCCTGCCGACCGACCGCGCCGACGTCGCGGCCCTCCTCGGCGGCGACAGCGCGACGTGGGACACGTACTTCGAGGTCGGCCAGCAGTACACCGACACGACCGGCAAGGCGTGGTTCGACTCGTCGGCGGCGATCTTCCAGGGCATGGTCAACCAGATCCAGTACTCGCACGTCGATGCGGACGGCAACATCATCGCGGGCACCAACCCCGACGTGAAGGCCGCCTTCGACAAGGTCACGGCCGCCGCGCTCAAGGGCCAGTCCGCCGGCCTGCAGCAGTGGAGCGACGACTTCAACGCGGCGTTCAAGTCCGACAAGTTCGCCACCACCCTGTGCCCCGCGTGGTTCGTCAACAACATCCGCGGCAACGCGGGCGACGACTTCAAGGGCTGGGACATCGCGGACGTCTTCCCCGGCGGCGGCGGCAACTGGGGCGGCTCGTTCCTGGTCGTCCCCGAGCAGTCGAAGGTCAAGGACGAGGCCGCCAAGCTCGCCGCGTGGATCACCGCACCCGAGCAGCAGGCAGCCGTCTTCGCCGCGGCGTCCAACTTCCCCAGCTCGCCGACGGCGCAGGCCGACCCGACGGTCGCGGGCAAGACGGACCCGTTCCTCAACGACGCGCCCGTGGGCACGATCTTCGCCAACCGCGCGAAGGCCGTGACCGTCGTCCCGTTCAAGGGGGCGCAGTACTTCGACATCCAGACCAAGATGGCCGACGCGCTCAACCGCGTCGACGTCACCAAGGAGCAGACCCCCGAGCAGTCGTTCGACCAGTGGCTGCAGGACGTCAAGGCGCTGTCCTGACGGCACCCCGTCGGGCCTGACGGCCCGGCCACGCGGTCCGGGGGTGCACGCCTCGTGCGGGCTCCCCCGGACCGCCCTACCCCTCCGACCGAGGTCGAGAACCCGCCCAAGGATGTGCCGTGACCGCCACCCCCGTCGCCCCCGACAAACCTCAGCAGAGCCCGCGGCCCGCGCATGACGCGACCCTGGAGCGACGCCTGCGTGCCCGCGGCCGGCGCGGGCGCCTCGACGTCCGGCTCTCGCCCTACCTGTACATCTCCCCGTTCTTCCTGCTGTTCCTCGTCACCGGCCTGTTCCCGCTGGGGTTCACCGCGTGGGTCGCGACCCGGCAGTGGAACACCATCACGGGCGACGGCGGCGTGGCCGTCTGCGGCGCGACGTGCGGCACGACGGACCCCTCGGTCCTCGCGAACTTCCAGTGGGTGCTGCACCAGCCGGCGTTCTGGGACGCGCTGCGCAACTCGTTCTCGATCTTCCTGATCTCCACGATCCCGCAGATCGTCGCGGCCCTGGTCCTGGCCGCGATCCTCGACGCCAACCTCAAGGCCAAGACGTTCTGGCGCATGGGGGTGCTGCTTCCGTACGTCATCGCGCCCTCCGCGGCGGCGATCATCTTCTCGCAGATCTTCAGCGACCAGTCGGGCCTCATCAACACGTTCCTCGGCTGGGTCGGGATCTCCCCCGTGCCGTGGCACGCCAACACGCTCGCGAGCCACATCGCGATCGCCTCGATCGTCAACTTCCGGTGGACGGGCTACAACACGCTCATCTTCCTGGCCGCCATGCAGGCGATCCCGCGCGACGTGTTCGAGGCGTCCGTCGTCGACGGTGCGGGCCGCGTGCGCCAGTTCCTCTCGGTGACCATCCCGATGCTGCGGCCCACGCTCATCTTCGTGATCATCACCTCGACGATCGGCGGCCTGCAGATCTTCGACGAGCCGCAGATGTTCACGCAGGGCACCTCGGGCTACGGCGGGCCCAACCGGCAGTTCCTCACCGTGTCCCTCTACCTGTGGGACCTCGGCTTCAACCACGTGTCCATCGGGCAGCCCAACCTGGGCCGCTCCGCCGCGGTCGCGTGGCTGCTGTTCCTCATCGTCGTGGTGTTCGCCATCGTCAACTTCCTGCTGACCCGGCGCATCGCGTCGGCCGGCGGGGCGCACGCCACCAAGTCCCGCACGAAGGAGGTGGCCCGATGAGCCGCGAGGTCTCCGTCGCCACGCTCCGCCAGATCGGCGGCAACGGCGTGGCCAACGCGGCCGCGCGCAAGCGCAGGCTCGCCGTCACGAGCGAAGGACGCCGGCCCGGCTGGGTGTCCTACACGATCCTGACGGTCGTCATCCTGATCTCGGTGTTCCCGCTGTACTACGCCGTCTCGATCGCGTCGCAGGCCACGACCGACACGCAGTACGGGGTGCCGGCGCTGCGGCCGGGCTCGGGCCTGTTCCGCAACCTGAGCACGGCGTTCGGCGAGATCGACTTCCTGACCGCGCTCGGCGGGACGGTGCTCGTCTCGGCCGTGTGCGCGGCGTCGACGGTGCTGTTCTCGACGCTGGCCGGGTACTCGTTCGCCAAGCTGCGCTTCCGCGGGCGCGGCCCGCTGCTGTTCTTCGTCATCGGGACGATGGCGATCCCGACGCAGCTCGCCGTCGTCCCGCTGTACATCATGATGGCCCGCCTGCACCTGTTCGGGACGTTGTGGGCCGTCATGATCCCCGGCCTGGTCACGGCGTTCGGGGTGTTCTGGATGACGCAGTACCTCGAGGGCGCGCTGCCGTTCGAGCTCATCGAGGCGGCCCGCGTCGACGGCGCGTCGATGATCCGCACGTTCTGGTCGGTGGCCCTGCCGGCCGCCCGCCCGGCCGCGGCGATGCTGGCGCTGTTCACGTTCGTGGCCCAGTGGACCAACTACTACTGGCCCATGCTGATCCTCGGCCCGAACAAGAACGCGATGCTGACGGTCGCCGCGGCGGCCCTCAAGGGCGCCCGGTTCACCGACTACACGCTGGTCATGTCGGGCGTCGTGCTCACGGCGTTCCCGCTGATCGTCGTGTTCTTCTTCGCCGGGCGCCAGCTCGTGTCCGGCATCATGGCCGGCGCCGTCAAGGGCTGACCTGCGTCCAGCGCCACGGGCGGTCGGCGAGCAGCATGCCGCCGACCGCCCGCCGTCGTCGCCTGACACACTGGCGAGGACTCGCACCCATCCACGGGCGGCAGCGCCCCGCGACCTGAGGAGCATCGATGTCGATCGTCGTGCCGGGCACCGGCGCCCGCCGCCCCGCACCGGGCACCACCGTCCCGTTCACGCCGAGCACGCCGCTGCCGGCGACGTCGCCCACGGGCGACGTCGCGTTCCCGCCCGGCTTCCTGTGGGGCACCGCGACCGCGGCGTTCCAGATCGAGGGCGCCACCCGTGAAGGCGGCCGCACCGACTCCATCTGGGACACGTTCGCGCGCATCCCGGGGGCCGTCACGGGAGGCGACGACGGCACCGTCGCGTGCGACCACTACCACCGCTACCGCGACGACGTCGCGCTCATGCGGTCGCTGAACCTGGGCGCCTACCGCTTCTCGACGTCGTGGGCGCGCGTCCGGCCCGACGGCGGCGCACCCAACCCGCAGGGCCTCGCGTTCTACGACCGGCTCGTCGACGAGCTGCTGGACGTCGGCATCCTGCCGTGGGTCACGCTCTACCACTGGGACCTGCCCCAGGCCGTCGAGGACGCGGGCGGCTGGCCGGTGCGCGACACCGCGTACCGGTTCGCGGACTACGCCATGACCGTCCACGACGCGCTGCACGACCGCGTGCGCGTCTGGACCACGCTCAACGAGCCGTGGTGCTCGTCGTTCCTGTCGTACACCGGTGGCGAGCACGCCCCCGGGCGCACCTCGCGGCACGACGGCGTCGCCGCGGCGCACCACCTGCTGCTGGGCCACGGCCTGGCCGCCGCGGCGATCCAGGAGGTCGACCCGGCCGCCGTCGTCGGGCTCACCGTCAACCTCACGGTGGCCGACCCGGCCGACCCGTCGAACCCCGACGACGTCGCCGCTGCGGCCAAGCACGACGGGCTGTTCAACCGCATGTTCCTCGACCCGGTGCTGCGCGGCGACTACCCCGCCGACGTGCGCGACTGGGTCGCCCCGTACGGGCTCGACGACCTGATCCACGACGGCGACCTGGCGATCATCTCGACGCCCCTGGACGCGCTCGGCGTCAACTACTACAACGGCTCGTGCATCGCGGCCACGCCGCCCGCCGTCGTCGACGAGGCCGTGACCGACCGCCCCGACGGCGTGCGCGACGACGACGACGCCCCCGTGCGCGCGACGCTCCCGCCCACGCCGTCGCCCGAGGGCGTCCACCACCACGCGCGCGGCCTGCCGCGCACCGCGATGGGCTGGGAGGTGCAGCCCGAGGGGCTCACGCGCCTGCTCACGCGCGTCCACCGGGACTACACCGGGCCGCGCGGCATGGCGCTGTACGTCACCGAGAACGGAGCCGCGTACGACGACGTCCCCGACGCCGACGGCTTCGTCGACGACGCGGCCGACCGCCTCGCCTACCTCGACGCGCACCTGCGCGCCGTCAAGGACGCCATCGACGCCGGGGCGGACGTGCGCGGCTACTTCGCCTGGTCGCTGCTCGACAACTTCGAGTGGGCGCACGGGTACTCCAAGCGTTTCGGTATCGTCCGTACCGACTACGAGACACAGCGACGCACCATCAAGGCGTCGGGCCGGTGGTACGCCGAGGTGGCGCGCACCGGCGTCGTCCCGGGACGGGAGGAGTCGTGAACGGCGGGCCGCCCACGCTCGACGACGTCGCCCGCGAGGCCCAGGTCTCGCGCTCGACGGCCTCGCGGGCGATCAACGGCGGCGAACGTGTCTCGCCGGAGGCGCAGGCCGCGGTCGACGGCGCCGTCGCGCGCCTGGGGTACTCGCCCAACCGCGCCGCGCGATCCCTCGTGACCCGGCGTACCGACTCGATCGCCCTCGTCGTGCCCGAGCCCGACACGCTCGTGCTCACCGACCCGTTCCTCACGGGCGTCATCCGTGGCGTCACCGACGGCCTCGCGGGCACCGACTTCCAGCTCGTGCTGCTGCTGAGCCGCGCGGGCGAGTCGCCGGGGCGCATCGCCCGCTACCTCGGGTCGGGCCACGTGGACGGGGCGATCGTCGCCTCGCACCACCGCCGCGACCAGCTCGAGACGGCGCTGGCGCGCGCGCAGCTGCCCGCGGTGTTCGTGGGCCGGCCCTTCGGCGACGCCCGGCACCGCTACGTCGACGTCGACAACGTGGCCGGGGGCCGCCTGGCCGCCCAGCGTCTCCTGGACCGCGGGTGCCGGCGGATCGGCACCGTCTGCGGCCCGCTCGACATGTCCGCGGGCATCGACCGCCTCCAGGGGTGGCGCGAGACGCTCGACGCGGCGGGCCTGCCGACCGACGCCGTCGTCGAGGGCGACTTCACGGCCGTGGGAGGTGAGGCCGCGGCCGAACGCCTGCTCGACGCGCACCCCGACCTCGACGGGATCTTCGCGGCCTCGGACCTCATGGCCGAGGGGGTGCTGCGCGTGCTCCACTCGCGCGGCCGGCGCGTGCCCGACGACGTCGCCGTCATGGGCTTCGACAACCTGGGCGTCGCCCAGCACACCAACCCGCGGCTGACCACGGTCCAGAACCCTGTCATCCACCAGACGACGACCGCCACCGCGGCACTGCTGGGCCTGCTGGCGGGCGCGCCCGTCCCGTCCGCCCCGCTCGTCTTCGAGCCGACGCTCGTCGAGGGCGAGTCCGCCTGACGCGACGCCTACAGCGTCGCCTCCACGCGCACGCGCGCGCCCGCCGGGGCGTACGGCACCGTGCGGCCCTCGACCGGCTCGCCGTCGACCGTCAGCGTCGCCCGCGAGCCCGGGCGGCCGCTGTTGTGGACCGTGATCTCGTACGTGGCGCCACGGGCCACCCTGGTGACGGTGAACTCCCCCACCTCGGGGCCGAGCTGCGGGTCCACCACCAGGCCGTCGAAGTCGGGGCGCACCCCCAGCAGGTACTGCGAGACGGCGACGAAGTTCCACGCCGCGGTGCCCGTGAGCCACGAGTTCTTGGCCTCGCCGTGCCGCACGGCCTCTGCGCCCGCGATCATCTGCGCGTACACGTACGGCTCGAGCCGGTGGACGTCGGAGATGTCCTCACGGTAGGCGGGCGTGATCCGCTTGTAGTGGTCGAACGCGCGCGCACCGTCACCGGCGACGGTCTCCCCGATGACGACCCACGGGTTGTTGTGACAGAAGATGCCGCCGTTCTCCTTGTACCCCGGCGGGTAGGTCGACACCTCGCCCAGGTGCACCTGGTAGGTGGTGTACGCCGGGTGCTGCAGCACCAGGCCGTGCTCGGTGCCCAGCAGCTCCTCGACGGCGGTCAGCGCCTTGCCTGCGGGCGAGGCGGCCCACTCGGGGGTGCCCGGGTCCGTGGACTCCACGCCGATGCCTGCCATGACCGCGAAGCCCTGCGGCTCGATCCAGATCTTGCCCTCGTCGTGCGCGTCGGTGCCGACCGGGCGGCCGTCGTAGTCGTAGGCGCGCAGGAACCAGCGCCCGTCCCAGCCGTGCGTGAGCATCGCGGCCCGCATGTCGTCCACGTGCTTTCGCGCCTGGGCGGCGACGTCGGCGAGCCCGCGACGCTCGGCCAGGGCGACGTACTGCGCGCCGTAGAGCACGAACTGCGCGCCGATGAACGTCGACTCGGCCACGCCGCCCGTCTTGTTCTGCGTGGTCTGGAAGCTCTCGCCCGGTGAGGTCGAGAACGCGTTGAGGTTGAGGCAGTCGTTCCAGTCGGCGCGGCCGATGAGGGGCAGGCCGTGCGGGCCGAGGTGGCTCACCACGAAGCCCACCGAGCGCGACAGGTGCTCGAACAGCGGCACCTCGGAACCCTCGGCGTTGTCGAACGGGACCGGCTCGTCGAGGATCCCCCAGTCGCCGGTCTCCTTGAGGTAGGCGACCACACCGGCCACGAGCCACATCGGGTCGTCGTTGAAGCCCGAGCCCAGGTTGTGGTTCCCGCGCTTGGTCAGCGGCTGGTACTGGTGGTACGCGGAGCCGTCGGGGAACTGCGTCGACGCGATGTCGATGATGCGCTCGCGCGCCCGCTCCGGCACCAGATGCACGAACCCGAGCAGGTCCTGGTTGGAGTCCCGGAAACCCATGCCGCGGCCGATGCCCGTCTCGAAGTAGGAGGCCGAGCGCGACATGTTGAACGTGACCATGCACTGGTACTGGTTCCAGATGTTGACCATCCGGTCGAGCTTCTCGTCCGAGGACCGCACCGTGTACGTCGACAGCAGCGACGTCCAGTGCTCGCGCAGCGCGGCCAGCGCGTCGTCGACGGCGCCCGCCGTCGCGAACCGCCCGAGCAGCGCGTGCGCCCGCTCCTTGTCGACGACCTGGTGCGCGGCGTCGGCCCACTTCTGGTCCTCGGGGTTCTCGACGTACCCCAGCACGACGACGACGTCGGTGCTCTCGCCCGGCGCGAGCACGAGGTCGACCTGGAACGCGCCGACCGGGTACCACCCGGAGGCGATGGACCCGGTGGCCTTGCCGGCGCGCGGCACGGCGGCCTCGCCGAGCGCGTTGTAGGCGCCCACGAACTCGTCGCGGTCGGTGTCGAAGCCCGCGGCCGGCACGTTGACGGAGAAGACGGCGTAGTGGTCGCGGCGCTCGCGGTACTCGGTGCGGTGGTAGATCGCCGAGCCGCCCGACGGCGTCGCCTCCTCGACCTCGACCTCGCCGATCGACAGGTTGCGCTGGTAGTTGGTCTGGTCGTCCTCGGCGTTCCAGAGGCAGAACTCGACGTAGGGGAACGCCGAGAACGCCTTGGTCTGCGCAGAGGTGTTGGTGAAGGTGACCTTCTGCACCTCGGCCGTCTCGCCGAGAGGCACCAGGAACGTCGAGGTCACGCGCAGGCCCCCGCGCTCACCCGTGATGACCGAGTACCCCAGGCCGTGGCGGGCCTCGAAGTGGTCGAGGCCCGCCTTGACCGGCAGCCAGGACGGCGTCCAGACGTCTCCGCCGTCGTTGACGAACAGGTACCGGCCCCCGACGTCGGTGGGGACGTTGTTGTAGCGGTAGCGGGTCAGACGGCGCAGCTTGGCGTCGCGGTAGAACGAGTAGCCGCCCGCCTGGTGGCTGAGCAGCGAGAAGAACTGCTCCGAGCCGAGGTAGTTGATCCAGGGGTAGGGCGTGTGCGGTGTGGTGATGACGTACTCGCGCGCCGCGTCGTCGAAGTGGCCGTAACGCATCGCTGCGCCTCCCGTACGGGTGCTGGACGAGGTGTGGGAGCGTTCCCACGCCGACCGTCAGCATAACGGACGCGGCGTTCCCGGCGCCCTGGGACGACGAACGCCGGCACCCCTGGGGCACCGGCGTTCGCCGCCGCGGCGTCAGCCGCCGTCAGGCTCGTCTCAGCGGCGCGGCTCCTCGACCCCGATGGCCTCCTGGAGCGCCTCGCGGTAGTCCGCCGCGATGTCGTCCGGGTTCTTGTGGAGCTGCGAGTTGCGGTAGCTGTAGCCGAAGTAGATGACGAAGCCGACCGCGAGCCACACCAGGAACCGCACCCAGGTCTCGACGTCGAGCTGGAGCATGAGCCAGATGCACGCCAGGCCGGAGATGATCGGCAGCGCGGGCGACCACGGCACCTGGAAGCTGTCGGTCGTGTCGGCCTTGCCCGCCGCAGCCAGCGCGCGGCGGCGGCGCGTACGCAGCAGGGGCACGCCGAAGGAGACCAGCACGAACGCCGACAACGTGCCGATGTTGACCATGTCCGCCAGCACGTCGACAGGGAAGAACGCCGTGACGGCCGCGATGAGCACGCCGGCGCCGACCTGGAGGTGGACGGGCGTGCCGAACCGCTGCGACGTCCGGGACAGGCCGCGCGGCAGCAGGCCGTCGCGGGACATCGCGAACACGACGCGCGTCAGGCCGAGCATGAGCACCATGACCACGGTGGTCAGCCCCACGAGGATGCCGACTGCGATGACCTTGGTGGCCCAGCCGGGCGCGTCGGGCTGCAGCTCGAACGCGGTGACGATGGTGGCCGACTCGCCGCCGTCGGGCGTGGCGTCGCGCAGCTGCTGCGGCGTGGCCATGCCCGACAGCGCGACCGACACCAGGATGTACAGCACGGTGCACACGAGCAGGCCGCCGATGATGCCGCGCGGGACGTTGCGCCGCGGGTTGCGGGTCTCCTCGGCGGCGGTCGCGACGACGTCGAACCCGATGAAGGCGAAGAACACCGTGCCGGCGCCCGCGAGGATCCCGAACGTGCCACCCACGGACAGGTCGGCTCCCGAGAAGAACGAGAAGAGCGTCTGCGTCCACACCGAGCCGTGGCCGCTCGACGTGCCGAAGGACTCGCTCGACGGCACGAACGGCGAGAGCTTCGAGGCGTCGAAGTACGCGAACCCGACCGCGATGATGAGCACCACGATGCCGAGCTTGATGGCCGTGAGCACACCCGTGAACCGCGTCGAGAGCTTGGTGCCGACCGACAGGAGGGTCGCCAGGACGGCGATGAGCAGCACGGTCGCCCAGTCGAACGTCACGCCGCCGCCCAGGCTGATCGTGTTGTGGACGCCCGAGGCCACGCCGTCGGGGCCGACGCCGCCGAGCCCGAACACGTGCAGCACGTTGTCGAAGTACAGGCCCCACGCCTTCGCGACGACGCCCGCGGCGAAGAACATCTCGAGGATCAGGTCCCAGCCGATGATCCACGCCACGAGCTCGCCCATCGAGGCGTAGGAGAACGTGTAGGCCGACCCCGCGACGGGCATGAACGACGCGAACTCCGCGTAGCACAGCGCCGCCAGCGCGCAGACGATGCCCGCGATGACGAACGAGATGACGACGGCCGGACCGGTCTGGGTGGCCGAGACCATCGCGGCCTTGGAGAAGATGCCGGCGCCGATCACCACCGAGATGCCGAGGACGACGAGGTCCCAGGCCCCGAGAGACCGGCGGAGATGGCGTTCGGGTTCGTCTGAGGCGGCGATCGTTGCTTCGATCGACCGCCTGCGCAGGAGCTGCATGCGGGATACCTCTCTCGATCACGCGGTGCGCTGCGCCGCGCCATGGGTGGTGCGCGAAGGGGCCGGAGGCCGACCGCCGCCAGACATTACCGCAGGCATCTCAGATCGTGAACGGGGCATTCACGATATGACTGAATGGCCCGTTCAGAACGACTCATCCTGCAATCGGTACCACCGCGCGACCCGCACGCGTCCGCACCCTGGGGTGAAACCGTTCCCCGTGAACCCGGTATCGGCCCGCTCGCGCGGATTCCCGCGCCTGGGACCCCCGGCGCCCGAGCGCCCGCCCGTCCCGCCGCCACGGCCCGCACGCACGACGCTCGGGCGGCCCGCCGGCGCACCGCGGGCCGCCCGAGGTGACCAGCCTCACGCCGTGAGGTGCACGTGCCCGTACCGGTGCCGCGTCCGGCTGACCGCCTGCTCACGCACGAACACCAGCAGCTCGCGCTCGCCCGACGCGACGACCGGCGCGTCGAGCACCGTCGTCGTCCCCAGGCGGGTGGCCGCCGCAGCCCGCAGCCCGGGCGCGTCGCCGACGACGCGGATGCGGCCCCGCACCGCGCCCGCGGCGACCGCCGCGGCGAAGTCCTCGTGGCTCGCCGCGGGCTCGTGCGGCACGCCCCACCCGTGGTCGGCGGCAGGCACGACGACGACGGGCACCCCGGCGCGTCGCGCGGCCGCGACCACGCGCGCGACCTCGACGGGCAGCGCCCCCTCGCCGACGCGCACCGTCACGCGGTCGACGGGCCGCAGCCGGAACGTGTTCTCCTCGGTCACCAGGCCCGACGGGTCGTGCCCCGCGGCCAGTCCCGGCCAGGCGCGCTCGTCGTCGGCCTGCGCCCAGGCGAGCCAGCCGGCCGGGTCGGCGGTGCGCGACGGCACCCCGGCGCCGTCGGACCACGCACCGAGCTGGGCCACATAGTGCGGGCCACCCGCCTTGGCGCCCGGGCCCACGCTCGACGCCTTCCAGCCGCCGAACGGCTGGCGGCGCACGATGGCACCCGTGATGTGGCGGTTGACGTAGAGGTTGCCCGCCTCGACGCGGTCGCACCACGTGGCGACCTCGTCGTCGTCGAGCGAGTGCAGGCCCGCGGTGAGGCCGAACGCGACGCGGTTCTGCAGCGTGATCGCCTCGTCGAGGTCGCGTGCGGTCATGAGGCCGAGCACCGGGCCGAACACCTCGGTGAGGTGGAAGAACGAGCCGGGGGCGACGCCGGTGCGCAGACCCGGAGTCCACAGGCGCTGCGGGTCCAGGCCTGCGGCGGTGGCGTCGTCGTCGAGGCGGTGCGGACGCACCAGCCACGACTCGCCGGGCTCGAGCGTCGTCAGCGCCCGCAGCAGCTTCCCCGCGGCGGGCTCGGTGAGCGGCCCCATGACGGTGGCGAGGTCGGTCGCCGGGCCGACACGCAGCGACCGCACGGCGTCGACGAGCTGGCGGCGGAACCGCTCCCCGGTCGGCGTGGACGGGTCGCCCACGGACCCGACGAGGATCGCCAGCGACGCCGCCGAGCACTTCTGCCCCGCGTGCCCGAACGCGCTGCGCACCAGGTCGGCGACGGCCAGGTCGAGATCGGCCGACGGCGTCACGACGATCGCGTTCTTGCCGCTCGTCTCCGCGAGGACGGGACGCTCGGGCCGCCAGCCCGCGAACAGCTCGGCGGTCTCGATCGAGCCGGTGAGGATGACCCGGGCGACGTCGTCGTGCGTCACCAGGTGCCGGGCGACGTCACGGTCGCGCACCCGCACGAACTGGACGACGTCGGCGCACTGCGCGGCCGTGAGCCCGGTCGCGGACGCGGCGTCGTCGAGCCCCGCCAGGATCGCCGCGACCGCCACCTCGAAGCAGCGCGGGGTGGGCGAGGCCGGCTTGGCGAGCACCGAGGACCCGGCCGCGAGCGCCGCGACCACCCCGCCCACCGGGATGGCGACCGGGAAGTTCCACGGCGGGGTCACGAGCGTGACGCCCTCGGGGGTGAAGACGGCGCCGGGGACGGCGTCGAGCGCCTCGGCACGGTGGGCGTAGTAGCGCGCGAAGTCGACGGCCTCGCTGACCTCGGGGTCCGCCTCGGCCACCGTCTTGCCCGCCTCGTGGACCATGGCGGCGACGAGCTCGCCGCGGCGTTCCTCGAGCCGCTCGGCGACGGCATGCAGGGCGGCGGCCCGGGCGGGAGCCGGCACGGCCCCCCAGACGTGCTGGGCGGCGACGGCGCGCGCGACGGCGGCGTCGACCGCGGCGCGGTCGGGCACCGCGGCGGCCTGCACGGGCCGGTACCCGGACTCGCCGCGCGAGGTGACCCTGCCCGCCCAGGCGCGGTGCTCCGCGACGGCGGGATCGGTGTCGGCCGCGTTCGCGAACCGGGCGTCGGCGCCGCCCGGGTGCGCGCCGGGCGCCTCCGGCGTGGCACGCGGGGTGCGGCGCGGGGCGACGTCGGCGGCGGTGAACGGCACCGCCGCGGCGACCGACGCGCGGAACGCCCGCTCCTGCGCCGTCATCGCGGTGCCGTCCGACGGCGCCGCCGCGGCCGCGTGCAGGAAGTTCTGCGGCGCCGCGTTCTCCTCCAGCCGCCGCACCAGGTAGCTGATCGCGACGTCGAAGTCCTGCGAGCGCACCACCGGCGTGTACAGCACGACGCGCCCTCCGTCGGGGACGACCTCGTCGCGCACCGCGCGCGACTCCCCGGGTGCCATGCCTTGCAGCATCTCCAGGTCGAGCGCCTCCGTCACGCCGCGCTCGCGGGCCACGAGCACCGCCAGCGCCAGGTCGAACAGGTTGTGCGACGCCACGCCCAGGCGCACCGCTGCGGCGCGCGACGGCGTCAGCGCGGCGTCCAGGACGCGCACGTAGTTGGCGTCGACCTCGGGCTTGGAGCCGTAGGGCGCCAGGGGCCAGCCGTGCAGCTCGGCCTCGACGTGCTCCATCGCGAGGTTCGCTCCCTTGACCAGCCGCACCTTGATCCGGGCGCCGCCCGCGGCGACGCGCGCCGTGGCGAACCGGGTGAGCTCGTCGAGCGCGCCGAGGGCGTCGGGCAGGTACGCCTGGAGCACGATGCCGGCCTCGAGGCCGTGGAACTCGTCGCGCGAGAGCAGGTCCTCGAACACCGCGACCGTCAGGGCGAGGTCGCGGTACTCCTCCATGTCGAGGTTGACGAACACGCCGTGCTCGCGCGCCGCCCGGTACAGCGGCAGGAGGCGCTCGACGACGCGTGCGCGCGACCCGTCCAGGTCCCACGTCACGAGCTGGGCCGCGACGGACGACACCTTGACCGAGACGTAGTCGACGTCCGGCCGCTCGACGAGCGCGATGGTGCGGGCCAGCCGGGCGCGCGCCTCGTCCTCGCCGAGCACCGCCTCGCCCAGCAGGTTGACGTTGAGCGCGAACCCCTCCGCGCGGGTGCGTGCCAGGTGCCGGCCGAGCCCGGGCCCGGCGTCGGCCACCAGGTGCCCCACGAGCTGCCGCAGCCGCAGCCGGGCAGCGGGCACGACGGCGCTCGGTAGCGCGGGCGCGAGCAGGGCCCCGGCGCGGAACAGCGCCCGGTCGACGCCGCCGAGGAAGCTCGCGTCACCCGCGCGCTGCCCGAGCCGGGCCAGCGCCTTGGCGGCCACGCGCACGTCCTGCGGCCGTGCGACGTCGTCGACGAACCCGACGGCGAGCTCCAGGCCGGCCGGGTCGGAGACGAGCCGGGCCAGCCGTTCGGCGTCGGCGCGGGCATGCCTGTCCGCGCGCCCCGAGCTCGACCCGGCCGAGGCCGCGGACCAGCGCCCGGCGAGGGCGACCGCGGGCTCGACGAGGTCGGCGATCGGGGCCGGCTGCCGGCCGTGGGCGGCCGCGGGCGACGGTGCGGGGATGGCGTGGCTCGTCATGTTCCCAGGGTGCCTCCCGTGTCTTGTACCGTACGTCCCGCGATGACGCGTGAAAACGACAAGGCGACCTGGCCGGAGGGCGAGGCGCTGCTGGCTGCGCTCTCCCCGGCCATGGTCGCGCTCATGGACGAGCTGGCGGCCGTCATGTTCTGCGCCAAGGACACCTCGGGCCGGTACGTGCTCGTCAACGAGGTCTTCGTGCACCGCGCGCACGCCCGCTCGCGGCGCGACGTCGTCGGCCGGCGTGCCGCCGACCTGTTCGTGCCCGACCTCGCCGAACGGTACGAGAAGCAGGACTCGTACGTGCTGGGCACGGGTCGCCCGCTGCGCGGCGAGCTCGAGCTGATCCGGCGCCCGGGCGGTGCGCCCGGCTGGTTCCTGACGTCGAAGCTCGCTGTGCGGGCCGACGACGGCGGCGTCGTCGGCCTCGTCTCGATCTCCCAGGACCTGCGCTCGCAGGACGCCGACGACGCGACCATGGAGGCGATCTCACGGCTCGTCGCCGGGGTGTCGGCCCACCTGGACGCGACGCCGTCGGCGCCGCTGACGGTCGCCGCGCTGGCCGCCCTGGCGGGGTGCGGCGAGCAGGCGCTCGACCGGCGGGTGCGGCGCGTGTTCGGGCTGTCGCCGCGCCAGCTCGTGCTGCGCGCACGGACCGACCGTGCGGCGCACCTGCTCGCGGAGACGACGACGCCGCTCGCGCAGGTCGCGGCCGCGGTCGGCTTCTACGACCAGCCGTCGTTCACCCGCCAGTTCGCCCGTCTCACGGGCGAGACACCGTCGTCGTTCCGGCGCCGGGCGCGGCGCCGCTGAGCCGAGGACGGTCGGCGAAGGCTCAGTTGCCGACGCCTGCGGCACTTCCCGGCCCTGACAGGCGACAGCGTGGGGCGAGCCTCGCTAGGTTGGGAGGGTGACGACGACGTCCGAAACCCACACCCAGACCCCCCTGGCCACCGCTCACGCCCAGCTCGCCGCTGCCGTCCGGCATCTCGGGTACGACGACGGGCTGCACGCCAACCTCGCCACGCCACGCCGCGAGGTCCACGTCTCCGTGCCGTTGCGCATGGACACGGGCGAGGTGCGCCTCTTCCACGGCTTCCGCGTGCAGCACAACGTCTCGCGAGGCCCCGGCAAGGGCGGCCTGCGCTACCACCCCTCGGTCGACATCGAGGAGGTGCGCGCTCTCGCCATGTGGATGACGTGGAAGTGCGCCATCGCCGACCTGCCCTACGGCGGCGCCAAGGGCGGCGTGGCGATCGACCCCCGCGAGCACTCGAGCTCCGAGCTCGAACGCGTGACGCGGCGCTACACCTCCGAGATCATGCCGCTGATCGGCCCCGACACCGACATCATGGCCCCTGACGTCGGCACCGACGAGCAGACCATGGCCTGGGTCATGGACACCTACTCGGTCAACCGCGGGTACACCATCCCCGCCGTCGTCACGGGCAAGCCCGTCGCCGTCGGCGGCTCCCTGGGGCGCAACACCGCCACGAGCGCCGGCCTGGTCCACGTCACCGAGGCGGCGCTGCGCACCGCCGGTGAGGCGCTCGAGGGGCGCACCGTCGCGATCCAGGGCTTCGGCAAGGTCGGCGCGCACGCCGCGCAGATCTTCGCGCGGCGCGGCGCGCGCATCGTCGCCGTCTCCGACGTCGACGGCGCCGTGCGCGCCGACGACGGGATCGACGTGCCACGGCTGACCGAGCACGTCGCCGCGACCGGCACGGTCGCCGGGTTCGACGGCGCCGACCCGATCACGAACGCGGACCTGCTGCGGCTCGACGTCGACGTGCTCGTGCCCGCGGCGACCCAGGGCGTCATCGACGAGGAGACGGCCCACGACGTGCGCGCCCGCATCGTCGTCGAGGGCGCCAACGGCCCCACCACGACCGAGGGCGACGCCGTCCTCGCGCGCAACGGCGTCGTCGTCGTGCCCGACGTGCTCGCCAACGCGGGCGGCGTCGTCGTCTCGTACTTCGAGTGGGTCCAGGCCAACCAGGCGTACTGGTGGACGGAGCGCGAGATCGCGGAGAAGCTCGAGCACCGCATGGTCACCGCGTACGACGCCGTCACCGGGCTCGCGCGGCGCGAGGAGCTGTCGCTGCGCGACGCCGCGCTCGCCATCGGCGTCCAGCGGGTCGCGGAGGCGCACAAGATCCGCGGCCTGTACCCCTGACCTCCGATCGCGAGGTGATCCGCGAGCACGCCGCCCTGCTGCGCGGCGACCGGGAGCCGGTCGAGGCGCACGTGGCGGGCCTCCGCGGGTCGCCGCGGTGTGCACTCCGGCGTGCGCTGCCGCACCCCTGCCACGAACGGCTCGCCGCCGTCGAGCACGTCGCGGCGGTGCCCGCGTGAGCGACCCCGCCCGGCTCGTCGCCCGGCTGCGGGCAGCGGGATGCGTGTTCGCGGAGGAGGAGGCGGCGCTGCTGCTGGAGGCGGCCGGTGCCCCGGCCCAGGGGGTGCCGGCCCAGGGGGTGCCAACCCAGGGGGTGCCGGCGGGTCCGGCTGAACCGCCGTGGCCGGTGCGCCTCGAGCGCCTCGTCGCACGGCGGGTCGCGGGCGAGCCGCTCGAGCACGTGCTCGGGTGGGTCGCCTTCGCCGGCCGGCGATGGGCGGTGGCGCCCGGGGTGTTCGTGCCGCGCCAGCGCTCGCAGCACCTGGTCGCCGAGGCGCTGCGAGCCGCCCGGTCCGGGGTCGACGCCGCGCACGGCCGTGCCGCCGGGAGCGCCTGCGCCCACACGGGCAGCGCTGCCCCGGAGCGGGCCCGCCCGCTCGTCGTCGTCGACCTGTGCTGCGGCAGCGGCGCGCTCGGCGGAGCCGTCGCGTCCGCGTGGCGCGACGACGGCGGCGACGTCGTGCTGCACGCCGTCGACCTCGACCCGGTGGCGACCGCGTGCGCCGCGCGCAACCTCGCCCCGCTCGGCGGCGTCGTCCGCACGGGAGACCTGGACGCCCCTTTGCCCCCGGCGCTGCGCGGCGCCGTCGACGTGCTCGTGTGCCACGCCCCCTACGTGCCGACGGCGGCGATCTCGCTGCTCGCGCCCGAGGCGCGCGAGCACGAGCCGTCGCACGCGCTCGACGGCGGCGCCGACGGGCTCGACATCCTCCGGCGGGTCATCGCCCTGGCCCCCCGCTGGCTGGCGTCGTCGGGCGCGCTGCTGTTCGAGCTCGGCGACGACGGCCAGATCGCCGAGACCGCACGACTGCTCGCGGCGGCGGGCCTGCGCCGGCGGGTGACGCGTGACGAGGAGTCGGCGGCGATCGTCGTCACGGCCACCCGGGCACGGCCCGTGTGAGCACCGCACGAGTGAGCACCGCACGTGTGAGCACCGCACGGCTGGGCACCGCACGGCTGGGCACGCCGGACGTCGTCGCGGCGACGTCCGGCGCGGCGGCCCCTGGCGGTGTCCTTCGGACGCGAACGCCGCCAGGAGCGCCGGTCAGGCGAGCGGCTGAGCGGCCGCCCACGCGGCGAGCGTCACGCGCGGGCCCGTGAAGAACGGGACCTCCTCGCGCACGTGGCGCCGGGCCTCGGTGGCGCGCAGGTCGCGCATGAGGTCGACGATGCGGTGCAGCTCGTCGGCCTCGAACGCGAGCAGCCACTCGTAGTCCGAGAGCGCGAAGGTGCTCATGGTGTTGGCGCGCACGTCGGCGTAGCCGGCGGCGGCCAGGCCGTGGTCGCGCAGCATGACACGGCGCTCGCTCTCGGGCAGCAGGTACCAGTCGTACGAGCGCACGAACGGGTAGACGCACAGGTAGCCGCGCGGCGCCTCGCCCGCGAGGAACGCCGGCACGTGACCCTTGTTGAACTCGGCGGCACGGTGCAGCGCGACCACGGACCACACGGGCTCGAGCGCGGCGCCCAGGTCCGACGCGCGCAGGCGGTGGTAGGCGCCCTGGACGGCCTCGACCGACGGCCCGTGGACCCAGATCATCAGGTCGGCGTCCGCGCGCAGGCCCGCGACGTCGTACACGCCGCGCACGACGACGTCGCCGTCGGCGCGCGCAGCGTCGCGCGCGGCCTCGGGCTGGCCGTTCCACAGCGCGTCCTCGGCGGCCCGGACGAGCGCGGCCCGCTCGGCGTCGTCGCCGGGCAGGGGCTGCGTCGTCGCGAAGGTCGCGATGATCGCGTAGCGGATGGACTCGTTGATCGCGGCGGTGTCGACGGCCTCGCCGGTGTCGCCGTGGATGTGCGTCAAATCGGTCATCGGTGCATGTCCTCACTGCAGAGTGCGGGAATGCCGCTGGGCTGCTCGTGCACACGCAGGCAGCAGTCGGGCGGCGTGACGGACGGGAATGCGGGGAACGATCCCACGGCGGCCTGCTCGACGTCCTCGCCGCGCGCGAGCGCGGCACGCTCGAGCACGAGGTCGACGAGCTGACGGACGAACTCCGGTCGCGTGCCGACGGTCCCGGCGCGCACGGCGGCCATGCCGAGCTCGCGGGCCGTCGCCAGGGCCTCGGTGTCGAGGTCGTAGGCGACCTCCATGTGGTCGGAGACGAACCCGACGGGCGCGAGCACGACGTCGCGCACGCCGTCCGCGGCGAGCACGCCGAGGTGGTCGTTGACGTCGGGGTCGAGCCACGGCTGGTGGGGCGGGCCGGAGCGCGAGCAGTACGCGAGGTCCCACTCGACGGTTCGGCCCACGCGTGCGGAGACGTCCTGCGCGACGAGCGCGCAGATGTCGAGGTGCTGCTCGCGGTAGGTCGCGTGACCGACGCCCGAGGCCGCCTCCATGGTCGCCGGGACGGAGTGCGTGACGAAGACGAGGCGGGCCACGGCGGGATCGCCGCCGTCGTCCCCGAGCCGGGTGAACGCCTCGACGACGGCGTCGGCGTTGCCCTGCACGAACCCCGGGGTGTTGAAGTAGGAGCGGATCTTGTCGAACTGCACGCCCGTCGAGCCGTCGGGGCCGAGCTGGCCGCGCCGGTCGAGCACCGTGGCGAGATCCTCGCGGTACTGGCGGCACCCGCTGTAGGACGAGTACGCGCTGGTCACCAGGGCCACGGCGCGCTTGGCGCCCATCGCCTCGAGCTCGTCGATCGCGTCGGTCGTGTACGGCGCCCAGTTGCGGTTGCCCCACACGACCGGCAGGTCGAGGCCGCGCTCGGCGAGCTCCTTCTCGAGAGCGCCCTTGAGCGCGAGGTTCTGCTCGTTGATGGGGCTCTTGCCGCCGAACGCGTAGTAGTGCTCGCCGACGGCCTCGAGCCGCGAGTCGGGGATCCCCTTGCCCGCGGTGACGTTGCGGAGGAACGGTACGACGTCCTCGGGCTTGTCGGGCCCGCCGAACGAGTACAGCAGCAGGGCGTCGTAGGGGAGCACGCCGAGTTCCGGGGAGGTCGAAGGCATGGCGGCATCCTCCCACCACCGCCGGGACGTTTCGGGCACGAGCGGCCCGCCGAGATGTGACGTTGTTGGGACGTCGCGTCAGGACTCGCGTTGTCGGTGGTCAGCCCTACCGTGGCCGTATGAGCCACCGGAGCCCGGCGTGATCCGCACCCTCGCCGTCGACGGGTACCGGTCGATCCGCAGCCTCGTGCTCGGGCTCGACCGGCTGACCGTGGTCACCGGAGCCAACGGCGTCGGCAAGTCGTCGCTGTACCGGTCGCTGCGGCTGCTGGCCGAGTGTGCGCTGGGCGGAGTCGTCGGCGCGGTCGCACGCGAGGGCGGGCTCGCCTCGACGCTCTGGGCCGGGCCCGCGGTCATCGGGCGCGCGGTGCGCGCGGGCGAGCACCCGGTCCAGGGCACGACCCGTGCGGGACCGGTCGCGCTGCGGCTGGGGTTCGCGTCCGACGACCTCGGCTACGCCGTCGACCTGGGGCTGCCGCCCCCTCCCGCGGGCGCCTTCCAGCACGATCCCGAGATCAAGGTGGAGGCCGTCTGGTCGGGCCCGCTCCCCCGCCCGACGACGCTCGCCGCGCAGCGCCGCGGGCCCAGCGTCCGCGTGCGCGACGACGACGGCGCCTGGCGGCAGCGACCCGGCCGCCTGCGCAGCTTCGAGTCGATGCTCACCGAGGTCGTGGACGCGGCCGGCGCGCCCGAGCTGCTCGACGTGCGCGAACGCCTGCGCGGCTGGCGCTTCTACGACCAGCTCCGCACCGATGCCGAGGCCCCCGCACGACGCCCGCAGATCGGCACGCGCACCCCCGTGCTGGGACCCGACGGCGCAGACCTGGCGGCGGCCCTGGCGACCATCGCCGACCTGGGGCAGGGGCCCGCCCTCGACCGAGCGGTGTCGCGCGCGTTCCCCGGCTCGCGGCTGGAGGTCGACGCGCGCGACGGACAGTTCGAGGTGCGGCTGCACCAGCACGGGCTGCTGCGCCCGCTCACCGCGGCCGAGCTGTCCGACGGCACGTTGCGCTACCTGCTGTGGGTGGCGGCTCTGCTGACGCCGCGCCCGCCCGAGCTGCTGGTGCTCAACGAACCCGAGACGAGCCTGCACCCCGACCTGCTGCCGGCGCTCGGGGAGCTCGTGCGCGAGGCGGCCGGGCGAACCCAGGTCGTGGTCGTGACGCACTCGGCGCGTCTCGTGGCCGCGATCGGCACCGGGGACGGCATCGCGCGGGTCGAGCTGGTCAAGGACTTCGGGGAGACGCAGATCGCGGGCCGCGAGGGTCCGCTGGACCAGCCGCGCTGGTCGTGGCCGTCCCGCTGACGACCGTGCCCGTACCGGCGTCGGGCCGTCGTCGCACCGGTGTCACGCCGACAGGCGGGCCGCCGTCACGCCGACCGGCGGGCCGGTGTCACGCCGACAGGCGGCGGGCGGAGTCCGCCGGGCGCAGGCGACGCGGCCGGATCGCCGCGCGCGCGACGACGGAGCCGGGCAGGACGCTCTCGTCTCCGGCCACGCGGGTGCGTGGCTCGACGCGCACGCCGGCCCCTAGGCGCACGCCGTTCTCGAGGTGGGCGCGGTCGCCCACCTCGGCGCCGGGCCCCACGTGGACGTTGTGCCCGACGACGACGTCGTGTCCGAGGCGCGCGCCCTCGTCGATCCACGAGCCGGACCCGATCGACGAGCCGGGACCGACGGAGGCGCCGGCCTCCACCCAGGCGTCGCGCGCGACGAACGCCGTCGCGTCCACGGACGCGTCCGGGGACACCAGACCACCTCCGTTGCGGTGACGCCGGTAGACGACGTTGCGCCCGTCCTCCTCGAAGGCGACGCGCGTGGTGCTGCGGCCGGACATGCTGACCTCCACTCAGGGCCGTAGGGCGCCGGACCACCCGACACGCGGGCCTCGGCGGACCTGTGAAAGTCAGCGCAATCTCCCCCCGGGGTATTCCCGCGAGGTCAGACCTCGCGCAGCAGCGTCAGCGCCGCGACCGATGCCGCAACCTCGCGCAGCCGCTGAGGCGTGCTGTCCACGAGCTCCTCGAAGCTCACCGGCCCGGGCGCGATCGAGAACGCCGCCCGGATCCCGGACGCCCTCGACTGCACCGACGGCAGCAGCACCTGCCCCGCGATCACGACGACGGGCGGGCGCGCCGGGGACGCGGCCGCCGCACGCGCGACGCCGTCGGGCGCCTTGCCGCGCGACGACTGCGAGTCGAACGACCCCTCACCGGTGATGACCAGGTCGGCGTCCGCGAGCGCCGCGGGAAGACCGACCACCTCGGCGACCAGGTCGGCCCCGCGCTCGACCGACGCCCCGAGCACCGCGACGAGCGCGGCCGGCACGCCGCCCGCGGCCCCCGCGCCGGGCAGCGACCGCACGGCGCGTCCCGTCTCGCGCTCCAGCACGCCCGCCCAGCGCGCGAGCGCCTCGTCGAGGAACGCGACGTCGCCTGGGCTCGCGCCCTTCTGCGGCCCGAACACCGCGGCGGCGCCGTGCTCTCCCGTCAGCGAGTTCGTGACGTCGACGGCGACACGCCAGCGGACCTCGCGCGCTCGCGGGTGCAGCCCCGACAGGTCGAGCGAGGCCACGCGCGCCAGGCCTTCGCCGCCGTCGGGAACCTCGACGCCGTCGACGTCGAGCATGCGGGCGCCGAGCCCGGACAGCAGTCCCGCGCCGCCGTCGGTCGACGCCGACCCTCCGAGGCACACCAGCACCTCCTCGACACCGGCCGAGAGCACGGCGGCCGCGACCTCGCCCGTGCCGCGTGTGTGCGCGTGCAGCGGCCGGGGTGCGGTGTCGGCGACCCCGGGCAGCCCCGACGCGGAGGCGAGCTCGACGACGCCGGTCCGGCCGTCCGGGGACGTGGCCCAGTGTGCCGTCGTCGGGCGCCCGAGCGCGTCGATCGTGTCGAGCTCGTGCCGCCGCACGCCCCATGCGGAGGCGAGCGCGATGAGCGATCCCTCGCCTCCGTCGGCCATCGGCAGGCACGTGACGCGTGCGTGCGGGACGGCCGCGAGCACGCCGTCGGCGATGGCCTTGGCCACCTCGACCGCCCCGAGCGTCCCCTTGAAGGAGTCGGGGGCGATGACGACGTGCGGGCGGGTATGGGCAGGGTCCTGCGGGGTGCCGGTCACGCCGCCGACGATAGCGGCACCCGGGCGCACGCCGTTCTGGTGCGGGCCGGATCTGCGCGGCGGCGCGGGCTCGTGGGGGCGCAGACGCGGGGAGCGTGCCGCTCAGTCGCGCACGACGTCGGGGATGTGTCGCTGGGCCTTGGTGAGCGTGTCGAGCAGGGCGCGCAGGGTCCGCTGCTCGTCGTCGTCGAGCGCGTCGCCCACGTACCTGCCCATGGCCTGCACGTGCCGGGCGCCGACGTCGCGCTGGACGGCGCGTCCCGCGTCGGTGATCGTCACGAGCGTGCCGCGCGCGTCGTCGGGCGGCACGGAGCGGGCGACCAGGCCGCGGGCCTCCATGCGCTCGACGAGGCGTGAGACCGAGGACTGCACCAGGTAGAGCTGCCCGGTGAGCTCGCGCAGGCGCAGGCCGCCCCCTGCCGCGGTGAGCACGAACAGGACGTCGTACTCGCGCAGCGAGACCTCGTCCCAGATCGGGTCGTGCTGCAGGCGGCGCAGCAGCAGCGCCTGCGTCCGGAAGAGCGCCTGCCAGGTCGCGGCCGCGCGGCGCTCGCGCTCGGTCGGCGGCGGGCCGTCGGCGGGCGGGCCGGCGGCGGAGCTCACCGCCCGAGCCTCCGTTCCCGCCGCGAGAAGTCGCGCAGCGCACGCAGGAAGTCCACGCGCCGGAAGTCGGGCCAGTACGCCTCGCAGAAGTACAGCTCGGAGTGGGCCGACTGCCACATGAGGAACCCGCCGATGCGCTGCTCGCCCGAGGTGCGGATGACGAGCTCGGGGTCGGGCTGGCCCGCCGTGTAGAGGTGCTCGGCGATGTCGTCGACGTCGATGCGGTCGGCGAGGTCCGCGAGCGTGGCCCCGGCGTCGGCCTGCAGGCGCAGGTAGGCGCGGACGGCGTCGGCGATCTCGTAGCGGCCGCCGTAGCCGATGGCGACGTTGACGTGCAGGCCGTCGACGGCGGCGGTGCGTTCGGAGGCCTCGCGCAGGGCCGCGGCGAGACGCTCGGGCAGCAGGTCGAGGCGGCCGACGACGCGCACGCGCCACCGTCCGGAGTCGGCCAGCCCGCGCACGGCGTCCTCGATGATGTCGAGCAGGTCGCCCAGCTCGCCGGCCGACCGGCCGAGGTTGTCGGTCGACAGCATCCACAGGGTGACGACCTCGATGCCCAGGTCCTCGGCCCAGCCCAGGAACTCCGCGATCTTGTCGGCTCCGCGACGGTGCCCCGTGGCCGCGGTCTCGCCGAACGACTTCGCCCAGCGCCGGTTGCCGTCGAGGATGACGCCCACGTGCCGCGGCGCGCGGTCGGGGGTGAGGCCGGCGGCCAGGCGCCGCTCGTACAGCCGGTAGAGCACGTGGGGCAGTCGCACAGGCCAACGGTACCGGCCTGCACCGCGACCGCCCGCCTGTCGCGGGCAACCGGCCGCAGGTGCTCGGGGATCTTCACCAACCGCGCACGCGCCGACCCCGTGGACGACGCGGCGCGTCAGGCTACGCTGGCGTAACCTACGGAAGCGTAGGTTTCATCACGCCGACGCACACGACCCGCTCACCACCCGCCAACGACTCCCAGGAGGCCCCCGTGGCAGCACACGCCGACCCCCGCGCCGGGCAGGACGTCGTCCCCGACCCGCTCGACGTCGCGCGCAACGCCGTCTCCCAGACGGTCCAGACCGTCGGGACGTCGGTCAGCACCGCCGTCGCACACGTCAAGCCGAGGCTGCGCGGATGGATCCACGCCGTGACGGCGCCGCTCGCGCTCGCCGCCGGCATCGTGCTCGTCGTGCTGTCGCCGCCTGTCGCGGGGCGTGTCGCCGCGACCGTGTTCATGGTGACGTCCCTGTCCCTGTTCGGCACCAGCGCCGTCTACCACCGCGGCACCTGGTCGACCAAGGTCGCGGCCGTCCTGCGCCGCATGGACCACTCGAACATCTTCCTCATCATCGCGGGCACCTACACCCCGCTCGCGGTGCTGCTGCTGCCGAGCCGCACGGCGACGGTCCTGCTGGCGCTCGTCTGGGGCGGCTCCGCGGTGGGGCTGCTCGCGCGCGTCTTCTGGATGAGCGCCCCGCGCTGGGTCTACGTGCCCGTCTACGTGGCGCTGGGCTGGGTCGCCGTCGCGTACATGGGCCAGTTCTGGGCCAGCGGCGGCCCCGCCGTCGTCTGGCTCATCATCGCCGGCGGCATCGCCTACACGCTCGGCGCGGTCATCTACGGCACCAAGTTCCCCAACCCGTCCCCGCGCTGGTTCGGCTTCCACGAGATCTTCCACGCCCTGACGGTGGCCGGCTTCACCTGCCACACGATCGCGATCTTCATGGCCGCGATCGCGGCCCGCTGACCCGGCTCGCCCCCCGCGCGCGAGACGGCGCCGGGCCTGTCAGGGGCGTGAGGTTGACTAGGTGTCGTGAGCAGCAGCCCCGCACCTGATCTGTCCGCCCTTCCCGACCCGGCCGGCCTCGGCTACGAGCAGGCCCGCGACGAGCTGGTCGCCGTCGTGCAGCGCCTCGAGGCGGGCGGCGAGCCGCTCGAGGTGTCGCTCGCGCTCTGGGAGCGCGGCGAGGCCCTCGCGGCCCGCTGCCAGCAGTGGCTCGACGGCGCCCGCGAGCGCCTCGCGACGGCGTCGGGGGGCGTGGCCCAGCGGCAGGCCGAGGACGAGGCGTGAGCCGGCCCGGTCGCCCCACGCCGCCCGACGGCGGCACGGCCGCGATCCCGACCATCCCGGCCCCGGCGGACCCGTCGCCCAAGGTCCCGGCGACGCGTACGCCCGCGGACTCCTGGGCGGCGTTGCGCGCCGGCAACGACCGGTTCGTGCGTGGTGAACCGCAGCACCCGTCGCAGAGCGTCGACCGGCGCCGCGAGCTGCGGGCGTCGCAGCACCCGCACACCGTGATCTTCGGCTGCTCGGACTCGCGCGTGGCCGCCGAGCTCATCTTCGACCAGGGCCTGGGCGACGTGTTCGTCGTCCGCACGGCCGGTCACGTGCTCGACACGACGGTGATCGGCTCGATCGAGTACGGCACCGAGCTGCTGGGGGCCTCGCTCGTGGTGGTGCTCGGGCACGACTCGTGCGGGGCGATCGCGGCGACGGCGCACACGCTGTCGACGGGCGAGCAGCCGCCCGGCTTCGTGCGCGCGGTGGTCGACCGCGTCATCCCGTCGGTCGCCGGCATCACGGCGCGCGCCAAGTCCGGCGGCGGCGGCGCGCTCTTCGACCCGGACGCGCTGCGCACCGAGCACGTACGCCACACGGTCGAGATGCTCCGCGGCTACTCGGCGGCGCTGCGCGAGCGGGTCGAGAAGGGCACCCTCGCGATCGTGGGCGTCGAGTACGACCTGGCCGAGGGCAGCGCCCGCCTGGTCGAGGTCGCGGGCGACGTCGGCGAGCAACCGCAGGCGCAGGGCGCGTGAACCGGCGTTGCGGAGCACCCGACGGCGTGGGGCACGATAGGAACATGACTTCCGACACCGCCGTCGACGCCGACGCCGACGAGATCGCCTACCGCATCGAGCACGACACCATGGGAGAGGTCCGCGTGCCCGCCCGGGCGCTGTACCGCGCGCAGACGCAGCGCGCGGTCGAGAACTTCCCCATCTCGGGCACCCCCCTGGAGAGGGCGCACATCGAGGCCCTGGCCCGCATCAAGAAGGCCGCCGCGCGCGCCAACGCCGAGCTGGGCGTGCTGCCGCAGGACGTCGCCGACGCGATCGTGGCCGCCGCGGACGCGGTCGCGAGCGGCGCGCACGACGGCGACTTCCCGGTCGACGTGTACCAGACCGGCTCGGGCACGTCGTCGAACATGAACACCAACGAGGTGCTGGCGACCCTGGCCACGCGCAGCCTCGGACGCGACGTCCACCCGAACGACCACGTCAACGCCTCGCAGTCGTCCAACGACGTGTTCCCGACGTCCGTCCACGTGGCGGCGACGTCGGGCGTCGTCCACGACCTGGTGCCCGCGCTGACCCACCTCGCGGGTGCGCTCGCCGCCAAGTCCGAGGAGTTCGCGACCGTCGTCAAGTCGGGGCGCACGCACCTCATGGACGCCACCCCCGTGACGCTGGGCCAGGAGTTCGGCGGCTACGCCGCGGCCGTGCGCTACGGCGTCGAGCGCCTGCAGTCCGCGCTGCCGCGCGCGGCCGAGGTGCCGCTCGGCGGGACCGCCGTCGGGACGGGCATCAACACCCCGGCCGGCTTCCCGCAGCGCGTCATCGCGCTGCTGCGCGAGGACACGGGCCTGCCGCTGACGGAGGCACGCGACCACTTCGAGGCGCAGTCCGCTCGCGACGGCCTGGTCGAGCTGTCGGGGTCGCTGCGGACCATCGCGGTGAGCCTCACCAAGATCTGCAACGACCTGCGCTGGATGGGCTCGGGCCCCAACACGGGCCTCGGCGAGATCTTCATCCCGGACCTCCAGCCGGGCAGCTCGATCATGCCCGGCAAGGTCAACCCCGTGGTCCCCGAGGCCGTGCTCATGGTGTGCGCGCGCGTGGTCGGCAACGACGCCACCGTGGCCTGGGCGGGGGCGAGCGGCGCGTTCGAGCTCAACGTGCAGATCCCCGTGATCGCGCAGGGCGTGCTCGAGTCGATCCGCCTGCTGGCCAACGCCAGCCGCGTGCTCGCCGACAAGACGGTCGCGGGCATCACCGCGAACGCGGCCAAGGCGCGCGCGTTCGCCGAGTCGTCGCCGTCGATCGTCACGCCGCTCAACCGCGTGATCGGCTACGAGGCCGCGGCGAAGGTTGCCAAGCACTCCGTCAAGGCGGGCATCACCGTGCGTGAGGCCGTGATCGCGCTCGGGTTCGTGGAGCGCGGCGAGGTCACCGAGGCACAGCTCGACGAGGCGCTCGACGTGCTGTCGATGACGCGCCCGCCGCAGGGCTGAGGCGCGGGTCGTCGCGGGCCGGGCTCCCCCGTGGGGGCCCGGCCCGTCGTCACAGAGGCGTGTCTCGCGGGGTGAGCACCTGCGCGACGATGGCCTCGATCGCGAACGTGCTCGCCTCGGCCAGCTCGACGGCCGCCGGGTCGAGCAGCCACTGGATCTGCAGGCCGTCCATGACGGCGAGGATCGAGGCCGCGGCCTTGTCGATGGTGTCGGGCTCCGCGATCCCGGCCTCCTCGCAGACGGCGCGGAACGCGTGGCCCACCTCGGCGCGCAGCGTCGTGTACCGCTTCTCGAAGAACGGGCGCGCGGGGTGGTCGTCGGTGACCGACTCGGCCGAGAGCACGGCGTACGCCTGGACGATGCCTGCCCGCTGGGCGTTGAGGAACGCCGTACGCACGAGGTGCCGGAACAGCTCGATGCCATCGGGGATGTGGTGCTCGGGCAGCTCGGCCACGTCGGTGTCGTCGCGGTACTGGAGCACCTCGAGTAGCAGCGCGTTCTTCGAGCCGAAGTGGTGCAGGATGCCCGCGTGGGTCATGCCCACCTGTTCGGCGATCTCGGTGAGCGGGCCCTTGTTGTAGCCCTTGGCCCCGAAGGTCACCATCGCCGCCCGGAGGATCTCCTCGCGGCGCGCGAGCGTCTCGGGCCGTGACCGGCGCTCTGGCTTGCTGGGTCCCATCCGTCCACTTCCCTCCGCCGGCTTCCCGGCAGTTCTCACGGCACCGTTGCCGAACTGTGACTGACATTGTCCCGCACTCGCGTTGAGCAACTTACTAACTGGACTGTAACCTCAACACAACGCGCCCCTCGACGCCGAGGGACACCCAGCCCGGGTGTCGCGCACATCTCGATGAGGAGTTGACATGAGGTCGAAGATCACGGCCGCGGTGGCGACAGCCGCCGCCGCCGCCCTTCTCCTGGCCGCCTGCGGCGGGGGCGGGGACAACGCGTCAGGCGACGACACCGGGGGCTCTGCCACCGCCGGCGCGGCGCTCACGATCGCGAAGCCGGACGGCGCGATCACCACCGAGTCCAACAACCCGTGGGTCGCCGACGCCTCGGCCATGCGCCTGGGCTACATCAACGCGATCCTCGAGCCGCTGGGGATCGTCAACCTGATCAAGCCGTCCGACCCGGTCACGCCCTGGCTCGCGTCCGACCTGGCATGGAACGACGACTTCACCGAGCTCACCGCCACGGCCCGCGACGGCGTCACCTGGTCGGACGGCGAGGCCTTCACCGCCGACGACATCGCGTACACGTACCAGATGATCCTCGACCACCCCGAGCTCAACACGGCCGCGCTGCCGCTCAAGAGCGTCGCCGAGGACGGCAACAAGGTCACGCTCACGTTCACCGACTCGGTGTTCGTCAAGCAGGACAAGGTGCTGCACCGGGCGATCGTCCCCAAGCACTACGTCGAGACGCTCTCCGACCCCACGACCGACCCCATGCTCGACCTGGTCGGCACCGGCCCGTACACGCTGACGCAGTTCACCTCCCAGTCCGTCGAGCTCAAGGCGCGCACCGACTACTGGGGCGGCGACCTTGCCGTGCCGACGTTGTACTACGTGTCGTACAACGACAACACCGCCCTGGCCACCGCCCTCGCCAACGGCGACGCCGACTGGGCGCAGGCGTGGATCCCCAACCGTCAGCAGGCCTTCCTCGACCACGACCCCGACCACAACGTCTTCTGGGCGCCATCCGGTCTCGCATTCGACGGCCTGTACGTCAACACCACGAAGAAGCCGTTCAACGACGTCGCCTTCCGCCAGGCCGTCAACATGGTCATCGACCGCCACAAGTACCAGCAGATCGCCCGTGAGGGCGGCGTCCCCGAGATCACGTCCGTGACAGGGCTGCCCACCCCCGCCGGCAACTCGTTCATCTCCGACGAGTTCCAGGGCAAGGACTTCAAGGTCGACGTCGCCGGGGCCAAGAAGCTCCTCGAGGACGCCGGGTACACGGGCGTCGGCACCGCACTGGTCGACCCCAGCGGCCAGCCGGTCACCTTCGACCTCACGGTCCCGCAGGGCTGGTCCGACTACGTCACCGGCATCTCGCTGATCGCCGACGACGTCAAGGCGCTCGGCGTCACCGCCACGCTGACCACACCAGACGCGGACACGTGGTGGGCCAACAAGTCCAACGGTGAGTTCGACGCGATCCTGCACTGGACCGACACGGGCATGACCCCGTACGACATCTACTCCAACACGATGGACGCCCGCTGGCTCAAGCCGATCGGCGAGGCAGCCGACTACAACTTCGGCCGCTTCGACTCCTCCGAGGCCACGGCGGCGCTCGACGCCTTCGCGAACGCGACGTCCGACGACGAGCGCTCGGCCGCCCTGGCGGACGCCCAGCGGATCTTCGTCAACGAGGTGCCGGTCATGCCGATCGCCTCACGCCCGTTCATCACGCAGTTCAACACCCGCAACTACGTGGGCTGGCCGTCCGACGACGACCCGTACATCAACGCGGACCCGACGCAGCCGACGTCGGTGCTCATCCTCACGAAGCTCAAGCCGGCGAGCTGAGCCCGGTCTGCGCGGGCGGTGTCCCGCCCGCGCAGACCCCCGCCCGCCGATGCGGGCGACAGCAGTCCAGCGAGGCCGGGGCCAGCCGGCCCCGGCCTCGCGCCGCGTCCCGGCATGTACGGGAAGTCCCCTGAACGGAAGATCCCAGTGACCAGCGAGAACGTCCTCACGGTCCGTGACTTCAGCGTGGTGTACGACGTCGATCCGCCTGTCGAGGCGGTCATCGACGTGAGCCTCGACCTGTTGCGCGGCGAGATCCTCGGGTTGGCCGGCGAGTCCGGCTGTGGCAAGACGACCCTGGCCTACGGCATCCAGCGCCTGCTGAAGCCGCCGGCCGTCATCACCTCCGGCTCCGCCGTCTTTCATGACGAGTCGGGCACCGACATCGACCTGCTCGCCCTCGACGAGACGTCGCTCCAGCGCTTCCGCTGGGACAAGATCTCCATGGTGTTCCAGGGGGCGATGAACGCGCTCAACCCCGTGCTGTCGATCGGCAAGCAGCTCGCGGACGTCTTCGAGACGCACCGCCCCGACATGAGCCGCGACGAGCGCCGCGACGAGTGCGCGCAGCTCCTCGACATCGTCGGCGTCCGCCGCGAGCGCCTGCGCTCCTACCCGCACGAGCTGTCGGGCGGCATGCGCCAGCGCGTCATGATCGCGATGGCCCTGGCCCTGCGCCCGCAGCTCATGGTCATGGACGAGCCGACGACGGCACTGGACGTGCTGGTGCAGCGCGAGATCCTCCTGCAGATCTCCGACCTGCGCCGCGAGTTCGGCTTCTCCGTCGTCTTCATCACGCACGACCTGCCGCTGCTGCTGGAGATCTCCGACCGCATCGCCATCATGCGGGAGGGTCGCATCGTCGAGCTCGACACGGCGTCGGCGATCTACCACCGGGCGCAGCACGAGTACACGCGCAAGCTCCTGGGCTCTTTCCCGAGCCTGACGGGTGATCGCGGCGGGTTCCTGCGGGCGAGCGAGACGGCCCTGGGCGAGGGGGCGGCATGAGCCACGACGACGTCACCGGCGCCGAGAAGCGCCCGGACGCTCCCGAGCACACGCTGGAGCTGCGGAACGTCACCAAGAAGTACCACGTGCGCGGCAGCGGCACGATGCTCGCGCTCGACGACGTCGACGTCACCGTCGCCTCGGGGCGCACGGTCGCGCTCGTGGGGCAGTCGGGGTCGGGCAAGTCGACGATCGCGAAGATCATCACGCAGCTCGAACGCGCGACGTCGGGCCAGGTGCTGCTGGACGGCGCCCCGATCCCGCGGCACGGCAAGGCGCTGCGCACCTACCGCCAGCAGGTACGCATGGTCTTCCAGGACCCGTTCGCCTCGCTCAACCCGTACCACGACATCCGCCACCACCTCGCGCGCCCGTTGCTGCTCGACCACGTCGTGCCCAAGGCCGAGGTCGAGGCCGAGGTGGTGCGGCTGCTGGAGCTGGTGCGCCTGGACCCGGGCGCGACCATCGACCGCCGCCCGCACGAGCTGTCCGGCGGTCAGCGCCAGCGGGTGGCGATCGCCCGCGCGATCGCTTCGCGCCCGTCGCTGCTGGTGGCCGACGAGCCGGTGTCGATGCTCGACGTGTCCATCCGCCTGGGGGTGCTCAACCTGCTCGCCGACCTGCAGCGTTCGCACCACCTCGGGGTCCTGTACATCACGCACGACCTGGCCACGGCACGGCACTTCTCCGACGAGATCCTGGTGCTGCACCACGGGCGCGTCGTCGAGCGCGGGCCGTCCGACGAGGTGATCCTGCACCCGCGCAACGACTACACCAGAGCGTTGCTGGAGGCCTCACCCGACCCCGACAAGCACTTCGCGGGCACCGCGGGAGGCACCCGATGAACACCTTGCGCTTCTTCGCGCGGCGCGTCGCCTTCTACCTGTTCACGGCGTGGGCGGCCATCACGATCAACTTCTTCCTGCCCCGGTTCATGAAGGGCGACCCGATCTCGGCGTACCTCGCCCGCAACCAGGGCCGGGTCAGCCCCGAGGCGGCCGACTCGCTGCGCATCCTGTTCGGCCTGAACTCCGACCGCTCGCTGCTCCAGCAGTACGGCGACTACTGGGGCCTGATGGTCTCGGGCGACCTGGGCCGGTCGCTCTCACGCGGCCTCGCCCCGGTGACCGAGGTCATCTCCTCGGCCCTGCCGTGGACCATCGGCCTCGTCGGCATCGCGACGATCCTCAGCTTCGGCATCGGCACGCTGATCGGCTCGCTCGTCGGCTGGAACCGCGGGTCGCGCGCCGACGTGCTGGTGCCCATCTCGACGTTCTTCTCGACCGTCCCGTACTTCTGGATGGGCCTGATCGCGATCGCGGTGTTCGCCACCGGCCTCGGCTGGTTCCCCGCGTCGCACGCCTACGGCCGCGGCTCGATCCCCTCGTGGGACGTCGGCTTCATCCTCGAGGTGATCAAGCACGGCACGCTGCCGGCGCTGACGATCGTGCTCGCCTCGCTGGGCGGGTGGATCCTCGGCATGCGCAACATGATGATCACCATCCTCGACGAGGACTACGTGACGGTCGCACAGGCCAAGGGCCTGCCCGCCCGCCGCGTCCTGACCCGCTACGCGGCCCGCAACGCGGTGCTGCCGCAGGTCCAGAGCTTCGCCCTGGCACTCGGCTTCATCGTCGGCGGCACGCTGGTCATGGAGCTCGTGTTCTCCTACCCCGGCGTCGGCAAGCTGCTCCTGGACGCGACCAACGCCAAGGACTACCCGCTCATGCAGGGTCTGTTCCTCGTCATCACCCTGACGGTGCTCGTCGCCAACATCCTGGCCGACGTCGCCTACGCCGTCCTCGACCCGCGCACGCGCCAGACGGAGGCCTGACCATGACCGCGACCGTCACCAGCCCGACCTCGGTCGAGGCTCCCACGCCCGCACACCGGGCCAGCGCGTTCGCCATGTTCCGCAACGGCAAGTCCGTCACCGGGCTGTGCATCCTCGCGGTGTTCACGCTCATGGCGGTCTTCGCCCCGCTCGTCGCACCGTTCGACCCCCTCGCCAAGGACTTCCAGGCGTTGCGGCAGGCGCCGTCGACCACGCACTGGCTGGGTACCACCCACATGGGCGAGGACGTGTTCAGCCAGATCGTGTACGGCACGCGCGGCGTGCTGATCGTCGGCTTCGCCGCCGGCATCATCGCCACGGTCATCGCCATCGCGATCGGCGTCACCGCCGGTTACGTGTCCGGGTGGAAGTCGGAGTCGCTGTCGGCGCTGACGAACGTGTTCCTCGTGATCCCCGGCCTGCCGCTGATGATCATCATCACCTCCCAGCAGGACAACCCGTCGCTCGTGCTGGTCGCCGCCGTCCTGGCGATCACCGGCTGGGCGTGGGGCGGGCGCGTGCTGCGCGCCCAGACGATGTCGCTGCGCAACCGCGACTTCGTCCAGGCGGCCCGCGCCAACGGCGAACCGCTGTGGCGGATCATCACCGTAGAGATGCTGCCCAACCTCATGGCGATCATCGCGTCGTCGTTCGTCGGCACCGTCACCGCCGCCATCCTCGGCCTGACGACGCTGGCATTCATCGGCGTCATCCCCATCACCAACCTCAACTGGGGCACGATCCTGTTCTGGGCGCAGCAGAACGGCGCGTTCCCGAACTTCTGGTGGTGGTACGTGCCCGCCGGCCTGGCCATCGCCCTGCTGGGCGTCGCGCTGTCGCTCATCAACTTCGGCATCGACGAGTACGTCAACCCGCGCCTGCGGTCCGCGGGCGAGCGCGCCCGCGCGCTGCGCAAGCGCGGCATGCGGGCGACGTCGGCCGTCACGCAGGTGCGCGCCGTCCCGACGGCGCCGCCACCCGTCACGGCCCCCGCCGACGACGCACCCACCACCGAGGAGACACGCGCATGAGCACGCCGCTCTACCTGGACACCACCCTGCCCGTCGCCGCGCGCGTCACCGACCTCCTGGGCCGCATGACGGTCGAGGAGAAGGTGGGCCAGATGCTGCAGCTCGACGCCCGCGAGGGCGTCGAGGACCACATCCTGCGCACGCACGTCGGCTCGATCCTGCACACCTCGCCCGCGCTGGTGCGCGAGGCGCACGACGTCACCGACCGCACCCGCCTGCGCATCCCGCTGCTCATCGGGGAGGACTGCATCCACGGCCACTCGTTCTTCGAGGGCGCCACGATCTTCCCGACCCAGCTCGGCATGGCCGCCACGTGGTCGCCCGCGCTGGTGGAGAAGATGGCACGCGCGACAGCCGTCGAGGTCGCCGCGACGGGCATCCACTGGACGTTCTCCCCCGTGCTGTGCATCGCGCGCGACCTGCGCTGGGGCCGTGTCAACGAGACGTTCGGCGAGGACCCGCACCTCATCGGCGAGCTCGCCAGCGCGGCCGTGCGCGGCTACCAGGGCGACGGGCTGAGCGACCCCACCGCGATCCTCGCCACGGCCAAGCACTTCGCCGGCTACTCGGAGACTCAGGGTGGCCGCGACGCGTCCGAGGCCGACATCTCCCGGCGCAAGCTGCGCTCGTGGTTCCTGCCGCCGTTCGAGCGCGTGGCGCACGAGGGCTGCCGCACGTTCATGCTCGGCTACCAGACCACCGACGGTGTCCCCATCACCGTCAACGACTGGCTGCTGACCGACGTGCTGCGCCGCGAGTGGGGCTACGCGGGCATGCTCATCACCGACTGGGACAACGTCGGGCGCATGGTCTGGGAGCAGAAGGTCCAGCCCGACATCGCCCACGCCGCGGCCGCCGCCGTCAAGGCGGGCAACGACATGGTCATGACCACGCCCCAGTTCTTCGAGGGCGCCCTCGCCGCGATCGACCAGGGGCTGCTCAAGGAGTCCGAGCTCGACAACGCGGTCAGCCACATCCTCACGCTCAAGTTCGAGCTCGGGCTGTTCGAGGACCGCCGCCGCCCCGACCCGGCGCGCATCGCCGCGGTGGTCGGCTCCCACCAGGACCTCAACCTCGAGGTCACCCGGCGTTCGCTGGTGCTGCTGCGCAACGACGGCGTGCTCCCCCTGCCCGCCGACGACGCCGCCCCGCGCCGGGTCGCCGTCGTCGGACCGCTCGCCGACGACGCGCAGACGCAGCTCGGGGACTGGGCCGGCTCCTCCGGCCAGGTCGACTGGCTGCCCGACGGGCAGCCGCGCGCGATGATCACCACGGTGCTCGACGGCCTGCGCGCCGCCGTGCCCGCCGGGTGGCAGGTCACGCACGCACGCGGCGCCGACATCCTCACGCTCGAACCCGATCCCGCAGGCGAGTTCTTCCCCGACGGGCAGCCGCGCCCGCCCGTCGTCGTGCCCGCCGCACCCGATGCGGCGCTCATCGCCGAGGCGGTCGCGGCGGCACAGGAGGCCGACTACGTGGTGGCCGTCGTCGGCGACCGCATCGAGCTGGTCGGTGAAGGCCGCTCGACGGCGACGCTCGAGCTCGTCGGCGGGCAGGTCGCGCTGCTCGACGCGCTCGCCGCGACCGGCAAGCCCCTGGTCGTGGTGCTGCTGGCGTCCAAGCCGCTCGTGCTGCCGCCGTCGGCGCTCGACGCCGCGGCCCTGGTCTGGGCGGCGAACCCCGGCATGACGGGCGGGACGGCGCTCGCCGAGCTGCTGCTCGGGCGGATCGAGCCGAGCGGGCGCCTGCCGATCTCCTTCGCGCGGCACGCGGGCCAGCAACCGACGTACTACAACCAGATCCGCGGCCAGCACGGCGACCGCTACGCCGACCTCACCCAGGCTCCGGCGTTCGCGTTCGGCGAGGGCCTGTCGTACACGACCGTCGAGTACACCGACCTGGTCGTCGAGAGGCCCGAGCTCACGGCGTCCGACGTCGTGCGCGCACGCGTCACGCTCACGAACACCGGGGCGCGTCCGGCGCTGGAGACCGTGCAGGTCTACGTGTGCGACCTGGTCACGTCGGCGTCCTGGGCCGAGCACGAGCTCAAGGCGTTCCGGCAGGTCGCCGTCGCACCGGGCGCGTCGGTGACCGTCCCGCTGGAGCTGCCGGCGAGCGCCTGCACGATCGTGGACGCCCACGGCGGGCGCATCGTGGAGCCGGGCGACTTCGAGCTCCGGGTGGGCCGGTCGTCGCGCCCGGCGGACCTCCTGCGCACCCGCTTCACGCTCCGCTGACCCGGCCGCCGAGGCGGTGCCCTCCCGCGCGGGAGGGCACCGCCTCGGCGTGCGCCGCAGCGCGGCTCACAGCTCCAGGTGCTCGAGCATGTCCGTGACCAGGGCGGCGATCGGGCTGCGCTCCGAGCGGGTCAGCGTCACGTGGGCGAACAGCGGGTGACCCTTGAGCTTCTCGATGACGGCCGCAACGCCGTCGTGGCGGCCGACGCGCAGGTTGTCGCGCTGGGCGACGTCGTGCGTGAGCACGACGCGCGAGTTCTGGCCGATGCGGGAGAGCACCGTGAGCAGCACGTTGCGCTCCAGGCTCTGCGCCTCGTCGACGATCACGAACGCGTCGTGCAGCGAGCGCCCGCGGATGTGCGTCAGCGGCAGCACCTCGAGCATCTCGCGGTGGACGACCTCGTCGACGACCTCGGGCGAGACGAGCGCCCCGAGCGTGTCGTACACGGCCTGCGCCCACGGGTTCATCTTCTCGGACTCGCTGCCGGGCAGGTAGCCGAGCTCCTGCCCGCCGACGGCGTACAGCGGCCGGAACACGAGGATCTTGCGGTGCTGACGCCGTTCGAGCACCGCCTCCAGGCCCGCGCACAACGCAAGCGCCGACTTGCCGGTGCCGGCCCGCCCGCCGAGCGAGACGATGCCGATCTCCTCGTCGAGCAGCAGGTCGATCGCGACCCGCTGCTCGGCCGACCGGCCGTGGACGCCGAAGACCTCCTGGTCGCCGCGCACCAGCCGCACCTTCTTGTCGGCGGTGACGCGTCCCAGCGCGGACCCGCGCGGCGAGTGGATCACCAGGCCGGTGTGGACGAGCAGCGGCGACGCCGCCTCGACGACGGCGGGGTCGAGCTCGGCGACGTCGAGCACCTGGTGCTCCCACAGCGACCCCATCTGCTCGTCCGACACGTCGACCGAGGCCATGCCCGTCCAGCCGGAGTCGACCGCAAGCTCGGCGCGGTACTCCTCGGCGTCGAGGCCCACGGCCGACGCCTTGATCCGCATCGGCAGGTCCTTGGAGACGACCGTGACGCGGCGGCCCTCGGCCGCGAGGTTGGCCGCGACCGCGAGGATGCGCGTGTCGTTGTCACCCAGCCGGAACCCGGTGGGCAGCACCTCGGCGTCGATGTGGTTGAGCTCGACGCGCAGCGTGCCGCCCGCGTCGCCGATGGGCAGCGCCGCGTCGAGGCGCCCGTGCGCGAGCCGCAGGTCGTCCAGGATGCGCAGCGCGGAACGGGCGAAGTACCCCAGCTCGGCGTGGTGCCGCTTGCCTTCGAGCTCCGTCACGACCACGACGGGCAGGACGACGTCGTGCTCCGCGAACCGGAACAGGGCGCGCGGGTCGGACAACAGCACGGACGTGTCGATGACGAACGTGCGGCGTCCGCTCTCGTCACGACCGTGGGGGTCGGCCTGGGGCGTGGCGTTCTGGCTGGTCTCCACGGAGAAGCTCCCTCCGGCGCGGCGGCGCACTCGGTAGGTGGCGCGGGTGGCCGACCCTGGCTGCGGCGCCGTGCCGCAGGGCCGGTACCGGCCTGTGCGCGCGGAGCGACGACTCCATGGGCTGGCCTCCCGGAGGACGGCTGGATGCCGTCCTGTCACCCAAACTACGGACCTGTCATTCGGGCGACCACACCTGGTGAGGCGTGTCGCCGACTTGTCACGCACTGTTCACCGCCGCGACTCGCGTCCGACCCCAGGGCGGCGCGCGCCGACCCTGCGCGCGCCGGCCCTGTGCGCACCGGCCCTGCGCGCACCGACACCGTGCGCGCCGACACTGAGCGCGCCAACACTGTGCGCACCGACACTGCGCGCACGACCCGGCGCGCCGGGGCGCCTGGCGGCAGCATGGACCTATGAGCGGCATCTCGCGCGACGCGGCCGAGCGGCTGAGGCAGGCGGGCCTCGTGTGGCGCCCCGAGACCGGTGACCGGTTCAGCGTGCTGACCGAGCCGCTCGCCGAGGAGGTCTTCACGGTGAGCGACATGGTGGTCGAACGCCACGATCACCCCACGGGCACGATCCTCGGGTTCAACGGCACCACCGAGTGGGCGCTCGACTCGGTGCGGATCGAGGACGCGCTGTGGCTGCCCCGTGAGGACCAGCTCCGCGAGCTGCTGGGCCCCGCGTTCCGCAGCCTGGCCCGGTCGACCACCGGCTGGTATCAGGTGCTGGTCGAGGTACCCGGGCGCCACGAGCAGGTCTTCGACTCCGAGAACCCGGCCGACGCGTACGCCGAGGCGCTGCTGACGCTGGTGCACGCGGCGACCGACTGACCGGGGGCGTCCCGGCGGTCCCGGCCGACCGGCGGCCTCCGGCTCGATAGGCTGTCGGGCGGTGAGCCGGGAAGTCTGGTCGGCGGCGCCGGCGGGAGCGCCGGCGGCCCAGTCGACCGCGACGACCCCGGAGCCACCATGCCAACACCACCGCTCACGCGCGTGGGCACCCGCCTGGGCACCCGCCTGGCCCACACCCTGGCCCGCGACACCACCGGGGGCATGCTGCTGCTCGGCGCCGCCGTGCTCGCGCTCGCCTGGGCGAACTCGCCGTGGCACGGCGCCTACGAGGCCGTGTCCGGCACCGTCGTCGGGCCGCGCGCCCTGCACCTCGATCTGACGCTCGCCGCGTGGGCCGCCGACGGCCTGCTGGCCGTGTTCTTCCTCGCCGTCGGGCTCGAGCTCAAGCACGAGCTCGTCGCCGGGTCGCTGCGCGACGCGCGCGAGGCGGGCGTGCCGATCCTCGCCGCCGTCGGCGGCATGGCGCTGCCCGCGGCCCTGTACGCCGCGACGGTCACGCTGCTGCACGACGCGCCCGCCCGCCACGGCTGGGCCATCCCCACCGCGACCGACATCGCGTTCGCGCTCGCCGTCCTCGCCGTCTTCGGCAAGGGCCTGCCGACGGCGGTACGCACGTTCCTGCTGACCCTGGCCGTCGTCGACGACCTGCTCGCGATCACCGTCATCGCGGTGTTCTACAGCGGCGACCTGCACGGCCTGCCCCTGCTCGGGGCGCTGGCGGCCGTCGCCGCCGTCGGGCTGCTGGTGCGCGTGCGCCGGCCGCCACTGTGGGCCCTGGTGCCGCTCGGGCTCACCGCCTGGGCGCTGCTGCACGCCTCGGGCATCCACGCGACCGTCGCGGGGGTGCTCGTGGGCTTCACCGTCCCGGCGAGGCCCGTCCACGGCGAGGCCGAGGCGCGCACGCACGCCGCCGGGCGTGCGATCGCCCCGTGGTCGCAAGGGCTCGCCCTGCCGGTCTTCGCGTTCTTCGCCGCGGGGGTGTCCCTGGCGGGCGGCGGCGCCGTCGTCGGCCGGCCCGTGGCGCTCGCCGTCGTCGTCGCTCTCGTGGTGGGCAAGCTCGTGGGCGTGCTGGGCACGACGGCGCTGGTCACCCATCTGACGCCGCTGCGGCTCGCGCAGGGCGTGGGGCTGCGCGACCTGCTGCCCGTCGGGTTCCTGGCCGGCATCGGGTTCACCGTCGCGCTGCTGGTCAGCGAGCTGTCGTTCGGGCAGGCGGCGGCCCCGACCGAGAGCGCCAAGGCCGCCGTCCTGGGCGCCTCGGTGGTCGCGGCCGCGCTCGGCGCGGCCTGCCTGCGCTGGGATGCGCGCAAGGCGCGCGGGCCCGACATGAACCGTGACGGCGTGCCCGACGACGTCGTGGACCGCATCTGAGGGGCGGGACCCGTCGACCTGGCGCGGGGCCCCGGCGGCGGCCGGGGCCCGGGCGGCGGCCGGTCAGTGCGGCGACGGCGCGTGCCGGTCGAGGAACTCGTAGACCTCCGTCTGGTCGACACCCGGCATGGCGCCCTGCGGCATCGCCGCGAGCATCGAGGCGTGCGGGCGGGCGCTCGGGAACGCCTGGCCGGCCCAGCGGGCGGCGAGCGGCTCCGGGGGCGGCGGCAGCAGGACTCGTCGGGGCAGCGGGACGTCGCACGTGCCGTCGTCTCGCGGCCCAGGAACCACTTGACCTGCGCGTACGGCACGCCGACCGAGACCGAGAAGAGGCCGTCGGGCGAGTCCTGGACGCGCGAGGTGCACCAGTAGGTGCCGGTCGCGGTGTCGGTGTACTGGTAGTACGGCGCGAGCCGGTCGGGCACCAGGAACACGACGCGGGCCGTCCACTGCTTGCACACGTACTGCCCCTCGACGGTGCCGAGCGCGTCGGTGGGGAACCGGACGCCGTCGTTCTCGTAGGCCTTGTGGATCACCCCGGACTCGTGGATCTTCATGAAGTGCACCGGGATGCCGAGCTGCCGGGTGGCGAGGTTGGTGAAGCGGTGGGCGGCCGTCTCGTACGAGACGGCGAAGGCGTCACGCAGGTCCTCGATCGAGATGGCTCGCTGCTCCTTGGCCGACTTGAGGAAGCGCACGGCGTCGCGCTCGGGCAGCAGCAGCGCGGCGCACAGGTAGTTGGCCTCGACGCGCTGGCGCAGCAGGTCGGCGTAGTCGCGCGGGACGGCGTGCTGCAGGACGTGCGAGGCGAGCGCCTGAAGCAGCGCCGAGCGGGCGTCGGAGCGTCCGCGGATACCGTCGCTCGGCAGGTAGACCCGGTGGAAGCGCCGGTCGATGACGGCACGGGTCGAGTGCGGCAGGTCGGGCACGTAGTGGATCTCGAACCCGAGGTGCGCGGCCAGCTCGCCGGCCTGGCGCTGCGGGAGCGGACCGCCGCGGTGCCCGATGTCGTCGAGCAGACCGCGCGCGACGACCTCCAGGTCAGGGAAGTAGTTGTCCTGGGCGCGCATGTCGGCGCGCAGGACGGTGTTGGCGCGGCGCGCCTCCTCGGGCGTGAGCGCGCGCTCGGTGTGCAGCCTCTCGAGCTCGCGCTGGAGCCTGACGATCGCCTCGAGCGCGTCGGTCGCGAGACCGCGTCCCACGCGCACCGGCCGGATGCCCAGCGACTCGAACAGCGGGCCGCGCTGGGCGCGCTCCAGCTCGATCTCGAGAGCGTCGCGACGCGAGGGCGGCTGCGGCGAGAGCAGATCCTCGACGCTCGCGTCCAGCGCCCTGGCCACGGCCTGGAGCCGGGCGACCGTGGGCTCGCGCTTGCCGTTCTCCAGCAGCGAGACCTGCGAGGACGCCTTGCCGATGGCCGTGGCGAGCTGCTCGAGCGTCATGCCGCGCTGGGTGCGCAGGTGGCGGATCCTGCGGCCGATCGTGAGGGCGTCCGGCTCGTCTGCCAGGGGCACGGGGCTGCCCGGCACCCGTGAATCGGTTTCTCTCGACGTCAAGATAACCATGACTCATGGTGACACACCGCGCCCCTTTCCTCTAGAAGAAATTCCGGAAAACTTCTCCTCTCCTGGGGTGGCGACGCGGCCCTCCGAAGGAGGAACGTCTGTGCCACGGCCCGGTGCGACGGTGTCTCACCCGGGCTCGACGTCGCCACGACCCGAGGAGCAACCCATGACCGCGATCACCGACCGCCACGCCACCGGCAGCCGCCCCGGCGACACGGTCCAGACCGCCGCCGAGCTGGCCCACGAGTGGGCCACCGACCCGCGCTGGAGCGGTGTCGCGCGCACCTACACGGCCGAGGACGTCGTCGCGCTGCGCGGGTCCGTGCAGGAGGAGCACACGCTCGCTCGCCGCGGCGCCGAGCGCCTGTGGGAGAGCCTGCACGCCAACGAGTTCATCAACGCGCTCGGAGCGCTCACCGGCAACCAGGCGGTGCAGCAGGTCAAGGCCGGCCTCCAGGCCATCTACCTGTCGGGCTGGCAGGTCGCCGGTGACGCCAACAACGCCGGCCAGACCTACCCCGACCAGTCGCTCTACCCCGCCAACTCCGTGCCCACCGTGGTGCGCCGCATCAACAACGCGCTCCTGCGCGCCGACCAGGTCGAGTGCATGGACGGCAGCAGCACCGTCGAGGACTGGCTCGCGCCCATCGTCGCCGACGCCGAGGCCGGGTTCGGCGGCCCGCTCAACGCCTACGAGCTCATGAAGGCGATGATCGCCGCGGGCGCCGCGGGCGTGCACTGGGAGGACCAGCTCGCGAGCGAGAAGAAGTGCGGCCACCTGGGCGGCAAGGTGCTGGTGCCCACGCAGCAGCACATCCGCACCCTCAACGCCGCACGCCTGGCCGCCGACGTCGCGGGCGTGCCGACCATCGTCGTCGCCCGCACCGACGCCGAGGCCGCGACGCTCCTGACGTCCGACGTCGACGAGCGCGACCGCCCGTTCCTCACCGGGGGCCGCACCGCGGAGGGCTTCTACGAGGTCAGCAACGGTCTGCAGCCGTCGATCGCCCGGGCCCGCGCCTACGCCCCGTACGCCGACCTGCTGTGGATGGAGACGGGCACCCCCGACCTGGCGCTGGCGAGGGCGTTCGCCGAAGGCGTCCGCTCCGAGTTCCCCGACCAGATGCTCGCCTACAACTGCTCGCCGTCGTTCAACTGGCGCAAGCACCTCTCGGACGACGAGATCGCGAGGTTCCAGCGCGAGCTGGGAGCCATGGGCTACGCCTTCCAGTTCATCACCCTGGCCGGCTTCCACGCGCTCAACCACTCGATGTTCGACCTCGCGCACGGTTACGCCCGCGAGCAGATGACCGCCTACGTGCGGCTCCAGGAGGCCGAGTTCGCCTCCGAGTCACGCGGCTACACCGCCACCAAGCACCAGCGCGAGGTCGGCACCGGCTACTTCGACCGCATCGCCACCGCGCTCAACCCCGACGCCGCGACCCTGGCGCTCGCCGGCTCCACCGAGACGGCCCAGTTCCACTGACCTGCCCGCTGCCACGGCCCTTGCACGGAGGCACACCATGACCACCCTCACCGAACGCCCCATCCCCGACGCCCTGTCCGGCACCCAGGTCGCGCCGACCCGGCGCGCCACCGCGCGCGACGCCGAGATCCTCACGCCCGAGGCGCTGGAGTTCCTGGCGATGCTGCACGAGCGCTTCGCCGACACGCAGGCCGAGATCCTGGCGGCCCGCGAGCGCCGCGCCCGTGCCGTCATCGGGGGCCAGGACCCCGACTTCGACCCGACCACCCGGCCCGTGCGCAACGACGGTACGTGGCGTGCCGCCGGGTGCGCGGGAGCTCCCGGCCTGGAGGACCGCCGCGTCGAGATCACCGGCCCGACCGACCCCAAGATGACCATCAACGCCCTCAACTCGGGTGCCAAGGTCTGGCTCGCGGACGCCGAGGACGCCTGCGCGCCGACGTGGGAGAACGTCGTCGGAGGGCAGCTGTCGCTGCACGACGCGATTCGCGGAACCCTCTCGCTCACCACGCCCGAGGGCCGCGAGTACCAGCTGCGGTCCGCGAACCTGACCGACCTGCCCACCATCGTGTTCCGCCCTCGCGGGTGGCACCTGCCCGAGGCGCACCTGCGCGTGCAGCACTCCGACGGGACGGTCACGGCGGCGTCGGGAGCCCTGGTCGACTTCGGCCTCTACTTCTTCCACAACGCCGCCGAGCTCATCGCCCGCGGCCGCGGCCCGTACTTCTACCTGCCCAAGCTGGAGGGGCACCGCGAGGCGCGGCTGTGGAACCAGGTGTTCGAGGCGGCGCAGGACGCGCTGGGCATCCCGCGCGGCACCATCCGCGCGACCGTGCTCATCGAGACGCTGCCTGCCGCCTTCGCGATGGAGGAGATCCTCTACGAGCTGCGTGAGCACGCCGCCGGCCTGAACGCCGGCCGGTGGGACTACCTGTTCTCCATCATCAAGAACCTGCGCACGCGCGGTGCCTCGTACGTGCTGCCCGACCGCAACCAGGTGACCATGACGGCCCCGTTCATGCGCGCCTACACCGAGCTGCTCGTCTCCACCTGCCACCGGCGCGGGGCCCACGCCATCGGCGGCATGAGCGCGTTCATCCCCGACCGTCGTCGCCCCGACGTCACCGAGCGGGCCCTGGCCAAGGTGCGTGACGACAAGCGGCGCGAGGCCGGTGACGGGTTCGACGGGACGTGGGTCGCGCACCCCGACCTCATCGAGACCGCGCGCGCGCAGTTCGACGCCGTGCTGGGCTCGCGGCCGCACCAGGTGGACCGCCTGCGCGACGACGTCCAGGTGGGGCAGGCCAACCTGCTCGACGTCGCGTCGGCCGGGCGTACCGGGGCCTCGATCACCGAGTGCGGGCTGCGCTCCAACATCTCGGTGGGCGTGCGCTACATCGCCTCGTGGCTGCGCGGCACCGGCGCGGCAGCGCTCGACAACCTCATGGAGGACGCTGCCACGGCAGAGATCTCGCGGTCCCAGGTGTGGCAGTGGATCGCCTCAGGCACCCGCACCGAGCACGGGGCCGTCACCCGGGAGCGGGCACTGGCCGTGCTCGCCGAGGTGCTGGGCGGGCTCGATCGGTTCCCGGGCGACCGGTACGACGACGCCGCCGCCGTGTTCCGCGAGGTCGCGCTCGGCGACGGGTTCCCCGAGTTCCTCACGACGATCGCGTACGAGCGGTACCTGGCGGACTGAGCGCGAGCGGCAGAGGGCACGCACCCATCGGGTGCGTGCCCTCTGCCTTGCGCGGACGTCCGTCGCGCCGTCCTCGACGCGCCAGCCGCGCGCCTGGTCGCGTCATCGCTCGTCGGCGAGGTGTACGTCACCTGTAAACCGTGTGCGACGACCGCGCACGGCGCGCGGACACCGCGAGTGAGGTGAGTGGTCATGTCGAGACGGAAGGTACAGGCGGCGCTCGTCGCCGCGGGCGCCCTCGCCGTCGGCGCCGGGGTGGTGACACCCGCGCTGGCGGCAACGGTCGCGATCGACGCTCAAGACTGCTGGGCCGTCGCCAAATACGCGCCTGGCGGTGTCGACTTCGGCGAGGTCGAGGTCTCGCCCGAGGCATCGACAGTGACCATGGTGCTGCCGGCGGCGCTCGCCAACCTCCCCGGCGTCCTGGACACGGACGCCTGGGAGTGGTGGACCGACGGCGGGACCAACATCGGTGCACCACCCCTGAAGGTCCCCGTCACCGCCTCATCCGCCTCCGGGAACGTCACGGTCACGGCGGTGCTGCCAGACCAGGTGCGAACCGAACTCGCTGCAGGCGAGGACGTGTACCTCCTGTTCGACCGCGATCCCGGCGACGGCACCGTCGCCATCAGCGCGGACGCCACCCTCGTGCCGTCGACGGACACCGGGGCACCCACGGACGTGACGGTCACCGCCACGTTCTCGACCGGATACCGTTCCTGCCTCTCCGACGACACGTCGGCCTCGTGGGGCGACACGCTGACGGTGACGACAGGCAACCACTGGGACAACACCGAGCCGAGCATCGGGCTGAACACACCGTCGTTCGACCCCGCGACGGTGACCGTAGGGAACCTCTACACGTTCGGTCCCACGGACGACGGGTGCAACTACAAAGTCCCGATCACACTGTCGGCGGCGGGCAAGCTGACGGTGACGCTGCCCGCGACAGCACCGCCCGGATGCCCCGAGACCGGCAAGTTCGCGGTCACCGCCGCGACCGACGGCTATGACGATGCCTTCCCCGCAGGCACCATGGGGCAGGCCGCGTCCATCCTCCTGACGATGTCCGTACGCGCTGGTACACACCCCGACACCTCGTCTCCCGGCACGCCACCCGCACCCGCGCCGGGGCCGGCCCCCGCCCCGGGTCAGGCGGCCTCCGGTTCCCCGAGCGTGACGATCAACAACGCCGCACGCGCATCGGTGCCCCAGGACGCCGTCGTGGCACTCGCCGGTCACGGGTTCGCCCCCGGCGAGGCCGTGCAGGTTCGCCTCGACAACGGGGTCGCCACGACCACCACCGCGAACAGCGCCGGGGACGTGGCCCTGCAGTTCCACATCCCGGCGGGTACCAAGGTCGGCGACCACACGATCACGCTCACCGGCACCACCTCGCACCGCACCGTCGACCTCGGGCTGACCGTCACGGCCGCCTCGAAGGGCGCACTCCCGCAGGCCGCCAACGGCTGAGCGAACCGCGGGCAGGAGGGTTCCGGGGGAACGACCAGCTCGCGGACGAGCGGCAGGTTCCGGCTGGCCGGTGTGGTCGACCGGAGCCGTCCATCGGGTCGGCCGTGGGTGGCCGACCCGATGGACGCCGCGGGTGCCGACCTGCGGACCGGCACCCGCGGACCGGCACCCGCGGACCGGCACGGTGTGGCAGTGGAACGACTCAGGCACCGCACCGAGCACGGGTCCGCCTCCCGCGAGCGGGGACCGGCCGTGCCCGCCGAGGTGCTGGGCGGGCTCGATCGGTTCCCCGGCGACGGGCTCCCCGCCCCTCGCTACAGCAGGGCAGCCGCCCCCGCTCGGTCCACGAGCACCGCGAGCTGCTCGCGCGAGGTCACCGCGAGCTTCGACATCGCGCTGCTCAGGTGCGTCTTGACGGTGCTCTCCCCGAGATAGAGCCGACGCGCGATCTGCGGGTTCGACCAGCCGTGCGGGAGCCAGCTCGCGACCTCGCGCTCCCGCTCGGTGAGACGCCCCAAGGCCCGCACCGCCTCACGCTGCTCGCGGCCCGCGCTCGCCTCGGCCGCGTGCCGCACCAGGGTGTCGATGGCGCGCGGGCCGGCGACCGCCCGGCCCGCGGCGGCGTCACGCACCTGCGCGGCGATGCGCTCGGGATCGTCGTCCTTACCGAGGAACCCGGCCGCGCCGGCCCGGATCGCGGCGAGCACGGCGTCGTCCGAGCCGAACGACGTGAGCACCACGACGGCGGTCGAGTGACCGGCGCGGCGCAGCGCCGCGAGCGCGTCGAGCCCACCGACACGCGGCATGTGCAGGTCCAGGAGGACGACGTCGGGGCGGTGCGCGTTCACCAGCCCGACCAGCTCGCATCCGTCGGCACCCTCGCCCACGACCTCGATCTCCTGCGCAGTCAGCACCGTGGTCAGGAGACGGCGGACCAGGGGGTCGTCGTCGACGATCAACGCTCGTGTCACGAGCCGGACACTACGTCAAGGCACCGACAGAGCTACGCGAGGGCCCGCTCCGACCACGGAAGCCGCGCGTCGACCACGAACTGGTTCCCGACGACGCCTGCCCGGAGCGTGCCGCCGAGCGCCGTGGCCCGCTCGCCCATCCCGGTGAGCCCGGACCGCGTCCCCGGGCCGGGGCCGAGACCCGGCACCAGGCCGTTGCACACCCGGACGTGAACTCCGACCGTGCGGCCGGCACGCACCGACACGTCGGCTACGGCGCCGGGGGCGTGCTTGAGTGCGTTGGTCAGCGACTCCTGGACGATCCGGAACGTCGCGCGGGCGAGCACCTCGGATGCCGCTTCGGCATCGGACACGAACACCGTTCCGGTCACGTTGAGGCCCCGCTCTCGCAGACCGTCCAGGAGCGCAACAAGGTCGCCGAGCGACGCGCCGTCCCGCCCCGGACCCTCGCCCGTGCGCAGCGCGGTCAGGAGCGACCGCAGCTCGGCGATCGCATGCTGGGCCGAGCGGCGCACCTGCCGGGCCGCGTCCTTGGCCGCGTCGTCGTGCTGCGTCACCTCGAACGCCGACGCCTGCATCGCGATCGTCGCGATGTGGTGCGCGACGGTGTCGTGGACCTCGCGGGCGATGAGCTCGCGCTCATCCTGCCGCGCCGTCTGCTCGCGCAGCGTCGCGACGGCGTGGTCACGGGCCTCGTACGAGCTGTCGGCCTCCGTCCGGTAGCGGCGCACCAGCCCGGTGCCGACCGCCGCGGCCACGAGCAGCACCCCGGCGACCCAGAACGAGAGCGGCCCGGGCGCGCTGGTCAGCGCGCCCGTCACCTCGTCATGCACCGCGAACACGCGGTCGCCCGGCGCTCGGGAGAGATCGCGGGCGAGCGCGACGGCCGTCGCCGCCGTGGCCGCCGCCCCGCACCACAGCGCCGTACGGACGCGCTGCGAGGCGATGACCCAGGTGAGTGCCAGCAGCGCGACGAACGTGTCGAGCTGGAGCACCAGCGCAGCCCCCGACGCGACCAGCGTCAACACCACCGGATGACGGCGCCGCACGACGAGCCCGCCCGCGATCACCCAGCCCACGAGCAGCGCCACGGCGGCGCGCGCCGAGACGGTGCCGGAATCGTGGCCGTCGATGAAGACGGCCGCGACCGACGAGCTGAACAACGCCGTCACGACTGCCGTCGCGGTGCCCCACCGGGCGGCCCAGCGGCTCAGCCGCCCGCGCGCCCTTTCCCCGACGGCGCCGACGACGTCGTCGGGCGGCAGCAGGGCAGGGCGTGGAGAGCTCACGCGACAGAGGGTACGGACAACCCCCGACAGCCAGGATCGCCCGGTCGGGCGACCCGGCCCCGCCCGACCGGGCGATGTGCCGCACCGGGCTGGGCCGCAAGGGTGGGACGCGTTGCACCGCAGCCGCGGGTCCCGCACCTCTCCCTCGGCCTTCCGGCCCCACCCACCCTGGAGCGAACACATGAGCGAGCAGCTCGTCCCGCCGACGCCCGGCACCGGCCACTCCCCCGCATCGAACGGCCCTGCGTCGAACGGCCCTGCGTCGAACGGCCCTGCGTCGAACGGCCCTGCCTCGAACGGCCTCGCGACCGCGGGCTTCGTGCTCGGCCTCATCGGCCTCGTGCTGTGCCTGATCCCGATCGTCAACAACGTCGCGTTCCCGCTGGCCGGTCTGGGGCTCGTCTTCGGCGTCATCGGGCTCCTCAAGGCCCGCAAGGGAGCGCCCAAGAAGGGCCTCGCGATCGCCGCGATCGTCCTGTCGGTGCTGGCCGGCGTCGGTGTCTTCGCTTCGCAGTCGTTCTACGGCAAGGTGCTCGACGATGTCTCCGACTCCCTCGCGGACACTCCCACAGCCAGCACCGACGACGCCGGTGCGACCGACGCCGGTCCGGCGGGCGACGACGAGGCCGCAGAGCCGAGCACCCCTGAAGCGGGCGACGACGCCGCGGCCGACGACGGGGCGCCGTCCGGCACGCGCCAGAACCCCTACCCCGTCGGAACCCAGGTCACGAGCACGGACTGGACGATCACGCTCGGCACCCCGCGCGAGGCGTGGGGAGAGATCCAGGCAGCGAACCAGTTCAACACCGCGCCCGACGACGGCATGGAGTACTGGATCGTGCCGCTCACCGGCACCTTCACGGGCGACCAGCCCAGCACGCCGTGGGTCGACCTGAGCGTCCGCTTCGTCGGCGACGACAACGTCACGTACGACGGCACCTGCGGCGTCGTCCCCGACTCGCTCATTGATGTCGCCGAGCTGTACGCCGGCGCGGAGCTCTCGGCCAACGCCTGCGTCGCCGTCCCGGCGGGCGCTCCGGGACTGTTCACGCTGCGGACGAGCCTGTTCGGGGACCAGGTGTTCTTCACGCGGTGACGCCTCGGCGACGGCGGGCGGCCCGGAGTTGGGGTCGCCCGCCGTTGCCGTCGGCTGAGCTTGCCTGACCTCGGCTGGCGTCGCCGTCACCGCCGTCGGCCGGACTCGGCTGGCGTCCCCGTCACCGCCGTCGGCCGGACTCGGCTAGCGTCCCCGCCACCGCCGTCGGCCGGACTCGGCTGGCGTCGCCGTCACCGCCGCTGGCCGGACTCGCACCGGTGTTCAGCCGTCGCTGTGCCGCGACAGGATCGCCGCCGCGTCGGTTCCCCGCGGGAGCGTGCCGTACTCGTGACCGCGGTCCGGGCCGAGCCGGGTTGCGACGAACGCGTCCGCCGTGCCGGACGGCGAGTGACGCACCACCAGCGACGCCTGGAGCGCGAGCGCGAGCCGCTCGACGAGGGTCCGCGCGAGCGCCTGCGCGTCGGCCGGTTCCGCCCCCGCGATCTCGCGCAGCAGCGTCTGGGTGCCAGCCACGTGGGCGTCGAGCAGCGGGTGTGCCCCCGCCGTCGTCGCAAGCTCGGCGGCGAAGGCGTCGACCGTCTCGGGCTCGCGTGCCAGCGCCCGCAGCACGTCGAGCGCGATGACGTTGCCCGAGCCCTCCCACACGGCCATGACCGGCTGCTCGCGGTACCGGCGTCCCAGCGGGAAGTCCTCGGTGTAGCCGTTGCCGCCGAGGCACTCCATCGCCTCGTACGCGTGCCGCGGCCCGCGCTTGCACACCCAGTACTTGGCGACCGCCGTCGCGAGCCGCCGGAAGGCACGCTCGGCCTCGGTCTCGGCGTCGTACGCCGCGGCGAGCCGCATCGACGTCAGGGTCGCAGCCTCGGACTCCAGCGCGAGATCGGCCAGGACCGCCGTCATCGCGGGCTGCTCCACCAGCACCGCCCCGAACGCGCGGCGGTACCGCGCGTGCCACAGCGCCTCGGCGACCGACTGCCGCATGCCCGCGGCCGTGCCGTGGACGCAGTCGAGGCGGGTGCGCTGGACCATCTCGATGATGGTGCGCACCCCTCGGCCACGCTCGCCCACGAGGAACGCGACCGTGCCGTCGAGCTCGATCTCGCTGGACGCGTTCGCCCGGTTGCCGACCTTGTCCTTGAGCCGCTGGATGCGGAACGCGTTGCGCGTGCCGTCGTCGAGCACGCGCGGCACGAGGAAGCACGACGGCGCCGGGCGGTCCTCGCCCGCCTCCGTCTGCGCGAGCACGAGGAACGCGTCGGACATCGGCGCCGAGCAGAACCACTTGTGGCCCGTCAGCAGCCACGCGCCATCCTCGCCGCCGATCGCGTGCGTGCGGTTGGCGCGCACGTCGCTGCCGCCCTGCTTCTCGGTCATGGCCATGCCGACGAGCACCCCGGGCTTGGCCGCCGGGGCCGCCAGCGCGCCGTCGTACCCGCGCGCGAGCAGGCGCGGCTCCCAGACCTCGGCGAGCGCGGGCGCGAAGCGCAGCGTCGGCACGGCCGCGTGCGTCATCGACACCGGGCACGAGTGGCCGGGCTCGACCTGAGCGAAGAGCGAGAAGACGGCGCCGCGCACGACGTTGGCCCCCGGGCGCGGCTCGGCCCACGCGCTCGTGTGGGCGCCGTGCGCGACGGCGGCCCCGATGATGCGGTGGTAGGCGGGGTGGTACTCGACCTCGTCGATGCGCTTGCCGCGGCGGTCGTGGGTGTGCAGCACGGGCTCGTGGGTGTTGGCCAGGTCGGCCGCCTGCTGGAGCTCGCCGGTGCCGACGAGCGCGCCGACGGCCGTCAGCCGGTCCTCTCCCCAGCCGCCGCCGAACGCGTGGACCGCGTCGCGCAGCACCGGATGGTCGAGGTACTCGTTGAGGCCGACGCGCTCGGGCGGCTGGTTGGTGACGTCGTGCGTCGTGTGCGGCGCCGGAGCCGGGGTGCGGTGCAGTGCGGTGGTCACGGGATCTCCTTCGACGCCGGGACGGGTGGGCTGGGGTTCGGATCGTGCGCGGGTGTTTCGGGTGCAGGTGCGGATACCACCGGTCGGGCGGGGTGCGGGTCGGGCACGTGAGCGGCCGAGGCCAGCGGCGAGCCCACGGCACCGAGGCAGAAGCGCAGGATCGAGGCGACGACGCGGTCCCGCTCGACGTCGGCATCGGTCGGCCACGAACCGTCACCCGGGCCCCCGCGGCCGTCACCGTCAGGCCCGGCGCCGTCGTCGGCCCGCCCCGCGCCGAGCGGCGAGAGCGGGCCCGTGAGCGACTCGCCGATGACGCCGACGAGCGCCGCCGCCGCGAGGGCGGCGTCCTGCTCGGGAAGCTCGCCCGAGGCGATGCCGTCGCGCACGACGCTGCCGAACGCCTCGGCGTACGCGCGGCGGTACTCCAGCCGCGCGGCGTCGACGGCGGGGTCCACGGGGTCGAGCAGGAGGGCCGCGGCGAGCGTGCGCCCCCGCATGGCACGCCGCGCGAACGTGTCGACGGCGCGGCCGAGCCGCCGCGCCGACCGCTCTCCGGGAGGGTCACCCGGAGCGGGCCGGCACGCGGCCTGCACGGCGTGGAGCTCGACGTCGGCGGCGAGCCGGAACGCCGCGACCAGCAGCGCCGCCTTGTCGGGGAAGTAGGAGTACACGCTGCCGGTGCTCACGCCGGCGCGGGCGGCGACCGACTGGATGCTCACAGCGCCGAACCCGCCGCGTGCCAGGAGCGTGTGGGCCGCGTCGACCAGCGCCGTGCGCTTGGCCTCCTGGGCGGCCAGGCGGGCCGTGGTCTGCCGGTAGGGCACCATGCGCCTCCGCGTCGTCGAGGAACCTCTTCCGCGAAGGATTGAACCATGATTCACTTCTTCCGTCATCCCTGTGACGCCCGTCACTGACGGCGTCCGCGACAGAGCCGTCGAGGAGTCCGCATGCACCTGGCAGCCATGCTCGAGAGCACCGCCCGCAAGTTCCCCACCAAGGAGGCGCTCGTCCACGGCGAGCGCCGCCTGACCTACCGCGACCTCGACGACGGCGCCCGGCGTGCCGCCGCCGTGTTCCGCGACGCGGGCGTGCGGCCGGGTGACCGCGTCGCCGTCGTGACCTACAACACGCCCGGGTTCGTCCTCGCCGCGTTCGGCCTGTGGCGCGCCGGCGCCGTGCTCGTCCCCGTCAACCACAAGCTCCAGGCACCCGAGGTGGCCCGGCTCGTAACCCACTGCGGGGCCGTGCTCGGCATCGCCGACGCCGCGCTGGCCGACGTGGTGCGCGCGGGCGCGCCCGACCTGCGCTGGCTGTGGACCGAGGGGCAGGACGGCGGCGGCTTCGACGGCCTCGTCGCGTCCGCGCAGCCGTGGGACGGCGTCGCACCCGACCACGACGCCGTGGCCCAGATCCTGTACACCTCGGGCACGACGTCAGCCCCCAAGGGCTGCCTGCACACGCACCGTGGCCTGGCGTCCGTGGCGGCCTACACGACGGCCGCGGTGGGGCTGCGCCACGACGACCGGTTCCTGCTCGCGATGCCGATCTGGCACGCGTCGCCGCTCAACAACTGGCTGATGTCGATGGTCTTCCTGGGCGGCACCGTCGTGCTCCAGCGCGAGTACCACCCGGTGGAGTTCCTGCGGACCGTCGCGGCCGAGCGCACCACGGCGTTCTTCGGGGCGCCGATCGCGTACGTCGCCCCGCTCCAGGTCGCGCGCGCCCAGGGCCTGGACCTCGCCTCGTTCGACCTGTCGAGCGCACGGCTGTGGCTCGCGGGCGGCGCACCCGTGGGCGCCGAGGTCGTGGCGCAGATCGCGGACTTCTACCCCGGCGAGTTCCACCAGGTCTATGGCATGAGCGAGATGGGCCCGGTCGGCACGACGCTCGGTCCCGCGCACCAGGAGGTCAAGGCGGGGTCGATCGGCCACGCGGGCATGCCCGGCGTCGACGTGCGCGTCGTCGACCTCGACGGCAACGACGTCGCCCCGGGCGGCACGGGAGAGATCTGGTTGCGCTCGGACACCCGGATGCTCGGCTACCTCGACGACGAGGAGGCGACGCGGGCGGCCTTCGTCGGCGACTGGTACCGCTCGGGCGACGTGGCGCACGTCGACGAGGACGGGTTCTTGTTCATCGTCGACCGGCTCAAGGACGTCATCATCACGGGCGGCGAGAACGTCTACTCGCAGGAGGTCGAGGAGGCGCTGCGCGGGCACCCGGAGGTCGCCGACGTCGCCGTGGTGGGGCGCCCGCACGCCGACTGGGGCGAGTCGGTGGTCGCGTACATCGTCCCGGTGCTCGGCGCCGAGCCGACGCTGGGCTCGGTGCGCGACTTCCTGTCCGGCCGGATGGCGCGCTACAAGGCGCCCCGCCACGTCGTCCTCCTCGAAACCCTCCCCCGCAACCCCTCGGGAAAGCTCACCAAACACGTCCTCCGCAGCCACGCCGCGGAAATCTGACCACATTCACCGCGGCAGTTCGTCGTCACCTCGCCTCCCCGGGCGCACGAGGTGACGACGAACTGCCGCGGTGACTCCCTGCGCGACACGCGGCCTCCGCGCGGCGCACGGTGGCGGCGCGGGCGGGGACGGCGCAGTAGGTTGCCGGAGAGGGCTCGCGTGCGGGAAGAGGGGGTCGGGTGGACGTCGGACTCTGGGTCGTCGCCGGGCTGCTGGCGGCCGTCTACCTCGCCGTCGGCTGCATCAAGCTGCTGCGCGGCGGCACCCTGGCGGACAGGATGCCGTGGGTGGGCGCCTTTCCCGACCCGGTGGTCCGCTTCATCGGCCTGTGCGAGGTCGCGGGCGCGCTGGGGCTCGTGCTCCCCCAGGCCACGGGCAAGCTCGTCTGGCTGACCCCGCTCGCCGCGTCCGGCCTGGCCCTGCTCCAGCTCCTGGCGATCCTCGTCCACACGCGACGCCAGGAGACGCAGCAGCTCGCGGTCAACGTGGTGCTGCTCATCCTCGCGCTCGTCGTCGCCGTCGGCCGGTTCGCGCAGTGGTCGGCGACGGCCGCGCCGCCCACCCCCTAGCCCGCCAGCGCTCGTGCCTCCTCGTCGGTGAGCAGCCGCGAGCGCACCAGGAACCGCAGCCCCTCGGGCGCCTCGAGGCTGAACCCGGCGCCGCGCCCCGGCACGACGTCGATCGTCAGGTGCGTGTGCTTCCAGTACTCGAACTGCGCGCGACTCATCCACACCGGCACCGTGAACGGCTCGCCCTCGGCGGGCGCGACCGCCAGGTCGCCGAGATGGACGTCGGCGTCCCCCGTGAGGAAGTCGCCCTGGGCGTAGCACATGGGGCTCGACCCGTCGCAGCACCCTCCGGACTGGTGGAACATCAGCTCCCCGTGCCGTGCCCGCAAGGTCGCCAGCAGCGCGCCCGCCGCCTCGGTGACGTCGACCCGCTGTCCCGTCATGACTCCTCCAAGCGTGGGGAGCGGCCCCGGACGCCTGCCGCCGCGCCGTCAGGTGCACGCGTCCGGGGCCGCTCGGCTGCGGTGGGCTAGAAGAAGCCCAGCTTCTTCGGGCTGTAGCTGACCAGCAGGTTCTTCGTCTGCTGGTAGTGGGCGAGCATCATCTTGTGGTTCTCGCGGCCGACGCCGCTGCCCTTGTACCCGCCGAAGGCCGCCGCCGCGGGTACGCGTGATAGTTGTTCGTCCACACGCGCCCGGCCTCGATCTGGCGGCCGGCCCGGTAGGCCGTCTCGATGCTGCGCGACCAGACGCCCGCACCCAGCCCGTAGAGCGTGTCGTTGGCGATCTTGATCGCGTCGTCGAAGTCGCTGAACCTCGCGACCGCGACGACGGGGCCGAAGATCTCCTCCTGGAAGATCCGCATCGAGTTCTGGCCCTGGAAGACGGTCGGCGTCACGTAGTAGCCGCCCGCGAGGTCGCCGTCGAGCTCGGCGCGGGTGCCGCCGGTGAGCACCGTGGCGCCCTCGGCCTTGCCGATGTCGATGTAGCTGAGGATCTTCTCGAGCTGGTCGTTGCTGGCCTGCGCGCCCACCATCGTCTCGGTGTCGAGCGGGTTGCCCTGCTTGACGGCCTTGGTGCGTTCGAGCGCGTCGGCGAGGAAGTCGTCGTAGATCGAGCCCTGGATGAGCGCGCGCGACGGGCAGGTGCACACCTCGCCCTGGTTGAGCGCGAACATCGTGAACCCTTCGAGCGCCTTGTCGTAGAAGTCGTCGCGTGCCGCGGCGACGTCCTCGAAGAAGATGTTCGGGCTCTTGCCGCCCAGCTCCAGCGTGACCGGGATGATGTTCTGGCTCGCGTACTGCATGATCAGGCGGCCCGTGGTGGTCTCGCCGGTGAACGCGATCTTGCGGATGCGCGGCGAGGACGCGAGCGGCTTGCCCGCCTCGGCACCGAACCCGTTGACCACGTTGACGACGCCCGGCGGCAGCAGGTCCGCGAGCAGCTCCATCAGGTACAGGATCGACGCGGGCGTCTGCTCGGCGGGCTTGAGCACGACGGCGTTGCCGGCCGCGAGCGCCGGGGCGAGCTTCCAGGTGGCCATGAGGATCGGGAAGTTCCACGGGATGATCTGGCCGACCACGCCCAGGGGCTCGTGGAAGTGGTAGGCGATCGTGTCGCCGTCGATCTCGCTGAGGGAGCCCTCCTGGGCGCGGATGGCGCCCGCGAAGTAGCGGAAGTGGTCGATGGCGAGGGGGATGTCGGCGGCGAGCGTCTCCCGGACGGGCTTGCCGTTCTCCCACGTCTCGGCGACGGCGAGCTGTTCGAGGTGGGCCTCCATGCGGTCGGCGATCTTGTTGAGGATGTTGGCGCGCTCGGTGGCCGTGGTCCGCCCCCACGCGCGGGCGGCGCCGTGCGCGGCGTCGAGCGCCCGGTCGATGTCGGCGGCGTTGCCGCGCGCCACCTCGGTGAAGGTCTGCCCGGTGACGGGGGTCGGGTTCTCGAAGTACTCGCCGCTCGACGGCGGCACGTACTCGCCCCGATCCAGTGGTCGTAGCGGGGCTGGTACTGCGCGACGGCCCCGGTCTGGCCGGGGGCTGCGTAGACGGTCATGCTTCCTGCCTCCCTGCAGCGGTCTCACGGCACGGCTTCGTGCCGCCGCGGGCACGGTAGGCCGCCGCTCGTTGCATCTGCGTTGCATCCGCCCTGCACCCGCGCCGACACGGGCACCGGCACCAGCACCGGCACCGGCACCGGCACCGGCACCGGCACCGGCACGACGTGCATCGCCATACCGGGACCGGCGTGCGCCGCGTTCACCGCAGCAGGTGGTCGAGGACGTTCAGGTGGGCGCGGGCCCGTGCCGCGAGCGGCCCTCCGGCGGGTGCGAGCGCGGCGAGCCGCGTCCAGGCGGCGTGGTCGTCGGCGCCCTCCGGCGTCGAGACCCATGCCGCGAGGGCGTCGGTGCCGGCGTCGAGCACCGCGGTGCGCAGCTCGGCGGTCAGCTCGGCGCGCAGCCGCTCGACGCCGGGTGCTGCCGAGCGCGGCAGCACGGGCCCCCCGTAGGCGGCGAGCGCGCCGACGGCGTCGCCTGCCGCGAGGCGTTCGCGCACGACGTCGACGTCGGTGCGCAGGGGCGTGCGAGCCGGTAGGGGCGTGAGCCCACGAGCAGCGGGCCGACGGTGCGTCGCAGCCGGGACACCTCGGCGCGCACGGCGACGTCGGAGAGGTCGCCGGGGTGCAGCAGCACGGCGAGCTCGTCGGCGCCGAGCCCGCCGGGGTGGTCGCCGAGCAGCAGCAGGATCTCCGCGTGCCGCAGCGGTACGGGCAGCGGGCCGGCGGGTCCGGTGAGCACAGGGCGCGGGCCGAGCACGGACAGGTCGAGGTCGGCACCGCCCCGCGCCGGGTCGCCGCTGCCGGCCGCGGGTGCCGCGTCGAGGGGGCCGGCCGGTCGCGTCCTCGCGCGGGCGGGCCGGCGGGCACGGTGTCGCGGCGGGCGATCTCGGCCTCGACGCTCGCGGCGGTCGCCCGTACGAGCGCGAGGACGACCTGGGACCCGGCGGCGGGCCCGCCGGTCACGTCGAGCACGCCGAGCACGGCCCCTGTGCGCAGGTCCCGGATGGGGACGGCGGCGCAGCTCAGCTCCTGCACGGGCCGCGAGAAGTGCTCGGCGCCCAGCACCCGCACCGCGCGCCGGGTCGCCAGCGCGGTGCCGGGCGCGTTGGTGCCGACGGCGTCCTCGCGCCACACGGCCCCCTCGACGAACCCGACGCGGTCGGCGGCGGCGCGGGTCCGCCCGGTCCCTTCGACCCACAGGAGCCGGCCCGCGTCGTCGGACACGGCGACGACCAGCCCGTCGGCGACGGCGGACTCGACGAGCAGGGCGCGCGCGACGGGCAGGCCCGCGGCGAGCGGGTGGTCGCGGCGGTAGGCGTCGAGGTCGGCGGGTGCGAGGTCGAGGCCGGGGCGCGGGTCGTCCGGGTCGACGCCCGAGCGGCGGCTGCGCAGCCACGACGCGGCGACGACGGGGTCGAGCCCCGCGGGCAGGCTGCCGGTGGCGAGGAACCGTTCGTGTGCGGCCCGGACCCAGCGTGGCCCGCGACGGGAGGAGGCGGCCGGGCTGAGCGGGATCCCGGGGCTGGGGATGGTGCGCGCTCGCATGCTGCCTCCGACGTCGTCGTCCGGGACCGGTGAGCCAGTCTAGGCACGGTGACGTGGATCACACAGCCCCCTGTGGGCGGGCGGCGGCCAGACGCCGCCCTGGACCGGGGTCCCACATGCCGAGATGTGGCAACGGCCGGGGCCGCGCCGGCCCCGGCCCGTGGTTCGGTGGAGTCCTGCGCCCGGCCCCGGACACCGGGACGCACCGCCCACGACCTTCCGGAGGAGTCATGCCCGCCCCGCTCGACCCGTCGCCCAAGTTCGCCGAGTACGCCCGCCCCGAGCGCCTGGTCTCCACGGCGTGGCTCGCCGAGCAGATCGCGGCGGGCACCACCGACCTCGTCGTGGTCGAGTCCGACGAGGACGTGCTGCTGTACGAGACGGGGCACATCCCCGGAGCCGTCAAGGTCGACTGGCACACCGACCTGCTGCACCCCGTGGTGCGCGACTACCTCGACGGCGCGGGCTTCGCCGCCCTGCTCGGCTCCCGCGGCATCGGCCGCGACACGACCGTCGTGCTCTACGGCGACAAGAACAACTGGTGGGCGGCGTACTCGGCCTGGGTGTTCACGCTGTTCGGGCACGAGGACGTGCGGCTGCTCGACGGCGGCCGCAACCTGTGGGTCGCCGAGGGCCGCGAGCTGACCACCGACGTCCCGGCGCCCACCGCCGCGGACTACCCCGTCGTCGAGCGCGACGACGTCACCTACCGGGCGTTCAAGGAGGACGTGCTCGCCCACCTCGGTCACGGGCCGCTGGTCGACATCCGCTCCCCGCAGGAGTACACGGGCGAGCGCCTGCACATCCCCGACTACCCGGAGGAGGGCGTGCTGCGCGGCGGGCACATCCCGAGCGCGCGCAACGTCCCGTGGGCGACGGCGGTGGCCGAGGACGGCACGTACAAGCCGCGCGCCGAGCTCGAGGCGATCTACCGCGACGGCGGCCTGGGCCTGCGGCCCGACGACGACGTGATCACCTACTGCCGCATCGGCGAACGGTCGAGCCACACCTGGTTCGCCCTGCGCCACCTGCTCGGCCTGCCCAACGTGCGCAACTACGACGGGAGCTGGACCGAGTGGGGCAACGCCGTCCGCGTCCCGATCGCGACGGGCCCGGACCCGTCCTGAGCGACGCGTCGCCCACCGGCTCGCGGACCCGGGATGATGGACGGATGAGCGTCGACGAGGTCGGTGGGGTGCTGGGCGAGATCCGGGACGAGTTCCTCGCCGTCGGGGAACGCGAGCGGCTGCAGCTGCTGCTGGAGCTCTCGCGCGAGCTGCCCGAGCTGCCCGAGCGGTACGCCGCCAGCCCCGCGCTGCTCGAACGGGTCGAGGAGTGCCAGTCGCCCGTGCGGGCGTTCGCCGAGGTCGAGGCCGACGGCGTGCACTTCTACGCGACGGCGCCGCAGGAGGCGCCGACGACGCGCGGCTTCGCCTCGATCCTCGCGCAGGGCCTGACGGGCCTGACCCCCGAGCAGGTGCTCGCGGTGCCGGACGACTACCCGATGATGCTGGGCCTGGCCCGGGCGGTGAGCCCGCTGCGCCTGGGCGGCATGGCCGGCATGCTCGGGCGCGCCAAGCGGCAGGTGCGCGAGCAGCTCGCCGAGGGTGCCTGAGCGCCACGCCTCGTAGCGGGACCCCGTCGTCGACGGGGTGGCGACCGCCGCCAGGACGTCGTCGACGCCCGGCGGGGCCTCAGCGCTCCCGCAACGCCAGGCGCCGCGCCAGCACCGAGCACACGACGAGCTGGAGCTGGTGGAACGCCACCACGGGCACGACGACGGAGCCCAGCACGGCCGCCGGCAGCAGCACGCCCGCCATGGGCAGGCCGGTCGCGAGGGACTTCGTCGACCCGCACTGCAGGAGCGCGATGCGGTCGGGCACGTCGAGTCCGAGCGCCCGCCCACCCCACCAGGTCGCGGCGAGCACGGCGCCCAGCAGCACGGCGCACACGCCGACCAGGGCGAGCACGTCCCACACCGAGACGCCCGCCCACGTCCCGGCGGCCGTCGCGCCCGCGACGGCGCCGAGCACGACGACGAGGATCGTGCCCCGGTCGACGGCGAGGGTCAGCGGGCGGTGCGCGCGCACCCACCCACCGGCCCAGGGCTGGACGAGCTGCCCGACGACGAACGGGGCGAGCAGCCCGAGCAGCACGTCGCCCAGGCGCGACAGGCCCACGGTCGCGGCCCCGGTGCCGCCCGCTGCGGCGTCGTGCAGGAGGCCGAGCACGAGCAGCGGCGTGAGCAGCATGCCGAGCACGTTGGAGACGGTGGCGCCGCAGATCGCCCCGGCGACGTTGCCGCGCGCGATCGACACGAACGCGACCGACGACTGCACCGTCGAGGGCAGCAGCGACACGTAGGCCACGCCGATCGCGAAGGCGCTGCCGATCCACGGCTCGACGGCGCGCGCGAGCACGAGCCCGACGAGGGGGAACAGCACGAACGTGGCCGTGAAGATCCCGCCCTGCAGGCGCCAGTGCGCCAGCCCGCGCCAGACCTCGCGCGTCGACAGCCGCGCGCCGTAGAGCAGGAACAGCAGCGCGACCGCGCCGCGCCCGACGACGCCGAGCACGCGCAGCACGCCGTCCCCGAGCGGCACGACCAGCCCGAACGCCAGGACCGCGAGCAGCGCGCCGATGAACGGATCCACCCACTGCCCCAGTACCCGTCGCATCCCGCGACCCTACCGACCCGGCTCCCCGATCCCACGGCTCACCGCGCACGGAGGGGCGCCCACGAGGCGCCCGACGTGCCCGCGCTCCGCGAGGGGCGCCCTCCCGGCGTGCGAGCCGGGAGCACCCCTCGCGGAAGGTCAGCGCTGGACGCGGGCGCTGCCGCCTGCGGCAAGCTTGGCGACCTCGGACAGCGTCGCCGTCGTGGTGTCGCCCGGCGTCGTCATCGCGAGGGCGCCGTGGGCGGCACCGTACTCGACCGCCTCCTGGAGCGTGGTCAGCTCCAGGAGGCCGTAGGCCAGGCCCGAGGCGAACGAGTCGCCGCCGCCGACGCGGTCGTAGATCTCCAGGTCGGGGCGGTGCGTCGCCTCGACGAAGCCCTCGGCGCGCGACCAGGCGATGGCACCCCAGTCGTTGCGGGTCGCCGAGCGGACGCCGCGCAGCGTCGTCGCGATGACCTGGAAGTTCGGGTACGCCTGCGAGGCCGCGCCGATCATGGAGCGGAACGCCGCCGTGGACAGGTCGGTGAGGTCGTCGGTGACGCCCTCGACCTCGAAGCCGAGCGAGGCGGTGAAGTCCTCCTCGTTGCCGATCATGACGTCGACGAGCGAGGCGAGGCGCTTGTTGACCTCCTGCGCGCGCGCCGGGCCGCCGATACCCTTCCACAGCGAGGGGCGGTAGTTGAGGTCGTAGGAGACCACGGTGCCGTGTGCGCGCGCGGCCGTCATCGCGGCCTCGGCGACGTCGGCCGCCGACTCGGACAGCGCGGCGAAGATGCCGCCGGTGTGCAGCCAGCGCACGCCCTGGGAGAACAGGGCGTCCCAGTCGACGTCGCCCGGCTTCATCTGCGCGACGGCGGTGTTGCCGCGGTCGGACAGGCCGACGGCGCCGCGCACCCCGAAGCCGCGCTCGGTGAAGTTGAGCCCGTTGCGCACGGTGCGGCCGATGCCGTCGTAGTCGCGCCACTGGATCCAGGAGGTGTCGAGGCCCCCGGTGAGGATGAAGTCCTCGACCAGGCGGCCGACCTCGTTGTCCGCGAGCGCCGTCACGACGGCGCCGCGCAGCCCGAAGGCGCGGCGCAGGCCGCGGGCCACGTTGTACTCGCCGCCGCCCTCCCACACGTCGAACGTGCGGGTGGTGCGGATGCGCCGGTCGCCGGGGTCGAGGCGCAGCATGACCTCGCCGAGCGAGACGACGTCGTAGCGGCACTCGGCGGCCGGGCGGGTGGTGATCGAGGTGCTCACGGTCAGTCCTCCGTCGTCGGCGCGGCGAGCGCGACGGCCTCGGCCGCGCGCCGGGAGATCTCGGCCCAGTCGCCGGCGGTGACCAGCGGCCGCTCGACCATCCACGAGCCGCCCGCGGCGATGACCGAGGGCAGGTCGAGGTAGTCGTGCAGGTTGGCGGCGTTGACGCCGCCGGTGGGCATGAACCGCACCTGCGGGAAGGGGGCGGACAGGGCCTTGATCGCGGCCGGCCCGCCCGCGACGGAGGCCGGGAACAGCTTGACGGTGCGTACGCCCAGGTCGAGGGCGCGCATCACGTCCGACGCCGTCGCGACGCCGGGCAGGATCGGCACGTCGCGCTCCTGCGCGCGGCGGATCACGGGTTCGAACGTGCCGGGCGAGACGACGAAGCGCGCTCCGGCGTCGACGACCTCGTCGACCTGGGCGGCGGTGAGGACGGTGCCCGCGCCGACGAGCACGTCGGGCTGCTCGGCGGCGACGGCGCGCAGGGCGGCGAGGGCGTTCGGCAGCCGCAGCGTGATCTCGGCGACGGGCAGGCCGCCCGCCATGAGGGCGTCGGCGAGGCGCGCGCCCTCGTCCGCGCCGTCGACGACGACGACGGGGACGATGCGCAGCGCGGCGATCCGGTCGAGGACAGTGGCGTCCATCGGGGCTCCGTTCCTGGTGTCCGGGCGCGTTCGCGGAGGCGTCTGGACGAGCCGGTCGAGCGGGGCTCGGCTCGCCGTTTCGTGATAGCGAACGCGAGTTGTATCCTGTGCAACGTACGCTACCCGAAGGAGGGGCCATGCCCGCACCGAGCCCGATCGGCGCCGTCGACAAGGCGCTCCTCGCACTCGACGCCCTCGCCCGCGCCGGTGCCGGCGGCGCACAGCTCGCCGAGCTCGCCGCCGAGGTCGGCGTCCACAAGACGACCCTGCACCGCACCCTGGCCGCGCTGCGCCACCGCGGGTACGCCGAGCAGACGCCCGACGGCGCCTACCGGCTGGGCGCCGCGGCGCTCGCCCTGGGCAGCACCTTCCTCAGCGAGGAGAACCTGCCCGGCCTGCTGCACCACGCCCTCGCCACCCTCAGCCGCGAGGTCGACGAGCTCGTCCACCTCGGCGCGCTCGCCGGGCGCGAGATCGTCTACCTCGACAAGGTCGAGCCGCAGCGCGCCGTGCGCGTGTGGTCCGCCGTCGGGAGGCACCGCCCCGCGGCGACGACCGCGCTCGGACGCGCCTGGCTCGCGGCCGCCGAGGACGCGGGCGACACGCTCGACGACGCCGCGCTCACCCGGCTCGCGGGCGACGACGCCGACCCGGCGACGCTGCGCCGCGCGATCGACGCGGCCCGCGCCCGCGGCTACGCCGAGGAGAACGAGGAGAACGAACCCGGCATCGCGTGCGTCGCCGTCGCCGTCCTGCGCGCAGGGCGGCCCGTCGCGGCCGTGAGCATCACGGCCCCCGCCGAGCGGCTCACCGGCACCACGCGCCGCGAGCGCGTCAGCGCACTCAGAGAGTCTTTGCCCGGGTGGCTTCCCGCCGGACTGGGCGTGCCCGCGGCGATCGCGTGAGAAGGTGGTGAACATGACGGTGCTCGTGGCGTGCAACGACTCCCCTCACGGCGTGGCGGCGCTGCGCGCCGGCGCTTCCGAGGCAGCCCGACGACGCCTCCCCCTCGCGGTGCTGGTGCTCAACCCCGGCACCCAGCCGCCCGCGACCCTGGCCACGGCGCTCGCGGCCCTCCCGCCCGGCGTCGCCGCCCCCGCCGTCACCTACCGTCCCGCGGACGCCGAGCCCAGCGACGCGATCCTCGACACCGCCGAGGCGGTCCACGCGACGCTGGTGGCCATCGGCACCCGCAACCGGTCGAGCGAGGGCACGTTCGTGCTGGGGACGACGACGCAACGCGTGCTGCTCGACGCACCGGTACCGGTGCTCGTGGTCAAGGCGACCTACACGACGCCCTGAGCGGTCACGGAGGACCTGCGCATTCCGGACGCGCGCTAGCCTGGCACCGAACGCGACCCCGGGGAGTTCTTGTGACCATCACGCCCGCCACCGTGTCCGACGAGGCGCCCGACGACGTCCTCGGCGAACCGCGGCCGACCGGCTTCTTCCACTCGCGGCGCTGGCTGTTCGGCGAGATGCTCGTCGGCGCGCTGATCTCGTTGTTCGCTGCCTTCAAGCTCTCGTCGGAGGCCGTGACGCTCGCAGCCAACCCCGACGCGGTCCTCTCGTGCGACATCAGCACGGTGGTGTCCTGCTCGACGGTCGCGCTGTCGTGGCAGGCGTCGCTCTTCGGGTTCCCCAACGCGTTCCTCGGCCTGGCCGCCGAGCCCGTCGTCATCACGATCGCCGTGCTGGGTCTGGCGGGGACGCGGTTCCCGAAGTGGTTCATGATCGCCGCGCAGACGATCTACCTGTTCGGGTTCGTGTTCGCCTACTGGCTCTTCTTCGAGGCCGTCTTCCAGATCCACGCGCTGTGCCCGTGGTGCCTGACGGTGCAGCTGGCGACCACCGTCGTCTTCTTCTCGATGCTGCACCTCAACATCCTCGACAACAACCTGCACTGGCCGCCGAGAGTCCAGCGCGCAGCGATGGCGGTGGTGCGCAGCGGCGGGCTGGGCTTCCTGCTGTCGGCGTGGCTCCTCGCGACGCTCGCCGTCGTCGTCCTCAAGTACGGCGCCGCTCTGCTCGGCTGACGCGCGCCGCCAGACGCACGCCAGCCGGCGCGGTCAGGCGTGGACGTGCCCGTGCACTCCGGTCTGGGCCGCGATGTCGTGCTCGGCCTGACCGAGCAGGGTGTCGGCCAGGCGCCGCAGCGCCCGCCCGGCGGCGATCTCGTCGCCGACGACGGCGACCTCCACGTCGGCCGGGTCCTTCTGCGCACGTCCGACGGCACGCAGCCTGCCGACGTCGCCTGCCACGAGCGTCGCCTCCGCCGTCGTGCTCGGGCCCGACTCGACCATCGTCACCTGCACGTGCCACGTGCGGCTGCGCGGGTGCGCGACGGTCGCGTCCGCCTGCTCGGCGTGCTCCGCGGCCGGCTGGACCAGGCAGTCGCCGCCGGGGAACACCAGCGACTCCTCGTCCGTGTCCGACCAGCGCACCGTGTAGGGCGGGCCACCGCCCTCGCCGCGCACCGCCGTGACGACGCCGTCGCGCACCGCGCCGTCGACCCGGCCCGACGCCCGTACGATCCGGTCTCCCACTGTCGCCCTCATGGTCGTCCTCCTCGTCGTCGAGTGGTGCCTTCCATCATGCGCCGCGAGGCTGGTCCTCGGGAGGTCGGCACCATGGGAACGGTCACCGTCTACGAGCACATCACACTCGACGGCGTCATGCAGGCGCCGTGGCGAGCCGACACCGACGTGCGCGGCGGGTTCGCCCACGGCGGCTGGGCCACCGGGTACGACGACGACGTGCTCGCGCAGATCACGGCGACGATGCTGGCGTCGAGCACGGGCCTGCTGCTGGGGATCCGCACCTATGAGGACCTGCTGCGGCACGCCACGACCGACGCGCCGGGGCCGCCCCCGCAGGAGCTCCTGGACACGCCCAAGCACGTCGTCAGCCGCGACCCCTCGACGCCGCTGCCGTACCCGAACAGCGAGCTGCACGCGGGCGACGCCCACCTGACCGTGCGGCGCCTGAAGGAGTCGTGGGACGGGACGCTCACCGTGCTCGGCAGCGGCGAGCTGGTGCAGGCGCTCGACGCAGCCGGGCTGGTCGACGAGTACGTGCTGCTGATCTACCCGATCCTGCTGGGCTCCGGCCACCGCCTGTTCGCCGAGGAGCACCACAAGGACCTGCGCCTGCTCGACGCGACACCGACGACGACGGGCGTGCTCGCCTGCCGCTACGCCGTCGGGCGGCTCACGACGGCTCGCTGAGCGCGGCCGACGTGGACCGTCCCCGGCCGCGCGCCGGTGCCGGCAGCCCCCGCCGGCGGCGTCTCGGCCGCGTCTCGGCCGCGTCTCGGCCGCGTCTCAGCGGCGTCTCAGCGGCGCGCGGAGACGAACCGCTGCGCCGCCCACAGCGTCGGCAGCACGCCCGCGACGACCGCGGCCTTGACGGCGTCGCCCGCGAGGAAGGGCAGCACGCCCGCGGCGAGCGTCTCGCCGAGCGAGAGGTGCGCGTACACGGCCAGCCACGGCGCACCCACGGCGTAGACCAGGGCGCTGGCGCCGGCGGCCCCGGCGAAGGTGCGCCACACGGAGCGGTCGCGCCCGGTCCGCGCGAGCCATCCCATCAGGACGGCGGCCGGCAGGTAGCCGAGGACGTAGCCGAACGACGCGAAGGCCCAGCCGCTCGTGCCGCCTGCGAAGGCCGGCAGGCCGCTCACGCCCGCGACGACCAGCAGGCCGATCGACGCCGCGGCCAGCCGCGGGCCGAGCGCGGCTCCCACACCGAGCACGGCGAGCGTGCCCAGCGACAGCGGGACGGGGGTGAAGGGCAACGGCACGGCGACCTGCCCCAGCACGGCGACGGCGACGGCACCGAGCACGACGGCGGTGACGGTGCGCACGCGTCCGGCGGGCAGGATCTCGACGAGGGTGCGGGCAGGCGCGACGGCGATGGTCTGTGACACGAGTGACCACTGTTCCAGACCGGGCAGCATCCGGGAAGCCACGTCCACCGTCCGGGCGCGTCCGCGCACACCGCGGCGACCGGTCACGACCCGCCGCCGGCGGGCACCGATGCGCGACGAGGGGCGCTGGGGCGCCGCGCCGCCGCCTAGGGTCGGGTGGACCCAAGGCGCCGCGACCGCGAGACACGCCCGACCGCCAGTCCCGAAACGTACGGAGCGAAGTGATGGGCCACCCGACCGAGCGCGAGCCCGCGCCCGCGCAGCCGACCCCTGCCCCGGTGACCCCCGCACCCGCGAGCCCTGCACCCGCGAGCCCCGCACCCGCGAGCCCTGCACCCGCGAGCCCTGCACCCGCGACACAGGCCGCCGTGGCCACGCTCTCGCTGCCCGTCGTCCCCGTGCCGGGCGACGACGCCCCCCGGCGGCGGCGCCTGCGCACCGTCGCCGTGGCGGCTGCGGGCCTGGCGCTCGTGGCAGGCACGTACGCCGGCGCCCAGTGGCTGCTCACCGGGCGCGTCCCGGCCGGGACCTCCGTCGCGGGCGTCGACGTCGGCGGGCTCGGGCACGACGACGCCGTCGCGCGGCTCGACGCCGGGCTCGCGGGGGTCACCGGCGATCCGGTCGAGGTGGCGACTGCGGCGGCGTCGGCATGGGCCGACCCGGCCGACGCGGGCCTGGGCTTCGACGCCGAGGCGACGGTCGACGCGCTCACCGGGTTCTCGCTGGACCCGCTGCGCCTGTGGGCGCACCTGACCGGCGGCGGCGAGGCCGCCCCGGTCGTCCGCGTGGACGACGAGCGGCTCGCGTCGGCCGCGCAGGACCTCGCCGGCCTGCTCGCGGTCGAGCCCGTCGACGGCACCGTCGGCTTCACGGACGGGGAGCCCGTGGCCACCGCCGCGCAGGACGGCTCGCGCGTGCAGCCCGAGGACGTGGCCCTGGCGCTGCGCTCGCGGTGGCTGGTCGAGGACGGCCCGCTCGACGTGCCCGCCGAGACCGTCGCGCCCGCGATCCCCCAGGAGGCGACCGACGCCGCCTACGCGCAGGCCCGCCTGATCGTCTCCGCTCCCGTGACCGTCGAGGTCGGCGGGCAGGTCCCCGAGCTGCCCGCCGACGTCCTCGCGTCCGCCGCGACCTTCACGCCGCGCGGCGGCGAGCTCGTGGCCGGGTTCGACGGCGACGCGCTGCGCGACGCCGTCGTCGAGCGCACGACGGACCTGCTGACGCACGCCGAGGACGCCCGGTTCGTGTTCGCCGACGGGCGGCCGCAGGTCGCCGGAGGCGCGCCCGGGACGACACTCGACGCCGCCGCACTGGCCGAGGCCGTCCGCACGGCCGCGCTCGGCGACGCGAGGGTCGCTCAGGCCGGTCTCGTGGACCAGGAGCCCGAGCAGACGCGTGCCTCGCTCGAGGCCCTCGGCGTGCGCGAGGTCGTGTCGAGCTTCTCGACGGCGATCACCAACGACGTCGTCCGCACGAACAACCTGCGGCGTGGCGCCGAGCTGCTGACCGGGACGCTCGTGCGGCCCGGGGAGACGTTCTCGCTGCTGGACGCGCTGGGTCCGATCACACCCGCGCGAGGGTTCGGCAACGCTCCGGTCATCGTCGGCGGGCAGCTCCAGCCGGGGCTCGGCGGCGGGCTCTCGCAGATGGCCACCAACGTGTACAACGCGGCGCACTTCGCGGGGTTCGAGATCGTCGAGAGGCAGCCGCACTCGATGTGGATCCCGCGCTACCCGGCGGGCCGTGAGGCGACGATCGCCACCGGGTCGATCGACCTGCGGTTCCGCAACAACACACCGCACGGCGCCGTGCTGCGCTCGTGGGTCGGAGGCGGGCAGCTCCACGTCGAGGTGTGGGGCACCGAGCACTTCCGCGTCGAGTCCACGGCCGGGCCCAAGCGCAACGTCCAGCCGGCCCGGGCGACGCCGTCGGCCGACCCGGGCTGCACCCCGCGCGCGCCCGGGCAGGACGGGTTCACCATCACCAACCACCGCCGCGTGTTCCTCGGCAGCACGCTGGTGAGCGAGAACTCGCACACGTGGACCTACCGGCCCGACCACGGGGTCTCCTGCACGTACCGGCCCGCGGAGGACGCCGAGCCGGAGGCGTCCTGACGGACCGCTGCGGGCCTGGGGCCCGAGCCTGCACGCCGGGGCAAACGGCGAACGCTCTGGGTCAACCACCACCGCGGCCTCCTTCGAGACGCTGGGCGTGATCGCGCGACGTCGCGCCGCCACGCCCGAGGAGGAGACCCGATGCCGCACGCCGGCTTGACCACGACCCGTCCGACGACCCGCCACCCGCTGTCGACGCTCACGGCCGAGGAGATCACCGCGGCGTCCGCCGTCGTCTCGGCGGCCGGGCTGGTGGCCGCGACGACCCGCTTCGCCTACGTGGGCCTGCTGGACGCGCCCAAGGCCGACGTCCTGGCGTGGGAGGCGGGCACGGGCGACCTGCCCGCACGGCAGGTGCGCGTGCAGCTGCTGGACCTGGAGAGCGGCGTCCAGCACGACGTCGTCGTCGACGTGACCGCGGGCGTCGTCGTGAGCGACGAGGTGCTCCAGAGCGCCGAGGTGGGGCAGCTGCCGATCCTCGACGCCGAGTTCGACCTCGTGCCGCAGATCGTCGCCGCCTCGCCCGAGTGGGTCGCGGCGCTGGCCAAGCGTGACCTGACCCCCGAACAGGTCGTGACCGTGCCGCTGTCGGCCGGGGAGTTCGGGATCGAGGGTGAGGCCGGCCGGCGCATGGCCCGCGTCTTCGGGTTCCGGCAGGACTTCCCGACCGACCACCCGTGGGCGCACCCCGTCGACGGCCTGGTCGCCTACGTCGACCTCACGCGCCGCCAGGTCACGCGCGTCATCGACCACGCGACGATGCCGGTGCCCGAGCCGCACGGCAACTACCTCGACCCCGAGGTCGCCGGGCCGCCGCGCACCACGCTCAAGCCCATCGAGATCACCCAGCCGCAGGGCCCGTCGTTCACCGTGGACGACGACGGCCTGATGACCTGGGAGGGCTGGCAGGTGCGTGTGGCCTTCGACGCGCGCGAGGGCCTGGTGCTGCACCGCATGTCGATCGCCGACGGCGACGAGCAGCGCTCGGTGGTCTACCGCGCCTCGATCTCCGAGATGGTGGTGCCCTACGGCGACCCGTCGCCCACGCGGTTCTGGCAGAACTACTTCGACACCGGCGAGTACCTGTTCGGGCGGTACGTGAACTCGCTCGAGCTGGGCTGCGACTGCCTGGGCGAGATCCACTACCTGGACGTCACGCTCGCCGACGAGTCGGGCAACCCGCGCGTGGTCAAGAACGGCATCTGCATGCACGAGGAGGACTACGGCGTCCTGTGGAAGCACTCCGACGGCTTCACCGGGGTGGCGGCGACGCGCCGCCAGCGGCGCATGGTCATCTCGTTCTTCACCACCGTCGGCAACTACGACTACGGCTTCTACTGGTACCTGTACCTCGACGGCACCATCGAGTGCGAGGCCAAGCTCACCGGCATCCTGTTCCCGTCGGCCTACCCCGGCGACGGCCCCGACGGCGAGCCGTACCCGTACGCGACGCTCGTCTCCCCGGGCGTGGGCGCCCCGGTCCACCAGCACCTGTTCTCGGCCCGGCTCGACCTCGACATCGACGGCACGCCCAACGCGGTCGACGAGGTCGACGGCGTGCGCCTGCCGATCAGCGAGACCAACCCCCACGGCAACGCGTTCACCAACCGCCGCACCCGCCTGACGTCGGAGGGCCACGCCGCGCGCGAGGCCGACGGCGCCGTGGGCCGCACGTGGCACATCAGCTCGACCGAGCGCACCAACGGCCTCGGCCGCCCGACGGCGTACGTGCTGTTCGCCGAGCACACCCCCACGCTGCTGGCCGCCGACGACTCGCCCATCGCGCGGCGCGCCGCGTTCGCCACCAAGCACGTGTGGGTCACGCGGTTCGCCGACGACGAGCGCTACGCGGCGGGCACGCACATCAACCAGCACGCCGGCGGCGACGGGCTCGCCGCGTGGCGGGCCAAGGACCGCCCGATCGACGGCGAGGACGTCGTGCTGTGGCACACGTTCGGGCTCACGCACTTCCCCCGCCCCGAGGACTGGCCGATCATGCCGACCGACTACGCGCGGTTCACGCTCAAGCCGTACGGGTTCTTCGACCGCAACCCCACGCTCGACGTGCCGGACAACGCGTCGGCGCACTGCGCCACGCCCGCTCAGCACAACGGCACTGGGCACAACGGCACTGGGCACAACGGCACCGGACCCAACGGCACCGGACCCAACGGCACTGGGCACGACTGCGCAGGGCACAACGGCACGCAGCACCACCAGCACGGCTGAGCATGACCGGCCACGCCGCACTGCACGCGGTCGCCCTGGTCCCGGCCCTGGTCGCGGTCGCGTGCGCCGCGGCCCGGCCGGCCGGGGCCGGGCGCGCGGTCGCCGTCGGGACCGGCGTGGTGATGGTGGCGGGCATGGCCGACCTGGCGCTGGTGCCGGGCGGGCTGCCCGCGCTGGCGTGGTCCGTCGTCCTGCTCGTGGCCGCCGTCGCGGCAGCGGCCACGGGCAGGCGCGGCGGGCACCGGCCGCTGCACCTGCTGCACGTCTCCTGCCTGCTCGCGATGGCGGTGCTCACCGCGGCGAGCGCGCACGACGGCGCGCGCGCCGCGACGGCGGGGCATCACGGGGGCGGCGACCCGCTGCTGGTGCTCGGGCTCGGCGGTGCGGCGGCGTTCGTCGCCGCGAGCGCCGTCGTGGCGGCCGGGGCGCGGCAGCGGGCGGTGGCCCGCGTCGAGGTGGCGGCGGGCGCCGTCGCGGTGGGCTTCATGGCGGCCGCGGCGCTCGGCTGAGGCAGTCATACGCTGAGCCCGTGACCGCCATCTCCAACCGCACCGCGCTGCTGCGGGCGACGATCGCCGTCGTCGCCCGTTCTGGTCTGCGCGCGCTGACCTACCGCGCGGTCGCGGCCGAGGCCGGTGTGTCGCACGGCTTGGTGCGGCACCACTTCGGCTCGCGCGACGCGCTGATCGCGGCGGCGCTGGCGTACGCCGTCGAGCGCAGCCTCGCCGAGTCGACGCCGCAGCCGCGCACCGCGGAGGAGTTCGCGCTGGGTCTCGAGGACCTCGCCGACCGGGAGCGTGAGGCGTTCCAGTACGAGCTGGCGCTCGAGTCGACGCGCCGCCCCGAGCTGCGCGAGGCGGTCCGGCGCTACTACGAGACCTACCGGGACTCGATCGCGGACCGGCTGCGTGCGCTCGGGATCGAGGACGACGACCTGATCGACGTCGTGTGGCTCGCGCTCGACGGGCTGGTGTTCAAGCAGGTGGTCATGGGTGACGTGCCGGAGGCCGCGCCCGTGCTGGACCGGATCCGGCGGATCGTCGTGGCCGCGGGCCGGGCCCCGGCCGCGTGAGGGCGCCTTGACTATCCAGATGGACAGTCCGTAGTGTGACGCGGACCACTGCCGGCTCTCGCGACCGCAACGGTGCGGACCGCGGCCCGGCCCGTCGCCAAGGGCCTAGATGACGCAGGTCGCGACACTCCGTCCACCGGTTCGCCGCGCCTTCGACCACTTCCGTCAGTCGGTGTCCTCGTCGTTCGTGCCGCTGCGCACGACGTCCGACAGGCCCGACACGTTCGACGGACGCATCAGCACCGCGCTCGCCGACGACGTCCACATCGCGATCGTGGAGGCGGGCCGGCACACCGCGGAACGCACCCCGCAGCTCATCGACTCCTCGCCCCGCCACTACTACAAGCTCCAGATGCTCCTGGCGGGCTCCGGCATGCTCGTCCAGCACGGGCGCGACGTCGTCATGCGACCCGGCGAGATCACGCTGTACGACACGGCGCACCCGTACACGCTCGACTTCGCGGGCGACCTGCGCTGCATCGTCGTCATGTTCCCCTCGTCCATGGCCGACCTGCCGCCTGCCGACGTGCTGCAGCTCGTGGCCACGCCGCTGCGCGGCTCCGCGGGCATGGGCTCGCTCGTGGCGCCCTTCCTGCGCAGCCTCGCCGACAACCTCCCGCAGGTCGAGTCGCGCAGCGGGGTGCGGCTGGCGCACGCGACGGTCGACCTGACCCTGACCATGCTCGCGCGCGAGTTGGAGCTCACGCGCGGCGGCCTGGAGCACCGCGACCGGACCTTCCAGGACATCGTCCAGCACATCGAGGACAACCTCGGCTCGACCGACCTGTCGCCGACGACGATCGCCGCGGCCTCCTACGTCTCGGTGCGTCACCTGCACGCCCTCTTCCACGACCGCGGCACGACGGTCTCGGCGTGGGTCCGGCGGCGGCGCCTCGAGCAGTGTCGGCGCCGGCTGACCGACCCGACGCTCGCCGACCAGTCGATCATGACGATCGCGAGCCGGTGGGGGTTCGTCGACGCCGCGCACTTCTCGCGCGCGTTCCGGGCCGAGTTCGGCATGTCCCCGAGCGAGGCGCGCCGCCGCGGGTGAGCACCGGGAGCGCCGCCCAAAGATCGGATGTCTGCCCGTAGACTCGTGCTGTGGCCGTGACCGACGAGGCGATCCTCAAGATCAAGGAGATGCTCCTGGCGGGCGAGCTGCGCCCGGGCGACCGGCTTCCCCCCGAGAAGGAGCTGAGCGAGCGGCTCGGCCTGTCCCGCTCCTCGCTGCGCGAGGCGGTCAAGGCGCTCGAGGTGATCCGCGTCCTCGACGTGCGCCGCGGTGACGGCACCTACGTCACGAGCCTCGAACCGCGCCTGCTGCTCGAGGCCATCGGGTTCGTCGTCGACCTGCACCACGACGGCACGATCCTCGAGCTGTTCGAGGTGCGCCGCATCCTCGAGCCCGCCGCCGCCGCCCTCGCCACCCGCCGCGCGACACGCGAGGCGCTCGCGGAGCTCGGCGCGCTTGTCGCGGCCGTCGACCCGCACACGTCGGTCGAGAACCTCGTCGAGCACGACCTCGCGTTCCACCGCCGGATCGCCGACCTGTCGGGCAACTCCTACCTCAGCGGCATCCTCGACCAGCTCTCCAGCAGCACCCACCGCGCACGCATCTGGCGCGGGCTCACCGAGGCGGGCGCCGTCGGGCGCACGCTCGAGGAGCACCAGGCCATCCTCGACGCGATGCTCACGGGCGACTCCGACCTGGTGCGCTCACGCCTGACCACGCACATCGCGGGCGTCGAGACCTGGCTGGCCCGCGCCGCGGAACGCCCGGCCTGACGGCGCGGGACCCGACGGCGCCGGGCGGCCGCCCGCCCGGCGCCGCGGCCCGCTACTCGTACAGCACCGCGTCGATCTTCGGGTCGTCGATGTTGGACTTGTCGTACCAGTAGAACCCGGTGTCGATCGACGGCGGCAGGTCCTCGCCGTCGATCGCCTTGACGGCCGCCTTGACGAGCTCGGCGCCCATGCCGACCGGGTCCTGGGTGATCGCACCCGCCTCGAGCCCGCTCCGGATGGCGTCGATCTGCGCCTGCCCCGAGTCGAACCCGACGACGACGACCCCCGTCGTCCCGCTCTCCTGGATGCCCTTGACGATGCCGATCGCCGTCCCCTCGTTCGACCCGTAGATCCCGGCGATGTCGGGGTGGGCCTGGAGGATCGACTTGGTGATGTCGGCCGACTTCCCCTGGTCGCTCCCCCCGTACTGCACGGGCAGGAGCGTGATGCCGGGCGCGTTGGCCTTCATCCACTCGGCGAAGCCGTCGCGGCGGTCGGTGCCCGACTGGCTCGTCTGGTCGTGGACGACCATCGCGACGGTGCCCTTGCCGCCCACGAGGTCCGCCAGGTGCTTGGCGGCCTCGGCGGCGGCGGCCTTGTTGTCGGTCGCCGCGATGGTCAGCGGGATGTCGCTGTCGACGCCCGAGTCGAACGCGATGACCGGGATGCCCGCGCCCTTGGCCTGTTCGAGCAGGGGCGCGGCGGCGTTGGAGTCGATGGCGGCGAACCCGAGGGCGTCGGGCTTCTTCGTGATCGCGTTGCCGAGGATGTCGATCTGCCCCTCGATGTCGGTCTCGTCCGCCGGGCCGTCGAAGGTGATGCGGACGTTCTGCCGCTCCGCCTCCTCCTGCGCCCCTTGCTTGACGGCCTGCCAGAACTGGTGCTGGAAACCCTTCGAGACGATGGCGATGTACGGCGTGTCCTCCTCGGCGCCGGCACCGCTGCTGCAGGCCGCGAGCCCGAGCGCAAGGGCCAGCGCGGCCACGGCCGCTCCCGCACGTCGGATCTTCATCTGTCACTCCTTCATGAGTTGGTGCTGGGGCTGGAGCCGCCGCGACCGGTCGGCAGCGATGGTGCACCGCGCGCTCGCACGCCAGGGCGAGCGCGGGTCGTCTACGCCTCCCGCTTGCGGATGATGTCGGCGTACACGGCGACGAGGATCACGGCGCCGAGGATGACGTTCTGCCACTCCTGCGGGATCGACATGATCTGCAGGCCGTTGTTGAGCACGGAGATGATGAGCGCTCCGATGAGCGTCCCGACGATCGATCCCTTGCCGCCCGCGAGCGACGTGCCCCCGATGACGACGGCGGCGATGGCCTGCAGCTCGTAGCCCTGCCCCCCGGAGGGCTGCGCCGAGGCCAGCCGCGCGGAGATCATGACGCCGGCAAGACCGGTGAACACCCCGGCGAGCGTGTAGATCGCGATCTTCCAGCGGCGCACGTCGATGCCCGACAGCGCCGTCGCCTCCTCGTTGCTGCCGATGGCGTACGTGTACCGGCCCAGGAGCGTCGTGTTGAGCACGACGGCGCTGCCGACCGTGACGACCAGGAGCACGAGCACGGCGTTGGGGAAATCGAACCCCAGCAGGCTGCCGGTCGAGATCTTCGTGTAGCCCGGCGCGTCCTTGAAGTAGATGGGCGTGGTGTGCGAGACGACGAGCGCGAGCCCCTGGGCCACGAGCATCATCGCGAGCGTGGCGATGAACGGCGGGATCCGCAGCAGCGCCACGGTGACGCCGTTGAGCATGCCGATGAGCGCCCCGAACGCCAGCGTGCCGAGCACGCCCAACCAGACCGGAGCGCCCGCGTTCGTGATGAAGACGCCCGCCATCACCGCGCACAGCGTCATGCCGGTGCCGATCGACAGGTCGATGCCGCCCGCGATGATGACGAACGTCGTCCCCAGGGCGAGCGTGCCGATCACGACCGTCGAGAACAGGATGTTCGTGACGTTGCCGTAGGTGAAGAACGCCGGGTTCGCGAAGGAGAAGAACGCGACGATCACGATCAGGCTCGCGAAGGCCAGCAGCTGCTGGACGCGTTCGCGCAGGCGTGGGGTCCAGCCCGCCGCGGCGGCGCCGCGCGGGGCGATGTCGGTGACGGTGCTCATCGATGGTCCACCTTCGGGCGGTCGTCGGGAACGGTGCCGGGCCGGAGCGTCGCCAGGTGCATGACGCTCTCCTGGGTGGCGTCGGCGCGATCGAGCACGCCGGTGACGCGGCCCTCGGCCATGACGACGACGCGGTGCGCCAGGCGCAGCACCTCGGGCAGCTCGCTGGAGATCATGACGATCGAGGCGCCCTGCGCCGCGAGGTCCTGGAGCAACGCGTAGATCTCCTCCTTGGCCCCCACGTCGATCCCCCGCGTCGGCTCGTCGACGATCAGGACGTCGCAGCTCTTGAGGAGCCACCTGGCGATGACGACCTTCTGCTGGTTGCCGCCCGAGAGGTTCTTCACGCGCTGCGTCAGCGAGGGCGTGCGGATCGAGAGCGTCTCGACGAGCTCCCCGGCCCGCCGCCGGACGTCCGCCGCGCGCACGAGGCCGAGGCGGGTGAACCGCTCGGCGAGCGCGCTCAGGCCGATGTTCGTGGTCACGTCGTGATCGAGCAGCAGGCCCAGGCCCTTGCGGTCCTCCGACAGGTACCCGATGCGGTGCCGCGCGGCGTCGGCGGGGCTCGCGATCCGCACCGCCCGCCCCCGCAGCCGCACGGTCCCGGCGGTCGTCCGGTCGGCGCCGACGACGGCGCGCGCCACCTCGGTGCGACCCGCCCCCATGAGCCCCGCGACCGCGAGGATCTCGCCCTCGCGCACGTCGAAGCTCACGTCCCGCAGGAGGTCCCGGGTCGTCAGGCCCTCGACCTGGAGCACGACCGGCCGGTCCGCGCGCACGTCGCGCGGCTGCGCGTCCACGTCGATCGTGCGGCCGACCATGAGCGAGATGACCTCGCGCAGCGTCGTCGTGCGCGTGTCGAGCGTGTCGACGTAGCGGCCGTCGCGGATCACGGTGATGCGGTCGCTGACGGCCGTGAGCTCGTCCATGCGGTGCGAGATGTAGATGACGCCCGTCTCGGGGCTCGTGAAGCGCCGGATCAGGCCGTGCAGCGTCTCGACCTCGGCGTCGTTCAGGGCCGCGGTGGGCTCGTCCATGATGAGCACCCTCGCGTCGTACGACAGCGCCTTGGCGATCTCCACCATCTGCTGCTTCGCGACCGTCAGGCCCCCGACGACGGCCCGCACGTCGAGCGGCAGGCCCAGGCGCTCGACCAGCTCACCGGCCTGGCGCACGAGCGCCCGCTCGGACACGAACGGGCCCGTGCGCGGCTCCCGCCCGATCAGGATGTTCTGCGCCACCGTCAGATGCGGCAGCAGGTTGAACTCCTGGAAGATGATGCTGATGCCCTGCTGGAGCGCGTCCCGCGGGCCCGAGACCGTCAGCGGCTCCCCGCGCAGGCGGAACGTGCCGGCGTCGGGCGCGTGCACGCCCGACAAGAGCTTCATGAGCGTCGACTTGCCGGCCCCGTTCTCGCCCACCAGGGCGAGCACCTCCCCGTACCGCAGCGCCAGGTGCATGCCGTCGAGCGCGCGCACGCCGGGGAACCCCTTGCTGACGCCCTCGACCTCCAGCAGGTAGCCGCTCATCGCCCCTCCCCGGGGCCGGCGTCGAGCCCGTAGGCGCGCACCGCCGCACCGGCCAGCACCTGCGCCCGCTCGTCCGGCGCGAGCTCCGCGACCAGCCCGCGCACCACCGCCCAGTGCGGCCCGTACCCGCCGTCGGGCACCGTCATGGGCCAGTCGCCGCCGTACAGCAGCCGGGCAGGGCCGAACACGTCGAGCGCCACGTCCCACACGGGGCGCAGGGCCGCCGCGGTGAACGGCTGCCCGGCCTGCTGCAGCCCCGACACCTTGGCCACGGTGCCCGGCCGCGCCGCCACCTCGCGCAGCGCCCGCTCCCACTCCGCCATGGCTCCGGTGCCGCGCGGCGGCTTGCCCAGATGGTCGACGACGACGGTCAGCCCCGGCACCGCATCGGCGAGCGCCGCCACCGCGCCCAGGTGCCGCGGCCACGCGTCGGGCACGTCGAACGCCAGGCCGGCCTCGGCCACCAGCCGCAGGCTCGCCCGCACGGACGGCAGGGCGAGGAAGTCGCGCGGGTCGTCGTGGACCAGATGGCGCACCCCGCACAGGCGCTCGCCGTACGCCGCGAGCTGGGCGGCCGCCGTCGGCGGGTCGTCGAGCCGCACCCAGCCGACGACGCCCGCGACGACGCCGCCGCCGACCGGGTCGTCCGCCGCCGCGAGCATGGCGCGCGTGTCGGCCGTCGAGTCCTCGGCCTGGACCAGCACGGCCGCGTCGACACCGGCCGCGGTGAGCTCGGCACGCGCCTCCCCCACCGTGAACGTCCGGTCCAGCGGCCCCGGCGGGATCCACGCGTAGGCGCTCGCGGACCGGTCCCACAGGTGCAGGTGGCTGTCGAGGATCACACCGCCAGCCCTTCGCTCGCGAGCGCCGCCCACAGGGCCTCGGGCACGGGCCGGGCGAGGCGGGCGGCGTTCTGCCGCACCTGCTCGGGCCGCCCCCCGCCGACGACGACGGACGCGACGACGTCGGCGCGCAGCGGGTACTGCACGGCCGCGACGGGCAGGTCGACGTCGTGCTCACGACACACGGCGGCGATGCGTCGCACACGGGCCAGGAGCTCGGGGGCGGCCGGGCCGTAGTCGAAGCGCGCGTCGTCGGGCGGCTCGGAGCGGGCCGTGAGGCCCGAGTTGAACACGGCGGCGGCGACGACCCGCACGCCGTGGCGGCGGCAGGCGGGCAGCACCTGGGCCGCGGCGGAGGGGTCGGCGAGCGTGAACCGCCCGGCGATCATGAGCAGGTCGACGAGCCCCGAGCGTGCCGCGCGCAGCAGCGCCTCGTCGACCATCGACCCGACGCCGACCGCGCGCACCAGCCCGGCGTCGCGCAGCGCCGCCACGGCGGGCAGGCCCTCGCCCAGCCCGCGGTCGAGGTCGAACCGCTCGGGGTCGTGCAGGTAGACGACGTCGACGGCGTCCAGGCCGAGCCGCGCGAGCGACTCCTCGAGGCTGCGGCGCACGCCCGCCGCGGTCACGTCCCACTCGCGGCGCACGTCCGCGGGCACCGCGAAGCCCTCGGCCAGGTCGAGCGTGCCCGCGCCGGCGGGGTGGGGCACCAGGAGCCGCCCGACCTTGGTCGACACGACGTACTGGTCGCGCGGCTTGGTGCGCAGGAACGCTCCGAGCCGGCGCTCGGACAGGCCCAGCCCGTAGTGCGGTGCGGTGTCGAAGTGGCGGATGCCGGCGTCCCACGCAGCCTGGAGGATCGCGTGGGCGTCGTCGTCGGTCATGGCCCGGTAGAGGTTGCCCACGTTGGCGGCGCCGTAGCCGAGGCGCCCCGGGCCGGACAGGAAGCCGGTCAGCGCTGCGGCGCCCGGGCGCGCGGGCGGCGCGAGGTCGTCGTCCCGCGCGCCGGGGTCGGGCGCGGCGGGCTCAGGCATGGCGGTACGCCTCGATCGAGTCCGCGAGCATCTGCGCCCCGCTGCCCGGCGCGGTGGGCGTCTGGTAGCGGCCGCGCGTGACGACGGCGGGGGTCACGAAGTGCTCGTGCAGGTGGTCGACGTACTCGACCATGCGCCCCGCGGTCGTGCCCGAGACGGCGACGTAGTCGAACATCGACAGGTGCTGGACCACCTCGCACAGCCCGACGCCGCCCGCGTGGGGGCACACGCGCACGCCGAACTTGGCGGCCAGCAGGAGGTTCGCGACGTTCTCGTTGACGCCCGCGACGCGGCACCAGTCGAGCTGGAGCACGTCGATCGCCTGCGCCTGGAGGAGTTGCTTGAACACCACCCGGTTGGCGACGTGCTCGCCGGTGGCGACGGGGATCGGGCTGACCGCGCGCGCGATCGCCGCGTGGCCCAGCACGTCGTCGGGGCTCGTGGGCTCCTCGATCCAGGCGACGTCGTAGGGGGCCAGCGCGGCCATCCACTCGACGGCCTCGGCGACGTCCCACCGCTGGTTGGCGTCGACGGCGATGGCGACGCCGGGGCCGACGGCGTCGCGCGCGAGCGCGAGGCGCCGCACGTCGTCCGCGCGGTCGGCGCCCACCTTGAGCTTGATCTGGGTGAACCCGTCGGCGACCGCCTCGCGGCACAGGCGGACGAGCTTGGCGTCGTCGTAGCCGAGCCAGCCGGGCGTCGTGGTGTAGGCCGGGTAGCCGGTGGCCAGCAGGTCGGCCTCGCGCTCGGCGCGTCCGGGGAGCGCCTTCTCCAGCAGGTCGATCGCCTCGGCCGGCGTCAGGGCGTCGGACAGGTAGCGGAAGTCGACCAGGTCGACGATCTCGGCGGGGCTGAGCAAGGCGAGGACCTGCCACAGGGGCCGCCCCTCGCGCTTGGCGCGCAGGTCCCAGGCGGCGTTGACGACGGCGCCGATCGCCATGTGCGCGATGCCCTTCTCGGGGCCGAGCCAGCGCAGCTGGGAGTCGTGGACGAGCTCGCGCCACAGGCCGCCGAGGTCGGCGAGCGTCTCTTCGACGTCGCGGCCCAGGATGCGCTCGCGCAGCAGGTCGATGGCGGCGACCTGGACGTCGTTGCCGCGGCCGATGGTGAACACGAACCCGTGCCCCGTCAGGCCGTCGCCGGCGTCGGTGCCCAGCCGCAGGTAGGCGGCCGAGTAGTCGGGGTCGGGGTTCATGGCGTCGGAGCCGTCGAGCGACAGCGACGTCGGGAAGCGCACGTCGTCGGTGGCGAACGTGGTGAAACGACTCACGGTGATCCTTCGGGCTTGGCGTGCACGTCGTGGGTGGTGAGAGACGTCACACGATAAACATCGGATGTCTGCGCCGTCAACGAGATGACATCTCCGTTCTTGCTCGCCTAGGCTGGCCGAGACATCAGACCCACTCGTTCGTCCTGAGGCGCAGCGGCCTCGCGGCGTGAACGGAGCAGCATGCGATTCGCCCGACTCGGCCCGCGCGGCGCCGAACGTCCCGCGCTCGTCCACGACGGGACCACCTACGACCTGTCCGGCATCACCCCCGACATCGACGGCGCCTTCCTGTCGGACGACGGGCCGCGGCGCGCCGCCGCAGCCCTCGCCGCCGGCCTGCTCCCGCGCCTCGACACCACCGGGCTGCGCACGGGCGCCCCGATCGCCCGGCCCGGCGCCGTCATCTGTGTGGGCCTCAACTACGCGGCGCACGCCGCCGAGTCCGGGGTCGCGCCCCCGGACGCACCGGTCATGTTCCTCAAGACGCCCTCGACCGTCGTCGGCCCCGACGACGACGTCGTCATCCCGCGCGGCAGCGTCGCGACCGACTGGGAGGTCGAGCTCGGCGTCGTCATCGGCCGGCATGCGAGCTACCTCGACTCCCCCGGCCAGGCGCTCGCGCACGTCGCCGGGTTCGTGCTCGCCAACGACCTGTCGGAGCGCACCTTCCAGCTCCAGGACTCGGGCGGGCAGTGGAGCAAGGGCAAGTGCGCGCCCGGTTTCAACCCGACCGGCCCGTGGCTCGTCACCCCCGACGAGCTCGACCACCGCGCGCTGCGCCTGCGCAGCTGGGTCAACGGCGAGCCCCGCCAGGACTCGACGACGGCCGACATGATCTTCGGCGTCGAGCACCTCGTGCACCACCTGTCGCAGTACCTGGCGCTCGAACCCGGCGACCTCGTCCTGACCGGCACCCCGGAGGGCGTCGCGCTCAGCGGGCGGTTCCCCTACCTCGCCCCCGGCGACGTCGTCGAGCTGGAGATCGACGGCCTCGGCCGCCAACGCCAGGAGGTCCGCGCCTGGTCGCCGCCCGAGGGCGGGCGCACGGTCGGCGCGGCAGCCACCGCGGGGCGGGCACGATGAGCGCCGACCTCGACGGCCTGGTCGCCGTCGTCACGGGCGGCGCGAGCGGCATCGGCGCCGCCGTCGCCACCACGCTCCAGCGTCGCGGCGCGCGCGTCGCCGTGCTCGACCGAGACCCCGCCGGCGCCCCCGCCGGCACGCTCGCCGTGCGCGCCGACGTCTCCGACGACGCCTCGGTGCGCGACGCCGTCGCGACGGTCGTGCGCGAGCTGGGCCGGCTCGACATCCTCGTCAACAACGCCGGCGTCGGCGCGCAGGGCACCGTGGCCGACAACCCCGACGACGAATGGCGGCGCGTGCTCGACGTCAACGTGCTCGGCGCCGTGCGCGTCAGCCGCGCCGCGCTCCCCCACCTGCGGCGCTCGCCGTCGGCCGCCATCGTCAACACGGGGTCGATCGCCGCGACCGCGGGCCTGCCGCAGCGTGCGCTGTACAGCGCCAGCAAGGGCGCGGTGCTCGCGCTGACCCGCGCGATGGCCGCCGACCACCTGCCCGAGGGCGTCCGCGTCAACTGCGTCAACCCCGGCACCGCGGACACCCCGTGGATCGGGCGGCTGCTCGCGCACGCCGACGACCCGGCCGCCGAGCGCGCCGCGCTCGAGGCACGCCAGCCGCACGGGCGCCTCGTCGACCCGCAGGAGGTCGCCGACGCCGTCGCCTACCTCGCGAGCCCCGCCGCGGGCTCGACCACCGGAACCGCCCTGGCCGTCGACGGCGGGATGAACGACCTGCGGCTGCGGCCGCGAACCTGAACGGGAGGGTCCGGCATGCGCGTCGCCCTGTTCGCCACCTGCTACAACGACACGGTGTGGCCGCAGACGCCCCAGGCCGTGGTGACCGTGCTCGAGCGCCTCGGCTGCACCGTCGAGTTCCCGCTCGGTCAGACGTGCTGCGGCCAGATGCTCACCAACACCGGGTACGGCCGCGAGGCGCTGCCCCTGGTCGAGCGGTTCGCGGACGTGTTCGAGGGGTACGACGCCGTCGTGGCGCCGTCGGGCTCGTGCGTCGGCTCGGTGCGCCACCAGCACGCGACCGTGGCACGCCGGTGCGGTCAGCACGCGCTCGCCGAGCGCGCGACGGCGCGGGCCCGCACCGTCTTCGAGCTCAGCGAGTTCCTGGTCGACGTGCTCGGCGTGACCGACGTCGGGGCGGCGTTCCCGCACCGCGTCACCTACCACCCGACGTGCCACTCGCTGCGCATGCTGGGCGTGGGCGACCGGCCGCTGCGGCTGCTGCGGGCCGTGCGGGGCATCGACCTCGTCGAGCTGCCGGCGGCCGAGGAGTGCTGCGGGTTCGGCGGGACGTTCGCCGTCAAGAACGCCGCGGTGTCGGTCGCGATGGGCGCCGACAAGGCCCGGCACGTGCGCGAGACCGGCGCGGAGGTGCTGGTCGCGGGCGACAACTCCTGCCTGGCCCACATCGGCGGGCTGCTCGGCCGCCAGCGCGCCGGGGTACGCGTCATGCACCTGGCCGAGGTGCTGGCCGCCACCGAGGAGGTGGCCGCGTGACGGGCACCTTCGTCGGGATGCCGGCGTTCCCCACGGCCGCGCGGCGGGCCCTCGACGACGCCCAGCTACGCCGCAACCTGCACCACGCCACGCACACCATCCGCGCGAAGCGGGCCCGCGCCGTCGCCGAGGTCGACCAGTGGGAGCGGCTGCGCAGCAACGGCGCGGCGATCAAGGACCACACGCTCACCCACCTCGACACCTACCTCACCCAGCTCGAGGAGTCGCTGACGCGAGCCGGGGCGAGCGTGCACTGGGCGCGCGACGCCGAGGAGGCCAACCGGATCGTGACGGGCCTGGTCCGCGCCACGGGCACCGACGAGGTCGTCAAGGTCAAGTCGATGGCGACGCAGGAGATCGAGCTCAACCAGGCGCTCGAGCAGGCCGGGATCCGGGCGTGGGAGACGGACCTGGCCGAGCTCATCGTGCAGCTCGGCCACGACCAGCCCAGCCACATCCTCGTCCCGGCGATCCACCGCAACCGGGCCGAGATCCGCGAGATCTTCCTGCGCGAGATGGGCCAGGTCGGGGTGGGCGCACCCGCCGACCTGACGTCCGAGCCCGCCCGGCTCGCCGAGGCCGCGCGGGGCCACCTGCGCGAGAAGTTCCTGCGGGCGAAGGTCGCGGTGTGCGGGGCGAACTTCGCCGTGGCGCAGACCGGCACGCTCGTCGTCGTGGAGTCCGAGGGCAACGGGCGCATGTGCCTCACGCTGCCCGAGACGCTCATCGCCGTCGTCGGCATCGAGAAGGTGGTGCCCACGTTCGCCGACCTCGACGTGTTCCTCCAGCTCCTGCCGCGCAGCTCGACCGGGGAACGCATGAACCCGTACACCTCGATGTGGACGGGGGTCACGCCCGGCGACGGCCCGCAGGCCGTCCACGTCGTGCTGCTCGACAACGGCCGCACCGACGCGCTCGCCGACGACCTCGGGCGCCAGGCGCTGCGGTGCATCCGCTGCTCGGCGTGCCTCAACGTCTGCCCCGTGTACGAACGGGTGGGCGGGCACGCCTACGGCTCGGTGTACCCCGGGCCGATCGGCGCCGTGCTCAACCCCCTGATCCGCGGCACGACGTCGGCGGTGGACAGGGCGCTGCCCTCGGCGTCGTCGCTGTGCGGCGCCTGCTTCGACGCCTGCCCGGTGCGGATCGAGATCCCCGACCTACTGGTGCGGCTGCGCACCCGCGTGGTAGACGAGAAGCGTGGCGGCCTGCCGACCCCTGAGGCGCTGGCGATGAAGGCTACGGCCTGGACCCTCGCGTCGCCCGCGCGCCTGGAGGGCGCCCAGCGAGTGAGCGCGCTCGCCGGGCGTGCGCTGCGCGGGCGCGAGCGGATCGGCAGGCTGCCCGGACCACTGGCCGCCTGGAGCGACGCGCGCGACGCGCCCGTGCCGGCTCCCGAGACGTTCCGGTCGTGGTGGAAGCGCGAGAGGGGCGAGCGATGAGCGCGCGCGACGACGTCCTGGGCCGGGTGCGGGCGGCACTGCGCACCGCGGACCGACTGCCGGCGCCCGACCGGAGTGACGGCGCGGGAGACGACACGGGAGACGACACGGGAGACGACGCGGTCGCGGGCGCGGCCGACGTCGCCGCGCTGTTCACCGCGCGGGTCGAGGACTACCGCGCGACCGTCGTCCGCGTGGCTCCCGCCGACGTCGCGGCGGCCGTGCGGGACGCGCTCGGGGCGGCGCGGCGCGTCGTCGTGCCGCCGGGCCTGCCGCCCGCATGGCTGGGGGACGTCGCTGCCGACGTCGACGACGACGCCGACGCCGCCGCGCTCGACCGCGTCGACGCGGTCGTCACGGGCGCGACGCTGGGCATCGCAGTGACGGGCACGATCGTGCTCGACCACGGGCCGGGCCAGGGGCGGCGCGCGCTGAGCCTGGTGCCCGACCTGCACGTGTGCGTGGTGCGCGAGGCCGATCTGGTGCCGGACGTCCCCGAGGCCGTCGCCCGCCTGGCGGCGCCCGTGCGCGCGGGGCGCCCGCTGACGTGGATCAGCGGGCCGTCCGCGACGAGCGACATCGAGCTGGAGCGTGTCGAGGGAGTGCACGGGCCGCGCACCCTGCGCGTCGTCCTGATAAAGTGATATCAGTTTGGTATCACAGGATGACGAAGAGGGAGACCGATGTCCGACATCAGCGTTGCCGCCCACCCCGTAGGCCACCAGGGCGTGCGCGTCGACGTCGACGAGCGCCCCGCCTGGACGCTCGGCACCGGCCCGGCCGCCGCGGCCCTCCTCCTGGCCCTCGGCGGCCTCGTGCTGGCCGTCGTCCTGTGGGTCCGCGCCGACGCCGACGGCAGCGCGGCGCTCGGCTCGCTCGGCGCCGTCGTCTTCCTGGCCGCCCTCGTGCTGTGCTCCGGGATCACCGTCATCAGCCCGGGCAGCACCCGCGTCGTGCAGTTCTTCGGCAGGTACGTCGGGACGATCCGGCACACCGGCCTGCTGTACACCGTGCCGCTGTCGCTGCGCCGGCGCGTGTCCGTCCGCGTGCGCAACTTCGAGACCAGCGAGCTGAAGGTCAACGACGCCGACGGCAACCCGATCAACATCGCGGCCATCGTCGTCTGGCAGGTCGCCGACACCGCCAAGGCGGTCTTCGGCGTCGAGGACTACCAGGACTTCGTGCGCGTCCAGTCGGAGTCCGCGCTGCGGCACATGGCCATGGCCCACCCCTACGACGAGCCCGAGGCCGGCGAGAGCTCGCTGCGCGGGGCCACCGACGTCGTCTCGGGAGAGATCGCGGCCGAGGTCGCCGCCCGCATCGGCCTCGCCGGCGTCGAGGTCATCGAGGCCCGCATCTCCAACCTCGCCTACGCCCCCGAGATCGCCCAAGCCATGCTGCAGCGCCAGCAGGCCGGGGCGATCATCGCCGCCCGGCACCGCATCGTCGAGGGCGCCGTCTCCATGGTCGAGGACGCCCTCGCACGCCTCGAACGCGACTCCGTCGTCACCCTCGACGACGAACGCCGGGCCACCATGGTGTCCAACCTGCTCGTCGTGCTGTGCGGCGACAGTCGCGTCAGCCCTGTCATCAACACGGGGTCGCTCTACCAGTGACCGCCCCGGACGAACCGCGCGACGAGCCCCCGCAGGCATCCGCCCGCGAGCGCAAGGCCGTCCTGCTGCGGCTCGACCCCGCCGTCCACGGCGCGCTCGCGCGCTGGGCCGCCGACGACCTGCGCAGCCTCAACGCCCAGATCGACTGGGTGCTGCGCGACGCGCTCGCGCGCGCGGGCCGCACGCCTGCCGGGCTGCGGCCCGCGCGGCGGCGCGGGCGTCCTCCGGCGGACGACCCGCCGCCCGCTGACCGCGCCACCCGCTGACCGCGCCCGCTGACCGCGCCGCCCCCGGACCCGCACACGACGGCGTCGCGCGACGACCGGCCACCGACACGCGACGCACGGGACGCGACGCCCGCCCCTACGCTCGGGTGCCATGGCACGACGACGACCCGGGTGGGTGCCACACCAGCACGGCGCGTGGGCCATGCTCGCGCTGCCGTTCGCCGTCGGCGCCTGGCGCGGCATCGCCGCCCACGGCCCGCGCCCCGCGCTGGTCGCGCTGCTGGTGACGTGGTTCGTCGGCTACTTCGCCTACGACGCCGTCGGGCTGTGGCTCAAGTCGCGGCGCAAGGCACGCTACGCGCGGCCCGCGCAGGTGTACGCCGTGGCGGCCGCGGCGACGGGCCTGACGACCGTCGCGCTCGACGCGCGCCTGCTGTGGTGGGCGCCCTGGTTCGTGCCCCTGCTCGCGGTGGGCCTGTGGGCGTCGGCGCACCGTTCGGAGCGGACGGTGCTGGCCGGCGGAGCGCTGGTCGCGGCAGCCTCGCTCATGACGCTCGTCGCCGCCGCGGCCTGCCTCCCGCCCGCCGCACCGGCCGGCTGGGACGCGTCGCTCGTGCCCGTGGCCGGCGCGGCGGGGTTCGTGCTGGCGTACCTGTTCGGCACCGTGCTGTACGTCAAGTCGATGATCCGCGAGCGCGGCGTGCGCTCCTACGCCGTCGCCTCGGTCGCCTACCACGCCGTGGTCTGCGCGGTGGCGGGCGTGTCGGCCGTGCTGCACGACCTGACGTGGTGGTGGGCGACGGCGCTGCTCGCGGTGCTGACGGTGCGCGCGTGGGCGGTGCTCGGCCGCGCCGTGACCCCGCTCGCGCTGGGCCTCGGCGAGGTCGCCGCGTCCGCGGCGGTGCTCGCGGTGGCCGTGGCGCTGCACTGACGGCGCAGCAGCGGCCCTACGCGGGTGCGCCGGTGAGATCGGCCTCCCGCGGCGCCGGCACGCCGCCCGCCTCCCCCGCCCCGTGCCCCGGCACGACGAGCGCGGCGATCGCCGTCGTGATCGGGATGGCGAGCACGAGGCCGATCGAGGCGACGAGCGTCCGCACCACCTCGTCGGCGATCTGCCCCGACCCGACCGCGTTGAGCACCGGCTGGTCCATGAGCCACAGGTTCATCAGCACCGCGAGCGCCGCGCCCACGTACGCGAAGGCCATGGTGTAGACGGTCGAGGCGATGTGGTCGCGGCCGATGCGCATCGCGCGGGCGAACAGCACCCGCCGCGGGGTGTGCGGCGCGGCCTCGCGCAGCTCCCACACGGCCGACGCCTGCGTGATGGTCACGTCGTTGAGCACGCCCATGCCGGCCAGCACGAGCCCGCACAGCGCGATCTGCGGCAGCGTCACGCCGGGCGCGATCTGCGGCAGCCACATGGCCTCCTCGCTGGTCGCGCCGGTCAGCCGGGCGGCACCGACCGCCCACACCCCGATGCCCGAGGTGAGCCCGAGCCCGACGAGCGTGCCCAGCAGCGCCGTCGTCGTGCGTGCCGAGAACCCGTGCGCGAGGAACATGACGACGAACATGACGGCCGACGACGTCACGAGCGCCACGAGGAGGGCGTTCTGCGCGGCGAGCAGCGCGGGGATCGTGAACCCCACCACGACGGCGAACGCGATTGCCAGGCCCGCGAGCGCGGCCAGGCCGCGCCATCGCGCGACGGCGAGCACGACCGCGACGAACGCGGCGACCAGCAGCCCGAGCGGCGCCTTGCGCTCGAAGTCGATGAACACGTACGGGTCGCTCTGGCCGGCCTGGGCGACGAACAGGGCCGTCACCCGGTCCCCCGGCTCGATGAGGATCCACCGGTCGGGCGACTGCAGGGTCGACTCGCTGCCGTCCGCGGCGCGGATCGGGAACGACCCGGTCACCTCGTCGCGCGGGCCGGTGACGGTCACGGTCTCGAACCACGTGCCCTCGGCCGTGACGGGCGCACGCTCGGGACGGCGTCCCGGTCGGGCCAGAGCGCGACCATGCCCCACACGGTCGCGAGCATCGCCGGCAGGAGGATCAGGGCGAGCACGAGACGGGTGCGGGACGGAACGGGGGTTGCCGGCCCGTGGGCGTGCGGGTGTCGTGCCTCAGCCATGCGGCCCAGGCTGGCATCGCGGCCCGGCCGCGCCGCCGAGGCGCGCGGGGCTGGCGGCGGGTGTCAGCCCTGGCGGGCCTTGATCCGCGGGTTCTGCTTGTTGATGACGTAGAGCTTGCCGCGGCGTCGCACGACCTTCGAGCCGGGCACCTTCTTGAGTGCGCGCAGCGAACGACGGACCTTCATCGCGGGCCTCCCTTGGCGTCGTGCGGGTGTCCATCTTCGTGTCCCGTCCTCGGGGCGAGGACGCTCGCATGCGGCGCGGCCGGCCACGCCCGAGGTCCGTGTCAACGAAGGACGGCCCCCTGCGATTCCCGAGAGCCGCCGCAGGCCCTCCCCGGGATCCGCGGCAAGGCCGTCGCCGGCCTACTGCACCGGCCGCGGCGGACGGTTGCCGTCCTCGACCAGGACGAGGATGCCGGAGATCAGGCCGCAGAAGATCAGCGTGCACACGCCGAGCGCCGTGTGCTTGTACGGGTCTTTCGCCGCCTTGTGGAGACTGATCGTCATCGGGACGAACCAGGCGGCGGCGATCACACCGAACCCCAACGTGAAGACGATCGTGATGCCCAGCATCGCCCAGTTGATGATGGCGGCCGCGAGGTAGAGGCCGCTACCGGTGTAGGCGAGGCCGCCACCGGTGTACGCGGGCTGCTGGTACGGCGACGGCTGCTGGTACGAGGGAGCGGGCTGCTGGTGGACGAGGGCAGCCGTCGGATCCGCGTAGGGCACCGGATCGGACGTGGGCACACCGTACGGTTCAGGCGGTACCGGCGACGACGACGCGGACGGGTTGCTCGGGGGCTGGTCTGGTGGCGTGGTCATGAGCCGCACCGTATCGGGACGACGACGAGTCGTAGTGCCCGGAGTCCGCAACCTACGAACCCCGTCCAGCCGGCTGTACACATCGTCCCGGTGGTGCCTGCGACCTGGCGCCGCGACCGGGCCGCCACCGATCGGTGCCGGACGACGGCGCGCGCGGGACACGGTCGCCCGTGGGAGGCTCAGAGCCGACTGCCCGCCCTCTTTCACGGCGGCGCCCCGACGACGAGGAGCGGCACGATGACCGATGCGAAGCCCGGCTGGTACGACGACGGGACCGGCACCCAGCGCTGGTGGGACGGGCAGCAGTGGACCGACCAGACGCAGCAGGCGCTACCCGCCGAGGGTCTCGGCGGGGTCATCGACCGGATCCAGGCGGAGGCCACCTCGGGCGCCCGCCCGCGGCAGGCGGGCGCCGGGATGAGCTACGTCGTCCTCCAGGTCATCCTCAAAGAGAAGATGTGGGGAACCGGCTCGGGCAACCTCACGGAGCTGGAGCAGGCGATCAACAGCCAGGCCGCGCTCGGGTACCGGTTGCACACGATCACCACCGCGTCGTCGGGCAGCAAGGGCCTCGGCGGCGGCGACCGGATCCAGGCGACGCTGGTCTTCGAGAAGCTCGTCTGAGCGCCGGCGGACGCCGACGCCGCATGTGACGTCACCGACATCGCCGCGGCCCGGCGCTCGTGCCGCGGCTGGTCGCCGCGCCCGGTCCGGGGCGACCCGGCCGGCAGGCCCGCGCAGGGGCGCGCGGGCCGCTCCACCCTGCGTCACCTGCGCGCGCGCCACGCCTGGCGTGCTGCCCGGGCGACGAGCCGGCGGCTGACCACCTTCGCCGCACGTGGCGGTCGCATCGCCGGGACGTGACGATCTTGGGGGCCAGACCCCGACGTCACCCGCTCGCGACCGGGGGCTACACTCCACCGCGGCGCCGCACCGCGCGCCACGAGTTAAACCTTTTCGCGCCATCGGCGCCCTGTCCGCCCTCCGGGCGTGCTAGGGCGCCGAGCGGTGTCGCGAGGAGTGCCGCGAGAAGAGCCATGGACCAGGGGGTGGATCAGTGGCGGCCAGCCTACTGGTGTGCGTCGTCGGCGAACGTGGTCGAGGCCTCGACGACGACGTTCTCGCCGGGGCCGCCGTGCTGCCGCGCACCGGCGCCGACATCGACGCCACCCTGCGGTCGCACGCCGCACCGCACGTCGTCGTCCTCGCCGAGCGGCGCGACGAGGCGCTCGCCCTGCGCCTGGGGGCCGCCATGACCGACCGCGGCCGCAGCGTCGCGGTGCGCGTCCTGCCCCACGGTCCCGCCGCCGTCCTCGTCCTCGCCCTCAACGCGGCGCGGCTGGAGTGCGACGCCGGCCAGGTCGTCGGCTGGCTCGACGCGGCGGCGCCCCGCACGTGGAGCGGCGCCTGGGTCCCCTCGGTCGCCAACCTGGAGGACCCGGCGCCGAGCGTCGCCGAGCACCTACGGGGATACCTGCCCGCGGGCCCGGGCTTCGTCGTCGGCCTCGCGGGTCACGACGGCCGCGCCATCGTCAAGGCCTCCGCCGTGCCCGCCCCCGCCGGCCGGGAGCCACGCCCCCACGTGTTCGTCACCGCTGCGACGTCCGACGCCGTCGCGCGAGCGCTGCTGGGCGCGTCGGGTGCCGCGAACCTCGCTCCGCTGCCGTTCGGCGCCGACGCCGCGGCACGGCGTTTCGGTCACCGTGCCGCCGTCGAGGGCGTCGCGCTGCCGGCCGACCCGCTGACCCTCGTGCCGCACGTGCGCGAGACCTGCCGCGTGTGCGGGGCGGCGGTCGCCACCGCCTACTGCTCGTTCTGCCGTGTGCGGCCCGTGTCGCTCGGCTCGCTCGTCCCCGGAGGTGCCCTGTGAACCCGCGCCAACGACGCGGCGTCGTCTTCGTGAGCCTGGCGGGCGTGATGGCGCTCGTCGTGTTCGTCGCGGTCGCGCTCTTCGTCGCCAGCGTCAACAGCAAGGTCGGTGACCTGGTCACGGTCTACCGCGCCGCGGACGACCTGCCCGCGTACGCCGAGATCACCGAGGGCTCGGTGACCGGCGAGGAGGTCCCCCGCCGCTGGGTCTCGGACAACGCCGTCGTCCGGCCCGAGGACCTCGTGGGCCGCCGCGTCGCGTTCAACGTGGCCGGGGGCACGATGCTCAGCGACGACATGCTCGTCCCGGCGTCGGACCTCGCGCCCGACGAGCGCGAGATCGCGGTCAACGTCGACTCCGTCACCGGGATCGCCGACCGCGTCGCCCCCGGCGACCGGGTGGACATCTACGCCGTGTTCGCGGACGTGCCCGGCCTGCCCAAGCAGGTGCGCGTGCTCGTGCGCGACGTGCGGGTCGTCTCGGTGCGCGGCTCGCAGGTCGCGGTCGACGAGGACAGCCCCACGGGCCAGTCGAGCGTCATCCCCGTGACCCTGGCGCTCTCGCCGAACGACGCGCTCGCCGTCACGTACGCCGCGTCGTTCGCGGCCGAGGTGCGGCTCGTGGGCCTGCCGGTCGGATCGAGCGAGGACCGCGCCGGCGAGAACGGCGACTTCGACGCCGGGGACCTCGGCGGCCAGGCGATTCCGGAAGGGGGCCGGGGCTGATGGCCGGTTCGATCGTCATCGGCTGCGTGGACCAGACGCTCGCCTACGAGCTGCGCGCGCAGCTGGCCGAGCTCGCCGACGTCGAGATCGTCGGCATCGCCGAGTCGACCAGCGAGCTCGCCGAGCTCGTCGTCGCGCTCGAACCGAACGTCGTGCTCGTCCACGACCAGCTCGGGCCGGCCCGCGCGCACCAGGTGGTGCGCGACCTCGGTCTGCGCAGGCCGGGCACCGTGGCCGTCGTCGTGTCGGGCGACCCCGACGCCGAGGCGCTGGCCGCGGCGATGGACGCGGGCGCGCGCGGCGTGCTGACCTACCCGCTCTCGTTCGAGGCCGTCCAGCAACGCGTCACCAACGCCCTCGAGTGGTCGCGCCAGATCCAGGGCATGCTCACCGCGGCGGGCGACGGCGAGGTGAGCGCGCGCGGGCGTGCGACCGTCCTGGGGGTGACCGGGTCGAAGGGCGGCGTCGGCACCTCGTCGATCGTCACCCACCTGGCCTGGGACCTGCGCCGCCGCACGCCCGACCTGAAGATCGTCGTCGTCGACGCCGACCTCGAGAAGGGCGACGTCACCAGCTACCTCGCCGCCAGCGCCCGCACCTCGCTCGCCGACCTCGCCAAGGTCGCCGACGACCTCTCGCCGCGCACCGTGGAGGACGCCGTCTACGAGCACGAGTCGGGCCTGCACCTGCTCCTGCCGCCCGACGACGTGCGTGACGTGGAGTGGATCACGCCCCAGGCCGTCCGCCAGGTCCTGTTCCTGCTGCGCCAGCTCTACGACGTCGTGATCGTCGACGCGGGCGCGCACGTCACGCCCGTCCAGGCGGCCGTCGTGGAGGTCGCCGACGAGGTCGTCCAGGTCGTCACGCCGGACCTGGTGAGCCTGCGGGCGCTGCGCCGCAACCTGGGCTGGTGGGAGTCGCTCGGCGTGCGCAAGACGGAGTCGGTCCACGTCCTGGTCAACCGTCGCACGACGTCGGACGAGGTCCAGCTCGAGGCGATCACCCAGCTCGCGCCCGCCGCCGTCATGACGACGTCGGTGCCGCACGTGGGTCGCCGCCTCGAGACGGCGACGAACTCCCGGGCGCCGCACCTGGCGGACTCGGACGAGTGGTGGAACGCGCTGCGCGCGGTCGGCGACGAGCTCCACCTGCTGCGGGCGGTCGCCGCTCCCGCCGCCACCGGGTCCGGCCGCCGGTGGGCTCGCTCCGACGAGAGCGCGCCGACGACGTCGGCCGGCGCCGCCGCACCCCGCCGGTCGCGCAAGGCGCTGCGAGAGAGCGAGACGGGCGCGGTGTCGCTCGAGCTCCTCGGCGTGCTCCCGGTCCTCGTCGTGCTCCTGCTGCTGCTCGCACAGGTCGCCGCGACCAGCCTGACCTACGTGTGGGCCGGGCACGGCGCCGCGGCCGCCGCGCACGCCGCCGCCGTCGACCACCTGAACACGGCCGAGGTGACGGCTCAGGCCCGTGATGCGGTCCCGGCCGGGCTGCGCGACGACGTCGACGTCACGGTCGGCGCGTACGACGCGGCGGCCGGGGCCGTCGAGGTCACCGTCACCGCGCCCGTGCCGCTGTTCGTCCCCGGCGCGGCGGGCACGCCCTGGGACGTGACGGTGCGCCGGCAGGTGGTGACCGAGCCGTGAAGCAGCCAGACGACGAGCGCGGCGCCAGCACGATCGAGGTGCTCGGCGCGATCCCGGCGGTCGTCCTCGTGATCCTCGTCGTGGTCCAGGTGTGCGCGTTCGTGTGGACCGTCACCGCGGCCGACCAGGCCGTGCGCGACGGCGCCCGCGCGCTGTCCCTCGGCGGGTCTCCCGCGCAGGTCGCCGCCGCCGTCGAGCGCTCGCTGCCGGGCGGGCTCGATGCCCGGTCCCTGGACGTCGTCGGCGAGCGGGTCATGCTCCAGGTGGACGTGCCCCGGTTGCCCGTGGTCCCGGCCATGACCATCACGCGTGACGCCTCGATGCCGAGGACGGCGCGATGAGGGGGTTCTCGGAGTGGGCGCCGGCCCGGCCGGTGGCGCAGGCGTCGTCCGCCATCCACCGCAGCGATCTCGACGAGGGGTTGGTTGCGCTGTTCCGGCGCAAGCTGCTCGAGGAGGTCGATCTGCATGAGCTGGCGCGTCTGGACGCGGGCCAGCGGCGTGTGCGCCTGGAGCGGGTCGTGGCGCACCTGGTCTCGACCGAGGGCGTCATCCTCACGACGCGTGAGCGCAACGCGCTCATCCGCCGTGTGGTCGACGAGGCGGTGGGACTGGGCGTGCTCGAACCGCTGCTCGCGGACGAGACGGTCTCGGAGATCATGATCAACGGGCACCAGACGATCTACGTGGAACGCTTCGGCCAGGTCGAACGCGTCCCGACGGCGTTCGCCTCCGAGGAACAGCTGCGCCAGACGATCGACCGCATCGTCTCGACCGTCAACCGGCGTGTGGACGAGTCCAGCCCGATGGTCGACGCCCGCCTGCCCGCCGACGACCGCATGCCACGCGGCGCCCGCGTGCACGTGGTGCTCCCACCGCTGGCCCTGGGCGGACCGACCGTGACGATCCGCCTGTTCCCCAAGGCGTACGGCCTGGACGAGCTGCTCAACCGGCGCAGCCTCGACCAGACCACGGCCGAGCTCCTGGCGGCGTGCGTGCGGGCGCGGCTCAACATCATCGTCTCGGGCGGCACCTCGTCAGGCAAGACGACGCTGCTCAACGCACTGTCGGCGTTCATCCAGCCGCGTCAACGCATCATCACCATCGAGGACGCCGCCGAGCTCTCACTCTCCCAGGAGCACGTGGTGCGCCTGGAGACACGCCCGGCCAACGTCGAGGGCCGCGGCCAGGTCACGATCCGTGACCTGGTCCGCAACGCGCTGCGCATGCGCCCCGACCGGGTCATCGTCGGGGAGGTCCGTGGCGGTGAGGCCCTCGACATGCTCCAGGCCATGAACACCGGCCACGAGGGCTCGCTCGCGACCGTGCACGCCAACACCACGGTCGACGCGCTGATCCGCCTGGAGACGCTCGCGTCGATGAGTGACGTCGAGGTCCCCTTCACCGCCCTGCGCGACCAGGTCAACGGCGCGGTCGACATCGTCGTCCAGCTCCTGCGCGGCTCGGACGGCGCCCGCCGGGTCGTCGCCGTCGACTGGGTCTCCTCACGACACCGCGAGGACTTCCGCGTCGACCACCTCATGCACTGGGACCCCGAAGGCATCGGCGAGTCCGGCACACGCGGACGCTTCGTCGTCCACCCACTACCCCCACCCCTGCTCGACCGCCTCCGCATCGCCGGGGAGCCGCTGGGGACGCCGCTGGCCAGCCAGGGAGCGGTCTCATGATCCTCGCGCTCGTCCTCGCCGGGTCGGTGCTGCTGTGCGCCTTCCTGGTCGCCGGGCTCGTCGAGCTCGCGACCGTCGCCCAGCGCCGCCGCGACCTGGTGCGCGCACTGGAGTCGGAGGACGACACCACGTTCGCCCACCGGCTCACCCGCTGGGACCGGTCCTTCCGCCGCACCCGGCCGGGGCACTGGGTCGAGCGGCAGCTCGTGCTCGCCGGCGAGGAGCACCGCCGTCCGCTCGTCGTCGTCGCCGTCGCCGTCGCGGGCGGCCTCGCACTGGGCTGGGTCCTCGCGGTCACGCTCGCGCCGGCCTTCGGCGCCGTCGGCCTGGTCGCCATCGTCATCGGGACTCGTTGGTACCTCGATCGCGGGCGTGAGCGGCGTCGCGAGCAGTTCGTCGCGCAGATGCCCGAGCTCGCACGGGTCCTGTCGAACGCGACGAGCGCGGGCCTGTCGATCACCGGTGCGATCGGCGTCGCCGCGTCCGAGCTCGCCGCGCCGGCCGGGGCCGAGCTGGCCCGCGTCTCGTCGCGTCTGCGGTTCGGGGCCGGGCTGGAGGACGCAATGAAGGAGCTCGAGGAGCGCCTGCCCTCGCGCGAGGTCGCGGTGCTCGTCTCCACCCTGCTGGTCAGTGCCCGCAGCGGCGGCTCCCTGGTCACGGCGTTGCGGGACATCGCCGACACGCTCGAGGAGCGCAAGGAGGTGCGCCGCGAGATCCGCACCACGCTCGCCGAGTCCACCTCGACCGGCTACCTCGTCATCCTGCTCGGGTTCGGCCTGCTGTTCCTCCTCAACACCATCCAGCCCGGCACCGTCCAGGCCATGACGACCCACTGGGTGGGCCAGCTCGCCCTCCTGGTCTCCGGCTCCATGTTCGCGGGCGGGTTCCTGCTCATCCGCCGCATGACGAGGCTCGAGCCGTGACGCCGCTGCTGCTCATGGTCGTCGGCGGCGCGGCGGCCGCGGCCGCGACCGTGCTGCTGCTCGTCGGCCTGCGCTGGGCGCGCTCGGACGCGCTGGACATCCTGGAGGTCGACGACCTCACGCTGCTGCGCAAGGAGCAGCGGCGCCGGGCCGAGGGTGAGGGCCTGATCTCGCGGCTCGCGCGCGCCCAGGTGCCCCGGCTTCGCCGCTTGCTCGGCCCGGCTCGCATCGCGAGCCTGCAGCGGCGGATCGACGAGGCCGGCCGCCCCGACGGGCTGACCGTCGACCTGTTCCTGCAGCAGTGCGCGTTCTGGGCGGTGCTCGTGCTGCCGATCGTGTTCCTGTTCCTCGTCCAGGGGAACTTCCTCATGATCCCGCTGTGCGCCGTCGTCCCCGTGCTGCTGCCCCTGGTGCGGGTGGCGGCCGAGCAGCGCAAGCGGCGCGAGCGCATGGAGCGCGACCTGCCCGACTTCCTCGACGTGCTCGCCGTGACCGTCATGGCCGGTGTGACGTTCCGCGCGGCGCTCGCCCGCGTGGCCGCCCGCTTCGACGGACCCCTCTCGGAGGAGGTCACCCTGACGCTGCACCAGATCGCCAACGGCGCCTCGGTGCGCGAGGCGTTCGACGACATGCGGCGCCGCTCCTCCTCGGAGCCGGTGTCGCAGTTCGTGGGCGCTCTGCTCCAGTCCCAGGAGCTCGGCGCGCCGTTGGCCGAGTCTCTCGGGCAGATCGCCGAGGACATCCGGCGCGACTCGGCGCAGCGGCAGAAGCAGGCGGCCGCCAAGATGTCGCCCCGGGTGACGCTGGTCAGCTCGATGATCCTGCTGCCCGCGGCCCTGATCCTGGTGCTGGTGGGCCTCGTGCTGGGCCTGGACGTCGACTTCGGCGCCCTGCTGGGCGGCCTGGGATGACGACGCACGTGGTGGCGAGCGACGCCGACGAATACACCCGCCGGTTCGTCGGGGTGAGCATGCTCGTGCGCCTGCTGGCGATCCTCGTCGCGTTCGTCGGGCTCGTCGGCCAGACGATGACGCTGCCGGTGCTCGCGTGCGCCGTCGCGCTCACCGCGAGCGGCCTGGCGGTGCTGATGTCCGAGCGGGTCGCGGCGTTCCTCGCCGAGCACCCGTTCGCGTTCGTCGCCGACGTGCTGGTCACGCTCGCCGTCATCGCCGTCCTCGGCACCGAGACCCCGTTCGTCCTGGTCACGATCTCGACGGCGATCGTCGTCGGCTTCCTGCTGCAGCCCGCGCTCGCCGCGCTGTGCGCCGTCGTGCTGGTGGCCGGCTACCTGCTCGTCGAGACGCTCCAGCCGCCCGCGGTCGCAGGGTTCATGCTCACCGCAGGGGTCCCCGCTCTGTACGTCGGCGCGGTCGCCGTCGGCGGAGCCGCGCGCCACGCCCACCGGGCGCACGTCGCGGCGTCCCGCCAGGCGGGCGAGGCTCTGCTGGCCGCCGCCGCGGCCGAGGAGCGCGCCCGGCTCGCCCGCGAGATGCACGACTCGCTGGGCAAGACGCTGCACGGGATCGCGCTGGGCGCCCAGGCGCTGCCCCGCGTCGTGGAGCGTGACCCCGCCCGGGCTCAGGGCTTCGCCGCCGAGCTGGCCCAGGGCGCGAACCGCGCGGCGCTCGAGGCCCGCCAGCTCCTGGCCCGCATGCGCGCGGACCAGCCCGACCGGCCGCTCGCCGAGGTGCTGCGCAGCCAGTGCGACGCCTGGCAGCGGGAGTCGGGCGTGCCCTGCCACTTCCGCACCGACGGCGCCGTCGACCTGTCGACCTCCGCGCGCTACGAGCTCCTGGCGATCGTGGCCGAGGCCCTGGAGAACGCCCGCCGCCACGCAAACGCACGGCTCGTCACCGTCCGTCTCACGGGCCACGCCGACGGCGGCCTGGAAGCCGTCGTGACCGACGACGGCGCCGGCTTCGTCGTCGGCCCGCGCGCCCGGAGCCCGCACGGGCACTTCGGCCTCACAGGCATGGCCGAGCGAGCGGCCTTCGCCGGGCTCTCGCTCCAGGTGCGTTCGACCCCCGCAGGCGGCACCACCGTGGTCGTCTCCCACCCCGGGCACGCAAGGGAGGCCGCATGACGACGGGCACCGTCGGCGTCGTGATCGTCGACGACAACGCCGTGATCCGCATGGGCCTGCGGGCGCTGCTGGGCACCTCGGACCGCGTCGAGGTCGTCGGCGAGGCGCAGGACGGCGAGGAGGCGGTGCGGGTCGTCACGGAGCTGAGCCCCGACGTGACGCTGCTCGACGTCCGGCTGCCCGGTGGCCGCGACGGGGTCCAGGTGCTGTCCGCCATCCGCGACCGCACGCGCGTCCTCATGCTCACGTCCTCCGAGTCCCCCGACGTCGTCCATGCGGCGCTGACGGGCGGCGCTCACGGGTACCTCGTCCACGGCCACTTCGCGGCCGAGGAGCTCGAGCAGGCCGTGCGGACGGTCGCCGCAGGCGGGATGCTGCTCGCCGGCCCCGCCGCCGAGCTGGTACGCCGGGGCCTGCCGGCGCCGACCCCGCCCCATGCCCCGCGCGTGGGAGCGCAGGCCCTCGGGCTGTCGGTGCGCGAGGTCGAGGTGATGGACCTCATCGCCGACGGCCTGGACAACCGCACCATCTCCACCGTGCTGTTCGTGTCCGAGAAGACGGTGAAGAACCACGTCAACCACATCTTTGCCAAGCTCCGCGTCCAGACGCGAGCGGAGGCGATCGTGGCCTGGCTGGGCCCGGAAGTGGGCCCGGAGGTGGGCCCGGACATGAGCCCAGGCATGAGCCCAGGCATGAGCCCACGGACCCGCGACGGGCACGACCAGGCTCGTTAAGTTCCTCCACGTCACGAAGGAAGCCGGTCATCGCGTCGGCGCCGAAACCCTGAAAGGGACCCACCATGACCCGCACGTTCCTCACCGCAAAGGCTCGTCTCCAGGCTGCGCTCGCCGGGCGCGAGCGAGGCGCCAGCACCATCGAGTACTTCGGCGTCATCGTCGTCGCGGTCATCCTCATCGTCGCGCTCATCGGCGCGTTCACCACGTTCGACCTCGGCGGCAAGGTCTCCACCGAGCTTGCGAAGATCCAGTCGGGTTCGTGATCCGAGCGACGGACGACGAGGGCGCGGCCAGCAGCGGAACGCTGGCCGTCGCCCTCGTCGGCGTCGTCGTCCTGCTGTTCGTGGCGACGATCCCGCTGCTGAGCGGGATCGACCAGTCCGCCCGCGGGCGGACGATGGCGGAGTCGGCGGCGCTCGCCGGTGCCGAGTCGATCCGCACCGACCTCCTCACGACCCTCGACGACGTCCGGCAGGGCTGGCTCGTCGGGGACAGCGACGTGCACCAGCACTGGCAGCCCGACGGGATCTTCGCCCTGTCCGGCTACGGAGCGGCCTCGAGCTACGCCGCACGGAACGACGGCGAGCTCCCGGCCGACTGGTACCGGTTCGACGTCGGCCACGGAATCGTGGACGTCCGCGCACGCCTGACCGAGGCGGCCCCCTCGGGCGGACACACCGAGTCCACGGCCAGGGCCCGGCTCGGGGTCGACCCCACGTCGTGCCGGTTCCGGGCGGACCGGACGGTGACGTGGGTGACCCCACCGCCGCCGAGCCCGACGCCCACCCCGACCCCGACCCCGACCGAGACGTCGACGCCCACGCCCTCGCCCACCCCGACGGAGACCCCGGAGCCTCCGCCGCCGTACGCGGTGTACTCGCCCTGGGTGTTCAGCTTCGGGTGCGAAGGGACGCCGACGGTCAGCGGCGGCGACTTCACCGAGGTCCGGGACGACGCGATCGACCTGCTGCGGGACGCGGCCCGACCGCGCCTGATCGACTGAGACCAGCCCCACCCCCGTCCCGCGGACGGGGAACGCGTCACCGGACGCCGGAAGGAATCGACACGATGACGGGACGACACAGGCTCGCCGCCATGGCGCTGCTGGCCGGGGCAGCCCTGCTCCTGGGGGCGTGCACGGCCGAGGAGACCCCCGGCGGCGACGCGACGGACGCCACGACGAGCGGTGCCGCCTCCGGGCCGAGCGCCGCGCCGAGCGACCCCGAGTCCGTGGTCGAGTCCTTCCCGTTCGTCGCCGGCGGCGGCGAGGCGCGGGTGGACGTCCACCCCCTGGTGCACACGGGCGACCACCTCGTGCTGACCCTCGACATCACGCCCACCGCCACACCCGGCGGAGGGGACGACCTGGCGCTGCTCGACGTGCTCTACGACGACGTCACCTCGCGCCCCGCCGCCGGGGGCGCGATCCGCCTCGTCGACCTCGCGGGTGGGACCGTCGCCCTGCCCGCGGTCGACGCCGACGGCCGCGCCGTCGGCGCTCCCGCAGATCTCATGACCGTCCCCGGCGACGGCGTGCGCGTCCAGCGCGCCTACGCGGCGCCGGCGGGCGACCCCCCGTCGCTCGGCCTGCTCTTCCCCGGCCACTACGTGCCCGAGGTCCCCGTGATCGACGCCGGCCCGCCGCCCGCGTCGCTCACCGACGACGGCGCCCCCGAGATCGACCTCACGGCCGTCGCCGACGCACCCCACCCCGAGCTCAACCGGTACACGGCCGAGCTGGACGGCGCCGTCCAGGTGCTCGAGTCGACCGAGACCGTCACGGTCAGCCTCGGCGGCGACGTGCTGTTCGCGTCCGGCTCGGCCGACCTCGGCCCGCAGGCGCAGGCGGCGCTCGAGGCCGCGGTGACCCACCTGTCGGGCCGTGCCGGTGGCGTGATCGACGTCGTGGGCCACACCGACGACGTCGGCGACGACGCCTCCAACCAGGACCTGTCCGAGCGCCGTGCCGCCGCCGTCGCCGCGGCGCTCGGAGGCCTGGTCGACACCGGCACGTTCTCGCTCCGGCCCTCGGGCCGCGGCGAGACCGAGCCGTTCGTCGCCAACGACACCGACGCCCACAGACAGCTCAACCGCCGCGTCGTCCTCACGCTCACGTCCCAGGTCACCACCCCATCGACGGTGACCGCCCAGGGCGAGCTGCCGCCGTTCGAGGGCGGCCCCGTCGCCACCGGCGCCGAGGGCGTCGAGGTGGGAGCCAACCGTCGCTTCCGCATCACGGTCCCCGAGGCGACCCGCGTCGGCGACTCGCTCCTGGTGGTCGTGCGGGCCGAGGCCCTCGACACGGAGGTGGGTTCCGACTTCGGCGTCGGCGGGCTGACCGGCGTCGGCTCCTACCGGGGCGACACGACCGTCCTGCCGCAGCACGCGCTGAGCGTCGCCGTCGTCAGCGGCTCGACGGCGGTCTACCCGTACGACTACACGCTCGGGACGAACCCGGGCGGGCTCGACGTGTGGCGCCCGCTCGCCGACCTCGACACGCTGCGCCGCATCGACGGCGGTCAGACGCTCACTTTCGTGGGCCTCTACCCAGGGATCGCCGACACCGACACCATCGCCGTGCAGGTGCGGCAGGCCCTCGGCACCGACGCCTTCCGGCTGACCGACATCCCCGTGTCCGGGAGCTGATCACGTGCCCGTCCCCGATCACGCAGCGCGCCGAGTCCACGCGGGCGAGCGCGGCGCCGCCTCCATCGAGTCGCTCGGCGCGATGACCGTCGCCGTCGTCCTGGTCATCGCGCTGACCGTGAGCTTCCTGGCCTTCGACCTCGGCCCGAAGATCGCGGAGCAGCTGTGCCGCATCGGCGCGGCCGTCTCGGGCTCCAGCGCCGCCGCGTGCGGCGACGACCGCTCCCCGGCCCGCTCGGCGGAGGACTACGTCCCGCCTGCGCCTTGCGTCGTCACGGGAGACGGCAGCGCCGTCAACGCCTCGGTCGCGGTCGCCGTCCAGGTCGACATGGACACGTCGTTCCTGGTCGAACAGCTCAACGACGGCCAGATGCGGATCACCGTGCAGAACTCCTCGGGAGTCGGGGCCGAGGTCGGCGTCGGCTTCGACGTCTCGGCCACCGTCGACGACAACCGCTACGGTGCCGCGGCCTCCGCGGGCGCGACGGCAGGCATCACCAGCCGGATGGGCGACGTGTACTACGCGTCCACCCCGGACGAGGTCGACGACGTCATCTCGGCGCTCATGACCGACGCGACGAAAGACGCCATCGCCGGCAGCTCCGGGCCCGTCCGCGCCGTCGTGGACTGGGGTGCCGGGCTGTTCGGCGCGGACCCCCGTGAACCCGACGCGACGTTCCAGGTGGCCGGTGTCGACGCCGCCGGTTCCGCGGCGGTGACGCTCGTGACCATGGACGCGAGCGCAGCCGTGGAGGCGGGCATCTACGAGGGTCGCACCACCTACAAGGACGGCCGCACGACCGACGTCTACACGGCCTCCGCCTCGGGATCGGCGCGCGCCTCGGGCCTCCTCGGCAACGGCCTCGAGACCGACGACGTGTCGGCCGTCGCGTCGTTCTCGGGCACCATCACCGTCGAGATCGACAGGGATGAGGACGACAACCCGGTGGCGATGCGGCTCGTCCGCAACGGCATGGCCGCAGCAGACGTGTCCGCGTGGTCGAACGAGAAGGTCCCCCCGCGCTACACCGAGACGACCTGGCAGGTGCCGCTGGACTCCACGTCGGACAAGCAGACCGCGGCCCGGGTTCTGTGGGGTCTGGGCATCGACGCCGCCGGCGTCAACGACTCGCTGGGCCCGATCGACCTGAGCGGCCTCAACTACGCTGCGTCCTGGCAAGACCTCCACGACCTGGCCAAGGCGGACGGCTACGACTGGACGCAGGAGTACGTGAGCGACTCCTCGACCTACGGCGGCACCTTCGATGCGAAGTGGCTGCTCGAGGCAGGGCTCTCAGGCGGGTACACGACGACGAGCCGGTCGGCCACCGGCTACACCTACTGGAACGGCGTCGAGTATGTCTCGCGCCCTGCGTGCGTCGCCTGACATGAAGGGGCAAACGAAGATGAGGACGTCGATCCTGCGGGGGGCCGCGACGCGGTCGACCGCGCTGATGTCGGCCGCCGTGCTGTCGACCACGCTGCTGCTGACCACGCTGCTGCTGACCGCCTGCGGCGGGGGCAGCCCCGAAGCCGCACCCGTCCCGGACGACTGGCAGACGTTCACCGCGGGGCGCGTGGTGGTCAAGGCCCCGCCCACGTGGCGGAAGCTCGACGCACCGTCGGCCGGCGACGGCACCACGACGACGACCTTCGGCCTGCCCGACGACGGCAGCATGGTGCGCCCCGGCGTCAGCGTCACGTCCGTGCCGCATCCGGACCGTGACGCGGCGGACGAAGCGTCCGCCCTGGTCACACGCGAGAAGGCCACCAACGGGGCCAAGGACGTGACGACCACGGAGGTCGAGCGGGCCGGCGCGACATCGGCCGTCGAGGTCACCTTCTGGCAGGAGTTGCGATCCGCCGAGGGCCCCGTCGAGGTTGCCCACCACTGGCTCGTCGCCGACCTCGACGACGGCAGCCAGGTGCTCGTCGGCGCCCTGGGCGCTCGCGCGGACTTCGAGGAGCTTCCGCTCGACGAGGCGATCGCGGCCGTCGACCTGCGCGGCGGCGACTCGTGACCCCCGGCCCTCGGGTCCCGCTGCGCGCGTCCGGCTACCTCGCCATGCTGGCCGTGGTCCTGTTCGCCGTCGTCGGCACGATCATGCTGGTCTCCGGGGACACGCCTCGGGGCCCGTTCCGCGACGCGCTCGTGGTGGCCGGTGGCCGTGACCCGGTGCCCGCGGGAACCCAGAGGGTGGTCTGGGGCGTCGGCGCGGCGCTGGTCCCCGCCGACGTCGTCTGCACGGTCACCCTGGCGACGGGCGAGACGCGCGACGTCGACACCACGGCGCTCGGTCCCGACCGGCCGACGGCGCAGGTCGCCGGGTTCGGGACGGCGACCCAGCTCGGCGTGACCATGCGGACCCGCGACGGCGACCTGTCCTGCGCGGGCGGCGGGCTCGAACGGTTCGCCACCGCCGACAGACGTGGCGGCCCGCCGGGTGCCGTCCTGGCCGTGTTCTTCTACGTCCTGGCGGCCGTGGCCGCGCTGTGGGCGCTGGCCACCCTCGGGCTCCGGCGGTCGGCACGATGAGGCGAGACGCCTCGGCCGCCCGCCTCATCGCCTCCGGGGCGGGGATCGTGCTGTCGTACGCGGTCGTCCCCTTCGCGATCCTTGTCGTCATCGCGGTCCTCACCCGCTCGACCAGCGACCTCGACGGGGTCCTCGCGCTCAAAGCCGTCGCGATCACCGCATCGCTCGTCGCGATCACCATGGCTACGGACCGCCGCTGGCACCCCGCCGTCCTGCTCGGCCTCGCGGCCGCAGGGCTCGCGGCGAACCCCTCCACGTGGGCCGCACGGACCTACCTGGCCCAGCTGTGGGTCGAGCCGGGTCCCACGGCGATCATCATCGACGCGATCGCGTGGCTGGCCGTCGTCGGGCTCGTCGTCGCCGTCCGGCGCCGGCATGCGGCGCGGGTTCGCGCGCGCTGCTGACCCGCGTCACTGTCATGCTGAGTCCCGCGCCGTCCCGCTCCGCGTGGGCGCGCAGCACGGCACAGACCGGCTCCTCGCGCTCGACGAGATCGGCAACCTCGCGCCCCTGCCTGCTCTCCCCCACCTCCTGTCCGACGGCGGAGGCTCCGGCATCACCAGAATGCCCGTCCTGCAGTCCATAGCCCAGGCTCGATCGGAGGGGCGTCGACGACGCCGGGACGATCTGGGACTCCTCGATCGTGAAGGTGCTGCTCGGCGGCTGGTCGGTTGCCAAAGGCCTCCAGGACGTCTCGGCGCTGAGTGGCGAGCGCGACGAGAGCGCAGACACGGTTCTCAAAGCTCACACCTCGCAGCTGACCGAGGTGCGCGCCTGGCGGTGATTCATGCGATCGAGGCGCCACGGAGGGCACCTGGGCCGGGCGGCCGGCCCACACATCAACAAGAAATCGATGCCTGGCGCGGCCTCTGAATTGAAGCTGTACGGTCATGGGCATGACGCCCAGAACTCCGAAAAGAATGGCGCCCCTGATTGCGCTGACCTCTGTGCTCGTCGCTTGTCTCAGCCTCACGGCTTGCTCGAGCGGCGGCAGTGACGACGCTGCGGCGGACTCGACGGCCGCCACCACGACGGTGCCCACCGATGGCACGACCGCTGGGAGCATCGACGCCGAGGCTCCTGCGGGCGACGCACCAGTGGATCTCAGCGGGGAGTGGAAGCAGACTAACTCGAACGCTGACGATTCATGGCAAGCCGCGACGATCACCGACGCGACCATCCAGATCAACTGGGTCAGCGACAACGGCGACACGAAGTCGCTCTACTGGGCTGGAACCTTTGAGGTCCCGGCGGACTCAGCCGACTCGTTCACCGTCGTGTCGACAAACGACCACGAGCAGACTGACGCCGCAATGCTCGCTTCATCGGACGACACGAAGGACTTCACATACAAGGACGGCGAAATCTCCTATGAGGTCTCGGCGCTCGGCACGACGACGACGGTGAGGCTCCAGCGCCAGTGAGGAACTCTTTGACGCGGTACCGCAGGACACGCACGTCCAGGGCCACCCACGTCACAGCCCCTTCCTCCATGCGCCCAATCGCCTCGCGTTGCTTCACGGTGGACTCGCCGGCCGAGACGAGCCCTTGATCGAGCATCGGCGTGAGCCGGGCAGGCGCGGCGGGCATGAGCTTCAGCGTCGCCGCGCGACGATGAGTCCGTCCCAGCCCTTGACGCCGACGGTGTGAACTGCGGTGGCGTCGAGTTCGGGGTGGGCGGCGATTTCGCCTGCGACGGCGCGCACTTCCACCCTCGGATCGCCGCTGTCCGGTCGTGTCACTGCGCCGTCGCGCACGACATTGTCGATGATGATGACCGCGCCGCGGGTGGTGAGTTTGAGCGCTGCGTCGAGGTAGGCGGGGTTGTTCGGCTTGTCAGCGTCGATGAAGACGAGGTCGAAGGGCTCCGTCTGGCTGCGGATGAGTTGTTGTGCTGAGTCTGCGGCGGGGCCGACGAGCACATCGATGCGGTTCGCCTAACCTGCGCGCTCGAAGTTTGCTCGCGCGACTTGTGCGTTCTCTTCTGCCAGTTCGAGCGTCACAACGTGACCGTCCGCGCGAGCAGCCTCGAGGCGGTCCGCGCCTCGCATCCGCGTCTGGATGTGCTGCACCCGCACGCCCGCCGCGGACTCTTCGGCGCGCGCCGCGTTCACGGCTCCGATGGCCGCCAGTGCGAGAGGAATCAGAACGATCTCGATGCTCGTCAGAAGTCGACCCTTCGGCCGCCACGTGCCAACGGTTCAGCAGGGCTCGGAGTGGGAGTGGACGCTGGCGGCTCCTCCGTTGCCTCGTACCCCGATCGATCTTCCGTCGCCGTTGCCGCGACCGCACGGGTTGCCGCCCACGCCCGGACCGCGGCGATCTGCTCGGCCTGGGTCACGCCGAGGGGGACCATGCTCTCGACCGCGTGCACGACGTCGGCCTCCGCCAACGGCCGCCGGTCGGCGTACGCCTCGAAGAGTGCCGCAACGACTGCCTGCTCGATCTCGGCGCCCGAGTACCCCTCGGACGCCGCTGCGAAACGCGCGCAGAGCGGTTCGTCCACCAGCAGCGCACCACCCGCCACGCTGTTCGCCAGCCGCTTCGACAGGTGCAGCGACCAGATGTCCTCGCGCTCCTGCTGGGTAGGCAGGTCGACGAAGAAGATCTCGTCGAACCGGCCCTTGCGGAGGAACTCGGGGGAAGCCGGTCGACGCTGTTCGCCGTCGCGATGACGAACACCGGCGCAGACTTCTCCTGCATCCAGGTGAGGAAAGACCCGAACACCCGGCTCGAGGTTCCCGAGTCGCCGTCTCCCGACACTCCGGAGAACCCCTTCTCGATCTCGTCGAGCCAAAGAATGCAGGGGGCAGCCGCTTCAGCCGTGCGCAGCGCGGACCGCATGTTCTGCTCGCTCGACCCGACCAGGCCAGCGAACACCTTACCGATGTCGAGCCGCAGCAGCGGGAGCTGCCAGGCCGCCGCGATCGCCTTGGCCGTCAGCGACTTGCCACAGCCCGGGACGCCAGTCATGAGCACGCCCTTGGGCACGGGGAGCCCATAGGCGGCCGCTTCGTCGAGCCACGACCCGTTCCGCTTTGCCAGCCACCGCTTGAGGTTCTGAAGCCCACCGACGTCGTCGAGGTCGAGATCCGCGTTGACGTACTCCAGCAGGCCAGCCTTACGGACCGTCTGACGCTTCTCCTCCATGACGACGTGGACGTCGTCGGCGACGAGCCTGCCGTCGTTCACCATCGCCCGCGCGAAGGCGTTCGAAGCCTCGTTGAGCGTCAGGCCGAGGGCCGCCTTGGCGAGCCGCTCGCGCCCGGCATCATCGAGGTCGATGTTGATGCGTCCCGAACGGTTCGCGTCGATCATCCCGTCAAGGACTCGGCGGATCTCCTGCTCGGTCGGCAGCGGGAAGTCGACAAGCGTGATGTCCTTCTCCAGCTCGGGCGGGATGCGGAGCAGGGGCGAGACGATCACGAGCGCACGAGCATCGAGGCCCGCCTGGAACGCACCCACGACATCCCTCAGCGCGCGAACGAGCTGCGGGTCGGCCGGACGTCGCTCATCGCCGAGGTGGGCGTGCAGGTCGAGCATCACGTAGACGCCGGCACCCGGCTGGCGCTGCATCCACCGGACTGCCTGCGCGGGGTCTGTGGTGTTCCCCGCGACAGACCCGTCCGGTGCCATGAACCCCTGCGTCGCGCTCCACACGTAGACGGGTCTCACGGTCCTCATCTGCGCCTGGTCGCCGGCAACAGCCCGCACCTCGGCCAGGACCCGAGGTTCTTCGAACGACTCGACGTAGAGCACGGGAAAACGCGCGCGGAAGAGAAGCGCAAGGCTCTCCCTGAACGAAGGGGACTGCGTGGCCACGAGACTCCCATCCCTGCTCATCGGGCACCTTGGGCTGATCTTGCCAGCGCACCCCCGTCGAACGACGCCCTGAGCAACGACGCGCTGCCAACCGGTCGTCGATCTGGCGAGCTTTGAGCAGCCATGCGCCGCAATGCGGTCCGACACAACACCCCGCCACCACACGGTTCTGCCTTGCGTCCAACGACGATGGCGGCGGACTGCACGCCGCACCCGAGTACGGATGCGGCGATGGCTGGAGCTGCCGCCCGTTCGAAGGGGCGGAATGCCCGACCCGATCCCGACCCGCCTGGGTCGCGTGGCTGCGCAAGGCGCTCGGCCTGCCGCACACCCTCGTCCCGCCGCTGTGGCACCGGCACGACGAGCTCGTCTGGGAGCTCTCCGCCCTGCACACCCACTGGCTCGTCTGCTACGACCCCGACGCCTCACCGTCGGCGCCGATCACGTGGATGCGCGACGTCGCCGACGCGCTCGCCGCCCGCGACCACCTCACCGACCCCGCCCTGGACACCCACGAACTGGTCGCCGCCCAGATCTGGCGCACCATCAAGGCCCTCGGCCACCGGGGCGGGCACGTCCTGACCACTGGCGACAACAGCGCAACCCTCCTCGGCCTCCCCCGCGCGACCGGGCCGCGACACGGCTCCCTCACCGCGCACCTCTTGGGCCGACGCTCCGCCGCGCGGGCTCGCTCATCGAGCCACGCCCAGACGTCCGCCTCGTCGAGCATGAGGTGCCGTCCGATCGGATTCGCCATGGGCGCCGTCCCGCGCTTGCGCCACGAGTGGACGGCAACGCGGGTCGTGTGGCGCCTCTCGCACAGCTCGTCGAAGCGTCCAGGGCCACTAACCCTCAGACGGCCCCCAAGATGGCCCCCAAGGCCACCGCACCCCCGACATGACGAAGGCCCGGAATCGGCGGGATTCCGGGCCTGTCACCTGGTGGAGCTAGGGGGATTCGAACCCCCGACCTTCTCATGGCGGGTCATGCGACCCAGCGCTCCCGAAGTCCGTTGCTTCGATCGTCGACCGTCAACACCGCGACCGCCAGAATCGGCGGAATCTCGGCGATCCACAGGCCAACTCCACCAGGCTGGCACCGTCCGCCGGTGACAGTCAAACCTGGGCACCCTCCGTGCGACAGCCCGTGGAACTCGCGTGCAACCGGCACCTCGCGTGGAACTCGCGTGGAACCCATAACCGCGTTGGCCACGGCGTCCGGAGCAGATTCGGTCGGCATGGCGCGGAGACCGTCATCCTGGGTCCACAACCGGGCCTCGACCCACGGGGACTCCGACGACGAGCGAGTGGTTGTCGATGAGGGTCAGGGCGCACGGCGGAGGGGTCCTCCGGACGACCTGTCGAACGCGAGCTCGGATGTCGCATTCTTCGCTACGGCTCCCCGAGAGTCAACAGTTCGCCGAGAGCAACGTACGTCTGCAGGAAGATGAACCGGGCCTCGGCGACACCAACCTCGGCGTGGGTGCCCGCCGAGCACCTCTCGTAGAGGTCCGACAGTGTGCGGCGCAGCCTGTCGCGTCGGCTCTTCGGGGCGCCCGTCGAGTGAGCGTGAGCTTGCAGGCGGTTGAGGACGTTAGGCGACCCGACCGCCAACTGCACACCGTCCCCGATGTCGTACTTCTCGGGCCGGGCAGCAAAGAGATGCTCTGCGCAGGAGTCGATCAGGCGCCTGCACGTGGTCAGCGCCTGGCTCACAGACTCCGGGTCCGCGTCACGGAGCCGGTCAGACACCCGTTCGATCTTCTCGAGCGCGCTCCCGCTGGCCTCCGCGAGGGCTCCGTCCACCCGGCTCTGCGTGTCGCCGAAGAGGGTCGCCTGCAGCTCGCTGAACAGCAACTCGTGATAGATCTCGACGACCGCCGTGTACACGGTTGCAACGACCTGTCCGGTGATCCCGGAGAACGTCGCGATCGCTCGTGCGTGCGCGCCGACCTTCTGGTCGTGCTCCCGCGCCGCGATCACGACAGACTCGCCCGAGTAGTTGCCGCCACCACGGAGCGTCTGCAGCGCCTCGCGCGACGCATCGAGCATCCCCTCCACCTTCGCTAGGGGCATCGGATAGAACTTCCCGTCGTCGGCGTCAGCCCAGCGGCCCGCCCGACCGATCCACATGTTCGCAGCCGCGCCAGCGCCTGAGTACCCGTCCCGCTCGAGCCTGAGGAACTCCATCAGCTCTTCATGGTTGACCAACCGTGCGAGCCGGCTGGCCTTCAGCGCGATCTCCGATGCCTTGAGCCGCTGCATCTCGATGTCAGCTAGCAGGTCCTCGGCCAACTGCCGCGCCTCATCCGTCCTGTTCACGACGCCCATGACAGCACAGCGACAGAGGCATGCGTGTCATAGAGACGTCCAGACGGCCATGACGGTGGCGGTCCCCGGAGGGACGCTCGCCACACCCGGGCAGACAGACCGTGCCGGCGTCGAGGGCGCCGTGGCGTGGAGCTTCGCCCTACCCGAGGCAGGGCTCCGGCAAAGTCGCCGGTAGTTGGCTGGCGGGCGTGTGACCTGCGTCTTTGCAGGTGGGATGGGTGTGCGTGGGCGTGCTCGCCTCGGTTGGATCGGTAGTTCCTACACTGCCCGTCCGCCCGAGGGAACACACCCACGCGATGTCATCGTCTCCTGTCCCCGCGCCTTCGTCCAAGCCCGTCTCGCGTCAGGCGCTGCTGCTGGAGATGCTCTCTGGGGTGGAGGACCCGCGTGATCGTCGCGGGCGGCGGCACACCGTCGGCGCGCTGCTTGCGGTGGGGGTCTGTGCGGTGTTGACCGGGGCGCGCGGCTTCACAGCGATCGCGCAGTGGGCCCAGGACGCCGGCCCGGCCCGGCTGTCCGCCCTCGGCATGAACCGGGTGGCGGACGAGTCGACGTTCCGGCGCGTGTTCGCCCGCCTGGACGCCGACGCCCTCGACCAGATCCTCGGCGCCTGGGCTGTGACCCGCGCCCGGACGGTAGGCGGACGCCGGGTGCTCGCGATCGACGGCAAAGCGGTCCGCGGGGCACGCAAACGCGGGGCTGGCGTCTCGTTTCTCGTCGCGGCGCTCGACCACACCACCGGTGTCGTGGCCGGACAGATCGGCATCGACGACAAGAGCTCGGAGATCATCGCGGCGCGCACCCTGATCGAGCGGCTCGACCTGCACGGAGCGGTCGTGACGATGGATGCCCTGCACACCCAGCGCGAGACGGCCGCGAAGATCCGCGCCGCGGGCGCGGACTTCGTCCTCGTGGCGAAGGCCAACCAGAAGACGTTGCACGCCCGGCTCAAGGCGCTGCCTTGGAAGGACGTCCCCGCGTTGACCACCACCCAGCGCGGGCACGGGCGCCGCGCCACCCGCACGATCAAGGTCATCCAGGCACCCCGGTGGATCGAGTTCGCAGGCACCGTGCAGGTCGCCCAGTTGCGCCGCACCGTCACGGTCAAGGGCAAGAAGAGCGTCGAGGTCTGCTACGTAATCACCTCCGCCGACGCCCACGCCGCGGACCCGGCGACCCTCGCCGCCTGGGTCCAAGGCCACTGGACGGTCGAAGACCGCCTCCACTGGGTCCGCGACGTGACGTTCGACGAGGACCGCTCCCAAGCCGCGACCGGCGCGGCCCCGCAGGTCATGGCATCCATCAGGAACACCGGCATCGCGATCTTGCGCCTCGCCGGAGCGACGAACATCGCCCACGCCCTACGACATCACGCCCACGACCTCGACAGGCCCATCCGCGCCCTCCTCGCCGCATAACATCGCCGCAGGTCACAGGCCTAGACGACCGAGAATGCCGGAGCCCTGCTACCCGAGGGAGTCGACAGTGTCGACCAGCTCAACCGCGACGACTGATTGACCTCATCGACGCCTGCGACTGCACCATTCTTCGCGCTCTATCCCGTCGGCGGCGATCTCGGAGTGGCCCTTCGCCGCCTCCAGGAACAGCAGCGCGTTCGGCGGCTTCGAGCTCTGCCGATACGCCCCCTCAAGGGCGCGCACATCATCACCACTGCGGCCGAGCCGAACGCCATCGCCGACTCTCCTGGACCAGCCATCGCTAGCCCGTGCCGAAACAAGCCGATGGGGAGGCATGCCCGGGCACGGCACCCACGACGGCGTCCAGCCATGCGGATCGCACGAGCCGACACCACGGTCGCCCTGACCAGCGCCGCCCGATTAGCTTCGCCAGGCGGGAGCTGCGAAGCTCACGCCCGTGGATGGCTACTCGCGGCAGGTAAAGGCGGTCGTTCCGCCCGAGCTCGCCAGCGAACTGGCCATAGTCGACGGCCTGGCACTCCAGCTGGTCGAGCACATCGCAGCAACGCGGAACGTGATCGCAACCCTCCACATCCACGGCGCCTCGAGCCTGGCGATCCAGAACCACATCGCCGAACTCCTCCGGGTGAAACTCGGATTCGGTGAGGAAGTCGTCCTGACACCACAGACCGGCTTCGTCACCCAAGCCCGACCCGACTTCTTCTACCGACTGGCACCGGGCCGGGGCATCATCGCGGAAGTCGAACGTGGCGGCACGACGACGAACAACCACGACCTGAAGGACGTCTGGAAAGCGCACATCGCGCCAGACGCCCACCACCTTTTCCTGGTCGTGCCGAGGAACAACTGGAAGGCCGACGGGACACCCCGCGAGAGACCGTTCCAGCTGGTCTCGCGCCGGCTCGGGGCATTCTTCGGTGAACCACGACGGGAGATCGACGTCCTAAGCGCGCACGTCTTCGCCTACTAGACTCCGTGGCGTCCCACCCCGACGTCCAACTCCTCGAGCAGGTTCCATCCCAGCCCGTCACCAACGCGGTCTGCTGTGCGCCACCCCGACGGCGTCGGGTGCGCGTGGGGCGGCAGACGCGGCTGGGACGCCGCTGCCGCCGAGTGATCCGCAAGCAACCTCAGCACGAAGGTCGGACTCAGCGCGGCACCGTGCGCATGCGCCCGCGACGAGTGGCGTCACTCATCGAGTCTCCCAGCGACCGCGAACGGTCGTTGTTGAGCTCCGACACCGTACGTCGACTCAACCTTCGTTCGCTAGGGAGCCGGCTGGCCCGGCGTCGGCGACGGCGGGCATGAAGCCATACCTTCCAACGTTCACGCGCTTCGTGAAGCGGATGTCGAGGGCGTCGGGTGCAAGAGGGTCCAGTGGATCGGTGTTCTCCATGACGATGACCTGACCGCCGAAGCCATCCTGGATGTCGCGGTAGAAGGCCCGGACGACTTCCTCTGGTGGCTCGTCGCCAGCCTCTGCGGCCTGGTCTGGCGGCCGGTAGGTGACGAGGGGCGAGTCGAGCACGACGAACCCAGGGTGCGGCAATTCTCGGTCAATGCAGAATTGGGCGAGGGCGAGCGCAAATGCGGCGTGCAGGACCGCGCGCACGCCCTTGCCGTGAGCCGAGCGCCGTTGGTCGCCAGCGATGATGTCGAGTTCGTTGCGGTCGTAGCGGACGGACGCTGCGGACGGGTAGCCCCATTCTGCGAGACGCTTGGAGATCTCTGCCGAGAACTCTCGTACGGCGGTGAGGCTCAGTCCCGCGACCGCTGTTGCGACTTCTGCTTCAGTCTCGTCGGCGATCCGCCGAATCATACCCTCTAGGGTCGTGACTTGCTCATAGAGTCCGAGGTGCTTCTCTATCTCGCTGCGCTTGGCGAGAAGATCACGAAGGTTCCCCTTCTCGGGGTCATCGTCGCGTCGAGTTCACCTATGCTCTTCTGTAGCACAAATGCGTCTCGACGGGTCTTTCTGATCGATGCGCGAAGGACCTCTATTCGCGCGTCCAGGCTCTCGATCGTGACGCGAAGATCGTCGAGGAGGCCCCGCGTCTTTCGAGTCTCGGAGTCGACAGAGACGCCGAAGCTGGTCGTGTCTTCTCCGCAGTCCATGTTGTGGTGCTGGCTGGACGGCTCCGCGCCGCAGAATACACACGTGCCGCGCCGGAAGTATCCGAGAAGACTCCCAGCTTCCCGGATCATTCCAAGGCGTGCCAGATCGCTCTCGTACTGCTTCTGCAAGAGTGCGAATCGCTGCCGGAGCGCCGTTGCATCCGAGTACTCCGATCGCAGGGCGCTGTCTGCCGATTGGATACGATTGTGCTGCTGCAGCAGTTGACCGCGCTGTTCCGTGAGGCTCCCGATCACGGTGCTGTACTCGTCAATCGTACGGCTGAGCCTGCCGAGCTGCGAAGTGAGCACTGCTGGCTCGGCAACGTCTTGGAGCTGCGACTCAAGTTGGCCGAGCATCCTCTCGACGACTTCCTGCCGGGCGCCTCTTAGCCGCTTCTGCTCTTGCGCCGAGGGCACAGCAGTCAATGCGGAGTCATCCTCGCCTGACAGCAAGAGTTTGAGGACTGAGACCTCCTTTGTCTTGTTGACCGGGTTTCCGCTGAGGCCAGGGGCTTCCTCGGCCTGCATCTCTGTCTCGCCGATGAGGCACAGGCGAGTCAGGTCGCGAAAGCTGAGCATGTGGGTCTCGTTGCGCGCGTTCTTCCTCACCTGCTTCTCGTCGAGGCCGACTTGGTCGAGAAGGAATCGGGAGACATTCTTGGTGTTCGCGGCGCTGTGCTTCGCAGCGAGCGTATCGTCTGCAGGGGACGATGGCGCGACGCGGATGTCGGCTCGATAGAGGGAGATCCCGCCGCCATCCACCGAGCGTGCAAGCGTGATGGGTTCACCGGTGGGGAGCTCAATTCCAAGCAGTACGCGGCTGTACCCCGCTCGTTCGGGGATCTCCTTAAGTTCCTTGGCGCCAAGAACGAAGTCGATCGCGTCGACGATGAAGGACTTGCCCGTGTCTGAGGGGCCGTGGATGACGGTGACGTGTGGGCTGAAGTCGACCGACGCTGGAGCGGCATTGGTGCCAGTTAGCGTCAGGTGTGAAAGCTTGAGTCGACCCATCAGATGTCGTTCCCGCTCTCGTGCTGCATGACCTCGAACTCTTCCGACCAGTGTGAGGAGATCTCCCTCATGCGCTCCCGCAGGAGCGCGTCATCAACGGCGCCGAGTTCTTCAACAACCCAGCGGGCTCGGTCGTGCAAGGCGTGCGCGTAGTCGCTTTCGAACAGCGCCAGAAAACTCTCAGAAGTCTCGTTGGCCCAGAACTCGATACCACTGTCCTCGGCCGACATCTGAACGAGGCCTGCCCGAATCATGACTTGGAGTCCGTCTTCGATGTGCTGTCGCTTCACTCCGAGTTCGCCGACTCGTACCGGGATCGGCGGGTGGAGGCTCTCAGGACCGTCTAGGTCCGCACTGTGCAGTAGTCCGTGGTCGAGAAGAACCAGGCGATTGATATCGAGATGTGCGGGGAAGGCTTCAACCAGGATCATCAGAACGCGCATCCCCACTTCGAGAGGCCCATTGAGGGGGTTACTCATCAGCGGCTACCCACGTCAGTTTGTCGGCGTTGGCTAGCTGATGGCAGATGCCTTGACGATCTTGGAGCTTTGAGACCGATATGAGCGCATGGGCGCCAAGATCGAGTTGACCTGACTGCGCGAGAACAGCTCGAAGTCGATCGAGCCCACTGTCGTGGTTCGCATCCGCCGTATCAATCACTCCGGTGTAGACGTCGTCTTGGAGCAGTTCGTACGTACCGTCGGGCACGGAGTCCCTCGCGTATAGGCGCAGCGCCTCAGCGGAGTAGAACGCCTCTCGCTGCCTCTGGAGGTGCGGACCGTACTTGGCGTGTGCGGCAACTGAGCTAGAATCGAAGCAGGATGTGGGATCCTGTTCTTCGTACACGTCTACCAGTTTTTTGACATAGGTCGCTTCGCCTGGCGCGGGATGCTCCGGGGCACGTCCAACGGGAGGCCGGGCCGGGAGTGCTGTTCCGAACCTTGCGGCGTAGTATGGAGTCTTGCGGTGTACGTCGAGCATCTCGTTGAGCTCGAGTGACTGGAACATTGAGAAGTTCAAAGCTTCGGCAAGTTCACGGATGGACTGCAACGCTTGCTCGTCGTATAGCCGCGTGGCGGCGCCTCTGGCATCGAGTAGTTCGAGGAACTTCTTTCGAAGCTCCGTCGGCTTGCTCAGGAGACGATTGAGCGTCGGGCCGCACCCCCGTGGCGCGACGAACACGTATCGGTCAGGAAGACGATAGAAGGCGTCCACAACGCCGTGGAAGATCTTCAACATTTCGGGAAATGCGTCGGATAGAGTGAGCGATCCGTCGTAATGCTTGGCTTGGAAGCAGTCCCATGCGCCTTCAAGGCCCTGGTCGGTCTTGAACGCGGCGACGTCCACTCCCCGGTCTCCGGAGCCTCCGAGTTGCTTGATTTGCCTATATGAGACGGCGACTCCGGTTGCCCACTCAGTGATGAAGATCTCCCATTCGTCCGGCGAATAGAAGTAGATGCGGTGCGCCGGGGGCACGGGCGGCCCAGGGAGTGCCGAGTCTGGGGAGCCCGCTGCTGGGGGGACGGGAAAGTCGACAAGATCAGGGGCGCCGTTGGACGCGTTCGGCGGGGTCGCCAAGGACACGCGGGCACCTCCTCGTTCATGCGTCATCTCGGCCCTACCCTACGGGACCACGAGGGACCGCTCTGGGATCGTCTGCCCGCGGGTCGAGCGCCACTCGCCGCGTTCGCTATCTCTAGTGCGCTCCACGCCGCAACGGTGCGCACAGGCGGCCCGACGACACGAGAGCCGCCAAACAGAGCGGGCCCTTGCGAGGGGCCGCTCCTTGGTGACGTGGAGGTGCGACACGGGCGAGCTGGTGTCGACGACGCTCGAAAACTGAACACTTTCGGCGTTCGAAAAGTGAACGGTGTGGGGCCAGCCTAGGTCGGCTGGGGGTCGGTGGTCTCGCGGATGCTGGGCAGGGTGTCGAGGCCGCGGTTGCGTAGCCGGTAGCTGGCGCCTTTGAGGGTCAGGACGTCGGCGTGGTGGACGATGCGGTCGATCATCGCTGCGGCGACGACTTGGTCGCCGAAGACGCCGCCCCAGCTGCTGAAGGGCAGGTTGGAGGTCAGGATCAGCGAGGCGTGTTCGTAGCGGGCCGAGACGAGTTGGAAGAACAGGTTCGCGGCGTCTTGCTCGAAGGGCAGGTAGCCGACCTCGTCGATGATGATCAGACCGTAGCGGCGCAGTTTCGCCAGGTCCTGGGGCAGTTTGCCGGCGCGGTGGGCGTCGGTCAGGCGGGTGACCCAGCCGGTTGCCGTCGCGAACAGGACCCGGTAGCCGTGATGAGCGGCGGCGATGCCCAGACCGATGGCCAGGTGGGTCTTGCCGGTGCCGGGTGGCCCGAGCAGCACGACGTTGCGTGCCTCGGTCAGGAACCCGCCGGAGGCCAGCGCGGCGATCGGCTGGCGCACGGCGGGCTGGGCGTCGAAGTCGAACTCCTCGATCGTCTTGCGGGCGGCGAACCCGGCGGCACGGATGCGTAGCTGGGCGCCGGAGGCGTTGCGTGCGGCGACTTCGCGTTCGAGGACGGCGGCGAGGTACTCCTCATGGGTCCAGCCGGCATCGCGGGCGTGGTCGGCCAGCCGGGCGGCGGACTCGGTGATCCGTGGTGCCTTGAGCGCGGCGGCAAGGTAGTTCAGCTGCTTGAGCGTCTCGCCCGCCGCGGGCTTGGTCGCGGCCGCCATCAGACCGCCACCTCGCCGGTGATGATGCCGAACGCGCGGTCGTACTCGCCCAGGTCCCGCACCATCGACTCGGCCTGTGCCGGGCGGGGCGCCTGGAACCGCTCGCGCAGCATCTTCGCGGTCGCCACGTGGGCCGGGTCGGTGATCGTCATGCCGCGCGCCCAGACCCGGTCGTGGGCGGCCACCACGCGCCCGGCGTGGCGGACCTCGACCCGGGCCAGGTCGGCGTGCACGTCCACGAACCGGCCGATCATCGCCGGGTCGACCGAGTAGTCGTTTGTATCGGCACGCACGTAGTAGTCGTTGCCCAGCCGGATCCGGTTGACCCAGCCCACCGCCGGCGCCACCGGCGGCAGCGGCAGCATCGCGGCCTTGTCGGCCTCGAGCAGGTCCAACGGCCTGGTCCGGATCGTGCGCACGATCCTCGCGTTCGCCCCGGTCAGCCAGTCGGCGAACTGGTCGTTGAAGTCGCCCGGAGAGGCGAAGTCGCGCCCGGGCATGAACGAGGTCTCGAAGAACCCGTTGCGTCGTTCCACCACGCCCTTGGACTGCGGGTCATACGGCTTCAGGCGCAGCAACGTCGTGGCCAGGGTGCCGGTGAACGCCGCGACCCCCTCGGCATGCCGCTTGCCGCGCCCGATGCCCGACTCGTTGTCCCAGATCAGCCGCCGCGGAACCCGGCCCAGCTGCTGCAGCAGCACCCACATCCCCAGCAGCAGATCCTGCGTGTGCCGAGTCGGGATCATCGTGGCGAGCATGAACCGCGAGTACGCGCACGTGAGCACCAGCACCGGCAGCAACGTCATCGACCCGTCCTCGAGCGGGATCTTGCGCGGCGGGAACCACAGATCGCTGTGAGTATCCCGGTGGCTGATCTGGGATCGGCTCGTCAGGGTGGTGCTGGCCGTCCTGCCCGTGTGTGACTCGACAGATCGCTGACCCCGGCTCTGGGTGTCGTTGCAGTGACTTGTCCGCACGAGCAGGCGGCCGGCGCCGCTCTGGCCCACCTCGGTGTCCTGATCAGGAGACTGCCCGACCTGCGGGTCGTGGCCCATCACAGTGTTGCCCCGGAGTGACTCTTCCCCAGACCGGCGCCGGCCCTCGACGGCCGTTCAGTTCCCGATCTGGAAGGAAGCACGACCGCCGTGACCATCGTCGCGCAGGCCCGCCCCTACGTCATCGGCGTGGACACCCACGCCCGCACCCACACGCTGAGCGTCCTGGAGGCTCCGACGGGAGGCTTCATAGACTCGGCCCAGTTCCCGTCAACGCCCGCAGGACTCAAGCGAGCAATCGCCTGGGCGGCCCGCCGGACTGTTGGTGATCTCGATGCACTGTGGGTCATCGAAGGCATCGGTACCTACGGGGCGCTGCTCTGCCGTGCCGTGCTCGAGTCCGGATACGACGCCGTAGAGGCTCCACGCATGGCGGCGCGCAGCAACCGGGGACTCGGGAAGTCCGACGAGCTCGACGCCCGCAGGATCGCAGCGGCGGCCCTGCCTCTGACGGAGAACGAACTGCGAGTTCCTCGCACCAGCGACGGTGAGCGGGCAGCGCTGCGGGTTCTCGTCACCGCACGCGAGCACATGACGACCGAGCGCACCGCTGCCATCAATGCGCTGACCGCTCTGGTGCGCGCCATGGACCTCGGAGTCGACGCCCGCCGACCCTTGTCTGCCAAGCAGATCACCGAGGTCTCGCGCTGGCGCGCCCGGAAGGAAGAGATCGGCGCTGCCACCGCTCGCGCGGAGGCCGTGCGGCTGGCCAGCCGAGTCCAAGCCCTGGACGACGACCTGTCGACCAACGCCACGCGGATCGACGCCCTCGTGCGGACCACCCCTGCGGCCGGACTGCTGGAGAAGGCCGGGATCGGGCCAGTCACGGCAGCCGTCGCACTCACTGTCTGGTCGCACCCGGGACGCGTACGGTCTGAGGCCGCGTTCGCGGCGATCGCGGGAGTCAACCCGATCCCCGCATCGTCGGGAAACACCACCAGGCATCGCCTCAACCGCGGAGGCGACCGACGCCTGAACCGCGCCCTCCACATGGCCGTGATCACACGCATGGCGCACGACCCGGCCACCCGCGCCTACGTCGCTCGACGCACCGCCGAAGGATCCACGACGCGCGAGATCCGCAGGTGCCTCAAGCGCTACCTCGCACGGCACATCTACCGCTACCTCAACGCGGCCGCCGTGCCACTGCTCACGACTTGACGAGACATAGGAGAGTCACTGGCACGCGTCCCCGGCCAGCCACGTCAACCGGTCAGCGGGATCCACCGGCGCCTGCTCGGGCCGCAACCGCCGCACGTTGTCCCGAAACCACGTGATCGACCCCGTCCACCCGACCCGCTCGGCGATCACCGTAGCCGGCATGTCCGGGGTGTCGTTCAGCAACCGCCGCACCGCCGCCTCGAACGGCGTGAACGCCGTCGACGCTGCCCGCCGCTCGTACCTCGGCGGCCCGGCAGAGGCCACCGCCTTGACCACCGTCGTGCGCGAGATCCCCAACCGCGCCGCGATCTGAGCCTTCGGAACGCCCTCGCCGGCCAACCGCCGGATCAACGCCCAGTCCTCCAAAGTGATCACTCTCCGATCGTCGTGAGTGTTCACCTTTCGAGCGTCGCAACCGTCCAGACTTCAGGCGTCGTCGACAGCTGGGCGGAGCTGTGCAAGCGCGCACGTGTTCGCCTACCTGTCTCCGTGGCACCCCACCTAGACCTCCAACTCCTCCAGCAGGTCCCTCCCCAGCCCTTCTCCAACGCGATCCGGCGTTCCGATGAGTGCCACGCGGTCAAGGTAGATGTTCCGGTGTTCGCAGCTCGTTTCGGGCAAGAGCAGGCATGCGTGGCAGGCAGCGAGGTTTAGCCCGTCGGCGCCGGACGGTCCGGACTCCGAGCAGACCGGATCGTTCGAGCACCAACTGGCCCGATTGAAGGCTGCCACGAGGGCCTGCGCGAACCGCTGCTCGTCCGCGAGGGCGGCCAGACCACCAAGGCTCCCCGCCGCATCCGACGACGCCGTGTAGACGAGGAAGCCCGCCTGGTCCGCGTCGGCGTAAACGCGCTCGCGCAGCGACCCGACAGGGTAGCCGGCGTCAAGGCTGAGCTCCTTCAGCACTGCATGCGCGAGGGAGTGAATGGCGATGAACCGCGCCGTCGGCGCCACGGGGCTCTCGATGCCGGACTCAGCGGCTCGGCGTTCGAGCGACGTGGCCAGCTTGGCCTGCCGGTCAACCGCGAACGCCGAGTTCTCCCATGTCGCGACGAGGTCGTCATCGAGCTGGACGAATACCCCCTCGCCCAGCACCTCGGATGCAGGAAGCCAGTCTCGGGGTTCGGCGTTGAGGCGGGCGAGATGTGGAGTCGTCGAGTCTGTCGGCATGGGCGTAACCCGCGAGAAGCCGGTCAGCGCCCGGACCTCGCGCAGGCGGGGCGCCTTCGACACCTGACGAACGAACCCTCGCAGTTCGGGTGCCACGTCGACCGCGAAGCACTGGAAGGTGTCGTGCGACCCGCCGTCGTTGCCGTCTATGAGCGCTCGGTACTCCTCGGCGCGGAGGTCGGCGTCCGTGGGTACATGGTTGGGGCTGAGGCCCTTCCGCCGGTGCACCTGGTCGAGGACCCCTTCGACGCTCAGCCCGGGCGATCGCATGGACTTCACCGCCGCTTCTACTGCGGCAGTGATCGCGGCGTCAGGAAGGTGCTCGAGGATGTGCCAGTTCTTCGTGACGTACTGAGCGTTCGGGCTCGACCATGGCGGGATGGAGATGCTGGACCGAACGGCGGCAAACCACACGTTCGACGAGCCTCGCTGGAGGACTCGCAGCGGCTTCTCACACGCGTCGTTCTCGACACCGAGCAGCCACGGCCGCCGTCCGGAGCAGGACTTGATCTGTTGAAGCGCACCGGCAGCGAAGGATCCGTCCATGTCGTGGGCGGGGACGCCGCACGAACATGAGATGACGATGTCCGCGAGGGACGACGAGGCCCCTCGCGTCGTGAGCTTGAGCCGATGGTTGTCGCCGACGACGTCGTGGCCGCGGTGGACCCACTTGAAGTACGGGAAGTCCTCGATGTGCCCGTTCTCGCAGCAGGCGACGAACCGGGAGGGCGTGAGGTCGGTGTCACAGTCAGGACACTCCATCTTGCGTGCGTCGAACCGGTAGAAGTAGTCGAGGCGGCGACACTTCGGGCAGTAATGGAACTCCGGGAACCGCACGGCCGGGACGTCTCCCCGGCGCGATCCCACCGACGGCGCACGGAACGTCCGAACGCCCAGTGACCGCGCGAGGCGGGGCTCCTCAACCTCCGCACACCACTTCTCGTCCCACTCGTCGGTGCCGACGATCATGAAGCTCTCGTCACCCGCAGGAAACAAGGAGCCGACACCGTACGTGGTGACCAACTGGCTCTGTCGCGCCTTCGGCCTGTCAGTCGTCGACATCGGGGCTCCCTGTCTTTGTCCTCGTCCGCCGGATGATCCGAAGCGTGCTCTCCCTGTCGACGTTGCGTAGCGACGTCAACGTCGGCCATGGCGTCTCCCCTGGCGGGAATGCTTCGGCGAGCGCACCGCCCGCGCCGTCCCGTGGTGGGCTCCCGGCCGGCACCATCAACGCCTTGTCACCCGCCCCGCGCCAGCTCGCGTACGTGGCCAGGACTCCGTCGTCCCAGGAGGACGCCCAGGCCTCGGTGAGTTCGTCCAGTGCCCTCTCGACGTCGCCCGCGGTCGCCGATCCCGCGACCCTGTCGGCACGCTCGGCGATGATCCGGGCGATGCCGTCAAAGGCATCGGAGTCGACCGGCACTCCCACCGATCCATCAGCCGCGGCCCCGGCCGTGGTGTGCCTGGCAAGGATGGTCATCAGCCCGTGCAAGCCGCGGTCGAGCGCTCGCGGCGCGAAGGGCGTTGCGCCGGTCGCCTCGACCTGCTTGTAGAGCGCTCGGTGGTACGACGTGAAGGACTCGAAGTGCGAGAGGTCCCGTGACCGCGAAGCGTTGAACAACGTGAAGACCAGGCCCGGGTATCGGCGTCCGACTCGGCTCGTCGACTGGATGTACTCCGACGTCGTCTGTGGCTGGCCCATGACCGCCATGAGCCCGAGCCGGTCGACATCGACGCCCACGGAGATCATGTTCGTGGCAAGCACGACATCGGGCGTGTCGGGGTGCGGCAGCGAGGTCTGGAGTCGCTCGAGCTGCTCGGGGATCTCGCTCGATCGCTTGCGGGAGGTCAGCTCGGCAGGCTCTCGGATGTGGCGCATGGGCGTTCCCAGACGCCCGGCCACCACCTTGACGCGGTCGCGCACGTCGTCGCTTGTCTGGATGTACGCGGCACCGAGCACGCGCAGGCTGTTGAAGTACCCCAGCAGCGTCCAGTAGGCGTCCTTGACCGAGTCATCGGCATCGAGGTCGTGCGCCCCCTGGAGAAGCGCCGCATAGGTGCGGACCAGGAGCGTTGCATGGCTGGTGCTGGGCGCCATCAGGCCGACGTATCGTCGGGTTCCCTTCTCCTCCGGCAATGCGTCGACTGCGAAGAACGAGTCACCGGCGTCGATCCCCGGCGGCGGGAACTGCTGCGACCTCCGGTCGAAGACGGCGCCGACCTGGTCGCCGGCGCGCCGAATCGTGGCCGTCGACGCGATGAGTTTCGGACGGGCGTGCGTGTCCGGGTCGGTCGCGAGGAAGTCGATCGCGGTCTCGTACAGGCCGACGAGCGTGCCAAGGGGACCCGAGATCAAGTGAAGCTCGTCCTGGACGATGAGGTCCGGTGTGGCATCGCTGCTCGCGGTCGCGCCTCGGCCGAAGAGACGGCCGCCCTTCTCGCTCCAGGCAAGCATGGCGAACTTGTCGACCGTGCCGATAATCAGCGACGGGCGTTGGTCGTAGACGTCCTCGTCGACGAGACAGACGGGCAACCCGTCGCCGCGGTGGAACCGGCACTCCACGTTCGGGCACCGGACATACATCCGCGGTTCACGGATCTTCGCGTCGTAGTTGGCATTGGTCAGCCTGGTACCACACCACGGGCATCGCAGGAGCTGAACGGGGTTCCCGAGGTCTCCCGGGTCCTCGTGGTTGGCGAGCTTTCGTAGCGCTCGGGCGGCCGCGTCGACGGTGTTCGGCGTTGCACCCTGGCCCACCCAGAGACCGACGGTGAACGGAGCCGAGCGAGCAAGGGCGGCATCCGTCGCACGCAGGTTCTCGAGTGCGCAGATCAGGCCTGCCGCGCGCTCGAACTGCTGGAGTGTCAGGAGTCGCAACGTGTACCGCATGATGACGCCGACGCCCGCGCCCCGTCCGTCGTCGCCGTCGCCTCGAAGACGGCGATGGATCAGTGTGAACGCGATCAGACCGAGGTACGCCTCGGTCTTGCCGCCGCCCGTCGGGAACCAGAGCAGGTCGGCGACGTCACGGTCTTCGGCTGTGGGATCCACGAGCCCCTCAAGGTTCAGGAGGATGAACGCGATCTGGAACGGGCGCCACGAGCCGACGACGTCCGTCGCCCCGTTGCGAACGAACTCCTGCCTCGACCGCTGCTGCTGCATGACGGCGTTCATCATCTGGAACGACCGCCGTGAGACGGGGTCCCGCTCGAGCAGCGCGATGCCTGCGCGCATGCGGCCGGCGGCGCGCCGGGCGTCGGCGACGTGCTTCTCCGCGGTCTCACGGTGGTGAGCAGGTAGGCCCTCGGCGTGGGCCCGGCCATCCTGCTCGGCGATCCACCCCTCGTACGTCTCGACCAGCCCGAGGAGGGGTGCGGTCAACGCGGCCACGTCGGCGGCCTCTGCGAGGCTCGGCATCGAGAGGCCAGGGACGTCCGTGCGGTCCGCCTTCGCCAGCGCCAGGTCGTGCTGCGGAAAGAACGTCGTCCGAAGTTCGTCGACACGGGCGCCCTCGTCCCAGGTGACTGCGACGCCGTGCCCGACGGCAAGGTGACGCTCTCGGCGGTAGAGCAGTTCGCCGCCGCGCTCGTCTGCATCAAGATGCGCGAGGACCCGGTCCGGACGTCGATCCTTGAACTCGCCGTCGACGGCCTGGATGGTTAGTTCAGGACGGAACCAGCAGAGGTCGTCGACCCGACCTTTCGCGGGCCTCCGGCGGCCGTTGACCAGAACCAACGTCACATTGATGACGCCGTCGCGTACGGGCCGGACGACGACGCGGAGTTCCAGGCCTTCGACGAGGGTTCTTGGCTCCGGGGAGCCCTGCGTCAGGTCGACGACGACTGGCTCCGGTGCGGCGGCGATCCGACGCCACCGCCGAACACGTCGGGTTCGCGCGCGGGTTTCAGGACCCTCCGGGTCGTCGGCCGTGCCGGTCGGTTCGTCGGGCTCATAGCGGTCGGCGGCGACAAGGACTCGTACGGATGTCGTCGACTCCGATACCCCGAACGTGAGTCCGATCGTCGACGGGTACCGAAGGTGAGCGAACGAGACACCCGGGTCGTACTCGGCGTCCGGCGCCGCACCTTGTTCTGCCTCGGGCACCTCGTTGGCGTCCTGGATCTCGGCATCCACGCCGACGCTTGCCTGCGGGTAAAGGATGCCGACGATGAACCGTTCGAGCGGTTCCTCGCCGAGTACTTCGTCGTCGGCGCCGCCGTACAGGTCGGCTCGGACCGCGTCGACCATCTGATCGCGCGCCGTGTACCAGGGAGTGAGGTCGGTCATCTGTCACCGCTCCAGTCGAATCGCAGCATTCCGGCACAGACCGCTGAGAGCCACAGCCCATTTCGCCCGACGTTGCCACTTTGGGCGTCGCCCGAGATCGTGGCGATGCTTTCGACGCGCCCACCCGTGATGCGCGGCCAAGGGATCTTTGCCCTGTCACGCGGGCCGAGCCATCGCGCGATGCCCTCACCGAACTCCCGCGACGTCCGCGCGACGAGGTGGCCGTCGTGGAACAGGTTCCATGCAGGGAAGCTCAGCGACGTTCGGGTCAGGTCCAGCTCGAACCGAAGAACGTCACCCGGCCGCAGCGTCTGGGCGATGTACGCCTGAGTCGCGGCCTTGTCGTCGCCCGGTGGTTCGCTGCGGTCAAGATCGGTCACCCTGAACTGGTACCCGAGCTTCTTCCATCTCTGCCTGCCTGACAGGTACCAATGGTCCGTGCCGTCCCCCGGTGCGCGCAGGCCGCGATCGTCGGGTCCGTCACATCGGACGATGACGTCTCGCGCTCGCGACAGGGCGACGAAGAGCCTCCGACTCGCCTCGCCGTCATCGGGCGCGTTGTCTTCGAGCCAGGGCTTGTCAGGAAACTCGACGCGGACGACGTTGTCGAACTCCAGGCCCTTGGCTCGGTGGACCGTCGAGACGATGAACCGAGAGCCCATCGGCTCGATGAGGTCGGGAACGAGGGGCCTGGGACGACGCAGTCCACGTGCGAGTGCAGGAAGGCTGACTTCTTGTCCTCTTCCCCCGGTGACGGACCGAAGGGCACGCCACAGCGACGCGGGATCGCGGTCCGGCGCAACGGCACTCGCCCGGGCCTCGAGCTCGTCCCTCGTGATTCCCGTGGTGGGGTGGTCGGCCGCCACCCGGGCAATCCATTGCGCGAGGACCCTTTGGTGCGCGCTGCGGCGGACCTCGACGGGCTCGCCGGCGGCGGCGATCGCCTCGGCGGTCAGGAGGGCCTGTCCGTTGTTGTCCGTCAGGAAGACCGTGGTGCCTGCCCAACGGCGAGCGTGTTCGACGACGGATTTGATGTCGCCTGCGGGTACCAGGCCGGCGAAGAACTCGTCGAGCGGCGAACCCGGCTCGCCCCGCAATGCGGCGTCGCGAAGACCCACGACGGTACGCGCGTCACGGGATCTCGCCCGGTACTGGCCGGTGAGCTCGCGGACCTGGACCCCCGGCATGGCGCGAACGCTCGCGAGGAACGCGAGAGACGTCGTCTCGGACAGCGGCTTGTTCGCAGCCCGTAGCTGCCAGTCGTAGATGCCCTGCGCCGGGTCGCCCAGAAGGCTGAACCCGGCATCGTCCGGCAGCCCATTGAGGATCGCGAGGAGGAAGTCGGCGCGCACCCCGACGACATCCTGGATCTCGTCGACGACCAGATGCTGCAGAGCGTCGAGCCGGTCCCACGGCTCGGTGCGCAGCAGTGCGGTGGCCCGCTTGATTCGCCGGTCGAACCCCATACCGGCGACGTCCTCATCCGAGAGGTCCCGGATGACTTCTCCTGCGAGCGAGTCCATCGTCTGCACGACGACAGGAGCAGCCCCACGTGTGCGGAGGCGCGCGTCGGCAGCATGAACTGCGGCGTTAGAGAAGGAGATCACGAGGATCCCGTCTGCGGCGTCGACGCCCTCCTCCTCGACGAGATGATCGACGAGGTTCGACACTACTTCCGTCTTCCCCGATCCGGGCCCGGCGATGACGAGCTGCCGCGTCGTCGGCTCGACGAACGCCGCATCGGATTGGCTCTCGTCGAGCCGTGAGGTCGTCATCGCCGGGTCCAGAGGTACTCGAACTCGTTGAACGCGAGCATCTCCCCGTACTTCTGGAAGTTGTCCCTGACGTTGATGATCAGGACCTCCTCGGAGCCGCCGTTCTTCGGCCCACGAAGCCCTCGACCGATCATCTGCTGATACACGTTCGGGCTGAACGTCGGTCGCGCGACGAACACGGCCTGAACCTTGGGCGCGTCGAAGCCCTGGGTCAGGACGTTGTAGTTCGTGATGACCCGGATCCGGCCATCCTTGAACTCCCTGACGTAGTGACGTCGGGCCGCAGGCTCCGTGTCCGCCGAGATCGACACCGAGGGGATGTCGCGGTGCGACAGAAGGGCGGCGATGACTCGAGCGTTCTCCACCGACGGCGCGAACGTCAGGATCGTCCAGTCCTCCGGGAGCGCCGCGATCGCGTCGACGATCCTCTGCGTGCGCACTAGGTCCGCTCCGAGTCGGGTGTTGACCGAGGAAGGCAGACGACGCGTCTTCTCGATCTCCGCCAGGTCGCCCGGCGTCAGCTCGACATCGGTCCCGTCGATCACCTGATGACGCACCTGGGCGAGAACGCCCATGGCCTGGAGCTCGCCATAGGGATCATCCGCGTTGCGGAACGCGCCTCGGTCGAGCCGGTTGGAGTCGTATCGCTTGACCAGGCGCTCGGTTTCCTCGCTCGACGTGCCGCGGAACGGCGTGGCCGTGAGACCGATGAGCGGCTTCGGGTTGCGGGCGTCGCGCCCCCGCGTACCCCGTCCCATCCACTCGAGCACCTGGGTGTAGGTCGGGGCAATGGACGAGTGCGCCTCGTCGATCACGACGATGGACGGGTCCTTCAGCCACTCGTACTCGCCCGAGGACCGCTTGGCGACAACGTCGAGCTTGTCGATCGTCGCGATCACCAACTGGAAGGTACCCGGTTCCTCGGGCACCTCGTTTGCTCCCCAGAGCCGGCCGAGTCGCATCGGGGCGGAGCTGCCGATCGCCCGCCAGACGTAGGTCCACGTCTCGGCGGCCTGCTCGCAGAGCTCGTCCGTCTGTGCGATCCAGACGAGTGGCCGCTCCACGTCGAGGGTGCCCGCGTTGATCTCGTTCACCAGCGCCTCGACGGTCACACGTGTCTTGCCTGCACCGGTCGGGAGGGAGACCATGCCACGGTCGCTCCCCACCCCGCGCAGCATCGCGGCGATGTTGCGCGTGACCTGTACCTGGTAGTCGTGCAGCTCCCCGAGGATTGCGGGGCCGTCGATGACTTCGATCGCAGGACGCGACGACGACGGGAACCCTGCCCACTCCGCCGGGAAGCCGAGTGCCGTGACCCATTGCCGGGTCGTCCTCCGCCCGCTCCATTCCCGGGGCGGGTCGAGGCGAGCGTCCTCCAGTGCAGGGCGGAGCTGCTTCAGGATCCCTACGCCGTACACGGCCCGGGCCAGCGCGGCGATCTCCTGCGGCTGCGTCTCCTGCGGGCGATTCTCCAGCGCGGCGAGTGCCTGCGCGGGCACGATGGGGCGCAGGGCATCGACACCCACGGCGGCGAGCAGACGCTCGTCGTCATTCGCCGCCTTCCTGATCTCGACTCGCCGCTGGTTCGCGGCCGTCTCCTCCATCTGATCGAAGACTCGGGCGATGTCGGCGCTCGACATTCCGAGGCCGAGCACCTCCGAGACCTGCTGCAGTCGCCCGGCCGGAGTCGGCGCCGTCGTCAGGATGGTCTCGCCCTCTCGGCGCGCGGCAATCGTTCGCGCCTTCTGACCTTGCGGCGTTGCGATCATGCGCTCCAGCCGGCTGCACGGCTGGAGCATGAGGTCACGGTCCTCGATCGCCAGTCGAAGCTTCAGCGGAGGGAACAGGTCCGTGAGGTACTCGGCCTCACCCGCCGTCTCGACGACGATCTCCTCCTGGAGCAGGTCCTTGCCCAAGGGCATGTTCCAGTTCTCGACGAAGATCTCGACGTCCTCGGGCTCCTGGACGCGCAGTGCCGGAACCTGGGCCTCGATCATCGCGGCGTAGACGCCGTCGTCATCGGTGACGCCGACGTTCTTCGGCTCCACCAACTGTCGGCGGTGGCCGACGCGCACCATGATCGTCTCGGGCTGGATCGAGTCCGCGGTCCACACGTAGAACGCGGCACGGCGCGCGTCGTCGGCGTCGTCGCGGATCCAGGTGTCCGCGATGGACTTGTAGAGCGCCCAGTCCTCCGCACTCACCGATGCGGGGTCGTCCTTCAGCTGGAGCATCCGCGCGACTTGGGACGACGCCTCGTAGGCCGGTAGCGAGTCACAGGGCACGGAGTCGCTCGCGACGAGCACGTGGCGCGGCTTCATGAGCCCGAACGATGTGCGCAGCAGCCCGTATCTCCGAAGGAACCATGCCTCAGGCGGGATGACCTTCTTCTGCCCGTAGCTGGCGTTGCTCCGATGGCGAACGATCCGCGCTCCTGGGAGGCCCTGGGCAATGATGCGTGCCGTCGCCGCCGCGCGCGCCTCCGGGGACATCTCCGTCAGGATCTGCATCGGCCATAGCGGCAACGCACCATCGACGAGGACATAGTCGGGGTCGGGTTTCGCACCATGCTGATCCGCGATGAACCGCTCCTTCATCGCCTCGAGATAGCTCAAATACCACTGCTCGCGTGACATCTCGTCGTAGCGCGGCGATGGAGCCTCGACGGCGCCGATCTCCCGCAAGAGCTCGGCGTCGTCACGGTGGTAGCGAGGATCGATGAGGAAGTCTCGGTCGCGCGAACCGTCTGCCGGAACGATGTCGCCGGCAAGGAATGCCGCCCCTGGCGGGACCCATCTGCCGGCCGCGGTCTTGACCCTCGTGCGGAGGGTGATGTCGCGCGGCTCCTTGCAGTTGAGATCCGTCCGGAGGATCGAGAGCGCCGTGTCGTGGGGATCTCGCGGAGGATGTCCCAGATCTGGGGCCACACCGATGCCGGCTCCCTAAGCCCCGTCACGGTCATCGCCCGTGTCAGGAGCTCACGGAGCTGCCCTGAGCGGTCCATGAGGACGACACCAAGCCTGACGAGACCTTCCTTCACCCCGGGTACGGCGACGAGCTCGGGGTCGACGAAGTCCACCCCCGCTCGGTCCTCCCCCTCGACCTTGACGAACACGCGACCCTTCGTCGCCGCCCTGAGGCGACCTGTCTCGAGCCGGACGATCTGCGCCGTCGAGACCTCGGAGGCAAGTTTGCGCGCGGCCTCGAGATCGGTGAGCCTGCTCGACTGGTCGAGGGCCCACGCAGCGAGCTCGATCGCCTTGGCGCACTCGTCGACGGAGCCCTTCTCGACCAGGTCCTCGAGCCAGACATCTATGCCCGAGGGCGGCGTCTCCGTACGCCCGGGCGCCGAAAGGAGGCGCTGAACCTTGAGTCGCCGCTCGCGATTGGTGTAGACGAGAGGGTGGACCCACCGGTCGAGGTGGCCGCCCGCCTCACGCCAGCGCTCGAGCCACGCCACCGAGACAGGCGAGTTCTTACCGAGCGTGTCGCCACCCAGCCACCGAAGCTCGGATGCAACACGGAGGCGCCCGGACCCGTCCGGCAGGGAGGGGACGGTGCGCAGGTGCTCGAAGACGGGCTTGTTGATGATGTCGTCGGCGTCGCTTCGAGGCTCGTCACCTCGAGCGGGCATGGCATCGAGCACGGCGGCGATGCGGTCGGTTCCCTGGAATGCGCGGAACGCTCGAGACACGAGCGGAGGAAGCACCTGGGTGAGAAGTTCCTCGTTGAATGCTCCCCGCAGCAGGTGCTTGCGATCGTCCGACAACTTCCACGGGGCGTTCACGATGCCGGACAGCGTCGTCGCGTCCGCCGTGGGGAAGTACGACCAGAACTGGCCGATGTCGTAAAGGTCGTCCGTCAGGCAGACGGCGTACGCAGCCTCGACAATCTCGCGGCCTGCCGCGTAGGAACCCTCCGCCCGCGCGCGTGCACTTGGCGTGTGCGTGATGCGCGCCACCGACCAGTCTGCCGTGTCTTCGTTGACCTGGATCCTGTGCACGCCGCCGCCGACATCCGTGACGCCCAGGACCCGGTCCCGTGCAGGCTGCTTGGTAAGGAGGAACTTGATCTCCTCGGGGGAGAGCCCAAGACCGAGCACCTGACGGGGCGCCGTGAACCGGATCTGGTCCTCGTTCCTGATCGCCGCCCGCACGATGTGGGGCGAGAACAGCACGAACTCATTGCGGAACAGGTCGAGCTGGGCGGAGAGCAGGCGGTGTGCCTCGGCGTCGCGCAGGGGCAGGACGACGATCGTCGTCGCCCATGCCTTGAGCCTGGCGAGCGTCGGATCGGCGTCGAACGCTGCCGTGGGCTCCAACACCTCTGCCGTCCGCATGGTCGGGTAGACGCGCGACTGAAACCCGGCCTCGCGAAGGACCGCTTCGGCACGCGACTTGTCGAAGCCGAACGAGACGGACTCGCTGTACACACGAGGGCAGTCACTGACGGCGAGTACGGACTTGAAGCCGATGCCGAAGCGGCCGACCTGCGCCTCGTCCTTCGACGAGATGTCCGAGGCCATGATGGCCCGCACACCCTTCTCGGAGAACGGTGCACCGTCGTTGGCGACGTACAACGCGTCCTGGGTGAGGACGACCTCGATCTGGCGGCCACCCGATCGGGCAGCGTCGACTGCGTTCTGGACGAGCTCCTCGATCTGACGGGTGCTGTAGCCACCCGTGGAGATCTTTGCCTCGTTGTTTGCGTCCTCGAGGATTCGGGCCGGGTCCTCCCGGTAGACCTTGATGCAGGTCACGGTCTGGTTCTCGACTACTGCGGCCAGCTCAGTGCGGCCGTGGGTCCAACTCGGCACCGACTCACTCCAGATGATCAACGTTGGTCACGCGGACGATGCCCCCAGCGAGCATCATCGACTGCCGGTGACTGTACGGGGCACCGGTGACAGAGTCCGAGCCGCGGCGACCTGGAGGCGCCCATCCACCGGCGATCGAGCGCAAACTTCACCCGCTGCTCGGGATGCGCTATAGGGCTTGGGCCAGGTGGCTCCCGATCGCCTCCGCGAGCGGGACCGGGACGGCGTTGCCGATCTGCCGCGCAACCTGAGCACGGTCACCGACCCAGAGGTAGTCATCCGGGAAGCCCTGAAGCCTCGCCGCTTCCCAGTGCGTGATCGCGCGGTGCTGTGTCGGGTGGATGAACCGGCCCTTCTCTGGCTTGAAGAACTCGGTCCGGATCGTCACCGACGGCTTCTCCCACTCGAGCCGGCCCATCACATCCGATGCGCTGCGAGGGTTGTTGCGCCAGCAGTCCATGCTGAGCTCGTCGGGCAGGTCGTGCCGGTTCCCGGCATAGGGGATCGCGCGGAACCTGTCCTGGTAGAGCGGACTCCAGTCGCGCGTGATGTGGAGATCCGAACCCTTGAAGGCGCCGGGAAGCCATACGCCGCGGAACCGAGTCTTCCGCGGCGGGAGCGAGAGGCTCCCCGCGAACCCAGGAATGCCCGCGAGTGCGTCACGCACCGTCGCCGGCACGCGACCAGATGGTTCGGGGTGACCAGGGTGCGGGATGTCGCGGCGTACACCGATCACGATCACGCGCTTGCGGACCTGCGGTGCGCCGAACTCGGCAGCGTTGAGGATCTCTGCCCGGATCTCGTAGTCGCACAGCTCGCCGCTCGCGAACGTCTCCATGAACGCGGTGTACTCCCCGAGCGGAGGAACGCCGGAACGTTCTCCATGACGAACGCACGCGGCATGACCCGTCGGACGACCTCGACGTACGGCCGCCACAGCGTGTTCCGCAGGTCCAGGGGGTCACGCTTTCCGATCATCGAGAACCCTTGGCAGGGTGGACCCCCCAGCACTAGATCGGCGTGCGGGGTCGACTCGTCCGCGAGCCAATGCAATATGTCGCCGACGTAGACGACGTCCCCGAAGTTCTGCGCGTACGTCGCCGCTGCCGCGAGGTCCATCTCGACCGCGCGAGTCGTCGCGTAACGATTGCTGCTCTGGTGGAACCCCCGACTCAGCCCACCGGCACCTGCAAACAGATCGATGACCGGCACCTGGCGACCACCCGCCGACGTCGAACTGCCGATCTGCTCTGGCGGCGATACGTCGGAAGGCACCGACGCATCCTAAGCGCGGCCGAGAGAACAGCGCGGCAGCACAGGCCGAGCTATCCGAGCGCCTGGATCTCCGCCACGAGCTCGTCATAGTCGCGGATGCGACGTTGATCGACGAGACGTCGGAACTGATCCCGCCCCCGCACACGGGCGGGTGTCGAGTAGACGGCATCGACGGCCGTCGTGAGTGCAGGCAGGTCGAGGTGATAGACGCAGTCGACGTCGCCGGACCCGCCGCCGAGCAGGTTGAGCATGTACGGGCGGGGTTCCATGGTCACTACGGCGAAGTGCGGCATCCGCCCGCGGCGAAGCGCCGACATCTTCGCCCCCTGCGAGCGGCAGTCCTGGGCCCGATCGGTGCGCAACGACCACTTGAGGGATAGGCCGACCTCGAGCGTCGGCAGGCGATCCAGACGCCCTTGGCGTGCGACCGTGAGGTCCAGTCCGAGGAGCGACTCGTCTCCGATCTCGTCCAGGAGCTTGCGGAGGACCGCGTCCGCGGCGTCGACGGAGGTCTCGACGGCGGAGATCATCTCTTCGACACGGCGCGCATCGGCCTCCCGCGTCGGTTGCTTGCGCACGTAAGTGGTCAGTCGGCGCCAGGCAGCGTTGAACTCCTTCGACCGCCCAGGCTTCACGTCACGGATTGCGCCGACGTGACGGTACTGCTCGAACTCGAAGAGCTTCCGCTCGGGCCGGACCTCGATCCCACCTACGGCGATCGGAAACCGTTGACCGAGATCAGTGGTCACGGCGGCCGCGAGCACGCCGCCCGTTGGCTCATCCTTCTCGACACCAGCGGTGACACGGCTGACGCCGAGCACATCGAAGAGGGCCTCACCGATCTCCACGCTGAGGGCGTCCCCCGCGTCGGAGGTGTTGGGCTTTCCGTTCTTCGTCCTGTACTTGCAGAGGTCCTTGGCGAATGGCGCGGGCACGCCCGCGACGATAGGGGGTTTGGCCGTCGCACGGTTGGCGACACGGCGGCTCAGATGCCATCGGCGTTGCCGAGAGCCGCCTCGATGACGTCGGCGGCGGACGTGGCCGGCTCGTGCTCCCAAACGCGCACGACCCGCCAGCCCGCAGCCTCAAGGTCTGCATCGGTCTGCCTGTCGCGCGCGACGTTGCGGGCGAGCTTCTCCGCCCACCACGCGGCGTTCGTCTTCGGACGGGTCGCGTGCTGTGGGCAGGAGTGCCAGAAGCAGCCATCGACGAACACGGCCACCTTCGCGCGCGGGAACACGATGTCGGGCCGTCGTCGGCCCGGAAGGATGGCTCGTTGAACGAAGTACCTCCGTCCACGCCGGTGGAGCTCACGGCGAACCGCCAGCTCGGCGGCAGTGTCGCGGTTCCGAACGCGCGCCATGCGCGCGCTGGTCGCCGCATCGGTACGCATGGCGTCCATGGTCCCGCAACCTGCAAGCGGATCCGGTAGCGTCCGCGGCGTGACGGATCCTGCGGCCAGGCCGCCGCTGCCCGCTCCCGGGCACATCTGCACCCCTGATCCACGACCGGGCCGGGCCCGCGAGCCACATGTACTCGTTGCGCCCGACGACGATCTCGAGCTTCAGCAGGTCCATGCCTGGCTGACGCCGTCACCCGTCGAGCGTGCATTCACACACGCCGTCGACGACGCGGTCAAGTACGTACTCGACGGTTCTCGGACGGGTCGTTTCGATCTCATGAGCGCTGACGTCGACTCTGATGAGCGGGCATCCGTCGGCACGAAGCTGCAATACCGGATCCTCAACGAGCTCAAGCTCGTGAAGGAGCCGCCGTTGGATACCACGATCCTGGGCATCCCGGTCGAGCTGAAGGCGACCGTTCGGTCGAACTGGATGATCCCGACCGAGGGCCAGTGCGAGATCTGCCTCCTCGTCCAGGTCGACGCGGCACGATCCCGTCACCGCGCGTTCCTCATGCGCACCCACCGTGCGTGGCTGCGCGACGGAGCCAACAAGGACGGGAAGCGCGGGATTGCCAGCGCGGCGCTCGGCATGTATGCCTTGCCGGTTCTCGAGTGGACGCCGCTCCCACCCGAGCCCCTCAAGCTGTTGACCCGGCCGCAGCTCGACGTGGTCTTCGCCCCTCGCGTGGGCCAGACGGAGCGTCTTACTGCGTTGTTCGGGTACCTCCCCGATGTCGTGGTGCCGCGGTCGTCGATCGAGACCGTCTGTGCCGGTAACAGGGATCCAATGCGGCGCGCGCGTCAGGCCAAACCGCTCGTTGCCGAGCGGCACGGCCTGACGCTTCTCTGCGGGACTTGGCGCGAAGACCTTGAACTCGCGGCGTCGCGCGGCTTCGACATCTCGGGCGACGCGTGGGTGGCGCTTACGCCTGCGGCTCTCGACCGTCCAGGACCGGTCTGATCTGACGAGCGATCGCACGGGCCAAGCCGCTCGGCACGGCGTTGCCGATCTGCCGAGCGATCTGGATCTTGGTCCCAACCCACTTGAAGTCCTTCGGGAAGTCCTGAATCAACGATGCCTCGTAGTGCGTCAACACACGGTTGACCGAAAGCTCATCGTCGCCTCTGACCTTGCCTTCGTACCCGTGGTCCTGAACGGCGGCCTCGACCCACTGGGGGTGAAGGTACTGGCCCTTCTCCGGCTTGTAGAACTCCGTCCGGATCGTGACGGAGGGAGCGTCCCAGCGCCCGCGGCCCATGACGTCGGTCGTGCCCGTCGGCTTGTTCTTCCAGCAGTCGGGTAGCAGGTCGAACGGCAGGTTGAACCGCCCCCTCCGGGCGGCACGAACGCGTATCGCTCCAGGCTCTCCTTGCGCGGGTTCCGCTTGATGTGGAGCTCGAGTCCACGGTACGAACCTGGCATCGTCATGCCGTCGAACTCGAAGGCGTAGCTCGTTCCCGAGGGCAACTCGGTCGAGTCTGGCGCCTGCTCAGCCAAGTGCCCGATCACATCTCGGAGCGTCACCCACGGCTTGAGTCTGGTGCCCTCGCCACCGTTGCGGTCGTGAGTCGGTTCGGGCATCTCGATCTTGCCTACGCGCGAACCGATGACGATCGTTCGCTTGCGCCGCTGCGCAACTCCGTAGTCAGCCGCGTTCAGAACTGCATGTGTCAGTTCGTAGTCCTTGAGCGCACCGTGGTCCTGCTCGGCGAGGAGCATCTGGAACTCTGGGCTCTTGGAGAACCGATCCACATTCTCGATGACGAAGATCTCGGGCTTGGCAGCACCAACGAACCGCAGGTACTCGCGCCAGAGCTGGTTGCGCGGATCGTTGATGTCCTTGAGGCCGAGGTTGCTGAACCCTTGGCACGGTGGGCCGCCGATGATGACGCGCGCACGTGGGATGTCTTCGGTCGGCACCTCTGCGATGTCGCCTGCGATCACGTGCTTGTGGCCGAAGTTCGCGGCGTACGTCGCGGCCGCCGCCTTGTCCCACTCGACCGCAAGGATGGGCTCGAACCCCTCCTCGACGAACCCCTGAGTCATGCCGCCGCAGCCTGCAAAGAGGTCGATCATGGGGATGCCAGTCATGCGGGAGATCGTACGGCGGCCAACCGACACGCTCGTGATCCCCCGCGCAGGGGCGGCCTCATGCCGTTGGGCGCGGTTGCCTGCGGTTACCTGCGCCATCGATCTCATCCAGCCTCTCATCCCGGGTCACGACGACCGCATCGAAGCACGATGTGTGCGCCACATCGGTCGGCAGTCCTGGCCGCCTGTGGACAAGTGGCTCCTCGCCGATCTGCTGGGGAGGGGCCCGACGGCGAGACAAGCTGGGTGTATGGGTCGAGGCCCCGCTGATCGAAACCTTCACGACCGCGACCACTGGCAGACCGCAGCACTGAGCCACGCGTCACCTTCACCGACGATGCCTGACCCGCTCGCACCGGCAACGCGCCACCACGGCGCGCGTCATGGACACGCCGCCGAGATCTGCGTCGACTCACGACAAGATGGGCCGAGGATCTCGGCCCGCGATACCAGGCGCCATGGCCGGCGTAGGTCTCGCCCCATACCTTCGGGCGCGATCGAGTTCTCCAGCCGTCTCCACGATCCGGGTGAACTCGTCCCGCTGCGGCCCGCCGTCCACCAGCCTCGCCGACTCCCCCGCCGGTGCCAGCGCCTTCACCGCCGCGTACAGGTTCGGGTGGTTCCGCCCGTCGATAGGCTCGTACTTCCGCACGGCCCGCTTCATCCCGCCGAGGTCGACCCCCGACAGTGTGAACTCGTTCCACACGAAGTACCGGCGCTGCTCGATGCCCTGCCTGGTCCGCGCAGCGACGTACGCGTCGGTCATCATGAAGAGCCGGCGCAGCCACGCGAGCTGGTCGTCGCTTGCCCGCTCCCCTGTCCCCACGGCGTCCTCCATCGCTGTTTGGGCTGCCTGCGCGTCGTCGACGGCCGACCGCCCTCGCCCCAGCGGCCCGGCGACGCGACCCATCAGCATGGCGAGGAGCGTCTGGTAGTTCTCGGCGCGGCGCCCGAACCGGGTGGCCTGGTCGTCGGCGCCGACGTCGGATGCCGCGCGGGCGGCCAGCGCGGAGACCACTCTCTGGGCCCGCACGACGGCGGTCAGCGAGTCCGCGGAGGGGAACTCGGCGCCCAGCCGGACGAACAGGTTGTGCTGAGCGGCGATGGCTCCGTCGAACCCGAACGGGTACGGCACCGGCATGAGCGCTGTCGGGGCGCGGTAGCCGAGCCTGTCGACGGCGGCGGCGTCGGCGGCGGAGACCCCGGCCGCCCACGACGAGCAGAGCTGGGCGGCGGACAGCGCCGAGTCGACGAGATGGGGCGCCTTCGTGGAGTAGGCGTCCTGCCACTTGGACTTGGTGCTCAGGCGCTGCCACCCAGGCAGTGGGAAGTACCGAGCGTCGAGCGAGATCAGCGCCCAGGTGAGGTCCGCGGCGTCGCGCATCAACACGCGGGCGCCGTCAAGGCGAATCCTGTCGGCGACGTTCGGCAGTTCGCGCTCACGGCCGGCCATCGCGGCCACCGCTGCCAGGCGCCACGCCTCGGACAGGCGCGTGTCCTGTACTGAGGCGAGCTCGGCGGTGTTCACCCCTCGACCACCGGGCAGCGCGGCGGCGGTGGGCTGATCCTTCTGGAGCCAGTGCAGCAGGCGGCGTGGCGCCTCCCAGCCGTCGCTTGCGTAGATGGGGGTCGCGGTCTCGGCGAGCGCCAGCGCGTAGTCCCAGATCACCTTCCGGTAGCGCAGGATCTTCGCCGTCGCGGCCAGCCGTTCGGCAGGCGTGGTCGTCGCCGGGCGGTTGCCGTTGGCGCCGCCGAGGAAGAACGACGGGCGGCGCATGGCGAGCAGCTGCGTCATGGACGTGTGCAGGGCTGCGGTGACCTCGCCGTACATCAGGCCCGCCCCGGCAGGGCGGCGTGGCTGTCGCGCGACCACTCGCGGTCGAGAACGTCGCGGATCGACAGGATCACGCGGTTGTCGAGGTGGAACGCGCACAGCGCGGTGATGGCCGCGCGAGCGGTCGCGCAGTGCAGCGCCCGGTCGTTAGTGATGGGTGGCTCGGCAGCGGGTCTGCACAGCGGGTCGTGCAACGAGTCCAGGAGTTGCACGACGAACCAGTAGTCGGCGATCTCGACCGCAGGCGCGGTACGGGCCAGGGCGACGAGGTGCGTTCGCGCGACGCCGTAGAGCAGGTAGTGGTCCAGCGGGAGCGCGACCGTCCGGGCGATCGTCTCCACGCGGCAGTCCTCGCGGGAGGTGACGCGCTCCAGACTCCAGCCGTCGACGACGTCGGCCAGCACGGGGTACACGGCGTCCCAGGGAATGCCGAGGCCGATCAGCTGCCCGACGCACTGACGTGCCGCCAGGTACAGCTCACCCCGGCCGCCGACGCCGATCCTCCTGGGGTACTGCTCCCCAGTGGGGCGCCCGTCAGTGCCCAGAGCTTCGACAGCGCGCGGGCGTACCGGTAGCGGGCGTTGTCCGAGATGGCGGGGTCCACCTCGAGCGCGGCCAGGGCCTGGCCGGCGATGGCGAGTGTTCGACGGCGGTCAGGTTCCACGGGGTGCTCCGTCCTGATTGGCGCCGACGGCGATCGCCGGCCATGGGCTCAGGTGCGGCGGGAGCACCGAGGTCATGCGGACGCCTCGCTGCCACGGTGTGGGCGGGCCCGACGACGCATCGCGCGGACGGCCCAGACGAACGGTGTCCGGATGCCGACGGAGAGGAACTTGAGCGCGCCAAGGAGCGACCAGGCGAGCAGCGCCCACCACCACTGCGAGCCGCCGGCGTCGATCCGCCCCTGCGCCACCTGCCCGACCGTGACGTATGCAGGGATGAGCGCGGCGGCGATCGGCACACCCCACTTGAGGCCGCGGTCGGTGTAGATCCACCGCACGAGAAGGTTCGACGGCAGCCACGCCTGGCACATGCCGAGCACCCCGCCGACAGCGGCGAGACCGAGCCGAACGACCATGACGACCACCTCTGAAGGTTCCAGGCCGCCCGCGGCTCGGGCGGCACGGATCCAACCTCGTCGACCGCGCGTCCCCGGCGGCGCCGCGGCCGCTCGCTTTGTGGAGAACCCTCAGGATTCGCCAGCGGACCGGGCGGTAGGAGAGCGCCGCCCAGGAAGCTCCTCACCTCGTGAGACCAGCGCGCTCCCGTCCCGGTGCCGTCACAGTCGACGCCGAGAGGGCACGCGCGTCCCGCAGCGCGGCTCGGGCACGGTCGGCGTCACGCCGTTGGGCGGCGTCGACACCCTCGGGCCCCAGCGGGTCGCGCCCGGTGATGCCGTACCTGTCCCGGTAGGCAGCGATCGCCGCGAGCCGGTGCAGCCACCGTTCCCGGTCGATGACACCCTGCGGCAACTCGCCGACACGCTGCACCCACGGCGCCCGGCCCTGTACCGCACCTTGCGCGAGCGCCGTGGCGCGGGCGGTGATGAGGTCGCGGCGGGCGTCGAGCGCGGCGCGCACGTCGGGCGCAACGTCGGCTCTCAGGTCCGGCACGAGTCCAGCGATCAGGCAGGCGTCGCCGGCGTGTCTCCCCTTGCGTGCGGCCAGGGCGATGCGGGTGGCGAGGACCGCGCCGACGTCGTCGGCGTCGAGGAGGGTCTGCCCGGAGGCGGCACGTGTAAGGACCGCATCGACGGAGCTCCCGCACGCTTCGGCGTGCCGCAGCTCTCCGATCACCGCACCGAACGATCCGCCACGCACGACGGCGTCGGCCTCGGAGGGCGTGAGGCGTCCCTCCGCCACGAGCGCTGAGCGCGTCAGGTCGGCCCAGCGGGTGCGGACGGCGTCGACGGCGATCACCTCGTACTCGTCGGCGAGCTGCGCGATGCCGCCCCATCTCTCCTGCTCGGCGCGCATGGTCTCGTGCGCCGAGAGTTCGCGGCCTGTGTGCTGCAGGACGCCGTAGAGCACCGATGCGGCGGTCGCGTCGCCTGGGTGCGGCGGCGCGTGGGATTCGTCGGGCTTGTCGAGCGCGACGTAGGCAGTGTTCGAGTACCGGCCGCGCGTCATCGCGACGTAGAGGTTCTCCCGCGTGGTCGATCCGCTGACGACGACGTGGCAGGTGTCGACGGTGACTCCTTGCGCCCGGTGCGCGGTGACCGCGTAGCCGAGGTCGACGTGTTCGGTGACGTACCAGGCGGGCAAGGTGACGACGCCGCCGCGCCGCCCGGCCCGCCGGACCTCGAGCGAACCGTCCCGGCGGACGCGCAAGACCTGCCAGCGGTCCCCGTTGCGGACCCAGTCACCGTTGCCGGTGCGCAGTCGCCGGTCGTTGAGGCGGGTGATGACAAGATCGCCCGCCGAGACGCGCAGGTCGCCGAGCGTCGCCTCCCGCCAGGCGCGAGTCTCGCCGTCGAGGATCCGCTCGGCGCGGGCACGCTGGTTGAGCAGCCGGACCGAGTCCGCCGAGTCCGTGACGAGGATGCTGGCCTTGCCCGCGGCCTGGTCGGCGCGCCATGCCCCGTAGGCGGTGTCGACCATCTGCTCGGTCGTCCCGTCATGCAGGCGGCCGTGGTTCGCGTAGAGGTCGATGGCCTCGACACCGCCACGGCGAAGCGCCAAGGAGGCGACCCGCTCCCAACCGTGGACGAAGCGGTGCACGTCCGTCAGCTCTGCGACGTCGTCGCCGCGATCCTCAACGAGCAGGGAGAACGCGCCACCCGCGTCGACGGACTGCAGCTGCGCCCAGTCCCCGACGAGCAGGACCTTGGCGCCCGCCGCGCGGGCCGCGCCTGCGATCGCGTCGAGATCGCGTGTCGAGGCGAGTGTCGCCTCGTCCACGATCACCAGCTGCCCGCGGCGGAACGCCGCCCGGCCGTGGCCGTGCTCGTAGAGCCACTTCGCCGTAGTCTCGCACCCGATCCCGAGATCCGCCGCGAGCACTCCTGCGGCGACCGCAGACGGCGCAAGTCCGACGACGGCGTCGGCACCGTGCCGGATCGTCCACGCAAGCTGGAGCACGCGCATCGCCGTCGTCTTGCCCGCCCCGGCGGGGCCAACGAGCACGTCGATCGCTCGTCCCGACGTCGCCACCATCGTGACGGCCGCTGCCTGCTCGATGCTCAGGCGGCGGCCCTCGTGTTCGACCCCAGCAGCGCGGTCGAGGGCGGCCGCGTCGACCATAGGAGCGTCCACGGCGGCGGCGCCGTCGAGCAGGCGGGCCTCGGCCAGCAGGTGGTGCTCCGACGTGAAGCAGGCAGCGTGCCGCGGACGCAGCACGCTCGACCCGTCATCGCGCTGCAGCGCCGCCGGCGTGGGCGCAAGCTCGTCCGGCGTGAGGCGCACCGACAGCCGCGTCGCCTCCGCGACCACCCGCCCAACGGCTTTCTCACGCGCCTGCGCGGTGGCGAAGCGCCACCCCATCGTCTGCCTCGCCGCCTCCGCCCACAGGTTCCAGTGCCGCCACGTCGACCGCTTCTCCCCCACTACCTCGACAACCCGCCGCGCAACCGCCGCGACGTCATCGCCGGTCGGCCCGGCAGACCCGAACGAGCCGGACGCCCCGCGCATCAGCACCCCGCGCGCCCACTGACCGGCGTCGGTGCGCAGGACCGCGCCGGCGCGCCGGCGCCACGACGCCGACAGGTCGGACAGCGAGTGGACAACCTTCTCCGGCCGGGTCGCCAGCGTCGCGCGGGCGCGCATCGCCACGATCGCCGTGCGCGACGGGCGGCGCCCGTTCGCCGCCACATACCCGGCGACCATCTCGTCGGTGGCGACGTCGATAGCCCGCGATCGGCTCGAGAACTCAGCCATCAGATCGCCGGGAACGCCGACGACATCCCACGACGGGTTCCGGTCGGTGCCACGCGCCCGCTGCTCCCACCGGACCCCGAACGCGCCGGAGAGACGGTCGGCGAGGACGGCGTGGTAGTGCTCGGACAAGGCGACGACGGCGCCATGCAGCGCCCGGGAGTCCAGGGTCCGCCACAGGCCGTCGACCACCGTGCGGACCTTGTTCGAGACGACGACGTGCGTGTGCAGATGCGGGTCGTTTGCTCGCGAGTCGTAATGGTCGAACGCCGTCGCAGCCACACCACGGACGCCGACCTGAGCGATGCCGTGCGCTCCGACCCGCGCGGCCGCCACCTCACGTTCCAAGAAGTCGAGCACCTCGGCGACGGCAGCATGATGAGCGGCAACGATCTGCTCCTGCAGACCCGCGTCGGCGACCGCCCACAGCGCCGAGACCGACTTCGGGACGGCGAACGTCAGGTCGAACCCGGCGACGGCGATCTGCGGACCGCGCTTCATCTCGGCCGCGGTGATCGTTGCGACCTTCTCTTCGTACTCAGCTGCAGGCAGCGATCGATCGACCTTCGCGACCTGGGCCGCGACCCTCTCCGCGACCGTCGAGTAGCGCTGGTACGGACGTCCGAGCACCTCGCCGGTCAGGGGGTCAAGGCCCTTCCCGAGCAGCATCTGCAGCTGCTCGGGCGTCATGGTCATGCCTGCCCGGAGCTCACCGTTCCCGAACTCGACGACACCACTCCCCATCCAGGTGCCGGGTGGTGTGCCCTTGTCGGTGTAGTACCGCGTGAGAGCCGAGAGCCGGTCAGCCGTGCCGTCGCCGACGACGACGGTGCGCAATAGGTACGCGTACCCATCCCCGGCCGACATCACCCGCATCGAGACCGTCACGCTCACACCTCCGAACCGCGAGGTGCGAAGGGCCACCCTTGGCCGGCGTGTCCCTGATGACTCTGACAGCGGCGGCGTAGCCATCGAGGACCGCAACATCCGCCACGCAGTCACTGGGTTGCGACCTATTGGGCGTGGCGCCGCCGCCGCGCGCCATCAGTCGGGACATTGCCAGCCGATACACATCGACCTGAGGACATCCCACCGTTGACTGGGGTGGCGTGGCACGCGGCAGTCGGAGGGCGGCTCACGCGATGTCCAAGCGTCAGCGCTGACGACGTACCTGCCGAACACAGCGCCGACTTCCACGCACGCGGAAGAGCACACGATGAACCGAAACCGCCTGTACCGCCTGAGCGCCGCCGTCAGTCTCGGGGCCCTGACCGGCACGATCCTGGTTGGGTGCGCTGGCGAGGCCTCGCCCGAGAGCGGTCCGTCCACCACCGCGCTGGCGGGCTCCGCGGCCCCAGAGGCGACCGAGCAGGTGGACGACTCCACCGCCGAGTCTGCGCTGGTCTGCGACGCCGGAGCCGTTGTCGCCCGGGAAGACATCGAAGCCGTACGGGAGACGCTCCCGGAAGGCTGTGACATCTGGCTTGGCCCAGACCCTGAGCCGGAGCCCGCAAGCCTGCGCCAGCGACGCTTCTTCGAGTGGTCTCTCGCCGGGAACGACCTCGCCGAATTTCCCGAGATGGAACTGATCTACCCGGACGGCATCGTCTTCGACACGACCCAAGACCCGCCGACGGCAGTGGGCGATGTCGTAGCTCCGTACCGGGTCGACGCCGCCCGAGCCGCCGGCGCGTCGGTCTACGTCTCCCCGCACGGCGACGGCACCGGACTCGTCGTCGACCCTGACGGACCACTGCCGACAGAGGTTCGCTCAGACATGGACACGGTTCCGAACGAGATCATTGGCCTCGACGGCGCCGAGGACTTCACGTGGGGTGCAACCCCCGTGCTCGAGGCCCTACGCGACAGCAATCTCCTCGCCTTCGTGGTCGTGTACACGAACCTCCAGCCCACCCTTGGCCCAGGCACGTGGAGCGTGATTCTCTTCGGTCGTCCTCAGCCTCCACCCGGCGAGATTGTCGAGGGCGCGTCGGGCAACACTCGACAGCGGGCCATGGACAGAGCGGCGCAGCTGCACGCTGACCTCTGGGGGCGGGTGGAAGTCTTCGGCTGACGCTGCCGTGTTTCCCGGGCGAGGCTCGACGACTCCGATACCGCCCCTGTGTCGTGTGCTGGACTGCGCGGCAGCGTCGTCGAGCGGGCGTGACGGCGCGAGCGGCGTCGGCGCAGTGATGCTCAACGGCGAGGTCGTGGACGTGTCAACCGGATGAGTCGACGAGATGCCGGATCCTCGCGTCGTCCACAGATTCCAGACGCCGACGATCGGAAGCGACACGACGGCGCACCTTGGCTTCATGAGATCCGCAACCCCGCGTCCTCCGCGGGAGCCGCGCCTGAGTGCCAGAGGCGTGACCACCCTCGACCCGTCGGCTCCCGTCCCACCGACCCTTGCCTCGCCGCCGACCGTCACGCATCCCAGCCACCGTCAGCCCGACGCTGCCCCGCTGCACGCAACAACGGCGCCGCACGGCGCACCCGTCATCCCACGGCGCTCCTCCCACGGGCTGCCCGGATCCGACCCCGCACCTCTCCCCCAGGACGTACGACCGCGTGCCGCACGTCCGAGCCGGAACGAACGTTTGCGCATCGTCAAGGGCGCGCGTCCAATGGTTGCCAGGAGCGACCCGTGCCGCATTTCGCGGTGCGAGGCCGTTCGTGTTTCGAGAGGGCAGGGACGGCCCACTCGAGAGGGGTATCGGGGTATGCACATGAGACGGGTCGGCGTTGCCCTGGCTGCGGCGGTCATCGCGATGACCGCCGTCGCAGGCTGCACCGGCTCGCCTGGGTCCAGCCCGGTACCCACACCTCCGGCGGACACTTCCACGACGTCGGAGCCTGCGACCGGAGCGCCCTCACCGACCAGCGCTCCCTCCCCGGAGTCGGAGTCCGAGCAGGCGGCCGCGAGCGCGGAGGACGCCGTCCGCGACTTCTACGCCGTCGTCGACGAGCTCCGTTCCGATCCGGCGAGCGACGTCGCCGCGCTCGACGACGTCGCGACCTCGATCGCGCTCTCGTCCCGGCAGCGTCAGCTCGAGCGCGAGCGAGGCGACGGCTGGCACCAGACCGGCGAGACCAAGATCGTCACGCTCGACGTCAAGGGCGTGGACCTCACCAACACGGACGCGGACGGCGCTGTCGCCCCCGTCGTCCAGTTCGATGTGTGCATCGACGTCTCCGGCGTCGATGTCCTCGACGCGAACGGCAGCTCCGTCGCTGCCGCTGGCCGCCCCACCACCGGGTGGGAGCGACAGACCGTCGTCAACCACGACTGGGCGGACGACCCCGTCGGCGGGTGGCGGGTATCGACGAGCGAGACCCTCGGACAGCAACCATGCGAAGCCGACTCCTGACTCATGGCGTCGTCGTAGCCCTCGCCATCCTTGGCCTCGTCGCACTCCCGGGGAGTGCTGCCGGGGGCGCTCCACAGTGCCAGCAGGTCGACCTCGTCACGGGTATGTGCATCATCGCCGTCGAGGCGCCGAGCGGATCCGATGCCGAGCCGGCCGTCGACGACGGGCCGGCCGACACAGGTGACGGCTCGTCGTGCTGGCTCGATCCGACGAAGCAGTACGCCTCGGGCGTCGAGGCGCAGGCGGTCCCGTGTGAGCAGGACGGGATGTGGTGGTCGAACGGTTACGGCTGCTACTTCCGAGCGCTGGAACCCCAGCCCGATCCGTCCGACCCTGCGTGGGGCGGCCGCGACCCGGCCGACGGCGGGGCGATCTATGAGTGCTGGCAGCCGTTCACGGACTACTCGGTGTACCTGTGGCTCGCGAACCCGCCGGAGCGCTCAGGGCAGGGGCCGTCGCCGCGGGCCGTGGCGGAGATCGCGGTCGAGCAGATGAACCTCACGGCGATCACGATCGGCATCGTCCCCGAGCCGGGTGCGGGGTCCATGGGCATCGTCGGAATGCCGGTGTGGATGTGGGCCGCGAACCCAGGGCCGACGACGGTCGGCCCGATCACCGAAAGCGCGTCCGCCGGCGGCGTCACCGTCACCGCGACGGCGCGGATCCACACGATCACGTGGTCCATGGGAGACGGCACGACCGTCGTCTGCCGTGGGGCAGGAACTCCGTACGACGCGAGCCGGGGCGACGCCCCGTCCCCGGACTGCGGTCACGTCTACACCCGCACGAGCGCAGGCCAAGCTGGCGGTGTCTACACCGTGACCGCTACCTCGGACTGGGTCATCACGTGGGAGGGCGCCGGGCAGACCGGGACCATCCGCATGGGCGACCTCGAGCGGTCCACCCAGATCGCCGTCGGCGAGGCGCAGGTGCTCGTGACGCAGTAGTCACGACGAGCTTTGCAGGGGAAGGCAGGAGTCATGACCAGCACCACCCAGGGCAGCAGCACGCAGACGACGACGGCGGTCGAGGCCGCTCCGACACCGCCACCGAAGCCGCGTCGTCGGGCGTGGCAGGTCGCCGTCGCGGTCGTGCTCGGCGCCGCCGGAGCGATCGGCGGGACCCTGGCGTGGACGTCGACATCGGCGATGACGCCGGTCCTCGTCGCCAAGGAGTCGCTGCATCGCGGTGACGTGATCACCGCGGAGTCCTTCACGACGGCGCGCACCTACGACGACGCGGCACTCGACCCGGTCATCCCGGCCGAGCTCGCCGACCTTCTCGGCGAACGGCTGTCGCTCGACGTCGCGGCGGGCAGCATCGTCACGCACGACGCCGTGCGCGGCTTCGAGCCGACCCGGGCGGGCAAGCTCCTCGTCGGCGTCCGGCTCGACACCGCCCACGCTCCCGGGTCGCCCCTCCTCGTCGGCGACGACGTGCTCGCCGTCGTGACTCCCCCGTCCGGCGGGACGCCCGACGAGGCCATCCCGACCTCGGCACACGCGGAGGTCGCGTCGGTCGCCGTCGACCCGGAGACCAGCGACACGATCGTCGACCTCCTCGTCGCCGAGGGCGACGGACCGATGGTCGCCGCCAACGCCGCCGCGGGGAACGTCGCGGTCCTCCTCGAACCCCGGGGCGGGGCCGACTGATGGCCGTCATCACCCTGTGCTCGGCGTCGGGATCGCCCGGCGTGACGACGACGGCCGTCGGCCTCGCGCTCTGCTGGCCACGGCCGGTGCTCCTCGTCGAGGCCGACCCGCGCGGCACCTCGACGATCCTCTCCGGGTTCTTCCAGGGCGCGCGCGAGTACGACGGCGGACTCGTCGAGCTCGCCCTGTCCCCGCTCGAGACCTCCGACGCCCTCCGCGAGGTCGTCCGACCCCTCGCCGGCCAGGCGACGTTCGTCGCCGGCACTCGCTCGTACGCACAGGCACTGGGGCTCAAGGAGCTGTGGGGGCGGCTGTCCGAGGCCCTCGACAACCTCGAGGAGACCGGCCAGGACGTCATCGTCGACGCCGGGCCGCTCGGCTTCCCGGGCTCCCCGGAGGCGCTGCTCTCGCTCGCCGACCTCACGCTGCTCGTGACGCGATCCCACCTCCCAGCCCTGTTCGCGGCACGGTCCTGGACGGAGGCGCTGCACCGTGACGGACACGCCTGGCAGCACCCGGGACTGCTTCTCGTCGGCGCGGGGCAGCCGTACACGGCGCGCGAGGCGGGCAGGCTGCTCGGCCTGCCCGTCGTCGCCTCGATCGCCGATGACGCCGAGGCCGCCGCTGTGTACCACCGGGGTGCTCGCGCCCCGCGGAAGTTCTCCCAAGGCCCCTACATCCGCTCGCTGCGGGCCGCCGTCGACGCGATCGGCACCACCGTGAGCACCCGGCGCAAGGAACTCCTCCGAGAGGTGACACCGTGACCGACCTCCGCGAGACCCCGACTACGAGCGGCATCGACGAGGTGCCCCGCGTCGACCCGGCGGATCTCCCGTTCCTCGCTCAGCCGACCGCACCCTCGCCGGCGCCGCCGTCGGCAGAGACGTCGACCATGGGCGCCGCGGCCGCCGACGTCGACTGGCGGCTCGTCGCCACCCTGCGGGCGCGTGCCTCCGACCTGCTCTCCCAGGCGACCGCCGGTGAGCGCCTCGACAAGGAGAACGAGGAGCAGCTCGGTCGGTCCATCGTCCTCGACCTCATCGAGGCGGCGATGGCCGAGGACGCGAACACCGGGCGTCCCGTCTGGTCACCGGCCCGGCAGCGCGCCACCGCGAACGCCGTGTTCGACTCCCTGTTCCGGCTCGGGAGGCTCCAACCCCTGGTCGACGACGACCGCGTGGAGAACATCATCATCACCGGTTACGACCACGTCGTGCTCGACCTCGTCGACGGCTCCCGCACCGACGGTCCGCCCGTCGCCGACTCCGACGAGGAGCTGCTCACGTTCCTCCAGTTCCTCGCGTCGCGGTCCGAGGTCAACGCGCGCCCCTTCTCCGAGGCAGCCCCGTCGCTGCACCTGCGGCTCGACGGCGGCGCGCGCCTCGCGGCGCTCGCGTGGGTCACGCCACGCCCGTCCGTCGTCATCCGCCGTCACCGCCTGATCCAGGTCACGCTCGACGACCTCGTCGCCCGGGGCCTGATGTCCGACGTCGCACGCTCGTTCCTCGCCGCAGCCGTCCGCGCCCGCAAGGCGATCGTCGTCGCCGGCGACCAGGGCGCGGGCAAGACCACGCTCATGCGGGCCCTGTGCGCCGAGATCCCGTACGACGAGATCCTCGTGACGATCGAGACGGAGTACGAGCTCCAGCTACACTTGCTCCCCGAACAGCACCGGATGGTGCACCCCATCGAGGCCCGCCCCGGCTCCGGCGAGCGGGGCCCTGACGGGCGCGCGGCGGGCGAGTACTCGCTGTTCGACGGGCTCTACGACTCGTTCCGCCTCGACGCCTCGCGGCAGATCATCGGCGAGGTCCGCGGCAAGGAGATCTGGCCGATGATCCAGGCGATGGAGTCGAGCAGCGGCTCGATGTGCACGACCCACGCCACGAGTGCGGCCGGGGCGCTCGAGAAGCTCGCATCCTGCGCGCAGAAGGAGGCACCCGGGATCGAGGACCGGGTCATCGGCCGCAAGCTCGCCTCGACCATCGACCTCGTCGTCTACATCGACCTGCGCGACGTCGTCGACGCCGACGGCACGCGACGCCGGCAGCGGCGCATCACCGAGATCGACGCCGTCTCCCGCGGCGAGCGGGACACCGGGTACGCGCTGACGCACGTCTTCCGGAACGTCGAGCGCGGCGGCGTCGCCTGCCCGCACACCCTGCCGGACGACCTGCGCGAGCTCGAGGACTTCGGGTTCGACCTCGCCGGCTACCTCGCGAGCCGGCGGAGGGCGTCATGAGGGGCGTCGGGCTGATGGTCTCGGGCACGCTCGTCGGCCTGTCGATCGCGTGGCTCATCTTCGCGCTGCGACCAGAGCCCGACGGCGGCGACCGGGCCGCGCGAAGGCCTGGCCGGCTGAGCAAGGTCACTCGCCAGACGTGGATCCTGTTCGGCGTCGGCGTCCTCGCCGGCATCGTCACCTGGTTGCTCACCGGGTGGATGATCGCCGTGGTCGCCGTACCGGTCGGCGTCATCGGGCTGCCGATGCTCCTGACGAACACCGCGGCGAGCGCGCAGATCGCGCGGCTGGAGGCCATGGAGGAGTGGACGCGGTCCCTCGCCGGCGTGCTGACGGTCGGTGTCGGGCTGGAGCAGGCGCTCGGCGCGACCCTGCGGTCCGTCCCGCCGACGATCGCGCCCGAGGTCCGGCGTCTCGTCGCTCGGCTGCGCGCACGGTGGAACACCGAGGACGCGCTGCGCGCGTTCGCCGACGAGCTCGACGACGCGACCGGAGATCTCATCGCGGCCAACCTCATCCTCGGCGCACGACGGCGAGGCGCGGGCCTGGCGGCGGTGCTCCAGGCCCTGGCCGAGTCCGTCGCCGCGGACGTGCGGGCGCGACGGCAGATCGAGGCCGACCGCGCCAAGCCCAGGTCGACGGCGCGGTGGGTGACCCTCATCTCGGCCGGCGTCCTCATCGCCTTCACGCTCTCCGGGAAGTACGTCGAGCCGTACTCGACGGCGGTCGGACAGGTCGTCCTCGTCGTGCTGCTCAGCGCCTACGTCGGCACCTTGATCTGGATGAAGCGGATGGCCGGCGGCAAGCCCGCGCCGCGGTTCCTGACGGGGGGCTCGCGATGAGCGCCGGTCTGCTCGTCTTCATGGTGAGCGGCGCACTCATCGGGCTCGCGCTCTTCGTGCTCCTCATGGCGGTGCTTCCCGCTCAGCACGTCGACCTCGCCGACGCCGTCGCGCGCATCGGTCACCGGCAGCCGACGTCTCACCGGGACACAACGGCGGAGGACCGCAGTGCGAAGGACCGGCTCGGCAACTGGGCGATGAAGACCCTCCCCGCCGCCGCGTGGGTGCGCACACCGCGTCGCGAGCTCGCCCTGCTGCAGATGCCGCTCGAACGGTTCTACGGCGAGAAGGTCACCCTCGCGGCCATCGGTGTCGTCGCCCCTCCCGTCCTCGTGACGTTCTTCCGGTCCATCGGGCTCGGCATCCCATACCAGGTCACGCCCCTGCTCTCCCTGGGTCTGGGAGCCTTCCTGTTCTTCTACCCGAACCTCGACGCCGTCGACCAGGCGAAGAAGGCGCGCGCGGAGTTCCGCCGCGCCCTGGGCGCCTACGTCGACCTCGTCGCACTCGAACGGCTCAACGGCGCGGGGACGCTCCAGGCGATGGAGTCGGCCGCCGACATCGGCGGATCGTGGGTGTTCCGGCGATTGTCGGAGGACCTCGGCCGGTCGCGCTGGTCGGGTGTCCCACCGTGGGACTCGCTCGAGTCCCTGGCGGACGACCTCGGCTTACCGGAGCTCGACGACTTCGCCGACATCATGCGGCTCTCAGGCGAGCAGTCCACCGCCGTCTACGGCCACCTGCGCGCCCGTGCCGAGTCCATGCGCTCCGCGCTTCTCGCGGACGAGCTCGCGCAGGCCAACGCCGTGGGCGAGCGCCTCCAGATCCCCGGCGCCCTGCTCGGCGTCATCTTCATGGCCCTGGTCATCGCCCCCTCCCTGCTGAGCATGGCGCTGCGCACCTGACCGTTCCGATGCGCCGCCGAACGACGCACCGCACCTCTCACGAGCACTCCCGGAAGGAACCGAGAACATGTCCCACTTCTTCGCCATGATCGCCGTGGCCAAGGCCTGGCTGATCAAGCCCGACGACGACCCCGAGCGCGGCTCCCACACGACCGACGTCGTGCTGTGGACGCTCGGCGTGATCGTCATCGCCGGCATCGTCATCGCTGCAGTGACCGCGTATGTCACGGCGCAGGCCGGCAGGATCCAGTAGGCCCCGGCACGCCCGGGCGACCATCCGACGCCGTGAGCGGCGCCGGTGGGACGAGCGTGGCTCGACGTCGGTCGAGATGGCGATCCTCCTGCCGGCGCTGCTCATCACCTTCTGGCTCGGCGCCCAGGCCGCGCTCTACTACCACGCCCGCAACGTCGCGCTCGCCGCAGCGACCGAGGGAGCGCGGGCTGCCGCCGTCGAAGGTGGGCGCACCTCGGACGGCGTCGCGGCCGCCGCCTCGTTCGTCGCCGACGCGGGAGGCGATCGCGTCGTCGAAGGCCTCGACGTCGGTGGCGATCGCACGGCGGATCGCGTGGTCATCACCGTGCGCGGGTCGAGCGTGACCCTCGTGCCGGGCTGGTCTCCCACGTTCGAGGTTCAGGCCGTCGCACGGACCGAGCGGCTGACGGCGGCGGCACCGTGACGCGGCTTCTCCGCCTTCTGCGCGGCCACGACGAGCGAGGCTCGTCGTCGGTGGAGGCCGCCATCATCATCCCGGCATTCGTGCTGTTCCTCGGCCTCGTCATCTTCGCCGGACGGACCGCCCTCGCACACCAGGCCGTCCAGGCCGCCGCCTACGACGCCGCCCGAGCCGCGTCGCTCGAACGGGCACCAAGCGTGGCCCAGTCCGCGGCAGCGGACGCAGCTGCGCAGACCCTCGCGAACCGCGAGCTTCGGTGCTCGAGCACCGGCGTCGACGTCGAGACGTCCGCGTTGGGCGCGCCGCTCGGCGAGTACGGAACGGTGACCGTCGAGGTGACCTGCGTCGTCGACATCGGCGATCTCGCGGTGCCCGGGGTTCCTGGGAGCACCACCGTCACTGCCTCCATGTCGTCGCCCGTCGATGCCCACCGGGAGCGACCATGACGATCCCGTCCCAGCTCCGCGACGACGAGCGCGGGTCCGTCAGTGCCTGGGCGGTCCTCGCCGCCGTCGGGATGGTCCTGCTCGTCGGCCTCGTCGTCGACCTCGGAGGTCAGCTCACCGTCCAGCAGCATGCGCGCGCCGTCGCCGCGCAGGCGGCTCGAGCGGGGAGCGAACGGCTCGACGCACCCCAGGCGATCCTGGGGCGCAGCGCGTCGGTCGACGTCGGCGCCGCGAAGGCAGCGGCGCGCGGCTACCTGGAGGCCGCCGGCGTCAGCGGGACGGTGACTGTCCGCGACGGCACCACCGTGACGGTCGCAGTCAGCGACACCTACGACACCGTCTTCCTGGCCGTCATCGGCATCGGCCGGCTCGACGTCACCGGGACCGCCAGTGCCCGCGTGATCCGAACGTTCGGAGGAGTGGAACGATGACCTTCCGCCGCCGTGCCGCCGGCGTCGCCGCGACCCTCGGGATCCTCGCCCTCGTCGTCGGGGTTCCGACCCTGCTCGTGTGGGCGTACCGACGTCTGTGGACGTTCACCTGGTCCGAGCTGTGGGTGCGGGCGCAGATGCCCGACGACGGCACGCTCGTCATCGCGCTCGTCCAGGTCGTCGCATGGGTGGCGTGGGCCTACCTGGCCTGGGGACTGGTGCTGGAGGCCGTCTACCGGGTGCGCGGGATGTCGGCACCGCGGGTCCGCGGGCTCGGACTGTCGCAGGGCGCGGCGCGGCGCCTCATCGACGCCGCCGCGATGCTCTTCGTCGTCGTCCCGGCCACGCCGATCGTCGCGGCGCCCGCTCACGCGGTGGCATCCGCGAGCACCGGGCGGCCTGCACCCATCGTCGCCACGGCCGCTCTCGCAGCGCCCATCGTCGAGCGGACCTCGACTCCAGTGGTTGCGCCGGTCGAAACCACACCCCCGCCGCCCGCGACGTTCGACTACACCGTCAAGCGCAACGAGTCGCTGTGGAAGATCGCCGAGCGCAACCTGGGCCACGGCGCCGAGTGGACCCAGATCCGTGACCTGAACCGCGACGTCATCGGTGACAACCCGTCCTTCATCGAACCCGGGATGGTGCTGCGGATCCCCCAGACGGCCGATCAGCCGCCAGGCGCCGGCGGAACCTACGTCGTCGAACCCGGCGACACGCTCTCGGCCATCGCCGAGGAGCAACTCGGCGACGCGAACCGGTACCCGGAGATCTACGCGGCCTCGACGCAAACGACGCAGCCCGACGGCGAACACCTCAACGACCCGGACCTCATACGGCCCGGCTGGACACTCACGATCCCCGGCCCGGCGCTGGCTGAGGCCGTCGACGAGACCGATCCTCACGCCGGACTCCCGCAGCAGGCAGCCTCCTCGGCGCCGGAGCCGACTCCGACACCGTCGGGCACGGCATCGACGCCGTCGGGCACGGCATCGCCCGGCGAGACCCGCGTGCCTGCCGAGACTCGGAGGCCCGATCGTGGGAACGCCGCGGATGCCCCAGCCGACCCGACGGCCGATCCCACCGCACCACCGTCGCCGGACGACCAGCCCGACAGCGCCGAGATGCCTGCATGGCTCGTGCCCGGTCTCGCTGGCGCGGGCGGGATCCTTGCCGGAGCTCTGCTGCTGACCGTCGGCGCACGCCGCCGCACCGCCGCCCGGAGACGCGAGACCGGCATGATGCTCCCGCCGCTCCCGCCCGAGCTGCAGGCCACGGCGCGGACGGCGGCCGCCGTCGGGCAGGCACCGTCGGAAGCCGTGTCGCACCTGACCGGCATGCTCGCCGCGGTCGCCGCCGCGTCCCCCGACCGGGAGCTCCCGCCCAGCGTGGTGACGGCGATCATCGATAGAAGCGACGTCGTGCTGACGCTCGTGGACGATGCCGTCCTCCCGGCGCCGTGGGATGGCGACGGCACGTCCTGGCGGGCGCCGCTCACCGCGACCGATCCCGTGGAGTGCGATGCCCCATACCCGCTGCTGGTCCCGGTCGGCTCCGATGGCCGGGGCCGCATCCACCTCGTCAACCTCGAGCGCCTCGGGACGTTGAGCCTCGTCGGCGACCATGACCATGTCGCAGCGTTCGCCCGGTTCCTGGCAGCGTCCGTGGCGCTCAACCCGTGGTCCGCACGAGTCCACGTCTACGCACTCGGCGTTCTCGAGGAGATGGCGGACATCGATCACCTCCGCCTGCGGTACTTCCCCTCGGGCGACACCATGGGCATCGACGAGGCGAACCAGGCCGTCGCTGATGCGAGCAGCACGTCCGCGGACAACTACCTTCTGGTCCTGACCGCCGCACCGGGCGACACCGAGCGCAACCTCGCGGCATCGATCGCCGGGCACCCCGGTCGCTCACCGGTCGTGCTCGTCTCCCTCGGCGCCGAGATCCCCGGCTCTGCACGCGCTGAGATCACCGATGTCGGCCGGCTGCGCATCGCCAGCCTCGGGATCGACGTCGAGGCGCCGGGCCTCACCCGGGACGAGGCCGAAGCATGCGCCGCGGTCGTCGCGGCGACCGATGCTGCGACGAGCGTGCCCATCCCCGTGGACGACGCCGCGACCAAGGGCTGGCAGGTGCACGCGAACCTGGCCGGTGCGCTGCGGCCCGAACTCGTTGCCGACCGTCCCGTCGACATCGCTGCGCCCGCCGGCGAGTCATCCCTACTCCCCGCCGCAGCGGCCGAGTACGCGGCCACGGCACCCGTCACGACTGACGACGTCGCGGTGCTCGCACCGCTCGTGCGCGAGGGAGTCCGGGCCACCGTCGAGGAAGACCTCGACGACCTCGACCGCGACATCGCGCTGTTCGGGAAGAAGCCGCCGCGCCGCCCCTGGATCCGCCTCCTCGGGCCCGTCGAAGCGGCCGGGTGCGGTGACCGGACCGCCGCCCCGTACCGCGACAGCACACGACTCGAGACCTTCGCCTACCTCACACTCCACCCACGAGGAGCCACCGCCGCCGAGCTGAAAGAAGCCGGCATCGCGGGCAACAGCATCGCCCAACGGACAACCGAGCTCAGGACATGGCTCGGCCGGGACCCGGAGACGGGACGGCAGTTCCTCCCGAACGCCCACGCCTCGCCCGACCACGGCAAGGCCGGGCTCGTCTACCAGCTCGAAGGCTGCCTCTGCGACATCAACCTCTTCCGAGCCCTCCGGGTCCGCGGCGAGGCACGCGGCGGGGAGGGAGGGATCGCGGACCTCGTCGCTGCACTCGGACTCGTCAAGGGCATCCCGTTCGCACAAGCGCCCGGCCACTTCACCTGGGTGTTCGAAGGCGAACGGCTGGACCACATCATGACCATCGCCATTCTCGAAGTCGCATCCATCGTCATCGCACACGCCCTGGCCACCGGCGACCTCGCGACCGCGCGGTTCGCCGCCGAAGCCGCACACCGGGCCGCACCCGACGACGACCAGGCCAAGCTCGACCTCATCGCCGTCGCCGCCCGCGAGGGCCACGGCGATACCGCAGCGCTCCAGATGCTCGACGCCATCGGAGCGACATCAGAGGACTACCGAAGCCCCATCGACCCGTCCAACCGGACGAAGGCAATCATCGCCCGGCTTAGGACGTCAGCTGACGCACGCTAATAGGCGGCCCAGTGATCGTTCGTCGTCTCCTCGAGGCAGGTTCCGGAAGCCGCCGGGAACGTCCCATCACACGCTTGACGCAGGACGCTCGGCTCCCCGCTACGACCGCTTGCCCAGACTGGGGAGTCCCCCAGCCACAACACTCTTCACGAGCACGGGGTCGAGCTTGAAATCAGCCCAGGGGTCATCCATGACGTGACTCTTCCAGGCAGCCAGTGCGCTCCTCCGGATCTCGGTCTTGGACCCCACGGGTGCGACATCCTCGCGCCAGTCCTGCTCGCATGAGCACGCCGCCATGTATAGAGGGAGGAAGTTCGCCACGTCGGCGGGTGTGTCGTAGTCCGACCAGTCCACGAACTCGAAAGTGTGCCCAGCGCGCTTCGCCGCTGACTTGAATCGGTACTCCGAAAGCTCAAGAGGGCTCGTGGGCGATGATGCAGTGGTCGCCGCCTTGATGTCCTGATCGAGCGAGGCCGATGAAGGATCGATACGCTCATTGGCCCATTCAGCGATCTCTGCGTCGAGCGCTGCCTGTTCTTCCACGCTGAGGACTGGAGCCGCGCTGGACGGAGCGAAGACCTGCTTCAACCGGTCCGCGATCCACTTTCGAACGGCCTCGGGCGCAGACGACAAGGATTCCCATGCGGCCTGCGGTTTCGACTGCGTAACGGGGACCGGAACGTAGCCAGGGTCGCTCGATGCCAGTCGCTTCGCGATGGCCTCCGTAACGAGAGGGTTACCCTTCCAGCCCGCCGCTTCACGATCGGCCATTACCCTGATCAGTTCGAGCGGGGTCTGCGGGTCACGTGCGACTGCGAGCCGAGTCCCGTCTGCGACGTACCCCACCCTTGCGGCATCCCACAACTCCTGAGGGATCGCTGTTGGTCTCGCCACGACATCTCCTTTGAGTCTCAGGCCTGAGGCGACCTACGTGGTCCGATCGTGCGCGACCCGACGCGCCACCGCCATCAGTCTGTCTCTCGCTGAACCCCGGGGGACTACGCATCCCGACTGGACGACCGTCGGGACCGATGTGCGGGACGCACCTGGCCTGCAGCGGCATAGCCTCCCAGGATGCCGGACGCCCCTATGCGGTGACCCTTCTGGTCAACCGTCGGCGCGACGGTCGAAGGCATGGATGAGACGAGACCCACGCAAACGGGCGCTGTCGCGGCGTTCCGGGCAGCGGACCGTGCGCCCTCTCTGGCTGATTCCGCGCTGGCCTATGCCCGGTCTGGCATCCCGGTCTTCCCCTGTGTCCCCGGCTGCAAGCCGCCGCTGACCGGAGCCGGCTACAGATCCGCGACGACAGACGTCGCCCGCGTCGAGGCGTGGTGGCGTGCCCGCCCCGACGCGAACATTGGCATCCCGACAGGCGCCGTCTCGGGCCTCGACGTCGTCGATATCGACATCCACGGCGGCGCCTCGGGCCGCCCCACCTTCGAGCGTGCTCGTGACGCGCACCTCGTCGACGGGTGGGCGTGGTCGGTGCAGACACCGTCGGGCGGGCTGCACGTCTACTACCCGCACGACCGGGCAGTGGCGCAACGCTGCTGGACGACGTCGTCGCACGTCGACTTCCGCGGCGACGGCGGGTACGTCATCGCCCCGCCGTCGCGCATCGTCTTCGACAGGACGCACTCGGCCGCCTACGTGCTGGGCGCGGTCTCGACCGAGCCGGCCCACGCAATCGACGCGACGGCGCTGCGACGTTTCATCGACCCGCCTCGACCACCACGACCGACGCCAGGGCTCATCCCGGGGCGCGGCGGCAGCATCGACCGCCTCGTCGACTGGGTGGGTCGCCGCGGCCCGGGCACCCGCAACTCGGGCCTCTTCTGGGCGGCGTGCGAGATGGCCCGCCACGGGTACACCCATGACGTCGCCTTGTCCTCGCTCGGCCCGGCCGCGCTCAAGGCCGGCCTCGACGAGCGCGAGATCCGGGTCACTGTCGGCTCGGCCTACGACCGCCAGCCACCGCTCACCTCGTCGCAGCCCCCTGCCCGGCCCAGCGCGCGCGAAGGAGTCTCGTTGTGAACACGTCCGAGTTCTACGAGCGGCAACACAACATGCCGACGACGCCGCCTCGCGCGGCGCACCCGCAGCGGCCGACCGACGCACGCGAGCTCGCTGCGTTCGGCGACCCTTCCATCCAAGGCGCGGCGACAACGCAGGCCGCTCCCGCTACCGGCCCCGCGCGGGCTACCCGTTGGCTTCGCCCGACGGAGCTGACCGACGTCGGCATGCGCGCGATCGGTCGGGTCATCGACCGCGGCTTCGACGCGCAGGCGCGCACGATGCGCGCGGCCATCCGGGGCGTGGGCGCGGCAGCGAAGCACGTCGCGCCCCGGCGAGTCCCGCCGACGACGTCGCACCGGCACGACGGGATGACGCTGTGATGTCCGCCGCCGACCTGACCGATCCGGGAACACTGCGCGCTCTGCTCGTCCGGCTCCACGAGCTCCCCAGCCTGTGGAACGGCTCCGAGGCACACGAGCTGCTCCTGATGTGCCGAGCCAGGTACGCCGCCCTCGCGCGCAAGCACGGGCAGACACCCGACGACGCGATGCGGATCGCGTTCGAGCAGCTTCGCGCCGCGGGCGTGCGCTGGGCGCGCGATCCGTGGGGGTCGCTGACGACGGCGATGCGGATCGCCCTGGCGACAAGCTCGCTCGAGGACGCGCTGATGTGCAGCCGCGACCAGGCGTCGCATCTGCTCAAGACGCACAGCCCGCGTGACGTCGCCCGGCTCGGCGAGCACGAACACCTCGCGCGGTACGTCGAGAACCGGACCGCACACTCCCCTGGACCCGCGACCTCGGGCCGTGCCTTCGAGGCCGCCGAACGGCTCGTCGACGACGCCGTCCGGACCCTGGTGATCTGCGGCTGGCCGACCCAGGTCGCCTCGCAGGCCGTCGGGCTCGTCACCTCCCGGCTCATCGAGGCCGAGGATCGCCGTCGAGCACACGAGTACCTGCGCCACGACCACGAGACACCGCTTCTCCTCGGAGTGCCCCACTCGTCCTGGTGCGCGCTGGTGACCGCTCTCCTCGGCAGCCCGGCAACGACCACCGAGCACACAGCCGCTGGACGCGGCATCCTGTGGCGCCTCGCAGCCGGCACCTCTGTCGACGAACTCCTGACCGACGCCCGCGTCGTCGAACCGCTCATCGCCGCCGCCCCGTCGCAGCCGCCGGCGACGTCGAACCCCGATCGGGAGGAGGCGGCCTCCCATGTCTGAGCGCAGCACGGTCTTCCCACCGAGGAGCGGGCCATCGACAGCATCCGCGTCGGCGAACGCCGGCGTCGGTCGCTGGGCGACATCGAGAGTCTGGCCGTCTCGATCGACACCATCGGGCTGCTCCACCCTCCGCTGGTCACGGCCGACGGGATCCTGCTGTGCGGGGCCCGCCGTCTCGAGGCGGTGCGGAGCCTGGGCTGGGCGACTGTCGAGGTGCGCATCCACCCCGGCGCCTCGACGGACCTGAGCACAGCCCTGGCCGAGCAGCACGAGAACGGGCAGCGGCTCGACCTCCTGCCGACCGAGGAGGCCCGGCTCTTCGTCGAGCTCCGTGACCTGTACCGCGCCGACGCTCGGCGGCCGACCGAGACGGACGCGTACGCAGGCGCGCTGCCCGGGAGCGTGGTTGGGAAGGATTCCTCCCCACGGCGCGCGGTGCTCCGCAGCCGGCACAAGGCGGCCCTCGCGATCACGGGCAAGCTCTCGTTCCAGCGACTCGAACAGATCGCCAAGATCATCCAGATCAGCGAGGACCCGGACGCAGCGTGGCACGTGCGCCGCATCGCGGAAACCGCCCTGGCCGCGATCGACGACGGCGCGCCCGTCGATCCCCACCACCGCAAGGTCCAGGCCGCGCAGACGCTCTCGACGCTGCCCAGCGTGGACCGGGTCCCAGAACCTCCCACACCAGATCAGCCGCCCCGCCAGGCATCCCAGGACGAGGTCGCGGCGATGTCGAAGGCGGCCGAGGAGATCGCCCGCGCCCGCCGGGCCGCCGAGATCCGGGCCGCGGCGAAGCGGCGCCTGGCCGAGAAGCCGGTGCAGCGCAGCGTCAAGGCGCTCTTCGCGTGCGTGCAGGAACTCGACGCGCTCATCAAGCACTACGACGAGCGCCAGGTCGCCAGCGCCCTGACCGCCGTCGAGTGCGAGGTGCTGTGGCACGTCGACGCGTTCCTGCGCTCCGTCGCCGCCGCCCGCGAGCAGCTCGCGACCGAGAACGCACCCACCGGCGCGGGCGCGTCCTTCGCCGAGGCGGTGTGACGACCATGCCGCTCCCCCGTCTCGAAGGCCGCCGCCTCCCCACAGCCGCGGTGGTCCTTGGGCTCGGCCTGGCACTGGGTGCCGCGGTGTGGGCCTCCGTCGGTGCGTGGGTTCCCGACGACGCAGGCAGTCGTCCGGACCCCTCGTCGTCGGCGGCCACCGAACCGCCCGCACCGCCCACCCGGCCGACGCCTGCTACCCCAGCAACCGATCTCGCAGACGATCCGGGACGTACCGACCCGGAGGCGTTCGCACGCGCGGTCGGCGAGGCCCTCTTCACCTGGGACACGACCACCACCGAGCAGGGCGAGGTCCGTGGCCGACTGCTCGCCGTCGCCGACCCGACCGGGGCGGAGTCGCCCGGCCTGGTCAGCGACCTCGACGGGTACGTTCCGACCCCTCAGGCGTGGGAGCTCCTGCACCGGTACGCCACCCGCCAGTGGCTGGAGATCTCCGCGGCTGCCGAACCGGCGGGCTGGGAGGCCGCCCGCGCGAGCGCACCGTCGGGAGTGGTCGCGGCGGGCACGACGGCGGTGACGGTGACCGGGACCCGGCATCGCGCAGGGGTGTGGGAGGGAGCGCCCGTGACCTCGCAGCACGAGGTCGCGTTCACCGCCTTCGTCGTCTGCGAACCGGCCTACCCGACCTGCTACCTGCTGCGGCTGTCCGAGCTGGACAACCCCCTGCGCTGAGGGAGGCGAACCGACGTGGCACGCACACTCGCAGCCGGAGCCCTCGCTCTCCTCGTCGTCGCACCCGTGGTCGCGGTGCTGGGGGTCGCGGGCCTGGCCGCACACGCCTTCGCCGACGACTGCGCCTCAGGGCCGACCCGGGTCGGTACGATCCCCGACGGCTTCATCGGACACCAGGCCGACGGCACCGCCGTCCGCCTCACCCGCTCTCAGCTCGGGCATGCCGCGACGATCATCGACGTCGGCTCGCGCATCCCAAACGTCGAGCATGAGGGCGTGATCGTCGCGCTGACCGCAGCGCTCACGGAGTCGAGGCTGCACAACCTCGCCAACCCCAGCGCCTACCCCGAGTCCACCCGGTTCGCGAACGACGGCATCGGCTCCGACCACGACTCTCTGGGCCTGTTCCAGATGCGCCCCGTAGCCGGGTGGGGAACCGTCGCGCAGCTCATGGACCCGACCTACCAGGCCGAGGCGTTCTACGGCGGGACCGGTGGCCCGAACCACGGATCGCCGCGCGGGCTGCTCGACATCCCCGGCTGGTCCGAACTTGAACCCGGCGCCGCCGCGCAGGCCGTCGAGGTCTCCGCCCACCCGGACCGCTACACCGCATGGGTCCCGGTCGCCGAACAGGTGGTGGCCGCACTCACCCACGCTGCTCCGCTGGTTGAGCCTGTCGAAACCACTTCACCGGATGCCGGGAGTCCAGGGATGGCTTCAGCGGGCTCGGCCACCGCGACGGTCGTGTTCCCGCTCCCCCAGAGCACCTGGACGCGGACCAGCGGCTACGGCACCCGCACCAACCCCGTGCTCCATGTCGTGCGGCTCCACGCCGGGGTCGACCTCGCGGCGGTGGCGGGAACGCCCGTCCTGGCGACGGCCGACGGTCGCGTCGTCGTCGCGGAGCACTCCGGCGGCCTCGGCAACCACGTCGCCGTCGAGCACACGATCGACGGGACCCGGGTCGTGTCCGTGTACGGGCACCTGCTCGCCGACTCGGCCGCCGTGACCGTCGGCGCCGACGTCGTCGCGGGACAGGTCATCGGGCACGTCGGCTCGACGGGCAACTCCACCGGCCCGCATCTGCACTTCGAGATCCGCCCCGGCGGCGTGGACCAGCCCGCCATCGACCCCACGGCCTGGCTCAACGCCGCGATGGCGGGCGGCCAGATCGACCTCGGCGACGTCATCGACCGGCCGCCCGCCTGCACGAAAGGGGCCACGGGCCCATGAGAACCGTCACCCCCGACTTCGGCGCGGTCGCCGCGGCTGGCGACCTGTCCGCCGTCATCGGCGCCCTGCTGACCATCGCGCTCACCGTGGCGGTCGCGACCCTGATCGTCTGCTCGGTCACCTGGGCGATAGCAGCCGGCACCGGCGCCTGGCAGGTCACCGCGCGCGCCCGCACCGGCGTCCTCGTCGCCCTCGGCGGCGCAGCCCTCTCGGGCGGCGGGCTCGCGTGGCTCAACTGGCTCCTGAACACCGGCGCCCACCTGTAGACACGCACCCACCGGAGGTTCGCATGTTCCCGCACCGCATCCTCACCGACATCTCCATCACCCCGAACGCCAACGGGCTGCCCGGGATCGAACAGCTGCGCTCGGTCGTCGGGGCCGTCATGACCGTCGGCCTGATCCTCGCCGTCCTCGCCCTGATCGTCGCGGCGATCGTCTGGGCATTCGGGTCCAACAGCTCGAACCCCCACCTGGCCGGGCGCGGCAAGACCGGTGTGCTCGTCTCGCTCGCCGCCGCGATCGTGTGCGGCGGGTCGGTCGCGCTGGTCAACTTCTTCTGGAACGTCGGGCAGTCGGTCTGATGTCCATCTGCGACGTCATCCTCGTGTGCCGGGCCGCGCGCGCCGGCGTCGACACCGTCAAGGACGGCGCGACCAACCTCTTCGTCAGCGGCATCCAGTGGCTCGCCGACGGCGTCGCCGGCGTCGCCTCGTTCCTCCTGGAACGGGTCTGGCTCGTGTTCGAGGCGACGACGTTCGTCGACGTCACCTCCGACCGCTTCACGCGCGTGTACGCGATCCTGTTCGGGATCGCGGCGTTCGTGATGGTCGGATTCTTCCTGCTCCAGGTGATCGGCGCCATGATCCGCCGCGAGCCAGCCGCCCTGTCGCGTGCGGCGCTCGGGCTCGGCAAGTCGGTCCTCGGGTCGTTCGTCGCGTTGACACTGATCGCGACCGCGTTGGAGATCGTCGACCGCCTCTGCCTCGCCGTCATCGACGTCGCCGGCACGACGACCGAGCGTATGGGCGACCGGCTCAACCTGCTCACCGGAACGGTCGGGGTCTCCGTCGTCGGCGGACCCGCCGTCACGCTGCTGCTCGCGCTGTTCCTCGGCGGGCTCGCCGTCGCCGCGGCGTTCATCGTCTGGCTGACCCTCCTGGTCCGCAAGGCGCTGCTGCTCGTCGCCGTCGTGTTCGCACCGCTCGCCCTGTCCGGGGCGTCGTGGGACGCGACCCGCGGCTGGGTGTCGCGATGGGCGCAGTTCGTCGTCGCGCTCATCGTGTCCAAGCTCGTCATGGTCGTGATCTTCCTGCTCGCCGCATCCCAGGTCTCAGCGCCCATCGACGCCGACCTCGCCTCGATCGCCGACCCGCTCGCCGGGATCGTGCTGCTCCTCGTCGCCGGGTTCGCTCCCTACCTGACCTACAAGGCGATCAGCTTCATGGGCGTGGACTTCTACCACGCGATGAGCACCGAGCAGGAGGCCAAGCAGGCCCTCAACAGGCCCGTGCCCGTGCCGCCCACCCCGATGCGTCGCACGCCGCCCCGGGTGCTCTCGTCGGTCGGCGGCAACGGCGCGGGCGGGGCCGTTCCTCCACCGCCCGCGCGGTCGTATGCGGCGGGGCCCGGCAATGGGTTCGGCCAAGGCGGTGGGTCAGGTGCCGGTGGCGGCTCGGCGGGTGCTGCTGCGGGTCGCGGCGCTGGCCTGGTGCACGGCGCTGGTGGCGGCGCGGCCTCTTCGGCTGCCGGCGCCGGTGCGGCAGGCGCGGCAACCGGCGGCGCGGCGGTCGCCGCGGTCGCGCTCAAGGAGACCGCGACGGCCGGGCCACACCTCGGCGCCGCCGTCGGACAGCAAGCCAGCAGCCAGGCCGACGGCACCCAGGAGCGAGGAGAACGACGATGACGACGTCGAACACCACCACCGATGGCGGGACGACAGCCACGTTCTCCCGACTCACGCGGCGAGGAGTCCTACTCGGGCTGGGGCCTTCACAGCTCGTGGTGCTGGCGTTCGCGGGTGTTGCGCTGGTCGCGGCTCTCGTCGCAGGCGGCATGGCCGTCGCCTACGCCGCCCCGCTCATCCTCGCGTGCGCCGCACTCTGCTGGATCCGACTCGGGGGCCGACCCGTCGTGGAGTGGCTGCCGGTCGCCACCGTCTGGGTCCGCCGCGGCATCACTGGCCAGCTCGACTACCGGGCCCGGATCGGCACGCCGAGACCCGCAGGCACCCTCGCCCTTCCAGGGGATGCCGCCCGCCTGCGCCAGTGGGTCGACGCGGAGACGGGCGGGGTCATGATCCACGACCCGCACGCTGCGACGCTGACCGCCGTCGTCGGCGTGACGCACCCGTCGTTCGTGCTCCTCGACGCCGCCGAGCAGGCCCGCCGCGTCGCCGCCTGGGGGCGCGTCCTCGCTAGCACGTGCCGCTCGGGCAACGTCGCCACGCTCCAGGTCCTCGAGCGGACGCTGCCCGACTCCGGCAAGGGTCTGGCCGCCTGGTGGACGACCCAGGGCACCGACGACGGCGGCTGGGCCGCCCGCACCTACGCCGACCTCATCGACCGCGCCGGTCCCACCGGCGAGCGGCACGCGACGACGATCGCGCTGACGATCTCGCTACGCGCGGCGGCGCGGGCCGTTAGGGCGGCCGGCGGCGGACTACGCGGAGGCGCCACCGTTCTGCGTCAAGAGGTCACCTCGCTGACGACAGCCCTCCGAGCCGCAGACCTTACGCCGACCGGCATGCTCGACGCCGGCGAGGTCGCGCTCGCGATCCGCGCCGCCTACGACCCCACCGTCGGCGCCGCCCTCGAACGCCACGGAGCCATCGGCCGCGACCTCGCGACCGCGGGACCGCTCGCCGTCACCGAGTCCTGGGGGCACCTGCGAGCGGACGGCGCCTACCACTGCGTCCTGTGGATCTCCGAGTGGCCCCGCACGGTCGTCTACCCCGCGTTCCTCACCCCACTGCTGCTCGCACCCGGGGTGCGACGCACCCTCTCACTCACCTTCACGCCCGTACGCGCCGATGTCGCCGCCCGCGACTTGCGGCGCAAGAAGACCGAGTACATCTCCGACGCCGCCCAGCGGAACAGGCTGGGACAGATCGAGGACGCGTCCCAGGCCGCGGAGTACACCGACGTGCTCCAGCAAGAAGCCGACCTCACGGCCGGGCACGGCGTCCTGCGCGCTGTCGGGCTGGTGACTGTGACCGCCCCGACACTCGAGGAGCTCGAACGCGCGGTGGCCGCCGTCGAGCAGGCCGCGATCCAAGCGTCGTGCGAGACACGACGGCTCTGGGGGCAGCAGGCCAGGACCTTCATCAGGGCTGCGCTCCCCGTGGCGATGCCCATCTGAGGAGTCCTCGCATAGGTCTTCCGCTGCTGCGGCCCGAGGCGAACCGAACGGATCCGGGGCAGCCGGACCGCAGGCAGCCCATGTGGAGATGATGCTGCCCGCCCGAGTTTGGGTCCAGGTCCAGGTCGGCACGGGGCGAGGCATCCGCTCGCCGCGGTGCCGACGGAGGTACAGATGCTCGAGATGACTGGTGTGTCGCAGCGGTCACGAGGTGACCTCAGACCGGCTGCCCGATGTCGGGTCCTCGGCGCGCTCGTGCTCTGCGTGATCGCCGTCATCTACGTGGTCGCAGTGTCCCGCCACGCAGCGATCCTCTGGATGGCGTCAGCGCTGAGCTCCACGTAGTCGGTCGCGCTCGCTGTGTTGGTGGTCTTCGGGGTGTCCTTCATAGTGACCGTCGCCATCGACAGCCAGGGCCGCGGCGCCCTGCGCCTTGTCAGCAGCGCGAAGGCCACGTGGATGGCGTCAAGCAAGACCCTGTCCCCGTACGGACCTCAACGACGTCCCGGTCTCCTTCCGCGGTCCGCTGCGCGAGCCGTGGCGACAGGATCACCAACCCGCCACAGGGCCTCAGTCCGGCCGAGGCGGCCTGGGCGAGGGCGGGGGGTGAGCGTCTCAGGCGCCGTCGGGAAGCCCCAGTACTGCCTCAGGCTCGCCGCGTTCCCGTCGGCGCCTCATAACGACGATTCCGGTGACGACTGCTCCCGCCACGGCCAAGGCCGCTATCGCGCCTTGCGCTCGGAGGCGCGGCGTCGCCGCTTCGACGGCTGCACGCGTGATGGCGGGGGTGGCCGCTTCGACGGCTGCACGCTCAATAGCAGGGGTGGCCGCTTCGACGGCTGCACTGCCGATCAACAGGATGAGGTTACCGATGCCCCCGACGCCCTTCGCTGTGGTTGTGAGGCACTGGTATGGGGCCCATCCGGTGTTCAGTGCCGTCACTGCGGCGAGCGTCGCGTCTCCGCGTACCAGGTCGAAAGCAGTTCCAACGAGGCTGTCCACATCCATCTCCGTTCACTCAGTCGGATGGTCCGTCACGCGACGAACCCTGGTCAGGTCAGGTCAGGCCACTCTACCTCCTTTCTGCCACCGTCGCGCAATGTCGCCCGGCCGCGTACGGCGTCATGTCGACGGGCACGTGACCTCGTGGTAGAAGTTCTTGATGCACATCACTGACGTCGAGACCGACAATGAGCGGTTCGCCGAGTGCTTCGCCCGCCTGCTCACGGGACTCCCGTGGTTCTGGATGAGCGGAGGTTGGTCCAGCGGGGACACGCCGCCGATGCTGGTTCTGATGGACGAGGCAGCAAGGCACCAGAGCTTCGAGACCTGGTCGTACGAGGAAGCACGCGACGCGGCCCCGGCGTTCACGCGGGAGCAGAGGCTCCTGCTCACTGCGTGGCACTGGCCGGACCGAGAACTCCGATCGGTCGACGAGGACAAACTCACGCCAGCCTTGAAGATGGCATCCTCGCTGGAGATGGCGTCCTGGGTGATCCGCGAGGCGGCGGACAGGACATGCACGTTGGACGAGGGCGATGAACGCCGCGAATGGGCCCTTCGTGTGCTCGCGCACGTGAAGTGGCATACAGGCCTCTCCTCGCGGGAAGTTTCCGCCGTGGTGAGAGGTCGGGTGGATCGCGACAGGTTCGCGTTGACGTTGGATGAGGTCGAGACGTTAGCCCGCGTCCTCCACCTTGAGTACGACACCCAGACGAACGGGTGGGTTCTCGTCGACGCGCCGGGACTGCGGCGCGAGATCGAGGCATCTGCTCTGGCGATCGATCGGGTGGATGAGTTACGGCGGATGTCGCCAGCGCAGATCGCGACGACGGTGAAGAGGATTCCCGACGCAGCAAGCGCCGCCGGACCCACACCGCCAACGAGGACGAGTCGTTACCGCCCCCTCTACGCGACGCTCCGCAAGCGCGTCGACCAGGCATTCGTGCTGCCTTTTGGTGAGCTTGACAACATCTTGAGCGGCGACGGGGAACGTGAGGGTCTCCCGGAATCCGCGCGGACAGCGGGCTGGTGGACTGGAACGGTACGCGCTGCTCCGAGGCGGCCGCACCTCGGAGCGTGGCTTGCCGCCGGCTACACGGCGGAACCGATCACTGATGGCGGCCCCGTGGAAGCGGTGCAATTCAATGCTCTGCCAGACCGAGACGACTGGGTTGCGCACCGAGACGAGAACTTGGACAACGGGTTTCCGACGCAGCCGATCGCTGAAGCCTCGCGGATCAACCTCGGAAGGCGGCCGGGAGACGTGCGGGAACTGTTGATGGTCCACGAGGCGCAGTACCCGGACCCGCTAGCGGAGAAGCACGGGTTGATCCATCCGCGCTACCAGGTCTTGGCCGAGCTGGTCTCAAACGCCATCGCTGATGGGCGAGGTCCCGACGCCTCCCACACATCGCTCGCCGTCGAGACAATCGTTGAGGTTCTGAGGATCAATCCCGCCGGGCTTGGGCGAAGTGACATGCTGGCGGAGCTCGCCCGACTCGGATGCGATGTGAGGGCGGCAGACACGTGTCCGATCCCGTCGTGGCACAAGTGGTTCTCGTCGGTGCTGACGGTGGCGCGCCGAAGGGGGCTAATCGCGAACCACGGGACTCGCTCTCGGCCCCTTTGGAGGCTCACGCCAAGCGCCGTCCGGTGAAGCGGTGTCGTCTCTGTGTCGAACGACGGCGGTTGGGAGACACGACATGTCGGACGAGGCGTGAGGAGTGCTCCGGATGTCGGCAGCCTGCCATGCTGGCCAGCCCGCCCGTACGACGGTAAGTCCACCGCTCCCTGGTGGCCGGACGCGGGGTCTCCGACGCGGTTCGTACCGTAGTTTCATGGACGCGGGCTTCGACGACGACGGCATGTCGGAGAACTACCATCCGGGACGACCGCCGTCCCGAGGCGTGATGGCGCCCGTGATCCCCTGGTTTCGCGCCGTTCTGGTCACGGTGACCACCGTGCTCGGTGGCGCGGCAGCGTTCCTTGTGGACGACGCGGGCTCGCGCTGGACCCTCATCGTGTCGAGCCCGCTGGCCGCGGCAGCGGTGCTGACCGACGTGCGGACCCGTCGGATCCCCGCCGGCTCGCCGCCGCATGCGGCGCCATCGCGTTGGTTGCCTGCGTCGTGGCCGCGATCGTCGACCTGAGCTGGGCGCCGCTGCTGGCCGGATTGACCGCCGGCGCCGCAGTCGGTGTCGTGTTCCTGGCGTTGTGGCGGTTCACCGGGCTCGGCATGGGCGACGTGCGCCTCGCGACCGCCCTCGCCCCGATCGCCGGGCTCGCAGGCTGGCAGACGGTCGTCGCGTTCGTCGTCCTGACACACCTGCTCGCCGCTCCGGTTGCGCTGTGGGCGCTGGCCCGACGACGCCGCGACATCGCGTTCGGTCCTGCCGTCGTCGCCGGGCTCTACCTCGCCGTCGCGCTGGCACCGATGCTCTGACGGTCGCGAGCACGCACCTTCCTGGCACGAGACCCGGGAGGATGCCATGCCGAACTACGACCAGCCCGTCACCTCAGCACGAGAGGCGTCCGAGGCGGTGCGCGCTCTCGCGCACGCGACGGCCAAGTTCGCGAACCGCCCGCAAGACACGTTCGACGTCATGGGCGACATGCTGATGATCACCGCCGCCGTCGCAACCATCTTCCAGAACCTCGCCCGCGTCCACGACCAGCACGCCGAACACGCCGTCACCGACGACGACCCGCACGACCCGCACGCCGGTCGCGCGCGGGCGCAGGCTGCCGCCCGCTATCTGCGCAGGGCCGCCAGCGGAGTCGCCGACTCCTACGCGAGCGCCGACTACGCGCTCGCAACGACGAGCCACCTGATCTGGCAACACGACTACCCGGCGCGGGCGCCGCGCTCGACCGTGCGCCCCGCTCCATCACCCGGCCGGTCGTCGGTGGAAGCGCCAGGCGGGCTCTCACGGTGACCGTCAACGATCGGGTCCACGCCGCCGTCCTGGTGACACCGCACGGGGAGCGGCGCCGCCGTCGTCGGGCACGCGAGCGCGTGGCGTCCGCCGTCGTCACTACCACACGACAGGCGGACCATGCGGCGCGACAGGCGCGGCGGGACGACGAACGCAACGAGCGCCGTGCCACCAGGCTGCTCCCCGCCGCAGGCGAACCAGGCCAGGCCGCGCTGCGGATGCCCGGCAGGTTTCGGATCCCGAAGCACCAGGACACCTCCGCCACGTGGGACCATGCCTACCCGTTCCTCGCCGAGGGCGGACTCGGGCCCGAGGGGGTGTTCGTGGGCCAGGACCTCTACTCGGGGTCCTCGTTCGTCTACGACCCGTGGGTGCTCTACCAGCGAGGGCTCATCACCGCACCGAACGTCGTGCTCGCCGGGATCGTCGGCGCAGGGAAGTCCGCGCTCGCCAAGTCCCTCTACACCCGGTCGTTGCCGTTCCGGCGGCGCGTCTACGTGCCCGGGGACCCGAAGGGCGAGCACACCGCCGTCGCTCGCGCCGTGGGCGGCAGGGCGATCGAGCTCGGACCCGGGCTGCCGAACCGGCTCAACCCCCTCGACGCCGGCCACCGGCCATCCGAGATCCTCGATGAGCGGTGGGCAGCGGAGGTTACCGCCCGACGCCGTGACCTCGTCGGAGCGCTCACCGAGACCGTCCTCGACCGGCCCCTGACCCCGCTCGAGCACACCGCCGTCGATGTCGCGCTCGCCGCCGCCGTGCGAACGGCGACCGTGCCGGTGCTGCCCATGGTGGTCGACCGGCTGCTCCACCCCGACCGGGCCGACGACGTTGACCACCGGCTCGCCGAGGACGGACGTCTACCCGGGCACGCGCTCCGGCAACTGGTCGCCGGCGACCTCGCGGGCATGTTCGACGGACCCTCGACCGTCTCGTTCGACCCGAGCCTGCCGATGCTTTCGCTCGACCTGTCCCGGGTCTCGCAGAACCCGACCGCGCTCTCAGTGCTCATGACGTGCTCATCCGCGTGGATGGAGTCTGCGCTCCTCGACCCCGACGGCGGACAACGGTGGGTCATCTACGACGAGGCGTGGCGGCTCATGCAACACCCCGCGCTACTGCGGCGCATGGACGCCCACTGGCGGCTCGCGCGGCACTACGGCATCGCCAACATGCTCATCTTCCACAAGCTGACCGACCTCGAGAACGTCGGCGACGCCGGCTCCGCCAACCGCGCCCTGGCCACATCGTTGCTGGCCAACGCCGAGACACGGATCATCTACCGGCAGGAGACCGACCAGCTCGGGGCGACCGCCGCGGCGCTCGGGCTGAGCCGAACCGAGCAGGCGCTACTGCCGACGCTCGGGGTCGGGCAGGGACTGTGGCGGATCCGCGACCGAGCCTTCGTCTGCCAGCATCAACTCCATCCCGAGGAGCTTTCACTGTTCGACACGTCAAGCCGAGCAAGATCATCACCCCGTGCCTCAGAGCGCACACTTCCGTCTGCCGACTCCGCGAGTTCGAGACTTCAGTCCCGGTGATCGTTCCTGCGCGGTGGCGAACTCCGACGCTGTGCACACGGACAATGGAGCCGTGGAACGGTTGATCGACTTCTCCCGCGATCGACACATGCTGTGCCCGAGCTGCAAACATCGGTTCTGCGTCGACCTGGACTGGATCCATCGCTGGGAGCAGGCGAAGGAGACATGCCCCGGCTGCGGCCTGACGTGCGAGCACGAGGACGGGCCCCGAGTGACGGTCCGCCCTGACGACCTTGCCCTGGACGACGATCGGGTCGCTCAGTTCTTCTGGTACCACACGAGCACCCAGGCGGACTGGCCAACGAGGGACTTCGATCCGACAGCCGATCTCACGCCCCAGGCTCGCAGAATGATGGGCGGCGATCGGCGGGTGAGCGCATGGGCGGCGCGCCAGCGGGCGAAGGCTCTCCACGTCGGCACGTATGAGGCCGCGGTCCACAACATGCTTAGGCGCATGCGGAACCAGGCCGACCACAGCAGCCAGTTCTACCTCTACCGGGTTCACCTGAAGCCATCGATCGCCGTGCGGGAGGGTTGGCTGATCGATCCGAGTGACTTTACTGGCGGCGTCGTCCTGGACGAGGTCTGCCCTCCAGGTGTCGACGTCGCGCGCTACCTCAACTACCACGAGGACCCAGGCGGGCTCTCCCTTGCCCTGGGGCGGGAAGCGATCGCCAGCGTGCAGCGCGTCTCCATACCGTTGCCCGATGCATGGGACGATCACTGGGCGCGGGAGACGGTTGCGGCACTGGGGAGCGCTTCCGATGCGCCTGTCCCGACGACCGGTGCGCTGGGTCGGTTCCTGCCGCCGTCCTCGCCTCGGGCAGCGCTGGGCCGCGAGCTCGCCACGGCTCTCGCTGGCCGCGTGCCGATCAATCTACGGGACTGGTTCGGCTGGGCAGTCACGTTCAGAGAGGGCGACGATCCTGTGGAGTGGGGACGCCGAACGAGTCGCCTCTTCTCCCTGATTGAGAACCCAGGCGGGGCGCTGGCTGCGCTCGACGAGGCCGAGCACCGCCCGGTCTGACACCCCGATTTGCCTGCCCCAAGCATGGTCGTGCAGCGATCGGCCTTCGAAGCGCCCATGTCTACGCCTTCCAGGCGCGCGGCGGGGGCCGGCCGGGATCCCATATCTCCCAACCAATCGTCTTTCCTAGCTCACCGAAGCAGCCCTGGACGCCGAGCCGGTGGACGCAGAACCACCAGGCATCCAGTTCGTCCGCTATGAACCCTCGGAGCCTCTTCTGGTAGCCGTCGAACGCGGCGTTGTCGCCGAACGGGACATTCTGAAACTCAGGCCGGATCTCCCTGACGTGCCGCTCGACTCGCTCCCAGTACTCGGTCGGCTGGTCCAGTATCCCAGGGTCGTCGGTCGCCAGGATGTCGAGATGGTGGAACCGCCCGGACCTCCCGTACCGGGCGAACGCCGCGAAGAGCAGCGGCAGCACGGTGCTCTGCTGGACGTGCTCCGCGAGCCGAGCGGAGTACCCGGTTGCCGTCGTGGCCTCCACGCCGGCGCCAATCGTGGTGAGGACGCGAGCGTTCAGGCTCTCGACGTCGTGCCCCAGGCTTTGAGCTGCTTCTTCGTCGGCCAACTGCCCGCGTTCTCGACTGCCGCGCACCCGAGGAGGACCTTCATGGTCTTCTCCGTGCCGATGCTCCCGAGCGTCAAGACGGCGTCGCCGTTGGTGCCCACGAAACGCATGCCCCGTATCGCCTGGATCGAGTCGCGCATCAGGTTGCGCACGGACTCAGCCTCTTGCAGGAGGGCGAACCCCTGGCGCATGGAGAGCCCGGGGTGCAGCCTCGATGGGCGGTCGGCTGGCATCGGCGTCACTGGCCTCGTCTCTTCGTCCTGGCGACGGGTGGTCATCGCGAGGCCGCCCGACCGCTGCTGTCCCCCGCGTCACCAACGATAGGAACCGGCACCCACAACGTTGCAGCAGTCCGACCAGCGAGGCAGGACCGGTCCTGGAGCTGCCGAGATACGTGGAACCGGCCTCGGTGAGTCCCGTGCGTGGCAATGGAGCGGGGATCGCCAGGCGCTGCGTCAAGGTCGTCACGCGGCGGTGCTCCCGTCGAACTCTGAGAAGACACCACGCCACGCGTGTTCCGAGCTCGCGCGTAGTTGAGCGGGCACGTCGCGGCGGCGCTCCGCGCGCACCTTCCGACGGATGGGGAGGTGCGTGATGTACAGGATCGACGAGCCAAAGCGGGCCGAGCAGGAAGCCCACCTCAAGGCCCTGCACGAGAAGCTGACCACCGCCGTCGGCAACCTCGTCACGGGCGAGGACTGGATGCGTGCCCTCATGGTGAGCGCACGTCTCCGGGCCTACTCGGCGATGAACTCCGTGCTCATCTGGGTGGGCCTTGCCGAGCAATACGCGCAGGGCCTGGTGCCGACGGACACGCCCACGATGGTCGCCGGCATCAAGCAGTGGAACTCGCTGGGCCGAACCGTTATCAAGGGCCAGCACGGCCTCGAGATCCGCCTGCCCGTCTTCGGCCGCTACGCCGCCGAGCACCCCGATGCTCCCGAGGCCACGTGGCGTCGCCTGGGCAGCTGGGAGAAGCTCGCGCCCGGCGAGGTCCTCAAGCGCAAGCTCGTGAACACGAAGGTCGGCCGGGTCTTCGACGTCTGCCAGACGGAAGGGGCACCCGTCGAGCCGCTGCCATCACCGGTCCTACTGACGGGTCAGGCGCCGTCGGGTCTGTGGGATGGCGTCGCTGCCCAGATTGCCGCCCGCGGCTTCGACCTCCGGCTCGTCGACTCTGCGAAGGCGATCGGTGGCGCGAACGGCCTGACGAACTACCTCGCCAAGACGGTCCAGGTCCGCACCGACGTGGAACCCCTGTCGGCCGTTCGTACGCTGACGCACGAGCTCGCCCACGTGCTGGCGCACGGCCCCGACGCCGAGGACGCGGCGACACACCGCGGCATTGCCGAGGTCGAGGCCGAGTCCACGGCCGCGCTCGTGCTCGGTGCCCATGGTGTCGATACGAGCCAGTACACGGTTCCGTACGTCGCGACGTGGGCGTCGTCGGTCCCGGGCGACCAGGTCGAGACGGTCATGCGGACCTTCGACCGCGTCGCCAAGACCGCGACGACGATCCTGTCCCTGCTCGACACGACGCAGGTCGGTAACGGTCTGCCGCCCGGCCTGGACCGCGAGGCGCATGCTCACCAGCACGCCCCGGACCGTGGAGGCCCGACGCCGCGGCGCGCAGTCGGCCGAACCCGCGAGGCGGTGGCCCGATGATCCGCCACGACACCCGCGAGCGTCCCGCCCCGACGCCGATCACCCTCCCGCTGGTCGAGGTCACGATCCCCGACGACGGGCTGATCACCGTCGCCATCGACGGCACCCCGCTGACGCCGACGACGCCGCTGGACCGGTCCACCCTGCGAGCGCAGATCATCGAGCTCGCCCGCGCCCGCGGCACCGCGCTCCAGGTCCGGATCACCGAGGGCAACCTGCCGCCGTTCACGGACGTGATCACTCCCGACGACACGGCAGCAGCACCCGAACTGGCTGGTCCTGCCAGGTCCGTAGTGCCAGCCGAGCCCGGCGACGTCGCCCCGGCCGCACGGCCAGGCCCCAGCCGGGAAGGGCCGCGGTTGGCCGTTTCGACGCCGTCGGAGACGCCGTTCCACGTCGTCGACGACGGCACCGTCGTCGGGCTGACAGGCGAGGGGTTCCTCCCGGGTGAGCACGTCGCGTTCGCCGTCATCGTTACCCGGCACGTCGCCGACGACGGCGGCACCGCGTCGCTGCGTCTGCGGGGCGGCCTCCTGCAGCGCCGCCTGGGACCGTTCGTCCTGTTCGGCCAGACATCCGGCACGCTCGTCCTTGCCGATCCGTTCGGCGGCGACCAGCGATGACGACCCCCCGCACCACGGTCACCGGCAACGACCTGCTCGTCAACGTTGGCCTCGTGCTCCTCGCGGTCGCCGTCGCACTGGCCGGTCTGCTCCGGGGCGCCGCCTCGATCGCCGCACGCCTCACCAGGTCGCCGACGCCGTCGGGCGGCCTGGAAACCATCATCGACGTCGTGCGCCACCCGGGGCACCCCGGGGCGGCGTTCGGCACTCCCTCGCTGAGTACCGTCGCCTACTGGGGCATCGTCGCCGTTCTGCTCCTCGCGGTGGCAGCGACCACCTCGGGCGCCTCACGGCTGTTCCACGAGCACGCCGGCACGACCCGCCGCGACCCGCACCACCAGCCCGGAACCGCGAGCGCCGCCGACGTGCGCAAGGCGGCCTCCAAGCGTCAGCTCATCAAGCGGGCCAAGGACCTGCGCCCGACCCTGGCGCACCCGAAACCCACCGATGTCGGCTACCTGCTGGGTACGTGCCACGGCCAGCAGGTCTGGACGTCGGTCGAGGACTCCACCCTCGTGCTCGGCCCGCCCCGCTCCGGCAAGGGCCTTCACTTGGTGGTCAACGCGATCCTCGACGCCCCCGGCGCCGTCGTGACCACCTCGACCCGGCCCGACAACCTCGCCATCACCATCGCCGCCCGCGAGCGCGTCGGCCCGGTCGCCGTCTTCGACCCGCAGGGCCTCGCGGCCGGGATCACGTCGGCGATGCGCTGGTCACCTGTGCGCGGGTGCGAGCGCGCCCAGACCGCGATGGCGCGTGCCCACGGGTTCGCGGCGTCGACCGGGCTGCAGAAGGGCGGCGGGACCGACTCCGGCGGGTTCTGGGAGAAGAAGACCAAGACGACCCTCCAAGGCATGCTCCACGCCGCTGCCCTCGCCGGGCTCGGCGCCCGCGACCTGTACGACTGGTCCCTCTCCCCCGCCGCCGCCGAGGCCGCCGTCCAGATCCTCGCCTCCCACCCGGGTGCCGCGCCCGGCTGGGCCGACGCCCTGTCCACCGAGATCCATGCCGACCCCCGCACTCGCGACTCCGTGTGGATGGGCGTCTCCCTCGCCCTGGACTGCCTCGCCGACCCCCAGGTCATGGACGCCGTCACACCCAGACCCGGTGAACACTTCGACCCCGCGGCGTTCATCTCCCAGCGCGGGACGCTCTACCTGCTCGGCACTGCAGGCGGCGCCGCAGGCGCCGGCCCCTCGTCGCCGCGTTCATCGAGGACCTCGTCGAGGTCGCCCGCCGCATGGCGTCAACGCTGCCCAAGCAGCGCCTCGACCCGCCGCTGCTCCTCGCGCTCGACGAGATCGGCAACCTCGCCCCGCTCCCCTCCCTGCCCCAGCTCATGTCTGACGGCGGAGGCTCCGGCATCACGACCATGCCTGTCCTGCAATCCATGTCCCAGGCCCGCTCCAAGTGGGGAATCGACGACGCCGGGACGATCTGGGACTCGTCCATCGTCAAAGTCCTCCTCGGTGGCGGGTCGGTTGCGAAAGACCTCCAGGACGTCTCCGCGCTCATCGGCGAGCGGGACGAGACCACCGACTCGGTCTCCCTCGGCGCCGATGGGATGCGGTCCACGCAGAGGTCGACACGACGGATGCCGATCATGCCGCCCGAGGCCCTACGGACGTTGCCCTTCGGAACCGCGGTCACGCTGCTCAGGTCGGCGCCGGTGATGATCACGGACCTACGCGCCTGGACGTACCGATCGGATGCCGATGACCTATCGGTGGGACGTGTCAGCATCGAGGCGGCCATCCGAACCACGAGGGTGCCAGCTCATGCGTCCTCCGGCGCGTGGACAGCCCCGTCGATCAGCGAGCATCGAATGCAGTGATCGCGCAGCCGGAGGCGACCTCGCGCATGGGGTCGAATGCGTAGTCGGAGTCCACATCCCCAAGGTCGGGGATCTTCCAGTCGGTCATCCTCTGCGCCTGGATGCCCAGGGTGAAGAGTTCGCCGTCGCGCAGCGCGAAGTCAGGGACGGACTTGGTGCCTGCCTTGTGGAAGACGCCGTCAGGGAAACCGTCCGTCACGACACCGAGGTAGGTCACATCAGGGTGCTGCTCGCCAACGATCTGGTAAACCACGACGACGGGGACAGGCGACACGAACGCAGCGGCTACGCGCTCAACGACATCGGCCGGCGCTGTCACGCAACGAGCGTCAGCCACCGGTTCTGCGCCGTCATTCTTGTCCGCTCCGAGCTCCACCAACGCACCACTCATCACCTGATCGGTGACGGTCCAGTTCGACTCGACCAGGACGGCCCGCGCCTCGGACGTGCTGTCGTGCACGACCACCTCGTAACCCATTTCCTCAAGCACGGCACGGGCATCCGGGACGGACTTGCCGACGACGTTCGGCGCGTCGACGGCGGGAGCAGGCGAGGGAGGAGCTGAGTCACCGATGGCCGAGGCTGTTGCCGCAGGTGGAGGGGTGACAGTGGCGTTTGAGTCGTCTGTCACCATCCCGATAATCCCGAGAAGCGTGATGAAGCCGCCGAACGCGACGAGTGCGACGTTGAGCCGTCCGGCCGACTTGCCCTGCTTGCGGTTCGCGGCGATGCGGTAGATCCCGACACCGAGCGCGACTGGGGCGAGCAGGAGCGCGAGGAGCAGAAGGCCCGCGACCTTCCAGAAGCCGAACTTGGTCCGGCTGGTGACTACGCCAGCGGCCAAGCCGCCAATCGCTCCGGCGCCGATCGCGCGCCTGTTCTCCGAGAGCCAGGCACCGGCTCCGGTGAGAGACGACGGCTGCTGCGGGGTGGACGCCGTCGGGTTCGGCGTGGTTGTGGTCTGGTCGCTCATCGCGGAGGTGCGGTCCTATCGCTCGGTACTGAAGATGCGAGACCCGCACAGCGCCGGGGTCCCGGTTCGCTTGGGTCGAGGTGATCGTCGCATCGCGCATTGACACGTTTCGTCCTTCGCTGGGCGAGCTCGGCACTTTTCACCCTCGGCGTGCCGAGCGCACCTGGCAGTCATCGGCCACGACAGACCAGGCCGCCGCTATCACGTCAGGAGCAGCGCATGTCCGACACCATTCCGACCCGCGAGGCGCTCGCGGGGTTCATCGTCACCGAGCCCAGGCTCACCACGACGGCCGGCGGCATGTACCGCCTCGCAGCGCGCGTGGGCGTGGAGCACTGGCAGAGCGAACCCGACGGCGCGCGCTCGATGGCCGACCCGTCGTTCCATACGCTCGCGATCTACGGCCAGCTCGCCGCGAGGCTCGCGGGCGAGTTCCACAAGGGCGAGCGGTTCGTCGCCGTCGGCCGCACCCGGGGGTATCCGATCGACCGAGTGGGCGTCGAGGATGTGCGCTACGAGTTCGTCGCGACCCGGATCGGGCACGACGCAGCCGACGACGCCCTCGCCCGGTCGATGTCGCGGCACCCGGCGAGCCGGGCCCGGCACCTCGACACCCGCCACCCGCTCGAGCCCGCCGAGGCTCCGGCGTCGGGACGACGGCTGCGGGCAGTGCCGGACCTGCCCGCCCAGCCGACCTCAGTCCGGCACGACCGTCCGCTCGACGGCGTCGGCTCGCCGCTCGGAACCTGAGCGGCGGTGAACCACTATGAGCAGCACGCCCGAACCGGACGAGTGGCCCTTCGACAACATGTCCCTGCTGTTCGACGCGACCGGGCTCAGCGCACTGCCCGAGATCCACGACGACCCCCTGCCCACGCTCGCCCACGACGACGTCGTCCCGGTCAACTGGAACCACCTCAGCCCCGACGAGGCTCACGCCGCGTGGACCGACCTGAACGCCTGGGTCACCTGGCTGCGCAAGGCGTTCGGCCTGCCGCCCACGATCGTCCCGCCGCTGTGGCACCGCCACGACGAGCTCGTGTGGGAGTTGTCCGCGCTGCACACGCACTGGCTCGCCTGCTACGACCCCGACGCCTCACCGTCCGCCCCGATCGCGTGGATGCGCGACTTCGCCGACGCCCGTCACCGCCTGCGCGACTGGGTCGCCGCATGCGGCACCCGCCTCGACCGCGACCGCCCCACCCGCACCACCATGTGGCCCGGCGAGCCCCCGGAACCGGTCGCGGGCGACCAGGCGATTACCGACCGTGACGCCGACTTCGCCGCCTTCGTCGACGACGACGTCGCCTCGCGCCGCCGCCTGACCCACGAGCCGGGAGGTGCGTCATGAGCCCCGAGATCCCCCGGGAGATGAAGATCGCCGCCGACGCGCTCGCCGCCCATGACCACCTCGACGACCCGGCGTGGGCGACCCATGAACTGGTCGCCGCCCAGATCTGGCGCACCTTCAAGGCCCTCGGCAACCAGGGCGGGCACGTCCTGACCATCGGCGACAACTGCGCAACCCTGCTCGGGCTCCCGCGCGGGATCGGGCCGCGGCACGGCTCCCTCGTCGCTCACGTCGACCGGCACGACAACGCCATCGGGCCGCTCTCCGACATCACCCGATGGGACGAGCGCGAAGACTTCGACGTCGTCATCGCCGCGCTCGCCGGCTTCGACGTCCGCCTCACCTACGCCCCGAACATCATCAAGCGTCGTTCCGACCACCTCGTCGACACCGCCCTGGCCGTGTCGGTCACCAAGCCCGGCGGGCTCGCCGCCGTCATCGCCACCCACGACCTCATGGACAACCCCATGCCGTTCGGACGCCGTCAGATCGGTGACCTCGCCGACCTCGTCGGAGCAGTCCGCTTCCCCGCCGGCGCCTACCGCGGCGCCACGGGTACCGACGAGATCGCCGACCTCCTCGTCTTCCGCCGCCGCGAGGCCGGCGCCCCGCGCCGCGGCGTCGAATGGGAGGAAGCGACGGCCGTCCAGCTCGATGACGGCATGGTCTTCATCAACACCTACTTCGACACGAACGTCGACCAGGTCCTCGGCTCCACCCAGTACGACCCCACCGGGCGCGCACCCACGAACCTCACCGTCGTCGGCAACCGAACCCTCTTCCCCGGTCTCCTGACGAGCGCGCTCAACAATGTCATCGCCTTCGGACAGCGGGTGGGACTCACCGTCCCGCACGACACGGCCAACGACCGTCTCGACCGCGGCTTCACAACCAAGGGAAGGGCTCGGGCGGCACGGGAAACGGTCGCCCGCTCTCAGCCCGCCGAGCCTCGCCGCACCGCGCGGCCTGAGCCCGGACGCGGGCTGTGGTGACGCGGGCTTCTTCATCGCCCCACGGCGGCATCTGCCCCGGCTGTCTTGCCGTCATCCCGCTCGGCTTGTGCCGCTGCCTCCTCCTCGCCGATCTCGACCATCGCCTGCAGGATCGACGACACGTCCGGCGCGATGAGGAGGCGCTCGACGTAGTGCCGCTGCGTCACACCGCCCTGGATCTTGTGTCCAAGAAGCACCGCGGCGTCGGCGGTGCCTCTCTCGCGGGCAACGAACGTCGCCACCGTGGATCGCAGAAGGTGGGGATGGACCTCACCCTTCATGCCGGCGAGTTCCAGAGCGGCACGGAGCATACGCCGCACGTTGTGCGGGGTCTGCGGTCGAGGCTCCGCGCGACCCGCCCGGCGCCGCGACGGGAACACCGGGTCGGTGGGAGACGCGCCGTCCGGGTACAACCCTCGCAGGGCGTCGGCCGTGAACCGCGGGATGATGATCGTGCGCTTCCCGGAGTCCGTCTTCGGCATGGCCTGGCGAACGGTTCCCTGCCCCTTGATGTCGACCATCGTGGCGTCCACCCTCACGGTCGGCAGCCCTTCGGTGGTGAGGTTCACTTCGGACCAGTTGAGCGCGAGTACTTCTCCGATCCGCAGGCCCGTCCCGAGCATGACGTCGACCGCGACGGGAAGGTGCCCGTTTGGCGGGGACCTGGCCGACCGGCGCGAGCAGCCTCCCACGCCCGGACAGCCTCCCGGAGCCGATGGACGCTGGTCACGGTCAGCGCGGTCGGGTTCGGCTGTTTCCGCGGTGGCGTCGTCGTCTTGTCCATGGGGTTCGAGTGCAGGGCGTCGTGGACGATCGCGCGATCAAGGACCGCCTTGAAGACCATCCGCACTTGAGCGGCCGTGACGACCATGTCATGCGGGCCGCCCTGGCCCTGCTCGATGATCTCGTCGATCCATGCCTGACACCGCGCCGTCGTCAGCTCGTTGAGCCTGAGCTTCCCCAGCTTCGGGACCAACAGGGTTCCGAGGAGTCGCTCGTACTCGTCGATCGTCTGCGGCCTGCGCCGCGGCCGAGGCCAAGTTGCCTGCACTCGGAGTTCGTCGATCCACTGCCGTGCAGCGAGCCCGACCTTGCTGTCGGGCTTCAGGTCGACCGAGCCCCTGGGGCGCTTGAGGCGCTCATCGATCTCCGCCTGGACGGCGAGCCGTGCGGCGGCCCTCGTCTTCCGGCTTCGGGAGATCTGCGTGTCCGAGCCGTCCAACAGACGAACGCGAACACGGGCCTGAAACGAGCCGCTGGGCGTCTTCTTGATGAAGATCTCTCCGTGCTCTCCGGGGTTGAGCCTGTCGTGAGTCATCGCGCTCACCAGCCCGATCCGGAGCCCGTGCTGGGCTCGTCGTCGGTACGAGCGGTCCGAGCATCGAGCCACGCCCGGACGTCCGACTCCTCGAACATGAGGTGCCGTCCGATGACGTACGCCTTGGGCGCGGTCCCGCGCTTGCGCCAGGTGTGCACCGTCTCGTGGCTCACGCGGACCTTCTCGCACAGTTCGTCGAGGGTCCACATCGGCGTGTGCGTGAGCGGGGGTTCGTCTCTCGTGACCATGAGTTCCAGGTGCGCCGTCACGACCGGCGACCTGGGTCGATCACCGTCGCTCGCACGCATGCCCGGTGAGCACTCGCGTGGAACCTCGCGTGGAATCATGACGATCTCGGTCCTCTCGTTTGGAGGACTCCGGGAACGTCGAAGGCCGCTGACCAGGATGTTCATCCCGACCAACGGCCTTCATGGGGTGGAGCTAGGGGGATTCGAACCCCCGACCTTCTCATTGCGAACGAGACGCGCTACCAACTGCGCCATAGCCCCAAGGCGTGCCCTAGGTTAGCACCCGACCTGCCCGATCCTCCAAATCGCGCGGCGGCCGTCAGCCCGCCGCGCGCCGCCGCGCGAGGATCTGCTCGAGCGGCAGTCCCAGCGTCTCGGTGCGGGGTCGCGGCTCCTCGGCCGTGACCGGGTCGACGCTTCCTGCGGCGTCTCGGGCGGCGAGGGTGCCGGGTGCGGGCGCTGGCGTCGTCGCGGGTCCCAGGGCGGCCTCTTGCGCTGCCCGAGCGACCATGACGTGGTGGCTTCGCCGACCTCTTCTGCGGGGTTCTCGATGCGCCGCCACGGCGAGGTCGACCATCCGGTCGACACGGCGGGCTGGCTCGCGGTGAGCGGTCGGGGCTCGCGCCGCGGGGCGGCGGGCTTGGTCACGTAGGTCGGCAGGGGGACGGCCCGGGGCTCCCATGCGCCGCCGGCACCTGCCGCGCCTTCCGAGGCCGTGCGTTCCGAGGCCGTGCCTTCCGCGGCCGCCGTGCGCGTGGGCGCGGGTGTTTCCGCGCGGGTCTGCGGTTCGGAGTCACGCTCGTGTGCTGCGGCCGTCGGGGCGTGCGTGGTCCCGCCCTCTTCGGCCTCACCGTCGACGACGGTCACGGTCACGCGCGGGATCATCGTCGTCATCGTCGACGACCCGTGGACGGCTCGTCCGGTCACTCTCGCTCGGTTGCGCGGAGCGCGCGGGCCGCCTGCGGCGAGCGCGCGGGCCTGCACGGCGCGGCGCTCTGCGGCGCGACGTTCGGCGACCCAGCGTGCGTCTGCACGCCGCGCTGTCGCCGCGGCGGCACGTCCGAGCACGAGGACGACGCCGAGGAGCGCGGTCGGCGCGAGGCCCGCGTACCAGAGCAGCGGTGTCAGGGACACGGCGGCCCAGGTGGCGGCGGTCGCGGTGAGGAGGACGAGCGTGAGCGTGAGCCGACGCCGGGCGCGCTTGGCGCGCAGTTCCAGGAGCTCGAGGCGCGTCGTGCGCGCGGTGGCCTGCGGCTCGGCCATCGGTGTCTCCTCTCGGGCGCTGCGGGTGGCGGGGACCGGTACCTTCACGGGCCCGGGGCTGGCGGCCATGGTGAGCAGGCCGACGGACGGGAGGGGCGCCGCGGGCGCGGGTGTGCCGACCGTCGCGACCGCGAGGATGCGCATGCTGTCGGAGAATCGGTCGTCGGACCTGGCGTCGGCGAGCTCCTGGCGGGCGCGCACCTTGCGCGGCACCCAGTATCCGAGCACCAGGACGAACAGCACGAGGGCTGCGAGTCCGGATGCTTGGGATTCCACATCCTGACGGTAGGCGAGCAGCGCGCCGACGTGGTGGAGTGCCTCTCGGCGTGTCTTTCACGACCTGTGTGCGCGTCCCGTGTCATTCGGTGGGCCAACGCGCCTCGCGGGCCTTCTGCCAGCGCGCCAGGAGCCCTCCGGGGACGTCCTCGCTCGTCAACGCGAAGGTGCGATGGTCGCGCCACTTCCCCTGGATGTGCAGGTAGCGCGCGCGTGTCCCCTCGTCTCGGAAGCCGAGCTTCTCGACGACGCGCAGGCTGCGGTGGTTCTCGGGCCGGATGTTGATCTCGATGCGGTGCAGGCCGAGCACCTGGAGGCAGTAGTCGGTTGCCAGGGCGACCGCCGTCGGGATGACGCCCCGGCCGGCGACGTCGCGGGAGACCCAGTAGCCGATCGCGGCCGAGCACAGCGAGCCGTAGGTGATGGACGACACGGTGAGCTGACCCACCAGCGCACCGTCCAGCTCGACGGCGAACGGCAGCGTCGTGCCCGCGCGCGCCTGCTGCGAGAGCAGGCGCACGTACTCGCCGAACGTCGTCGACCCGCCCAGGCCGCGCGGGGAGGTCGCTTCCCACGGTTCGAGCCACGAGTGGTTGGCCGTGCGCAGCCGGAGCCACACCTCGGAGTCCCGACGGCGCAGCGGCCGCAGCACGACCGACCCCTTCGCGTCGTCCTCGCGCAACGTCACCGGCCACGCCTTGGTCACCGTCGTCAGCCCTCTCGCGCACGTTTGCGTCGACCGCGCCACCTGCGGTCCCCCCACGTTCTACCGCCTGTCACTGTGTCGGGTGGACACTGACACAATGTGCGCATGCGTGGCGACTCCAGAGACGCGTTGAAGCACCAGCCGTACCCGCTGACACCCGGCATGGAGCCCGCTGAGGCGAAGGACGAGCTGCGGCACGTCATCCGCCGGCAGCGTGCCGCACGGTCCGCCCGCCAGCGCGCGGACGCCGCGGTCGCGTTCGCCGACGTCCTCGAGACCATCCCGGCGGTCCGTGACGCCGCGTGCGTCGCCGCGTATGCGGCCCGGTCGAACGAGCCGGGCACGGGGGTGCTGCTCGAGCGGCTCGCCACGCGGGGCACGCGCGTGCTGCTGCCCGTGCTCGGCGCGGGGCTTGCGCGCGACTGGGCCCCTTACACGACCGCGGACGACCTGCGCGAGCGCGCTCCGGGGCGCCCCCGGAGCCGGGCGGCCCGGCCCTCGGTGCGTCCGCGATCGCGACCGCCGACGTCGTCGTCGCCCCGGCGCTCGCGGTGGACACCCGTGGGCGTCGGCTGGGTCAGGGCGGCGGTTGGTACGACCGCGTGCTGCGGCTGGTTCCTGAGGGAGTGTCCGTCGTCGCGATGGTGTTCGCGGACGAGGTCTACGACGCCGAGGAGCGGCCGCTGCCGACCGAGCCGCACGACGTGCGCGTGCACGCGGTCGCCACGCCGCAGTGGTGGCGTCCGCTCACGGCGTGAGCGTCAGCACGTCCGACGACGCCGCGTCGACCGCGGCCTTGGTGAACGGGAACGGGAACGTCCGCCCCCGGGACCACGCGTCGATCTGGTCGGTGTAGTGCCGGGTGCCCGGGTGCCCTGAGGAGCCGGTCACGACGACCCAGGTCGAGGCGTCGATGTCGCCAAAGTCGACGACCATGCGCATCGACGGGCCGGTCAGGACCTCGAAGCTGCCCGTTCCTGCGTCCCACCCGGTCGCGTTGACGACGGACGACGACCCTGGCATGGGCACGGGCGAGGGGTTCACGAGCCGACGCACGGGTGCGGGGATCGACTCTCCGCCGAGCACGGGGTGCTCGAGGCGGAGCTGGTGCAGCGTGCCCCATCTCCAGTCAGCAGGGTTCTTCGACATCTCGACCGTGAGGTCACGGCGGGCCGAGACCATCACCTGGTGGAGCACCTCGTCGCGCGACTCGGTGACGTTGAGCGTCGAGCGGTCGTCCCAGAACGGGTCGTTGGGCTTGTCGAGCATGTCGCGCACGACGACGAGCCACTTGCTGCCGCCGTCGGGGCGCATGTCTTGCGGCAGGTCGTCCCAGAACGTGTCCTGGAGGAGGTTGCGCCACACGGCAGCGAAGTAGGCGGCGCCGGCCGAGTCGGCGGACATGCGACGGTCCCAGCCGCGCAGCAGCCGCTGGCCGGCCGCCGAGTAGTCGTCGTCGAGCTGGACGTCGAGCAGCGCGGGCAGCAGCACCTGGGTGTACGGGCTCCAGTCGTCGTTCTGGATGGTGTTGAAGTCGCCGACGGTGAGCTTGCGACCCGAGTCGATCTTCTCCTGGAGCAGCGTGCGGATGCGTTCGGACCGGAACCCGTAGTCCCAGTCGTTGGTGAGGAACGGACCCGCGCCGTCGGGCAGCACGGCCTGGTTGGCGGCGACGATGAAGCCGCTCGCGGGGTCGAGGGCGCGCGGCATCTGGTCGGCCGGCACCCAGCCCTGCCAGTCGAAGCGGGGGTCGCGCCCGTCGCGCGGCCACGAGCCGTCCGAGGGCACCGGCCCGGGCACGCTCTCCCGCACGGGGATGCGCCCCGGCGCCTGGTAGCCGATGTGACCGTCCGCGGTGGCGAACACGATGTTCTGGGCGGGCACGTCGAACAGGGCTGCCGCGGCGCGCATGTCGGCGGCGTTCTGCGCGGTGTTGAACGCGAAGACGGCGTCGGCGGTGCGGCCCGGGGTGAGGGCCGTCCACCCGAGCGAGACGGCGTAGGTGCCCAGCAGCGTGCCCTGCCCCGTCGGGGATCCGGCGACGTTCCCGACGTCGAGCACGTCGGACACGATGGGTCCGTGCACCGTGGAGCGCACCTGGAGGTCGATCGCGGCCGACCCGGCGACGCGGATCGTCTCGGTCCGCGTCTCCACCGGCACCCAGTCGTCGCCACGCTGGTAGGTGTCGTCGCGCACACGCTCGATGAAGAAGTCGGTGACGTCTGCGCCCATGTTCGTCAGGCCCCAGGCCAGCGCGCCGTTGTGGCCGATGATGACGCCTGGGAACCCGGAGAACGAGAATCCGGCGACGTCGAACGGGCACTCGGTGCCCACGGTGGTGCAGTGCAGGCCGACCTGCGCCCAGATGCTCGGCGCGGCGAGCGACAGGTGCGGGTCGTTGGCGAGCATCGGCTTGCCCGATGCCGTGTGGTCGCCCGAGACGACCCACGAGTTCGACCCCGTGCCTTCGCCGCGTCCCACGAGCACGGGGACGGCGTCCAGCGCACTGCGTGCCGAGGCGAGCGCGGCGTCCAGGACCGGTGTGCTCGACGGCGCCGTCGGGGTGGTCGCGGCGGCCGCGGCGGCCTGCGCGGACCCGTCGTCCGCGGCCGGTGCGGCGAGGTCGACGTCGATGTCGGCCGGGTCGAGGATGGTCGCGTTGCCGCCTGCGGCGAACGACGGGAAGAGCTCGGCCACGAGCCCGACGTCGTCGAGCGTCGAGTACGCCAGGGCGCGCTCCAGCTCGTCGTCGTAGTTGCCGCGCAGGTCCCAGGCCATGGCCTTGAGCCAGGCGAGCGAGTCGACCGGATCCCACGGCTCGGGCTGGCCGACGTCGACGCTCAGGCCCAGCACGGTGTACTCGACGGCGATCTCGTCGGGCTTGCGTTCGGCGAGGTAGGCGTTGACGCCGTCGGCGTAGGCCTGGAGGTACGAACGCGTCTCGGGGGTCAGCAGGTCGAGCTCCTGCTGGGCGACGAGGCGCCAGCCGAAGGTCCGCACGACCTTGTCGGCGTCGATCGCCGCCGGGACGTTGCCGACGAGCTCGGCCAGCCGCCCGGCGGTCACGTGCCGGCGGTAGTCCATCTCGAAGAACCTGTCCTGCGCCGCCACGAAGCCCTGCGCACGGAAGAGGTCCACGGCCGTGTCGGCGTAGATCTGCGGCACCCCACGATCGTCGCGGACCACGCGCACGTTCCCGGTGAGCCCGTCGAGCTGCGCGGTGCCGCTCGTCTGCGGCAGCGGGCGGCGCACGACGACGGTGGCGAAGGACACCGCTGCCACGAGCACCAGCACGAGCACCACGGCCACCGCGACGACGACGCGGCGCAGCGTCGACCGGCGGCCACGCGGGGCAGGGGCGGCTGGCTCTTCAGCGGGAACGGCGGCGGTCGCGGGGGCTGACACGCAGGCGAGACTACCGTGGTAGCCCCGACGACAGGCGGGTTCCTGGTGGGTGTGGCCGATGCGCGCGTATCATTGGCACTCGGTAAGCCGGAGTGCCAGCGTTCCGGGGCTCGTCCGCCCGTGTCAGCCGCGCACCCGCCAGCGTCAGTTCCCGAGGAGATTCCGTGCCCACCTACGCCTATCGGTGCGCCGCCTGCGACCACGCGTTCGACATCCACCAGGCGTTCACCGACGACGCCCTCACCGTGTGCCCCGAGTGCGGCGGTGCGCTGCGCAAGCAGTACGGGAGCGTCGGCGTGACGTTCAAGGGCTCCGGCTTCTACCGGACGGACTCGCGCAAGGGATCCTCGAAGTCGTCGTCGTCGTCGTCGTCGTCGTCCTCGACGTCGTCGTCGTCGTCCTCGTCGTCCTCCTCGAAGAGCACGGCCCCGGCCTCGGGCTCCTCCTCGTCGTCCAGCAAGGCTGCCTCAGCCTGACTCCGCGCGCCGCCGGGCAACGGCGGACTCGGGCGGCGAGCCCGTCCCCAGCACGTCGAACCACGGTGGGTTCCACAGGTTCCCTGCGGCGCAGACCGACGCCGAGGCTGCCCACCTAGCCTCGCCCGGCATGAGCCACCCCGAACCACGCCCGTCCGGAACGACAGACCGCAGGCGCCTGCACCGCGCGGTCCGGCGCTGGCTGTGGCGCTCACGCTTCGCCGTCGTCGCGGTCTGCTGCGGCGTCTCCGCCACGAGCGCGGTGCAGGCGCTGCGACCCGAACCACCACCGATGCGCGACGTCGTCGTGCCCGCCCACCGGCTCGCGGCCGGAGTCGAGGTCGAGCGCACCGACCTCGAGGTCCGCCCCGTCCCCGCCTCGCTCACGCCCCAGGGGGCGCTCACCGACCCGGCGGACGCGGTCGGCCGGGTGCCGCCCGTCGCGCTCCCGTCCGGGCTGCCGTTGTCGGCCGACCTCCTGGCCGGCGGCGCCGTCACCGCGCTCGCCCCCGGCGGGACCGTCGTGGTCCCTGTGCGACTCGATGCGGCGACCGCACGGCTGCTGCGGGCCGGGGACCACGCGGACCTCGTCTCGTCCACGGCACTCTCCGCCGACGACGGCGCAGCAGACTCCCCCTACCTGGCGCGACGCGCGCTCGTGCTCCCCGCGGCCGGGCGCACCGCACCGGACGACGACGACGGCCCGGCAGGGCTGCTCGGGGGCGCGAAGGGCACGGACGCCGACCCGGTGACGCTGTTCGCGGTCGCGCCCGACGAGGCACCGGGGCTGTCGGCGGCATCGGGAGCCGGGGCGGTCGCGGCCGTGCTCGTCCCGTGATCGCGCCCCAGACAACGCCCACGAAGCCGCGTGGCTCTCGCACTCGGCCGTGTGCGACTCAGCGTGGGCGCTTGCGGGTGCGACCACCCGGCGCCCAAAATCGATTCCGGTCTGCGGGTCACCCGCGGGCGTGACGCCCATCCATCTCAGGGGAGAACATGCTCAAGGGTTTCAGGGAGTTCCTGCTGCGCGGTAACGTGCTCGACCTCGCCGTCGGCATCATCATCGGCGCGGCGTTCACCGGCGTCGTCAACGGGCTCATGGACGGGGTTCTGAGCCCGCTCATCGCCCTGATCTTCGGCCAGCCGGACGTGAGCGATGTCTCCATCCCGCTCACCGGCACCACCAGCATGCCCGTTGGTCTGTTCCTCCAGGCGGTGCTGAACTTCCTCATCGTCGCGACCACGCTCTACTTCGTCGTCGTCGTTCCGGTCAAGCGCTTCACCGAGCGCTTCAAGAGCGGCGAGGAGCCCTCGCCCGAGCCCGCTGCCCCGAGCGAGGACGTCGTGCTGCTCCAGGAGATCCGGGACCTGCTCGCGTCATCCCGGCGCGACTGACCGCCTTCGCCGCCGGCCGGATGGCGGTCGCAGTCGACCGGATGGCGGTCGCCGCCGACCGGAGCCTGGTCGCCGCCGGGCGGACCGCGGTCGCCGCCGGGCCGTGCGCGACTGGACGCGACGGCGAGGTCGGCCCGGCGAGACCGGACCCGCAGGTCAGCGGCGTCCCCAGTGGGGTGGCACGTCACCCAGCAAGCGCTGGTCGTTGTCGCCGTGCCCGCCGCGTTCGTCGTCGCTGACGCCGGGGACCTGCTCGCGCTCGTTCCCGGCCCGGACGACGCGCCGGTGGCGGCGGCGTGGGCTCGCGTCGCCGGGCGGCGACGCCGCCCCCGGGCCCGCCACCGTCTCGGGGTCTCTCCAACCGTCAGTCACGGGTCCATCCTCCCCGCTGCCAGGAGGCGTCGCGCCCTCCAGGGACCTGCGGGCGCGGGAGCCCGGCCACGACGGCCCGCGGCAGGGAACGGGCGCCCCCTGCGTGCGAGGGCCCTCTGCTCGCGACGCTCTGAGCCGCAACGCTCTGAGCCGCACCGGTCGCCGACCACGACCACGACCACGACCACGGCCACGGCCACGGCCACGGCCACACGCTGGCTCGCGCGCCCACGCCCGCGCACGGCACGCGTCGCCCGCGCCGGAACCCTTCGTCGGGAAGGGGCGGCGTCAGGAGGGGTCGCTCGGGAGGGGCGCCGGCGCAGCAGGCTCCTCGTCCGACGCGTCCCGCGCCGCCTGATCGTCCCGCACCCCGTGTGCGTCCGGCTCGTCCAGCCCACGGGTCTCGTCCCCGAGGGCGACAGCGTTCCCGTCCGGTCCGTCCACCACGCGGGCCGTGTCGCCCGCGCCCGTCCGGTCCGGCTCCTCGGGCTCGCCCGCCACGTCCCGTGCGGGTGCCGCGGTCTCGTCAGGATGCGGCGCGGCCGGCCCGGCGAACGGTGCCTCGTCCTCGTCGTCGTCCTCCGCCGGAAGGTGCGGCACCACGACCTCGCGCGGCGGCACGACGCCGCCCGCGGTTCCGATGCGCTCGTCACGCACCCGCTGGACGAGTCCACGCACCCGGTCGGCCTCGCCGTCCGGGTCGAGGAACGCGGCGGCGCTCCACACCTGGGTGACCACCCAGCCGAGGCGTTCGAGCCGTTCCGCGACCTGCCGCGCGCGGACCCGCACCGACGGCTCGGCCACGTAGGCGTCGTCGTCGGTGAGCACGGCGACCAGCAGCTCGCCGGGCAGGTCGGGGTGGCCTACCACGAGCGGGATGCGGTCGCCGTCGGGCAGGCCGTAGTCGGTCTCGACGAGGTAGCCGAGCCGCCACAGGCGCTCGCCCAGGTCGACCAGCAGCCGGTCGGGCGCGCTGGACACGTCGACGCCGTTGCCGAGCGCGACCTGGTCGGCGACGTCCGACCGCACCTGCGCGAACTGGAGCACCTCGGCGAGCAGGCGTGGTCCGGCGCCACGCAGGCGTTCGGGGTCGAGGTCGCCGGCGAGGAAGCAGGTCACCACCCGCAGCCGGCGCCGGGTCGCGCCGAGCGCGCCCAGCAGCATCGCGTCACCGCCGGGCTCGCTCAGCACGCCGAACCGGTGCAGCACGCGCCCGTGAGGTGTGCGCCCGAACCCGAGCGACAGCACGATCGCGTCGCGGGACAGGCCTGAGACGCCGGTGACGTCGGCGACGACGACGGGCTCGGGCCGTGCGCCGGAGAAGAACGGGGCGAGCGCGGGGTTGGCTCGCACCTCGGCGAGCAGGGCCTCGCGGATGCGGTCCGCGTGCACGGACGTCACCGTCACGATGCCGAGCGTCTCCTCGGGGCGGGTCAGCGCGTGCTCGATCGCGAGCTCGACGACGCGGTCCACCTCCGCCTGCGTCGACTCGACCGTCCCGGACGACGGGTCGGGCATGCCAGAGCCGTCGACGAGGTCGAGGTGGACGAGGGCTTCGGCGCGGGGCAGCGGCGCGGGCCGCACCAGCCCGGCGTACCCGTGGCGGGCCAGCAGCCGTGTCAGCTCGGGGTCGCGCCGCGACTCGCGCGGCTGGACGGTCACGTGCGGCAGCACCCCGGCGAGCTCGAGCACGGCCGTGCCCGACGCCGATCGCACGTCGCCGATGACGACGATCTGCCGGCCGCGGGCGAGCGCCGGCACGACGGTCTCCAGCGGCACGTGCTGGATCGCGTCGAGCACCACGAGGTCGACGGTCCGGACGGCGGGCAGCAGGCGCGGCACGAGCGTGGGTGTCGCGACGACGGCGGGCCGCAGGCGACGCAGCACCTCGCCGTGGCGGGTCGCCAGGTCGCGCAGCGACGTCAGCCGCCCTTCGATGAGCTCGGTGAACAGTGCTTCGGCGTCGGCGCGGTCGTCGCGCATCGCCGCGCCCAGGTGGGCGCGCACGGCGGCGCGCACGGGGCCGGACAGCGAGGCGACGTGCCGCCGGTCGAGCTCGCGGAAACGCCGGGCGAGCGCGTCGAGGCCGGCACCGTCCTGTCCCGCGAGCGCCGGGTCGGCGGCCAGGAGCTGCTCGAACACCGAGCTCCACCAGGCGAGCTCGAGCTCGGGGATGACGAGCGAGACGTCGACGCGCCGGGCGATCAGGTCGTCGACGAGCTCGCCGACCCCGGCGGCGCGGGCGCGGCGCAGCGCGGCGGTGCGCGCCGGCAGCGTGTCGAGGGAGTCGGCGTCGGCGGCGAGGCGTTCGAGCCGCTCGGCGAGCCCGTCCAGGGCGAGGTCCGCGAGCCCGCCGCCGAGCGGCGTCGTCGTGAGCACGGGTTCGAGCGCGTCGAGGTCGATGCGGACGGCCTCGTGGGTGTCCTCGATGGTCGCCAGGCCCTCGGGCAGGGTGGGCCAGCCGCCGCGTTCGGCGTGCTGCGCCCACACCTCGCGCTGGGCCTGCACCTCGCGCAGCGCGGCGTGCATGTCGGGCACGCGCACACCGGGGCGCACCATGTCCTTGGCGTGCTTGCGCAGTCGCCGCCGCGTGAACCAGCCCATCTCGACGCCGTGCTCGGCGCGCCACTTGCGCGTGGCCGTCGCCTGCACCATGTCGGCCGCGGTGCGTTCGAAGACCATCGGGTGGAACAGGTCGAGGGTGCCGCGCATGCCGCCGAGCATCGTGAGCTGCTCGCCGAACGCCCCCACCGTCGTCGGCGGGGTCAGGCCCGTGATCTCGGTGACGAACGCGACCTGACGGCGCAGCTGCGGCAGCGTCGTGTCCTTGAGCCTTCGCACGCGCACGAGCGCCTCGCGGGCGTCGTCGTCGGTGAGCAGCAGCGCGTCGAACCACGGCGTCGACGTCGCGCGCAGCGTGAACGCCCCGAGCTCGGCGGCCTGCTGGAGATCGGCGGCGACGGCGCGGCGCGCGTCGCCGCTGAGCGCGACGACGGTCGAGGGCGCCAGCCGCACGCTGGTCGACGGCGCGGGGCGGTCGGCGGTGAGGCGTGCGAGCGCCTGGAGTGCGTCGTACGCCGAGACCTGCCACGGTGCCCGGCTCTGGTGCAGCGCCGCGATGTACCCGGCGAGCTGGTGGCCCGCCCCGATGAGGGCGTCGCGGAGCTGGGCCACGCCGTCGTCGTCGAGCGGTTCGGGCTCGCTCGCCATGGCGGTCAGCAGCCGGCGCGCGACCTCCTGGCGCCACGTCGGCACGGGCGGGACGTCGAGCAGCAGCCCGTCGAGGTCGAGGGACGCGAGCCTCGCGGCCAGCGCGTCCGCGGCGCGGCGGTGGCCGGTCACGTAGAGCACGGAGCGGCCCGCGGCCGTGGCCTCGGCGACGACGGCGGCGACCGTCCCTGCGGCGTCGGAGCCGACGGGGGCGTCCACGTACAGGTGGCCGCCGGTCGCGAGCGCGTCGACCACGTGACGCTGTGACGGGTCGAGGTCGCCGACGCCACGCTCCTGGGCGGGCGGGGCGTCGCCGCGTGCGGGTGCCGGCACCTGGAGGGCGGTCACGGCGGCGGCGGCCGCGTCGACGCCGGCGAGCGCCGCGACGACCTCGTGCCGTGCGAGCGACGACGCGAGCTCGTCGATGTCGTCGACGAGGGCCTGCCCGGGGTGGACGAACGTCCCGACCAGCATGCGGCGGTCGAGCGTGAAGCCGTCGAGGACGGCCTCGCCGAGCGCTGCGATGCGGTCGAGCACGTCGGACGGGTCGAATCCTGCGGTGGAGAAGGTGGCCTGGGCGAGCGAGGCGGGGTCGAGCAGCGCGCCGTGGGCACGCAGGGTGCGTGCGACGACGGGGTTGAGCTCGGCGGTCGCCTCGAGCGTGAGGTCGTAGTCCGCCTCGCCGTCGCCGCGCGGGGTCAGGGTCACGGGCCGCAGGAGCACGGGGGCGTGGACGACGCGCACGGCCTGGGTGCCCGCGCTCGCGTCGCGGGCGCCGGCACCGACGCGGTCGGTCGCCCGGTCGGGGCCGGGCGCGGTGGCCGCGGCGCGCGCGGCCACCGTGACGACGGGCAGGGACTGCGTGAGGAGCAGTGTGTCGTCGGCGTCGGTCGCGGCCGGGTCGCTCGGGGCGTCCGAGGTCGCGGCGACGTCCGTCGCGGCGTGCGCGGCGGGTGTCGCGTCGAGGACCGGCGTCTCGCTGGCCTGTCCGGGTCCGAGGGGCCCGGGGGCCGCGGCGTCCGAGGCGTCGGTCGCAGCCTCGGTGGCGTCGGCCTCGGTCGGCCGCGGGTCGCGCTGCGCGGTGACGCGCGCGAGCGCGGCGACGTCCTGCGACAGGCCGCTCGACGGCGGGGGGCCGCCGACGGGCTCGGTCCAGGTGGCGACGCCGATCGCGAGGTAGGTGGGTGCCACACCGAACCGTTGCGCGTGCTCGGCCGACCGGGCGGAGACGGCGCGGGCGCGGCGGCGCGCCGCGGGGAGTGCCGCGCGTTCGCGCAGGAGGTTGGTGAGCCGGGTGGGCCGCCCGGCGAAGAGCTGCGCGACGCCCGAAGGGTGGGCCGCGGACAGGTCGATGACGGCGTCGCCGAGCAGGCCGACGTCGGCGAGCGTGGACCCTCCGACCTGGGCGACGAGCCGTTCACGCCAGCGCGCGACGGCTTCGGCCACGGCCTCCTCGGGCGAGGCGGGCGTGACCAGGCGTGGGCGGGGCGGCGCGGCGTCGGCTGGTGCCGCGGCCGACGGCCGGCCCTCGCGGGCGGCGGTGGTGCGTCGGACGGCGTTCACGCGCGCCACGCTAGGCGCCGTCGCGGCGCGGCGTGCGACGGCACGCCGGGGCGGGCCGAGGCCGACCGGGCTGACGCGCCCGGCTGCGGGGCGAGGTGTGCGGGAGCAATGGCGCCGGAGATGACGATGCCCTCCGGCAGGGGGTCCGAAGGGCATCGTTTCCGGGCCGGAACCCGGTCGAGGGTGGCGCACGCCACGCAGGGGGCGGGCGGCACGCGCCACCACGGGAGAGTGTTGCTCTAGGTGCGCCCGCACGTCAACCGTTTCCGAACAATCGTCCAACTCAGCGGGACGGCCGTGGTCGAGCCGTGAGACGTAGGATCTCGTACTCGTGACCGGAGTCCTCGAGGTGATCGCGCCCCGCTCCCTCGGAGGCCCGTACCGGTGGCTCCTGGCGTCCGCGTGGACGAGCAACATCGGCGACGGCATCGCGCTGGCCGCGGGCCCGCTCCTCGTGGCCTCCCAGACCCGCTCGGCCGTGCTCGTGGCCCTCGCGGCGCTGCTGCAGCGCCTGCCGTGGCTGCTGTTCGGGCTGTGGGCGGGGGCGGTCGCGGACCGGCTCGACCGCCGCCGTGTCGTCATGGTCGCCAACGTGCTGCGCGCCGTCGTCGTCGCGTCGCTGTGCGCGGCGATCGTGACCGGGGCGGTGAACATCCGCGTCGTGCTCGCCACGATGTTCCTGTACGGGGTCGCGGAGGTCTTCGCCGACACGACGTCGCAGACGCTGCTGCCGGCGCTGGTGCCGCGTCGTCACCTGTCGGTCGGTACGCACCGCATGCAGGCCGCGTTCCTGACGTGCAACCAGCTCGTGGGGCCGCCCGTGGGTGCGTTCCTGTTCGCGCTGGGCGCGGTGTTCCCGTTCGTGGTGCAGGTGGTGTGCGCACTGCTCGCGGTGGTGCTGGTGGCGCGCATCGCGTCCTCGCCCGCGCCCGACGGCGCCCCGGGCCTCGTGGTGCAGCGCGGCGCGGAGCGTACGCACGTGCGCCGCGACATCGCCGATGGCGTGCGCTGGGTGTGGGGGCATGCGCCGGTGCGGACGCTGGCGCTCGTGATCCTCGTGTTCAACGTCACCTGGGCTGCCGCGTGGTCGGTGCTGGTGCTGTGGTCGCGTGACCACCTGGGGATGAGCGAGGTGGGCTTCGGGCTGCTGACGACGGCGTCGGCCGTGGGCGGGCTGGCCGGCACGGCGCTGTACTCGCGCATCGAGCGACGGTTCTCGCTCGCGGCGGTCATGCGCGGCTGCCTGCTGCTGGAGGTGGCCACGCATCTCGCGCTCGCGCTGACGACGGCGGGGTGGCTCGCGATCGTCATCATGGTGGAGTTCGGTGCGTACGCGTTCGTGTGGGGCACGGTGTCGACCACCGTGCGCCAGCGGGCGGTGCCGCAGCGCCTCCAGGGCCGTGTGGGCTCGGTCTACATGATGTGCGTCTTCGGCGGCCTGGTGGCGGGTCAGGCGCTGGGCGGGCTGATCGCCGAGCGCTGGGGCCTGACGGCCCCGTTCTGGTTCGCGTTCGCCGGCGCCGGCCTGACCCTGGCCTGCATCTGGCGCCCCCTGGCCCACATCGCCCACGCGGACGCGGCCCCGACACCCGTGTAGGAGGGCGTCAGGTCGGCATTCCGTCGTCGGGTCGTGCGCCCGGGGGCACGAGTAGACGACGGAGTGCCGACCTGACCCGTCGTCCCCCGGGGGGACGGCGACGGGGCGGGAGTCGGGCGGTGGGGGGACGCGTCGTGGGGCCAGGGGTGTCAGCCTGGGGGCATGAGTTCACTTCTGAGTGCCCGTGGCCTGGGCATGGCCTACCGGGGCGCGCCGGCTGCGGCGCTCGACGGCGTCGACCTCGACGTGGCGGCGGGCGAGTCCGTCGCCGTCATGGGCGCCTCCGGCTCCGGCAAGACGACCCTGCTGCACGTGCTCGCCGGCATCCTGCGCCCGACGTCGGGCACGGTCACCCTCCAGACCGCGCGGGGCCCGGTGGGCGTCCACGCGCTCGACGACGCCGGGCGCTCGCGGCTGCGGCGCGAGGAGCTCGGCTTCGTGTTCCAGCAGGGCCTGCTGCTCGACGAGCTGAGCGCGCTCGAGAACGTGGCGGTCGCCCGCATGCTCAGCGGCGTGCCGCGCGCCCAGGCAGAGGCGGAGGCCGCGCAGTGGCTCGCCGCGCTCGGCCTGGCCGGGCTCGAGCAGCGGCGGCTCGGCGCGCTGTCGGGCGGGCAGGCCCAGCGCGTCGCGATCGCCCGGGCCCAGATCACCGGGGCCCGCCTGCTGTTCGCCGACGAGCCCACGGGCGCCCTCGACTCGCGCACCGGGGCCGAGGTGCTCGACCTGCTGCTGGGCGCCGTCGCGCAGGGGCGCACGCTCGTCGTCGTCACGCACGACGCCGGGATCGCCGCGCGCTGCGACCGCGTCGTCGAGCTGCGCGACGGGCGCGTCGTCGGGGACCGGCACCGTGCGGGAGCGCGGGCATGACCACGCTCGCCCTCGCCCGCCTGTTCGCGCGCCGCACCGAGGGCGACCGGCTCGCCTCCGCGCTCCCCGTCGCCTCGTTCGCGCTCGTCACGGCGCTGCTGCTCGTCGTGCTGGGCGGCGCGCGGGCGTTCTTCCGGATGCCGGGGCCTGAGGCGGGCACGTACCAGGTGCTGGCCGTGACCGCGCTGACGCTGCTCGTGGTGCCGCTGTTCACGCTCGGCGTGGCGGCCGCGAAGAACGCGGCCCGGCGCCGCGACGACCGGTTGTCGTCGCTGCGCCTGCTCGGTGCGACGACACGCACCGTCTCGCTGCTGACCGTCCTGGAGGCTGCGGGCGGCGCGCTCACTGGGGCCGTCGCGGGAACCGTGCTCTATGCCGCGCTCGCCCCGCTGGTCGGGCTGCTGCACTTCGCGGGCAGGCCGCTGGGGGCACAGGTGTGGCTGCCCTGGTACTGGCTGCCGGCGGTGTGGGCCGGCGTGGCGCTGGTCGCGGCCGGGTCGGCGGCCGTGGGGCTGCGTGGCGTGGCGCTCACCCCGCTCGGGGTCCGCACGCGGCAGCGGCCGGGCCGGGCCGGCTGGTGGCGGGCGGTCGTGGCGGTCGTCGTCGTGCTGCTGAGCGCGGTGACGACGGCTGCGCTGCGCGAGCTCGGCTCACGGTGGGGGTTCGCCGCGATCCTCGCGGGTGTCGCCGGGGCGTTCGGCTGCGCGCTGCTCGCGCTCGACGCCGTCGGGCCCTGGTACGTGCGGGTGCGTGCGCGCCGCCTGCACCGGCGTGCGGGAGACGTGCCGCGCCTGCTGGCGGCCCGGATGATCCTCGAAGACCCGAAGGCCGCATGGCGGCAGGTCGCCGGGGCCAGCGTGACGACGTTCGTCGGCGTGGTCGCCGGTGCCGGGCTCGCACTGGTCCAGCGCGACCCCACGTCGCGCTCCGAGGACGTGCTGTTCACCGACATCCGCACGGGCGTGTTCCTCACGCTCGTCATCTCGTTCCTCATGGTGGCGTGCACCGTGGCCGTCAACCAGGCGACGGCGACGCTGGACCGGGCGCGCGTGCACGTGTCGCTCGACCGGCTCGGCGTGCCGCCCGCGCTGCTCGCGCAGGCCTCGCGGCGCTCGGTCATGTCGGTGCTGTGGACGGTCGTGGTGGGCTCGGCGGCCGTGTCCGTGGTGCTCGTGTTCCCGATCGTGGGGGCGGCGGTGCTGATGCGCCCGCTCGCGGTGGGTGTCGTCGTCGCGGTGTTCGCGGGCGGGTTCGCCCTGGTGCGCGCCGGGGCGTCGGTCGCGGCACGGCTCGTGCCGGGGATCCTGGCGAGGCCCGAACGGGTGCTGTAGCGAACGCCGAGGCCCCGCCCGGGATCTGGTGGATCCCGGGCGGGGCCTGGCCCGCACGGCCTCGATCAGGCCCTGCGGCGCCGGAAGACGCCGACGGCCACCCCGGCCAGCGTCACCAGCGCGATCCCGACGGCCGGCGGTACGCCGCCCGTCCTTCCTGGCCCGCCTGTGAGCGGGAGCTGGAGGTACAGCTCGTCCGGCACGACCAGAGGCCGTTCCACCGGGTTCTCGGTGCACCGCGCGTCGCCGGCCGGGCACGCGTCGGGTGCCCGTTCGCCCGTGGCGGTCACCACGTTGCGCAGCACGGCCGACTGCGGCCCGTCGTGCGCAACCTGCACGGTGTAGCTGACGGTCGCCGTCGCCCCGGCGGGCAGGTAGCCGGCAACCCGGATGACCTGCGCGTCCTCGTCGAGCCTCGCGGCGATCGGGACGTCGGCGCCCGGTCCCGTCTGGAGCGACCCGGGCACGATCGCGGCGTCGTCGAGCACGTCCGCGAGGTGGTCGGTGAGGTCGACGGTCGCCTCGGTCCCCCCGCCGTTGCGGAGCGTGATCGTGTACCGCACGGCCTGCTCGCCCTGCACGGTGGTGCCGTTGCCGACGTCGGGCGACTTGGTCACGGTGAAGCCCTGGTTCAGCAGCCGCACGCCGGCGGCGTCGCCGGCGACGAGCACCGGGCCGCCCGGGTCGAGCGGGTCGTCGCCGGCCTTGACGGCCTGCGCGCTCGCGGTGTCGACGACGACGCCGGGGGCCGAGTCGTCGTAGACGACGTCGTACCGGCGGCACTCGCTCTGCCCGACGGCGAGCGCCGCCACGCCGAACCCGCCCAGATCGGGGTGCAGGTCGTCGGACACGACGACGTCGTGCAGCACGCCCTGGCCCGTGTTGGTGACGCACACGCGGTACGGCACCGGCTCGCCGACGGCGTACACCGGGTAGCCGGCGGCGTCGTCCGCGTCGAGCCACGACGCGTCGTCGTCGGGGTCGGCGCCGGGGCTGAGCACCGACTTGCGGACCACCGCCGAGGAGAACGGCGCCACCGTGACCACCGCCGACGCGCGCATGGCGAGGCGGGTCCTCCCCGCGCGTGCCGTCGCCGCATTCTCCAGCACGTCGTTGGCGCTCATCCCCTGCGTCCGGTACTCGACCTGGAAGCTCCGGATCCCCTGCGGGGCGAGGCTGCCGCCGATCACGCGGATCGCGGTCGGGTGCGGGGTCGGGTCGGTCGTCCAGCCCACCGTGTTCCCGGTGACCGATCCTGCGGAGCCGTTGCTCGCGCCGGCCGGGTCGGCCGAGATGAGCGACGGGTCCGCCTGCGTGTAGTACACCGTCGAGCCGGGGTCCGCGTCGACTGCCGTGATCTCGTAGGAGCCCGTGAACTGCGTCCTCCGCCCGTCGCCCACATAGGGCAGCACGTCGATGACGTCGGTGAAGGATTGCGGCACCGGGTCGGCCGAGGACACCGCCACCTGCCAGGTGCCCGTTCCCGTGCCCGTGCCGTCCGGGTTCGCGATCACCGGCGAGCCGGAGGTCTTCGACAGCCGGGTCACGCCCATGTCCATGATCCACACGGGTGCCGAGCTGTTCGCCGTCGTGCCGTCCACGGTGGCCCGGACGGAGTCGGTGACGACCGCGCCCGGTGTGGCGCCCGCGGGCAGCGTCACGTCGAAGGAGAGCTGTTCGGGGCGGTTGACCGCGAGCCCGTCGAACACCCAGGTGAGCACCTGGCGGCCGCCCGCCACCGTGACCTTCGGCGTGGCCGTCGCCGATCCGGGGACGTACATGACCCCGGGTGGCAGCGTCTCGACGAGCTCGAAGCCGTTCGCGACGCGGATGGCGTCCGCGTTGCCGCGCGCCTCGTAGGTCAGCGAGTACCGGACCGTCGCCCCGGGCAGCGCGGCGGCCTGGTCCACGGTCTCGGTGACGACGGGCCGGGTGGCCACGACGCGCAGCACGTCGCGCATGTGGCTGACCCACGGGTAGCGCAGCCCTGGCGTGGGCAGAGGCGTTCCCAGGTCGCTCCCGCCCACCCGGGTGTAGTACCGCCAGTCGGCCGCGGCCAGCGTGGTCGTCGTGGCGTTGGCGTACGTGGCCCACATCCAGACGTCCTGGCCGACCGGGGTGCCAGGCTTGATGACGGAGACGACGTCGAGGCCGACCCGGTCGGCGCGGACGCGTTCGTTGATCTGGTAGACGGCGCGGACGGCCTTGACCGAGCTCCGGTCGGCCGGAACCTGGGAGGTCCAGCCGTTCGCGGCTCCGCACCCGCGCCACGCGTCGGGGTTGTAGGCGGCGCTGCGCGGGTCCATCTGGGGGTCGGACCCGACGTAGTACTCGATGGTGGCGGTCGCGACGCTGCCGACCGCCTCACCGGAGTCGAGCGTGAGGCTCGCCGACTCGAACGTCACGTACTTCGGGTCGAGGATGCTGCACAGGCCACCCGTGCGGTCGGAGGCCGCCGAGGCAGGGGCGGACCGGTAGGCGAACCCGACCCGCTGGGAGACCCGGGCGCCGATCGGGGCGGTGTACGTGTTGGTGAGGGCACCGGCGTTCGACCCGCTGACCGAGGGGGTCCACCAGCCCGAGATCGTCCCCGACGTCCACAGCACCGACGCCGCGTTGTTCTTCGGGTCGTCCTTGACGAGGGTGTGGTTCTGATCCTGCGCGGTGTACTCCGGAGCGCTCGCGGTGATCGCCACGTTGCCCGTGGCTGCCGTCGTGACCTGTCGCAGGACGATCTCCCCGGACGCCACCGCGGCGGTCCCCGCGGGCAGCAGCTTGCCCCGGGAGTCCTTCGTGGGTCGCGTGACCTGGGAGTAGTCGATGCCCGACAGGTGCATCACGACGACGGCGTCACCGGACTGGGGCGTCTTCTCGCGCACGCTCACCGTGCACGACCTGACGAACGGCGCGGTGCGGTCCGGTTCGTGCCCGCCGCCCGACCAGGGGTGTCCGGCGACGGGCCCCGACGTGAACGCCCCGCACGACAGCGCCTGCCAGTCCCCGCTGACGGAGCCGTCGACCTGGATCTGGATGTCGATGTCCTGCGGACCGGCGGCCGCACGCCGGTTGTGGAACAACGTCCACTGGAACGTGAACACGCGCCCGGTGCCGTCCTGGTAGGAGTTGGGTGACGCGTCTCCCCAGGCCATGTCGAGGCCGAACGGGGTCGCGATGGGAACCGGGTCGAGCGTGACCTCCTCGCCGCCGTAGCTCCCCGACAGCTCGACGGCCTCGCCGCCGACGCCGTCGGCCACGACCGTGGTCGCCAGCCGCAGCGCGGTGCCCTCGGCCTGCGTCCCCAGGTTGCAGACGAGGCTTCGCCCGTCGGCGGAGATACCTGACGGCGGCGTCACGCCATCGACCCGGCACGCGATCGGGAGCCTGTCGAACGTGCCGTGGACCACCGTGAACGTCGCGGTGACGTTGTCGACCGCCGCGGGCTGGTCCCCGTCGTCGCCGACGTTGACGCTCAGGTACCAGTTCGCGGTCACCGAGCTGGCGACCACGACGACGTCCGGCACCGCGGCGCCCCACTCCCCCACCAGGAGCGCCTCGGCACCCACCGCCGGCAGGGGTGCCGCGATCAGCGCGAGCACTGCTGCGAGCGCCGCCACCCCGGCAGCGCGGGCACCACGCCACACGCCGTCACCGCCCCGGCCCATCGCATTCCTCCGTTTCCACGCGCCGCCCCCACCGGGCCACGCACGGCAGGATCGTGGGCCCCTCGGCGAGCGCCCACGACCGGGGGCGGCGAGACTTCCCCCTCGGTTCACCCCTGGGCCAGGCGTCGTTTTCGGCCACGCCGCGCGGCGCGTGCCGGGGCGCCGACGGCGTTCGCGCAGGCCAGCCCCGCCCCTCGGCGGGGTCTTTTCCACGCGTGGCACCGAACGGACGCCGGGCGATACGTTCTCGGCTCGACCCCCCCCCGGCACAGGGCACGACCCGACGCCGGGCACCCTCGCGAACTGGAGAACCCGTTGCCCGAGAACCCCGGGCTGGGCCAGGTGCTCGCACGGCCGACCGCGCCCGCGCACCGCCACCCCCACCCGTCCACGCTCGACGCCGCCGCGTCGCAGGTGCTGAGCGCATGCCTGCCAGGGTCGGCCCCGGTACGCCGGTCGGCGCTCGACGCCGTCCTCGACGCCCCTCTGCACTCCGCCCGCCGGTCCTGCTCGTGCTCGACGGCGCGGCTCACGGCCGCGCACGTGCGCGCCCTGCTGGTCTCGGGCCACGCCGCGCGGGCGGCCGGGTACGCCGACCGTGCCGCGCTCGCCGCGGTGGGCTCGGGCGCGGCGGCCGCACACGCGCCGCTCGCCGAGCGGGCGCTCGCCTATGCGGCGATCGCCGAGGCGTACCTGGCGACGGGGCGGCTCGAGGACGCGCTGACGTGCGCGCGCCGCGCCTGCGAGTACGCGGCCGAGGCGGGCGACGATCGCGTCCTGGCCGCGGGCCACGCCCTGCTGAGCCTCGGGCTCGCGACGCACGGCGAGGTGGCCGCGGCGCAGGAGCACCTGGAGGCCGCGGAGCGCCTGCGTGCCGCGCACGCCTGGGGGTCGACGACGTGGCCGCTCGCGTTCGCGACGGTGCTGCTGGCGATCCGCCGCAGCGACACCGCCTCGATGGAGGCCGCGCTGCGCGATCTGGAGGCGTCGGGGCAGGCGTCGACGCGCGACCACGTGCAGCGGGCGGTCCTCGGCCTCGGCCGCTGCCACCTGTACGGGGTGCGCGGCGACTACCCGCGCGCCATCTCGACGGCGCAGACGCTCACCCACGGCAGCCTCGCGCCGCTGGTGCCGCCCGCGCTGCTCGATCAGGCTGTCGCCGTGGAGGCGCTGTCCCTGCTCCAGCTCGGCAACCCTGCGGCGGTGCTCACGCTCCTGCACGAGCGCCCGTCGCCCCCGACCACCCGGTGTGCTTCGACGTCCTCGTGGCGACCGCGCACCTCCAGCTCGGCAACCCGCGTCAGGCCCTGCGCGCCACCGAGGGCTGCATCCGCGGCAACCCACGCCACAGCCTGGCCTCGCTGCCGTCGGTGTTCCTGCGCCGCGCCCTCGCTCAGGAGGCCCTGGGGCTGACGCACGCCGCCGACGCCGACTTCTCGCGCGCCGCCCACCTGGCCGCCGAGCTGGGGGCGGTCACGCCGTCGCTGGGCGTCAGCCTGGGGGCGGTCGGCGCGTTGCACGCGCGCCTGCGCGCCGCCGAGCCGGAGTTCGCGCGCACGCTCGCCGCGTCGCTGCCGCCCGACTCGAGCCGCCCGGCGCCCCGCCCCCTGGCGTTCGACCCGCCGTGCCTGACCAAGCGGGAGACGTTGCTCGCCGGGTGGCTGGGGACGGAGCGGACGCTGACCGAGATCGCGTCGGCGCTCCACGTCTCGCCGCACACGATCAAGAGCCAGTCGCGGTCGCTGTACCGCAAGCTCGGGGTCGGTACGCGGACGGAGGCGGTGGCGGCGCTCGATCGGACGGGGTTGTTCCCCGCCCCGGCGGATGCCGCGTGACAGGCGCCGCGTGACGGACGCCGCGTGACGGGCGCCGCGTGACGGCCCGCACCCGGGCAAGAGTGCGCCTGAAAGGATTCGAACCTTCGACAACCCGCTTAGGAGGCGGGTGCTCTATCCACTGAGCTACAGGCGCTCGCGGCCACTAGCGTACCGGGGCGTTCCGGGCGGGTCTCACACCCAGTCGGCCGGTGCGGCCAGCACGTCGCGCAGCACCTCGTGCGCGCCGCCCGCCATCGCGGCGTACGGCCCGGCCACGGCCCCGCGTACCTCGACGGGCGCGAAGGGGGCCGACAGCACCCGGTCGGCCAGCACCCCGGCCACGGGCTCGTGCAGCCACGGCAGCAACGTCGTGTACGCGCCGCCGAGCACGATGGTGCACACGTCGACGAGGTTCACGAAGTCGGCGAGCGCCGAGCCGAGCGCGAGCGCTGCCCGCCGCACTGCCGCCTCGGCGCTCGCCGAGCGCGCGTGCAGCGCGTGGACGAGGGTCTCGAGCGGCGCGTCGGGGCTGAGCCCGGCGGCTCGCATGACGGCTTCCTTGCCGGCGTACTGCTCGAGGCACCCGAGGGCCCCGCACCCGCAGCGCGGCCCGGCGGGGTCGACGACGACGTGCCCGATCTCGCCGTTCCACCCGCGCTCGCCGAGGAAGAGCCGTCGGTCGACGACGACGGCGGCGCCGATGCCGACGTCGGCGGAGACGTAGAGGAACGAGGAGGCGACGTCGCCGATGAGCTCGGCGAGTCCGGCGAGCTTGGCCTCGTTGGCGACCTCGACGTGCAGGTCGTCGAGGTCGAGCAGCGGGATGGGTTGGACGGAGGACCATCCGAGGTTGGGGGCGACCTGGAGGAGCCCGGCCCGCGAGTCGACGAGCCCGGGCAGGGCGAGGCGGGCGCCGGCGACGCGCATGCCGTCGGCGAGGCACGCCTCGACGAGCTCGCGCGCGAGCGCGCCGACGCGCGGGAGCACCACGGCGGGGTTGCTGTCGTGGAATGCTCCGGGGACGACTCTCTCGTCGACGATGTCGCCTGTGAGGTCCATCACGCTCGCGCCGAGGTAGCCCACGTTGACCTCGAGGCCGATGCCGACGACGGACCGCGCTGCGGGGATGAGCGGCACGGCGGGCCGCCCGGCCCGCTGTGCTGAAACCGGCGCCAGCTCGGAGAGCAGACCGCCCGCGACCAGCCGATCCACGAGTGTCGACACGGTGGCTCGCGCCAGTCCGGTGGACGCTGCGACATCGGCGCGCGACAGTGGATCCGGCGAATCGAAGACCGCTCGTGCCACCAGTTCGAGGTTGCGCTCACGCAACGTGTGCTGGCGGGCGGCGGACCCGTGAGACGTCGTCAGCGAATCGGCTAGCACGCCTTGACTGTAGCGGAGTCTCACGCAATAGTTCAGCCGTACAACTAATGCCGTGCGGGGTTGCTGCGCGGCTCGACGAGGAGAAGACAACCCGTGAGCGACATCAAGTACTCCTTCGGCCTCTGGACCACCGGCTGGCAGGGCGTCGACCCGTTCGGTGACGCGACCCGCCCCCACCTCGACCCGGCCGAGAACATCCGCAAGCTCGCCGAGACCGGCGCGCACGCCTTCACCTTCCACGACAACGACGTGTGGCCGATCGACGCCACCGACGACGAGAAGCGCGCCGCCATCGAGTCCGTCAAGGCCGCCGCCGCCGAGACCGGCCTCGTGTGCGAGATGGTCACCACCAACACGTTCTCGCACCCGGTCTTCAAGGCCGGCGCGTTCACCTCGAACTCGCGCGACGTGCGCCGCTACGGCCTGCGCAAGGTGCTGCGCCAGGTCGACCTGGGCGCCGAGCTCGGTGCCACCACGTTCGTCATGTGGGGCGGGCGCGAGGGCGTCGAGTACGCCAACTCCAAGGACCTGGGCACCGCGCACGCCCGGTACGCCGAGGGCATCGACACCGTCGCCGCGTACATCAAGGCGAAGGGCTACGACATGCGCGTCGCCCTCGAGCCCAAGCCCAACGAGCCCCGCGGCGACATCTTCCTGCCGACCATCGGTCACGCCATCGCGCTGATCAACACGCTCGACAACGGCGACATCGTCGGCGTCAACCCGGAGACGGGCCACGAGCAGATGGCCGGCCTGGACTACACGCACGGCCTGGCCCTCGCCCTGTACGTCGGCAAGCTGTTCCACATCGACCTCAACGGTCAGAACGGCCCCAAGTACGACCAGGACCTGGTGTTCGGCCACGGCAACCTGCTCTCGGCCTTCTTCACGGTCGACCTGCTCGAGAACGGCTCCCCGAACGGCACGATCGCCCCCTACCAGGGCTACCGCCACTTCGACTACAAGCCCTCGCGCACCGAGTACATCGACGGCATCTGGGAGTCGGCCGCCGCCAACATCAAGACGTACGAGCTGCTCGCCGCCGCGTCGAAGGCGTACCGCGCCGACGCCGCGGTCCAGGCCGCGTTCGAGAAGGCCGGCGTGCTCGACACGACGACCACGCTCGCCGAGGGCGAGTCGTTCGAGTCGTTCCTCGCCGAGGCCGACGAGAACATCGAGGACCTGGGCAAGCGTCACGAGGGCCTGGTGCACCTGCACCAGCTCGCGCTCAACCACATCCTCGGCGCCCGCTGAGCCTGAGCTCACCGAGCCCACCGAGGCACGCGAGCCCCGCCGTCGGCACCATGCCCGACGGCGGGGCTCGTCGCCGTCGCACCCCCTCCCCCCGCCCCACCGCCACCGCATCCCAAGGAGCACCGATGCCCCTCGTCGCCGGGGTGGACTCGTCCACCCAGTCCTGCAAGATCGTCGTCCGTGACGCCGAGACCGGTGCGCTGGTGCGCAGCGGGTCGGCCAAGCACCCCGACGGCACGTCCGTCGACCCCCAGCACTGGTGGACCGCGTTCACCGAGGCGGCGGCCGCCGCCGGCGGCCTGTCCGACGTCGCCGCACTGTCGGTGGGCGGGCAGCAGCACGGCATGGTGGCCCTGGACGCTCAGGGCAACGTGGTGCGCGACGCCCTGCTGTGGAACGACACCCGCTCGGCGCAGGCGGCCGAAGACCTCATCGCCGAGCTCGGCGAGGGCGACCGCGCGGTCGGCGCGCAGCGCTGGGCCGACGCCGTCGGCTCGGTGCTCGTGGCGAGCCTGACCATCACGAAGCTGCGCTGGCTGCGTGACGCCGAGCCGGCCAATGCCGCCAAGGTCGCCGCCGTGGCCCTCCCCCACGACTGGCTGAGCTGGCGCATCGCCGGCTACGGCCCCGCGGGCGACCCGACGGCGCCGCTCGGCCCGCAGCTCGACAAGCTGTTCACCGACAAGTCCGACGCCTCGGGCACCGGCTACTACGACGCCGAGGCCGACGGCGGCGCGGGCGCCTACCGGCTCGACCTGCTGCGCCTGGCCTTCGGCCGCGACGACCTCGTGCTGCCGCGCGTCGTCGGCTCGACCGAGGCGGGCGCGACGGCACACCCCAGCGTCGCCGGCACGGGCGACACGCTCGTCGGCCCCGGTGCGGGCGACAACGCGGGCGCCGCGATCGGCCTGGGCATGCGCCCCGGCGACATCGCGATCTCGATCGGCACCTCGGGGGTCGTCTCGGCGGTCGCCCCGGCCCGCACGGCCGACGGCTCGGGTGCCATCAACGGGTTCGCCGACTGCACCGGCAACGCCCTCATGCTCGCGGTGACGCTCAACGCCGCTCAGGTGCTCGACGCCGCGCGCGCGATCCTCGACGCCGACTTCGCCCAGCTCGCCGACCTGGCGCTCGCCGCGCCGGCCGGTGCGGACGGCCTCGTGCTGGTGCCCTACCTGCAGGGCGAGCGCACGCCGAACCGCCCGAACGCGTCGGGCACGCTGCACGGCATCCGGCTGAAGAACCAGACGCGCGCCCACATCGCGCGCGCCTACATCGAGGGCATGCTGTGCGGTCTGGCCGACGGCCTCGACGCGCTGCGCGCGCTCGACGTGCCCGTCGAGCGGGTCATGCTCATCGGCGGTGCGGCGCAGTCGCCCGCGGTGCAGCGGATCGCCCCGCAGATCTTCGGGCTGCCCATCTCCATCCCCGAGCCGGGCGAGTACGTGGCCGACGGCGCCGCGCGCCAGGCGGCGTGGGTGCTCGCGTCGGCGGTGGCGGGCGCACCGACGGCCGCGCCGTCGTGGTCGACCGCGATGTCGACGACGCTCGCGGCCGACCCGGTGCCGCTGGTCCGCGAGCAGTACGCGGCGGTGCGCGACCTGGTCTGAGAGGCGTCCTCGCCTGGTCGCGCGCCTGGTCGCGCACCCGTCAGGACCTCGCACGCCGCACGGTGTGCGAGGTCCTGGCACGTCCGGGATCCCCCGGGCCGATGCGGTGCCCTGGGCAACGGGCGGGACCTACGTCACGCGACCGCGGGGCCAAGCGTCCCTTGCGGCGCGCAGGGCATCGATGGTGGCCTTGTGGGTCGAGGCGCCCACGACGGAGTGGGCGCCCGCACTCTAGGAGGTTGTCCATGAAGGCCCTCGTCTACCACGGTCCGGGGAACAAGTCCTGGGAAGACGTGCCCGACCCGCAGATCCTCCGGCCGACCGACGCGATCGTGCGGATCGACACGACCACGATCTGCGGCACCGACCTGCACATCCTCAAGGGCGACGTGCCGGCTGTGGACGACGGCAGGATCCTCGGGCACGAGGGCGTGGGCACCATCACCGAGGTCGGGCCCGGCGTGCAGAGCCTCGCCGTCGGCGACCGCGTGATCATCTCGTGCGTCTCGGCGTGCGGCACCTGCGGGTACTGCCGCAAGGGCCTGTACTCGCACTGCCTGGCCGACGAGGGCATGTCGGGGATCGGCTGGATCCTCGGGCACCTCATCGACGGTACGCAGGCCGAGCTCGTCCGCATCCCGTTCGCCGACAGCTCGCTGCACAAGGTCCCCGCGGGCGTCGACGACCAGACCGCCGTCATGCTGTCCGACATCATCCCGACGGGGTTCGAGATCGGCGTGCGCAAGGGGAACGTCTCGGAGGGCGACATCGTCGCCGTCATCGGCACCGGACCCGTCGGCCTCGCGGCCATCGCCACGTCGATGCTGGACGGGCCCAGCCGTGTGATCGCCGTCGACCTCGACGACAACCGCCTGGAGCAGTCGCTGCGCTTCGGCGCGACCGACACCGTCAACTCCAGCACGCCCGGGTGGTACGACACGCTCATGGCGATGACCGACGGGCTGGGCGTCGACGTCGCCATGGAGGCCGTCGGCATCCCGCAGACGTTCGAGATGTGCACCAGGATCGTGCGACCGGGCGGGCACATCGCCAACCTGGGCGTGCACGGCGCGTCCGTCGACCTGCCGTTGCAGGACCTGTGGATCAAGGACATCACGCTGACGACCGGCCTGGTCAGCACGTCGACGACGCCGCTGCTGCTGAGGCTCGTGGAGCACGGCAAGCTCCGGGCGAGCGCGTTCGCGACCCACACGTTCGCCCTCGACGAGATCGACGAGGCGTACGACGTGTTCAGCCGCGCCGCCGACACCAAGGCGCTCAAGGTCATGCTGACGCGCTGACCGGCTGACCCACCGACCCCGCGGCCTGCCCGCCGTCGCCCGAGAGGCGGCGGGCAGGCCGCGGTCGTGTGCCCGGGCAGGGCCGGAACACGGCGAAGAGTCCCTCAAAAACTCGACAACGTTATTCACGCGTCCCGAGTGGCACAATCTGGTAGTCGCTGACTATGGTCGTCATACGTCCCTAGAAAGACAGGGACGAGCAAGAGCGGCCTACTGGAGAGGGGCCGCAAACAGTGTCGCGGACGATCGCCCGTCCGAGGTGCGACCTTGACGCAGGCCCGGACACGCTACTCCCGGGGCCACGCGAGGTTCTCCGCGACGCACGACGCCGCGAGCAACTCCAGATCAATCACCGTTGATTGCTCCTGCCAGCCACGCCGCCACACCGCGCATTCCCGCGGCCTGGGTCTGATGCGGCCTTCAACACCCTTCGCGACCCAGGAAAGGCGCTGACGCATGTCCACGAACCACCGCATCGCACAGCGATTCGCGATCGCGAGCGTCACCGTTCTCGGCGTGACCGTCGCCACGATCGGAATTGTCCCGACCGTCGCGGCGTGGACGGCGACGGCGTCCTTTTCCGGGACCGTCACGTATGACCCAGGCCCGAACCCGGAACCCCGCTCGAACTCGAGATGGGACGACCCCAGCGGTGACGCCGAGGCACCCGAACCCGGCACCGGCGCCGAGGCACCCGAACCCGACCCCAGCACGACCCGACCCGCCGACACCGGGACGCCACCCCACAGGCCCCCACGACACCGGCCACGTTCCTCGAGGTGCGCTCCGCCGAACCCGACCCGTGGGGCCGCGGCCCGATCAGCCTCACCGCGCGCCTCGGCCCGGACTCCGAGATCGCGTTCGACGTGCGCTCCGCCCCGGGTCCGGGCTCACGCTCGACCCCGACTCGATCGACGCGCAGATCGTTGACCAGGACGGACACGTGCTCAAGCTCGGCGACATCACCGTCACCCCGGGCTCACTCGCGACCGGCGGAACCGCCTGGTACCACGTGACCGCCACCCTGGCGGCCGCCGACACCGGCCCCGGCGCCGGCACCTTCACCCTCGCGGTCAGCGCCACGGCCGGCTGACCGGCGAGCGCCCTCCCCAACCTCTCTCTCCCCGGCGCACGGCCACAGACGTGACGCCCCCACCAGAAGGGAAGAACCATGAAAAAGAACACCCGGATCAGGGCGAGCCTCGCCGGCCTGGCGGTACTCGGCCTCGGCGCCGCAGCAACCGCGGCGGCTTGGACCACCGAGGCCACATTCGAAGGGAGCGCGAGAACGGCTGACTTCACAGTGACAGGAACGCTGAGCGGAACCCTGATTCCCGGATCCAGCCAGACCCTGTATGTCGCGGGAGTTCAGACCACTGGGGCCGAAAGCACATACGCAGTTGCCGACCTGGTGTTCGACGCGGCGACCGTATCGCTCCACCTTGAGGAACCCGACGCGGACGCTTGGGATTTCGGCTCTGCCGAAATCGATGGCGTCACGTTCACTGATGAAGGCTGGAGATGGAGGGTCGATCTCACGCTTACAGACGCCGGACTCGCCGAACTCAATACATTCGGTGCGGGTCGGGAGTTCGAGAACTCGATTCTCAGCATCGAGGCCTCACTCAAGTCCACCACGTAGAACCTGCCAGGACACTCCTGTTGCCGGGCGCCACTATTGCGGTGCCCGGCAACTTCCTCCCTCCTCTCCCCCTGCCCAACCCTGTCCTTGTCGATCTCGCGGGAGCCACCATGCGCCACCCCACCCTTCGCCTCGCTGGCGCCGCCCTGGTGGCCGCCGGTCTGATCGGCCCGGCTCTCCCTGCCGCCGCGGCACCGCCCGCGCCCGACCCGAGCAGCGCCGAGGTCACCCTCAACGCCACCGGCTGGTCGCTGTCCTTCACGCTGGACGGCCCGGACACCCCGGCATGGCAGACCATCGACCTGACTGCCTCCGCGCTCACCGCGTGGTCGGCCACGCACCTCGCGGTGACAGGCGAGGGCGACCTCGCCGACACGATCACCACGACCGTGCTGGGCTGCACCGTGCCGTGGGACGACGGCACCTGCCCCGGTCGGCAGGTCGTCCTGGCGCAGGACTGGACGTTCGACCACGAGGCGGACGTCCCGTACCTGCCGATCGGCCCGGCGGGGGCCGCCCACCTGCGCGTCGGCGTCACCGCCACGCACGACGCCTCTCCCGGCGAGACGGCCACCGTCCGCTACGTGCTGACCGCGAGCGGCGACGACGCCCGTCCCGCCCTCCCCGGCAACCTGCCTCGGACGGGTGCCACGTCCCTGCCGGCCCTGCTGGCGGCCACGGCCCTGCTCGGGGCGAGTCTCGCGCTCCTGGGCGCGTCGCTGGCCCAGCGGCGCCGGGCCACCGTCCGCTCACGAACAGGAGAGTCCTGATGACCCGGAACGCACGACGCCCGAGCCGCATCCGGGCGGCCGCGGCCGCGAGCGTGCTCGCACTGCTGGCGACGGCCATCCTCACGAGCGCGGCCCCCTTCGACACCGCGGACGCGCCCGCCGGCGACATCGCCGCCACCGCACCTGACGGAACCGCACCTGACGCCACCACACCTGACGGAACCGAACCCGGCGCCACCGAACCCGACGCCACAGGGCCCGTCCGCGACGTCGTCGAGATCCAGGTGACCTGGACGCTGGCGGACCCTGCTGACGACTCACGCGCACCGGAGACCGTCGCACCCGAGGACGCCGAGGACGCCGCGACGCTCCCCGTGGTCGTCCAGGACCCGGAAGGCACGGCCGACACCCCGACCGACCCCGGCAGCACACCCGGCAGCACACCCGGCAGCACGCCGGGCACCGTCCCGCCGCTTGTCGACCCACCGGAAGGAGGCTCGGCGCTGCCCGCGGACGCCGACGACACGTCCGCGCACTCCCCCGCCGACCTGCCCGCCCCGATGGCTTCGCACGGCGAGCCCGTCGCCATGCAGGAGCCGCGCCCGTGACGTGGCTTCGTCGCATCGGCGCGGTCGCCTTGACGCTCGCCGCGATCGCCGGGGTGCTGAGCGTCGTGCTCGCCGTCGCCGTCCAGGCGGGCACCCTGCGGCTGCTGGTGGTGACGTCCGGCTCGATGACCCCGACGATCTGCCAGGGCGACGCGCTCGTCTCCCACCGGGTCGCGGCCTCCGACCTCGGCGTCGGTGACGTCGTCACCGTGCCCCAGGCCGACGGCTCGCTCGTGACGCACCGCATCATCGCCGTCGCCCCCGCCGACGACGCCGACCCGCAGGCCCGCACGCTGACGCTCCAGGGCGACGCCAACTCCATCCCGGACAGCGCCACCTACACGGTCTCGACGGCGTGGGTCCCGGCGGTCCGCCTGCCGCAGGGCGGTGCGATCGTCGACACGTTCCGCGATCCCGTCGTGCTCGTGCCGGCCGGGATCGCGATGCTCGCGCTGTTCGCGCTGACCTTCATCCCGGCCGCCAAGCACGACGATCGCGCTCCGGCCGGCCCCGAGGCGGCGCCCGACGAGGAGCCGCACACCGACGAGGCGTCCCAGGGGACCTGACGGGCGGGCGGGGCTCGTCAGCGGGCGGCGTACTCCCGCACCCGGAACCGCGGCCCGTCCGGGGCGGACGAGACGGCCCACGCCCCGTCGACGTCGAGCCGCCAGCGCGCCACGTCGACGGCGGGCGCGAACGCGTCCCCCTCGACCTGCGCGTCGATCTCGGTGACCACCAGCCGGTCGGCGTGGCCCAGCGCGGCTGCGTAGATCTGCGACCCGCCCATCACCCAGACCTGCTCACCACCCGGCGCTCGCCGGGCCAGGCCGAGAGCCCGCACCACCGAGCCGGCCGCGAGCACCGGCGCGGCGTCGTCGGCGGCGGGCGACCACCCGGCGTCGCGCGTGACGACCACGTTGGTGCGCCCCGGCAACGGGCGTGAGCGCGCGGGCAGCGAGTCCCAGGTGCGCCGCCCCATCACCACGGGATGCCCGGAGGTGACCCGTCTGAAGTGCGCGAAGTCCTCGGGCACGCGCCACGGGATCTGCCCGCCGACGCCGATCACGGGCCGCCCTGCCGCGTCACGCGCCTGGGCCCAGATGAGTGCGATCACGCTAGACCGCCACCGACGCCTTGATCGCCGGATGGTGCTGGTAGCCGAGCACCTCGACGTCGTCGAACGTGTAGTCGAAGATCGAGCCGCGCGCCGCGAGCGTCAGGCGCGGGTAGGGGTACGGCTCACGCGAGAGCTGCTCGCGCACCTGGTCGGCGTGGTTGTCGTAGATGTGGCAGTCGCCCCCGGTCCACACGAAGTCGCCGACCTCCAGCCCTGCCTGCGCGGCGACCATGTGGGTCAGCAGCGCGTAGGACGCGATGTTGAAGGGCACCCCGAGGAACAGGTCCGCGGAGCGCTGGTAGAGCTGGCACGAGAGGCGGCCGTCGGCGACGTAGAACTGGAACAGCAGGTGGCACGGCGGCAGCGCCATGTCGGCGATCTCCGCGACGTTCCAGGCCGTGACGATGTGTCGCCGCGAGTCCGGGTCGGTGCGGATCTGCTCGATCACCTGCGCGATCTGGTCCACGTGCCCGCCGTCCGGTGTGGGCCACGACCGCCACTGCACGCCGTACACGGGCCCGAGCTCGCCCGACGGCGCCGCCCACTCGTCCCAGATCGTCACGCCGTGCTCCTGCAGCCAGCGCACGTTCGACTCCCCGCGCAGGAACCACAGCAGCTCGTACACCACGGACTTCAGGTGGACGCGCTTGGTGGTCACGAGCGGGAAGCCCTGCGAGAGGTCGTAGCGCAGCTGGCGGCCGAACACCGACGTCGTCCCCGTGCCCGTGCGGTCGTCCTTGTGGGTGCCGTGCTCCAGCACGTCGCGCAACAGGTCCTCGTACGGCGTCGGGATACCCATGGGGGGATTCTACGGTTCGTGGCGCACACCCTGCGGGCGTGCGTCAGCCCGCGATCTGGTGCGCGATGACGACCGTGTTGTGCGTCGTCGGGCGGCGGCCCTGGTCGGGCTCGCGGAAGCAGCCGATGATCACGAGCCGTCCAGGGACGGCCTCGTTGATGCGCTCGTCGTACGGCAGCGCTTCCTTGCTGACCGGCTCCAGGATCTCCTGGACCTCGTAGTGGATCTCGCCCGCCTCGGTGACGACCGTGACGACGGTGCCGGGCGTGACGGTGTGCAGGTGGTTGAACACGGCTTCGAGCCGCGAGACGTGACCGTACAGGTACACGGTGTTGTCAGGGTTCGACGACGGCGTGCCGCCGCCCTGCCACCACGAGACGACGTCGGCAGTGCTGGGATCGATCCAGCCGTTCGCCGCGGCGACCATCTCGTCGGTGTACACCTCGATGGGCGCGTCGACACCGATCGCGGGGATCAGCACGCGGATCGGGGTCGCCGCCGGGACGGGTTCCGGCTCCGGGTCGGGTTCCGGGAGCTGCGGCGGGGGCGGAACGACCTTGACGCTCGAGTCGAGCGGCGCGGCATCGGCACGCAGGTCGGCCCAGGTCGCGGTCGAGCCTGCCGTGGTGAGTGCTACGCCCACGCCGATGGCGAGTAGCGACAGCAGACGCGGGCCGCGGGAGGCGCGGCGAGCGTGCCTCAGAACGGGTGGCGGAGTCATGGTGGCGTCTCCCTTCTGTGGGGTGGGGCGGGGGTGTGCCAGAGCGGCCCGACCCTCACACGGAGGGCCGGGCCGCTCGGGCTGTGCGTGGTGCGGGTCAGCGCTGTGCAGCGCGACGACGGACCGTCAGCACGCCGGCGGTGGCGACGCCCAGGCCGAGCAGGGCGACGACGGCCGGGGCGATCCCGCCCTCGGCGTAGCCGGTGGCGGCTCGGGGCACCTGGTTGCCCGCGGCCGGCTTGTCGGCGTTCGGCCCGGGGGCGGCGGGGGCCTCGATCGTGACGTGGCTCCACGCCAGAACCGCGCCCACCTCTCCCGCGGCGGCCATCTCCGTCACGACGACGCGGTGGCTGCCCACGAGGTCGGCGGGCAGGGTCAGGTTGACCGTGCCGTCAGCGTTCACGGGGAAGCGGCCGATGAAGCGCGGCGTCGAGAACATCCAGACGTCGACCAGGTCGCCCACGCGGTCGGTGCCGACGTACAGCGAGGTGGCCTGGCCGGCCACGAGGGTGTTGCCCGCGGACGGCACCAGATCCTGCGACTGGATCTCCGGGACCAGAGCCTCGGGGGCCGGCGGCGCGGGGGCGGGGTGGGGGAGGGGGAGGGGGCCAGGTCGGGCTCCCGCACCGGCTCGGGGTTGAAGGTGAAGGTCGTCCCGCCGAAGGTCAGCCCGCGCAGCACTCCGGCACCCTGCACGCCCGATCCGAGCGAGAATCCGACAGACGCGACCCGTGCCGGGCCGAGTTTGGCATTGTCGATGGCGGTGACCCATTCGCTCAGCGTGCCCCAGGCAGACGAGCCGTGGCCGCCCGCTGTGTTCGGGGCGATCCCCTGAAGGATCGGATTCGACGTCCACCACGTGTTGCCGGATTCCTGCCAGACCCCGCCGGGCTGGTAGATCGCCTCGCCGACGAGAGTCCCGCCCCACGTGTCCTCGCCGAGAACCAATGTGATCTGGAGCCCAGGCTCGGCGCCCGACGTCTTTGTCCAGTCCATCGACGGCTCGGCAGCGTTCGCGACCTCAGCGAGGTTGGCGCCGAAGGAACGAAGAGCGCGAACCTGCGAATTACGTCCGCTGGTGGTCGAGACCTCCACGCCACCGTCGTCCAGGAAGACGCTCTGTCCGCCATCCTTGATCGTCGTCTCCCAGTTGTCCCAGCTCGACGAGTTGATCGTCGTCGCCGCGTGGGCGGGTGCTGCAAGGGAAACCGCGGTCACAGCGGCGACTGCCGCCAGTGCCCCGGCTCGTCCCAGTCGAATTCTCATGGTGATTGCTCCTGCTCCGAAGTGGTGGGCGTATCGCGAAGGCGTTGCGCGTCTGCTCGGGGCGAGACCGAACCCTACGACCAGCCCTCTGATCGCTGTCGCGTTCCCTTGACAGCAGAGGGGTATTCCATGTAAACACCGGTGTTTCCCCCATGGGCTTCGACTGGCGCTCAGCACTCGCCGGGCTGGCGTCAGATCGCACATTCCGCGGGAATGAGCACACCGCGCGAGAAACGCGCCGACGTTGCCGCGGTTCTCAACCGGGCCAATCCTGCCGTGCGCCGACGGGTTCGCAACCCGAAGCAACAAATCAATGCACGCCGACATGACGCGCACAGTGCGCCAAGAATGGACACCTGACACGGGAAGAACGGCAACCGCGCAGGTCGGGCACCACGAGCAGCGCGCCCGGCACCGTGCCCGGCACCGTGCCCGTCACGGCAGCTTCGGCACCCGCCCGCCGGTCGCGGACCGCGTGATCGGCAGCACCGGCACCAGCAGCGGAACGCTCACGCGGTCGCACGGTGTTGCACAGCGGTGTGGCCTGGTGTCACGGTGCGGACGGTCGCCGTCGTCCGAGGCCGCCGTGACGCCACGAGTGGGAGGATCCCCCTATGAGCGAGCAGAACCCGCACCATGCCGTGGCCGACGACGACGTCGCTCCGATGAGCCCCGTGCCGACCGACCCGCTGTGGGTCGAACGCAACGGAACACGCACCTACACGGGGTTCTCGGGCCGGGGCGCGCGCGTCGACATCGGCCCCGCGAGCGCGGGTGCGGTGTTCACGCCGGGCGAGCTGCTCAAGATCGCGCTGGCCGCGTGCGCCGGGATGAGCAGCGACCTCAAGTTCTCCCGCGTGCTGGGCGACGACTACGCGGTCACGATCCGCGTCGACGGCCCGAAGCACGCGACCGAGGACCGCTACCCCGAGCTGCACGAGACGTTCGAGATCGACCTGTCGTCGCTCGACGAGGACACCCGCGCCAAGACGTTGCTGCTGGCCCAGCGCTCGATCGACCGTGCCTGCACCGTGGGCAACACGCTGCGCGAGGGCGCGGCGGTCCCCCCCGTCGAGTACGTCCAGCCACGCGCGGCCCAGGCCTGACCCGATGGGCGCGATCGAGCCGGTGCCCGACGCCGACGTCGCCGCGGCGTCCCGCTGGGAGGCATACCACCCGACGTCGATCTTCGACGCGATGGTCGACAAGGCCGTGACCGTGCCGTCGTCGACCATCCGCAAGCACGTCGAGAACGTGCGGCGCCGCAACCCCGAAGCCTCGCCCGAACGGGTCATCAAGCTCCTGGAGAAGGAGTACCTGCGGGTGGTCACGGCGGCAGGCGGCGCCGTGGGAGCGGCGGCGGCAGTGCCCGCGGTCGGCACCGGCACGGGCGTGGCGCTCACCACGGCGGACGTCGCAACATTTTTCGCCGCCTCGGCCGCCTTCTCGCTCGCCGTCGCCGAGGTCCACGGCGTCCGGTCCGACGACGTCGCTCGCCGGCGCGCGCTCCTGCTGGCCAGCGTGCTGGGCGCCAAGGGCGCCCGGGACGTCGAGTCGGCCGTGGGCGGGTCGGCGACGGCGTGGGGCAAGGTGCTGCTGACGACCATGCCGCAGGGTTCGGTACGCAAGGTCAACCGCGCGCTGACCGGCGCGTTCATGCGTCGGCAGCTCGCCAAGCACGGGTCGCTCGCGATCGGCCGGCTCGCACCGTTCGGGGTCGGCGCGGTCGTCGGGCTCGCCGGTGCGCGCGCCCTGGGTCACGGCGTCGTCGGGCAGTCACGGCGCGCGTTCGGCCCGCCACCTGCGCGGTTCCCGCAACCGGGCGCGTGAGCGGCGCTACTCCCCCAGCCAGGTCGCCACGGCCTGGGCCAGGGCGTCCGCGCCGCTGACCCCCGACTTGCGCGACGCGTTGTACAGGTGCGTCTCCACCGTGCGGACGCTCGCCTGCAAAGCGTCGGCGGCGCGCGACGAGCTGCCCCACCGGGCGCGCGCCTGCACCACCTCGACCTCGCGCGCCGAGAGCGCCACCTGGGAACGCAGCCGCACGAAGAAACCCGCGCGGTGGCGCCCGCACGCCTCCGACATCTCCCACGCCTCGTCCGCCGCGAGCGCCGCCTCGCGCAGCTTCCCCGACTCGTAGAGCAGGACGCCTCGCGTCACCGCCGCCTGGACGGCATACCCGAGGACGCCCAGGTTGCCGAGCCGGATCGTGACGTCGGCGAGCCGATCGGCGTCGGCGAGGACGGCCGCCTCGACGTACTCGCCGAGCATCCGCATGACGGGGCTCTCCATGCGCGCCGCGACCTGGCAGACGCTGTCGGTGAGCTCCAGGTCCCGGCCCAGCTCGGCCGCCGCGACGGCGAACGGCACCGCGCTGGCCACGTGGCCGCGCTCGAGCCGCTCGCGCACCGCCTCCCACACGCCGGCGGCGTCGTCGGGCCGCGGCTCGGGGCCGCGCGCCGGGAGCGTCGAGGGCAGCAGCCCCCGGAACATGCCGTCGACGGTCCGGTACACCGGCGGCTGGACGGTCATCTGCCGCGCGAACTCGGGGCGCCCCTGGAGCACGGCGACCTCCGCCCCCATCGCCAGCAGACCCGACCGGTGCGGGTCGCGGGGCGGGAGCACGGACGACACGGAGAGCGCACGCTCCAGCACGTCGTCGGCCTCGTCGAGCCGACCGCTCATGTACAGGCCGGCCATCGCGGCCGTCGACCTGTGCTGCACCGCCTGCGGGTCCTGGTCCTCGTAGGCCTCCTCCAGCCCGCGCAGGTTGTCCTCGACCGCCCCGCGCACGTCGTTGCCGAGCATCCGGGCGTGGGCGTTGAGCGTCGCCAGCGCGGGAGCGAGCGCGCGGTGCGGGGACCGGACGCCGTCGGCGATCTCGGCGGCGGTGAGCACGTTCCCCAGCTCGAGCGCCACCTCGGCGCGCGCCAGCGCGACCACCTCGGCGCACACCGGATGGTCCGCGGGATCCGGGTCCGCGAGGAGCGCGTCGGCCGGGATCCGGTCGCACAGGCAGACGACGTACGCCTCGGCGGCGCGCAGCAGGGCGCCGAACCCCGGCAGTCTCTCGCGCGCACCACGCAGCAGGTCGACCGCGGCGGCCAGGTCGCCCAGGTCGACCGCGCGCCACACCGCCTCCCAGAAGACGAGCATGGCCGCGTCGAGCACGTCGCCCGGACGCGAGTGCTGCAGCACGCACTCGATGCTCGCCGTGGGCGCACCGGTTCCCCGCAACGCCTCGACGAGGTCGAGGGCCGCGCCCGGGCTCGGGTCCGCCTCCCAGGCGTCGCGCTGCCGGTCGACCCAGGCGGTGGCGATGCGTCGCAGCCGTTCGCTGACGACGGCCGCGTGCGCGCGGCCCGGACCCTCGGTCCGGCACATGAGCGCACGGTGCGCGTACGCCCCCGCGCGCTCACGCACCAGCAACCGGCCGACGGGCGACCCCTCGCGCCGCAGGTGCGAGGCCAGCAAGGGCGGGACGAGGCCCACGAGGGTGCGCGGCCCGTCGGCCACGTCGTGAGCGAGCCCCGCCGACAGCAGCGCGTCGAGCGCCGGCTGCCCGAAGATCGTGACGGCCTCCTTCGGCTCCAGCGGACCGGTCAGCGCCAGCGCCGTCGCACAGTCACGGGCCGTGTCCGACGTGCCGGCCAGGAACGTGTCCGCGAGCGCCGCGAGCTCGTCCGACCACAGGGACCCGGGCGCGAACCACGCGCCCTCGCCCTCGGTCAGGGCCCCGGTGTGCCGGCCGACCCGCATCATCGCCCGGGCCAGCCCGAACGACCCGCCCGTCAGCGTCGCGACCCGGGACAGCGTCCTCTGGTCGAGGGGCGCCCCGAGGGTGTCGACCGCGATCCGCTGGATCCGGTCGTGGCTCAGCGGAGGCACGGCGAGCTGGACGAGGGGTGTCAGGCCGACGACGAGCCCGTCCGGGTCGAACCGCTGGGCGCCGCGCGTCGTCGCGACGAAGACGAGGCGCCGACGCCGGCACATGGCCAGCAGCGCGCCGACCGTCTGCTGGTCGAGGTCGTCGGCGTCGTCGCACACCACGAGCCAGCGTCTGGAGCCCAGGAGCCTCGACAGCTCCACGACCGCCTGCGGCGAGGAGCGCAGGCCCGACGAGAAGTCGAGGCCCGACAGCGCGAGGGCGGTGAAGGGCTCCTTGCGCCAGGCAGGGTTGCCGGTGACGGTCAGCACCCCGAAACCCTCGTTCCGGGCGCGTTCGGCGATCTCGAGCGCGAGGAGGCTGCGCCCCGACCGGCGCGGACCCACGAGGTGGACGCTGATGTCGTCCCGGAGGAAGTCGGACGCCGACGTCAGCAGCTCCCCGAACGTGTCCTCGAGAACGTTGCTGGACATCTGACCCACCCCTTCCGCGTCAGGTCCGGTCGGCTCGCCGTCGTACCTTCGGCCGCGAGGGGCGGCACGCCGAGGGTTCCGGCGCACGCTGTGCACGGTCGCGTCGTCGAGGGCGGTGCGTCCATTGTTGGTCACGGGCCAGGGGTCCTTCCTGGAGGGGTGCGCGACGAGCCCGCTTTGGGTACCGGCCGGTGCCGCAACGGGTACGTCCTTGCACGGACCCCGGCAACGCGTCGCCGCCGGGTGCGCGGTCGCGGGCCGCGGTCCGCAGGCTCGAGGGCGCGGACGCCGTCGGCGCCCTCGGGCGCCGCACCCCGCCACGGTGGGGGGCTTGCCCGGCGCCGACCGGCCTGCGTGTCGCTCACGGCGCTCTCCTGTCGGTCGGGGGCGGCGTCGTGCGGGGTGAACCGGCGGCGGGCGGCCTGGAGGAACCACCCGCCGCCGGCCGGTGCCGGTCGGCCATCGCCTGCCGACCGGCGATCTAGGGGGCCAGGAGATCCGTTCGAGTCCCGGCGCGCGCACTCACCCCCGCACCTGTCGCCTGCGCGGACGCCGTGGTCGCCTGCTGGCCCGGGGCGGCGAGCACGCGGCTCGGGCGGGCGGCCGGGCGAGGACCGAGGGTGCGGTGGCGCGGTCGCTGCACGTGCCCTGCACCTCCTTCGGCTCCGGTTTGCCCGAGCGGCGGGTGGTGTCCGCCGACCTCGTGCTGTCTGACTCGGACGGTAGGTGCCACGGGCGAGCTTCCGGAAGAGCGGCAGGAGACCCTGCGTGCCTGGTGCGAACCCGTCCGGCACGTTTCAGGGACGACCGTCCGCGACCTGCGCATTGACGTGATCTCGCTACGTAACGGGCCGGAACGTGCCACACCGCGACCGTCGTGCCCCCCAGCCCGGGTGGGTGCTCGCACCTCGCCACGGACCGCGACAGGCGCAGGCGTGCCCGCTAGCCTTGGCCGACGTGAGCACTCCGACGTCGCCCGCCACACCCGCCGCTCCCTCCGCCGACCTGCCGGCCCTGCGCGAGGAGTACGCCGCGCTCCAGGCGCGCGGTCTCGCGCTCGACCTGACGCGCGGCAAACCCTCAGCGGCCCAGCTCGACCTGGCCGAGCCGATGCTCGCCCTGCCCGGCCTGGGCGTCCACCGCGACCCGGACGGCACCGACGTGCGCAACTACGGCGGGCTCGCGGGCCTGCCCGGCCTGCGGCGCATCTTCGCCGAGCTGCTCGACGTGCCCGCCGAGCAGCTGCTCGCCCTGGGCAACGCCTCGCTCACCCTCATGCACGACGCGATGACCTACGCCCACCTGTGGGGGGTGCCCGGGTCGCAACAGCCCTGGGGGCGCGAGGACAAGATCACGTTCGTGTGCCCGGTGCCCGGGTACGACAGGCACTTCACCGTGTGCGAGGCCTTCGGCGTCCAGATGGTCACCGTGCCGATGACGCCCGACGGGCCCGACGCCGAGGCGGTGGCCGACCTCGTGGCGAACGACCCGTCGATCAAGGGCATGTGGGTCGTCCCGACGTACGCCAACCCCGACGGCGCCGTCGTCTCGCAGGCCGTGGCCCGGCGCCTGGTCAGCATGCCGACCGCAGCCCCCGACTTCCGCATCTTCTGGGACAACGCGTACGCCGTCCACCACCTGACGGAGCACGAGACCACGTCGGCGGACGTCCTGCGCCTGGCCGCCGAGGCAGGCAACCCCGACCGGCCCATCATGTTCGCCTCGACCTCGAAGATCTCGTTCGCCGGTGCGGGCGTGGCGTTCCTCGCGGCCTCACCCGCGAACATCGCCTGGTACACCCAGCACCTGAGCGTCCAGTCGATCGGCCCGGACAAGATCAACCAGCTCCGGCACCTGATGTTCTTCCGCGACGCCGAGGGCGTGCGCGCACACATGCGCAAGCACCGCGAGATCCTCGCCCCGAAGTTCGCCGCGGTGGACCGCGTGCTGACGCGCCGGCTGGGCGACCGCGGCGTCGCCACCTGGACGCGGCCGCAGGGCGGCTACTTCGTCTCGCTCGACGTCGTGCCCGGCACTGCGTCGCGCGTCGTCGAGCTCGCCGCGGGCGCGGGCATCGCGCTGACGCCCGCCGGGGCGACATTCCCCTACGGCCGCGACCCGCAGGGCTCCAACATCCGGCTCGCCCCGTCGATGCCCCCGCTCGCTGAGGTCGAGGAGGCCATGGACGCGGTGGCCACGTGCGTGCTGCTCGCTGCCGCGGAGGCCGCCGCCTGACACCACGGGCGCGGCGCCGTCACGACACGCCGCGCAGGCCGGCCGCCAGCCGGCTCCTGCAGCCGGTGCACAGCGCGGGCGCGCGTCCGCCGTCGGCGGCTGGCGTCGGCTGACCGGAGTGCTGCGTGCGGTCCCTGCTCCCGCACAGGTCGCACCGACGGCGCGTGCTCGCCAGCAGCACCCGCCCGAGGCAGGCGAGCGCGACCGCGATCACGGCGGCCTGCACGCCCCTGCCGCCCGTGCGGGGCAGCAGGCCGGCACCCGCGCCGCCCGCCGTGGCGGGCGACGTGTCGTCGTGGAGCGCGACGACGACGTCGAACTCCACGCGCCCGGAACCCTGCCCGGACCCCAGCGGGGCGGCGTCCGGGGCGACGGCGAACCCGACGCGCACGGGCACGCTCTGCCCCTTCGCGACATGCACCTCGGCCACGTCGGTGTCTGGCCCGTCACGCAGCGTTCCGAACTGCTCGCCCCCCGCCACACCCGCCACGTCCCACTCGAGCCGTACGGCACGCTCGAGCGCCCGGTCGGTACCCTCCGTGGTCAGGGCACGCAGCACCAGGTCCACCGACAGCAGGCCGTCGGCGGAGCCCGCGTTGGTCACCACGAGCGTGCGGGTCACGCGATCGCCTGGCACCATGACCCGGTCGCCGACGAAAGTCGCCTGGGCGGCCGCCTCCCCCGTCCGGCCCTGCCAGTCGAGGCGGACGGCGGGGCCGTCCCACGAGGCATGGATCGCACCAGCGGTCGGGTTCACGTCCGGCACGCCCGGCGCCGGATGCGCAGAGGCGCGCGCCACCTCGCCCGCGGGCGCGCCCGCGACGCCCACCTGCGCGCCCTCCCGCAGCGCCCCCGCCGCCGACCCGGCGACGACAGCCACCGCGAGGAGGACGAGCAGCACCGCGGCAGCCCGCGCGGCAGGCAGACGGCGCGCGGGCCGCGCGGCCCGCGGGAGCAGCCCGGGAACCACCGCTCCGTCACCGCAGGCGCTCATCGCGGGTCGCCCTCGCTCGACGGTGGCGCCGCGTGCCTGCCGCTCGCGCGGTGCGCGCCGGGGGCGGTCCGGACGCTCACCGCGGCGCCCGAGGGCGACGCCAGGCGTGACGGCGACATGTACGACGGCGACATGTACGACGGCGACGTGTACGACGGCTCGGCCACGTGCTGCGGCTCGGCCACGTGCTGCCGCCGAGTGACGTGCTGCGGCCGAGCGACGGGCGGCTCCGGCTCCGGCGCCTCGGACGGCGCGGGCGCTGCCTGCGCCACGTGCTGCGGCACGTGGCGCGCCACGTGCTGCGCCACGTACTGGGCCACGCGCTGCGACGGAGCCTCGGGCATGCGCGCCCGAGGCGGCAGATCGGGCACCTGCGTCTCCACAGAGGCCTGCGTCTCCGCAGAGGGCTGGGGCACCACCGAGGGCTGGGGCACCACCGAGGGCTGGGGCACCACCGAGGACTGCGGCACCTCGGAAGGCCGGGCCACCTCAGGCGCCCACGGTGCCGCGGGCGCCTGCGCCACCTCTGACGCCTGCGCCACCTCCGACGGCTGCGCCACCTCTGACGCCTGCGCCACCTCGAGGACCAACGGCACGGCAGCCGGGCGCGGCGCCTGGTGGAACCGCGGCGCGACGGGCTCCGGCGGGGCGTCCGGCGGTTGCGTGGACGTCGGCGGGACGACCGGCAGCGCGGTTCGCCTCCGCACCGCGGGCGGCGGCGCGTACTGCTGCTCCACGGCCGGCGGCGGCACGACGTACGACCCCACCGTGTGCGGCCCCGCCACGTACGGCACCGGCACCGGCGACCACTGGTCCTGGAGCGGCAGCCCGTGCTCCGTCTGCACGACGTCGACCGGCACGACGTACGACGGCGCCCGTGATGGCGCCACGTACGGCGGCGGCACGGCGTCTCGCGACGCCACGGCCGGCGGCGCCTCCAGCGCCAGGGCCAGGGGCACGTCGACGACCCGCGTGCGCACGCGCCTGCCCATGCCCAGGACGCCCACTGCGGCGACGAGAATGATCGCCGCTGCGGCGGCCAGCACCGGCTGGTTGCCGGCCCACGTCCGCACGTGGCCCAGCCACGGCACCGCGTACATGACGACGCCGCGCACCTGGGACGGCGAGATGGGGTGGTCGGCAGCCTCGTTGGCGTCCCCTCGGGTCAGCAGGCGGCAGGACGTCCCGTCGTCGTAGGTCCCCACGGTCTTGCCGACGACGCGGTGGGTGACCAGCGCCGCGTCGTCGGACTGCGGCATGTACGTCACCGCCTGGCCCACGCGCACCTCGGCGCACACCTGCGTGCTCTGGACGCCGCGCAGCACGAGCACGTCACCCGGTGAGTACGCCGGGACCATGGATCCCGAGAGCACCGTCAGGCTTGTCCCGCCGGTGACGCGCGGGACCACCGCCACCGCGACGACGAGGCCCACCAGGACGACCGTCACGGCAAGCGCGACGACGCGCGTGACGACCCGCCAGGGCGACCCGTACCACGGCCGGACGCCGACATCGTGGCCTTCCTCAAACATGACACGTCCTCCTCGTTCTACGTCGGTCGCGTGGGCGTCCGGTGTGCGGCGCACCACCTGGCCGCCGCGGCGCCTAACGCTCGTTCGCAGCGGCACCCGGCGCTCAGGGCGCCACGAACGAGCCGAGACCCTGCGTGCGCACCTGCTCGAGCGAGAGCTGCACGTTCGCGAACGTGTACGTCTTCGACATGAACTGCTGCGCGTCCGCGTCGAACGTTGCCGTCACCAGCACCGTGAGCCGGTCCGTGGTCTGCCCGTCCGTCATCGCGAGAACGGTGCTGCCGTCCGCGTCGTCGGCCCCGGCCTCCTGGCCGTCGGTCGCGGCAGACAGGTACAGCAGCGGAGCGCTCAGGTCCGTGAGCGGCTTCGGTGCGACCAGCGTCGCGCCGTCGCGGTAGACCGCGTACGTGTAGGTGACGCCGTCGGACGCCAGGTCGATGCCCGTCGACCCGTCGAGCGTCAGGGCTGCGACCAGGTTGTCGCCCTCGAGCGTGACGTCCGCGGTCACGGTGACCCCCACGCGGTCCTCGGGAGACATCCGCCAGGCGGACGGGTCGTCGATCTCGTGCCCGAACACCGCGTCCGGGCCGTCGTCCTCGCCGTCGGGGAGGGTGCCGGGCAACGCCGTCGTGGCGTCGGCGCGATCGGCCGACACGTCCCAGAACTGCATCTCGCCGACCGGTGAGACGTCGAGCGTGCCGGAGACGATCGACCCGCCGGTGTACGTCTGGGCGTCGTGCCAGTAGGCGAAGGTCGATCCCCCGCCGAGCACGAGCACGGCGGCTGCGGCGACCCACAACGGACCGCGTCCGCGCCGCCTCTCCTCGGTCATGACGATGACCGGTGTGGTGGAACTCATGGTGCACTTCCTCTCGAAAAGTCACCCGGGACGGAGTCCCGGGAAGAGCGCGGCCCGGCGGGCCGATCGTGTGCCTACGGGACGAAGGGCCCGGAGGAGTCGTTGTGGCGGGTGACGAAGGGGGTGATCGTGATCGGCGTGTCCGGCTCGCCCTCGCTGCCAGGCGACACCAGCGCCCACCACTGCGCGCCCGCCCGCGCGGTGTCCCCGTTGTCGTCCAGCGCCTCGACGACGGCCGAGTTCGTGTGCTGGACGTCCTGGGGCCAGCCGCCGTCGGCCGTGAAGCACCACTCCTGCTCGGCCGGGGAGCCGGCGGCGCCGTCCCCCGGCGGCTGGAGCACCAGCGACCACGGCTCCTCCTGCGGCGCGGGCGGGGCCGAGCAGCCGTCGTCGCCTGCAGGGAAGACGCGCATGGTCGACGTGGAGGCAATCGATCCGAGCTCCGGCGCGGGGGCGGACACGCTGTACGACAGCCCGGCGGCGCCGTCCGCGTGCCCGCGCACCGTGAAGCGCCACACGACGGGCCCGTCCATCGCCTGGGCGACGACCGCACCCGGCACACGCACCTCGATCGGTTCCGCGGACGACGACGGCGTTCCCGCACGTGCGTACTGCGTCGTCCCGTCCTGGCCCTCGACCGCGAACCACACGCCGCCCACCGGGACCGCCGCGAGCGGCACGTCCGTGGCCGCGTACCACAGGCCCGAGGCGCTGGTCGCGACGGCGACGGCGATCCCCGCGCCGGCGGCGGCCCGCAGCGCACGCCGCACCCCGCTCACGGCGTCCCTCCCTCGCGCGTCACGAACCCGGGCCCCTCGCGCACCTGGTCGAGCGTGACCCTCAGGCCCCGCACGTCCCACGCGCCGCGTGTCGGCTCGTCGTCCGGCGCCCACGTGTACTCCCCGAGCACCCGGACGTCGACGACGACGACCCACCTCGCCTCGGTGCCACCGTCGGAACCGGCCAGACCCTCGACGGCCACCGGCTCGCCGAGCGCGGCCTCGCCGTCGGACGGACCCGCCAGCGCGCCGCCCGGGGCCTCCACGTGGTACGTGACCTCGGTCGGCACCCCCGGCACGACGTCCGACGCTCTCAGCGTCAGCGCCGCGGCCAGGTTGTCGCCCCGCAGGTACGTCGTCACCGGCAGGGTGACGCGGATGACGTCGCCCGGCATGGTCACGTCGCCGGGGGTGAGGGGCACCAGCCCCTCCTCGGGAACGACGCGGTTCCAGACCGGCGCCTGGGCCGTCAGCCGCAGGTCGCCGCTCGCGACGCTCCCGCCGGCGAACGGCGCGCTCGCGTGCCACATCCCCCACGCCACGCCGCCCACGGCCAGCGCAGCCGCGAGCGCGGCGGTCGCCGGAGCGGCGGCCGCGGCCACGACCCACCGACGCGGCGTCACCGGGTGCCCCCCGCGCGCGCCATGAGGTGCGGGCCGTAGCCGAGCAGCGCCGTCTTGCCCTGCGCGAGCGTTGCGACGGTGCCGATGTCGCCGAGCACGTCGTCGTGCACCTGGACGTCGTTGAGGCTGGTCGCCCACGTGCCCGACGAGGTGTTGCGCACCTCGAACACGAACCAGACCGGGGTGCCCGCGCCGATCTGCGCTCCGGCTTGCAGCTCCGTGCCCGTCGCGATGATGCGCTGCGGCGTGGACTGGTCGGTCACGCCGGCGAACGCGCGCTTGGTGAGCGTGACCCGCGGTTCGGCGGAGAACAGCAGCAGCTGCGCCGGCTCGACCACGAGCCCGTCGTAGGCCGGGTCCCCCGACGAGACCGTGTGCCGGACCGTCACGGGCGTGCCGTCGGTGGGAGGGCCGGCCGGCGCCGTCGCCGTGACCGACGCCGTCCGGCACCCCTCGGGGACGACGGGTTCGTCCGGGCCGAGGGTGAGGCCGTGCTCCTTGCCGACGTCGTCGATCTGGGTCGCGAACCGTAGGTCCGCCTGCGGGGCGGGCGCACCGTCCCGCACCTTGAGCGTGTACCGGCCGCCGTCGGCCTCACCCATCACGACCACGGCAGGGCTGGGCGCGACCACGATCGGGTTGACGAACCGTGCCGTGTTGCCGCTGCCGGACGGGCCGGCGACCGACCCCCTCGGGTTCTGCTGCCCTGTGGCGGTCGAGACCCGTCCGGGGGCACCGACAGGGACGCCGTCGTCGAGTTGGACACCCGCACGACGACGTCGAACTCGGTGCCGTCCGAGCCCTCGACGGCTCTCACCGACGCCACGTGGGGATCGGACCCCGCGCTCGCGTCGGACTCGCTCACCTCGAAGTCCTCGGGGCTGACGGTCGACGGGTCGAGGGACACCGAGGACGTGAGCCGGAACACGATGTCGCGTGCCATGGTCGGCTCGGTGCCGCCGTCCTGTCGCGTGATCACGAGCGTGGGCAGGCAGGTGCCCTCGACCCGGACGGCGCGCGAGTACTGCGCGGACTGGTGCTGCTCGCGCTCGACGTGCGCCTGGATCCGCACCGCGCCGTCGACCGCGCCCGTCCCAGGGTTGACCGGCCGGACGGTCGAGCCGTCAGGCAGCGTGATCTCCCCGAGCGGGAGCGAGAACAGGAGCGTCCGCGCCGCGCCGGGGGCAGCCGAGGCTCCGCTGACCGATCCGAGATAGACCTCGGCCTTGGTGCCGCTCGTCCAGTACAGGTCGATCGTGACGGGATCGCCCGGCACGTGGCCGTCGCTGAGAGTGGGGCGGGCGGCGGCGACGGTCGCCAGGCAGACCGGCGTGCCGGCCTGCGCGTTCGTCGACGCGAGGGCGTCCACCGGCACGGGACCTGTCAGCACCGTTGCCGCTCGGGTCGGGTACCACGTGCGGATCTTCTGGTTGGCCGTGGCGCTGACGTTGGTGAACAGCACCGTGCTGGTGGCCGTCTCCTCGTTGACGGTGATGTCCTGCGAGGCCGACGCCCCCCGAAGGTGTTCCGCTCGACGGTCGCCGTGCCCGCCGCCAGCAAGCGCACCGAACCGGAGGCGTTCCGGTACCCGTTGAAGTAGTTGTCCGAGATCGTCACCCCGAGGGCTCGACCGAGCCTGCGGGCTTCTTCCCCAGGAGATAGATCGCGACGTCACCGCTGCCGGGGGCCGAGGTGAAGACGTTGCGCTGGACCGTCGTCGTGCCGGTCAGCCTGTCGTCCATCGGCAGCAGGAGGAATGCCTCGCTCTCGCCCGTGCCGTAGACGTTGTTTCCGAGGAACACGCCGTCGGTGATCTCCAGGTCGTTGACCCATGCGAGCGGCATGTGCAGCGCGTGCACGTCCCGGAGGTTCGCGATCTTCAGGTGGCGCAGCGCAAGGCCGTCGATCCTGGCTCCGATGGCGCTGATGATGCGCGCGGCACAGCCGGTCCCGTCCAGGGAGCCGCACCCGCCGCCGGCCGACGGCGGGTAGCTGGTCACGACGTCGTCGATGACGACGTGCTCGACGGCCGACGCTCCGGAAGCGAAGTAGTAGATGCCCGCATCCGTCTGGCTGCCGTAGTACCCCCGCACGTCGTAGTGCTGGATCGTGACGTTCCGCGCGCCCGGGAGGAACGTGGCGAACCGTTCGGGGTTGTAGTTGTCGGTCGCGATCACGTGGCCGCGGGTACCGTCTGCCGACCCGTCGAGCACCACGTCCCTCGCCGCGGGGCCGAACACGAACGACGACCCCGCGGAGAGCACCTGGTCGGCGTTGCGGACGGTGATGCCGGGGCCGTTCAGGTAGAACGCCGCGCCCTCGGACGAGTCGCATGTGGTCGCGGAGCTGCACGCCGGGGCCGAGGCGCCGTTGACCAGGAGCCGGTGTCGCAGGTCGATGGTCACCGGGCCGGTGACCTCGAAGAACGCGCCGTAGTAGTCCTGGGACCAGATGGGCGTGACACGCATGCGTGCCGCCCTGGCGTCGAGGGAGGTCACGGACTGCCCGCCCACCATCCGCGTCGCCGGGCCGATCGAGTCGGCGACGGTGATCTCGATGCTGCCTGCCGCCCCGGCCGCGTTGAGCGCGTTGGCCTGCTCGACCGCCGCGCGCAGCGTGCACACCGGGGTGTCACCGTCGGTGCGGGTCCGGCAGATCCCGTCGCCGAGGTTGTCGTCGGGGCCACCCCACTCGACCGAGTTGACGACGAGCAGATGGTCAGGCGTCTCGGCCGCCTCCGCTCCCGCAGGCCACACCGCAGGGGTGGTGGCGAGAACGAGCAAGGCGATCACGGCCCCCCACGACCACCGTGACGCGGCAGCGCGGGGGCGCCGACGCGCGCGCCCAGACTCCTCCATGTGTCCCTCCTGGGGCCACGCCATGTGGCCCTACGGACAGAAGGACGCAGGAGATTTGGCACGTATGGCGCTCACGCGCGCCGACGGGCTTGTGAAGAAGTGCACAGGTGGCGTCGCCCGCGATCGCCGCCGAGGGAACACGCCCGGCCATTCGGGCGACGAATCGCGCCACCGGGCATCAGGGCACCTCTGCGGGAACTACCCCTCCGGCTGGCTCTTGCGGTTGATCACCAGCACCGGGCAGCTCGCGTGGTGGAGCACCGCCTGGCTCGTCGACCCGAGCAGCAGCCCGCGGAACCCGCCACGGCCACGCGACCCGACCACCAGCAGGTCGGCCGCCGTCGAGAACTCCGTCAGAAGCTCGGCACCGGTGCCGTCGAGGACGATGCGCTTGATCTTCATCCCGTCCGCCTCGGCCTCGAAGCGGTCGACGATGACGTCAAGCCCAGCCTTGACGTCGGCCAGCACCTGCTCATGGTCGATCTGCGCGGGCAGCCACGCCAGCACGCCGGCTCCGCTGCCCACCGGAACACCCGCGACGGCCACCAGCTCGGCGTCCCACACCTTCGCCTGCCCGACCGCAGCCCGCAGCGCTACCTCAGCCGACGGCGAACCGTCTACCCCGACGACGATGCGGTGCACCGTGCGCCCCGTGCCGCCCCCTGCGGGTTGCTTCTCGTCGGCGTGCGGCCGCAGCGGCACGACGACGACGGGGCACGCCGCGTGCGCCGGCAGCGCCGACGACACCGTGCCCAGCAGTCGCTCGGTGAACCCACCGTGCCCACGTGTACCGACCACGGCGAGCCCGTAGTCCTTCGACAGCTCGACCAGCACCCCGGCGGCATCGCCCGTCGCGACCGCGGCGGTGATCGGCACCCCCGAGTCCACGACGCGCTCCTGCGCCTCGATCAGGACGGACTTGGCCCCCTCCTGGATCGCGGTGTCGTCGAGCGCGGCGTACCCGCCGTCGAGGGACGCCGCGGTGAACGACGGCAGCGAATAGCTGCACACCATGTGCAACGCCCAGCCCACGCGCTTGGCGTAGGCCACCGCCCAGTCGAGCGCATGGAGGCTCGGTGCCGAGCCATCCACACCCACAAGGACGATCTCCGGTCGAGTCATCGTTACCTCCGTCGTCGCAGGTGCGCCGCGCAGTCGGCGCCCGGGCCGCTTGGTCAAGACTATCGAACGTCCTGGCAAAGCAGCATAGAACGCGTCTCGCCACGCGCGGGCCACGCGTGACGCCAGCGGACCCCGTCGCAGACGACGACGCCCCGGCCCGCCGAGAGGCGGACCGGGGCGTGTGAAGGTGCGGCGTCAGGAGACGCGCAGGAAGACGGGGTTCGACTGCCAGAGCTTGTGGACGCTCGCCGTCGTGCCGGGGCGCGATGCCTCGATCTGCATGCCGTCACCCAGATAGATCGCCACGTGACCGGGCGACCAGATCACGTCACCGGGCTGGGCCTCGGCCCGCGAGACCTGCGTCGTGTGCGACGAGTTGAGGATGCCGCGCGACTGGTGCGGCAGGTCGATGCCGAGCTGCGCATAGACGTACGAGACCAGGCCCGAACAGTCGAAGCCGCTCGGCGTGGCACCCCCGTACACATACGGGACGCCCACGTAGCGCAGCGCGACCGAGGCAGCACCCGAGGCACTGGACGCAGCCGGCGCTGCGGCACGCTCGGCCGACCGCGACGCCGTCGCGGCGCGTGCGGGCGCGGCCTGTGCCGGTGCGGCCGGCGTGACCTGGACGGCACCCTCGGCCGCGATCGACTCGACCTCCACCTGCGCGTCGGCGGGGACCGTCACGACCGGGGCTGCCTGAAGTGCCTCGCGAGCCTGCGCGGTCAGCGCGTTCAGATCGGCACCCGCCGTCTTCGTCGCGACGCCGCCCTCGGCCGGGGCCGCGTGCGCGGTCGTCGCGAAGGACGAGACGAGGATGCCACCCGCGGTGGCGACGACGGCGGCTCGACGACCGACGGCGGCAGCGTTCTGGTTCAGCCCGCTCAGCGGGGTCAACGGGCGGCGCGCGGCGCGATGCCGGGCGCGCGTCGTGCTAGCTGTCACGTGATCCCTCTCCGGAACGCCTGCGAGGTGAGCTGTCGGGTTCGGGTAGGAGATGTACCCGGCCGGTCGCGGCCCGGAGGCCGTGCCCGGCTTCACCCCAAGGCCGTCGAGACGGCCGGAGAACATGGTTCCCCCGTCCCCGTCAAACGGAAGGTCGTCACCACATCCCGGTGACGGGGCTCGGCGTCCGGGTGTGGACCGGGCTGGAGAACCAGCCCGGCGAGATCGACGGTATCGGACGCTCGACCAATTGTCACGGCCGGATCACGAACCGATCGGATTTCACCACGGCCGCTGCTCGCCGAGTGCCACCGCATCGGCCCGGCAGGGGCCCTCGAACCCTGTCCGCGTACGCCTCGGGGCCCCGTCGCACGCGACGGGGCCCCGAGGCTCTCGTTCCGGGTGAGCGGTTCAGCCGACGCGGATGAAGACCGGGTTCGACTGCCAGAGGCTGCGGAACTGGATCGACATCCCAGGCCGCGGCGCGTCGATCTGCATGCCGTTGCCCGCGTAGATGGAGACGTGGCCGGGCGTCCAGATGATGTCACCCGGTCGCGCGTCGGCCGCAGAGACGACGGTCCCGGCCGAGCGCTGGCCGCTCGACGTGCGCGGCAGGCTGATGCCCACCTGAGCGAACACGTACTGGGTGAAGCCCGAGCAGTCGAAGCCTGCGGGAGTGGTCCCACCCGCGAGGTAGGGCACGCCCACGTAGCGCCCGGCGATCGACACGACGTCCGAGCCGGCCGCGAAGTCAGGTGCAGGGGCCGCCGTCGCCGTCTGGGCGGGAGCGGCCGCGGTCGTGGTCCGCTCCGTCGTGCGCGAGGTCGCCGCGGCGCGCGCGGGACGGGCGGCGGCACGCGGCTGGGGCGCCGGGGTGACCTCGACGGTCGCGACACCGCCGTCGGGGCGATCGCCTCGACCTCGACCTGCGCGTCCGCAGCGACGGTCACGACGGGTGCGGCCTCCAGGGCCTGGCGGGCCTGGGCCGTCAGGGCTCCCAGGTCCACGGTGCTGAGCCGGGCTCCGGCGTCGTCGCGGGCCGGAGCCGCCTGCGCGGTACCGGCACCGAGGGTCGAGATGATGAGGCCGCCAGCGGTGGCCACGACGGCGGCGCGTCTACCTGCGCCCGCGCCGACGGTCTGGGCGATCTCCGTGAGGGGGGTCACGGGACGACGGGCGGCGCGGTGCCGCGCGACGTTCGCTGCGCTCACAAGCTCTACCTCTCCATGCCGCCAACGAGGTGAGCTGTCGGGTTCGGGCAGGAGATGCACCCGGCCTCGGCCGGCCCGCAGGCCGCCCAAGGCTTCACCCCAAGGGCTCCGTCTCCGGGAGCCCGCAAGTGGGTCCCCCGCCCCTGCCTTCGGAGGTCAGTCCGTAGCGCGGGCGGTGGCAGGGTTCGGCGTCCGTTCGCGCGCACTCGGGGGAAACCCTGAGTGCGTAAGGGACCGTACCCGAGCCGGTCCCGCGATGTCACGCTCTGGTCACGAATTCAGTCGGAACCGACCGGCACCCAGCGCGCAGTGCACGGTCGCTGGCGCGCAGACGACCGTGCGGGCGCGTCAGCGCTGCGTGACGAACAGGTGGCGAGCGGCGTCCTCCGGCAGACCGATCGCGTCGTCGCGGCCCGCGACCACGACCATGTACGTCCCGTCGGCCAGCGACGCCGACACGCTCGCGCCCGGCACCAGCCCCGCACCCGAGAGCCGCACGAGCAGCTCGACATCGGTCTGCAGCGGCTCTCCGATCCGCTGGAGCACCAGCTCCACCGGGCCGCCGGCGCCCGGGGCCGCGACGGCCGCCAGCGCCTCGAACACGCTCGGCAGCGGCGCGACGCCCGCGAGGTAGGGCTGCTCGCGGCCGGCGTCGTCCGTGCCGAGCTCGGACAAGCCGGGGATCGGGTTGCCGTACGGGTCCTGGTGCGGGTGATCGAGCAGCGTGAGCAGGCGACGCTCGACGTCCTCGCTCATCACGTGCTCCCACCGGCACGCCTCGGTGTGGACCTGCTCCCAGTCGAGCTTGATGACGTCGGTCAGCAGCCGCTCGGCCAGGCGATGCTTGCGCATGACCCGGCGGGCCTTGTCCATGCCGGGAGCCGTGAGCTCCAGGTGCCGGTCCCCGGTGACGACGACGAGGCCGTCACGCTCCATGCGCGCGACCGTCTGCGACACCGTGGGGCCCGAGTGCCCCAACCGCTCCGCGATCCGGGCGCGCAGCGGGGTGATGCCCTCTTCGACGAGCTCGTAGATCGTCTTCAGGTACATCTCGGTGGTGTCGATCAGGTCGGCCACGAGCTTTCCTTCCGGTCTCCAGGATCCACCGCGCACCGCGCGGACGACGCGCGGCGGAACGCACGACGAGACGGCGCGGGGGCGGGGCAGCAGGCCCGCTTAGTCTATGGCCATGCCGATGACGATCCCCGCCCACCTGCTCCCCGCCGACGGCCGGTTCGGGTCGGGGCCGTCCAAGATCCGGCCTGCGCAGATCGACGCGCTGACCTCCGCGGGTGCCGCCGTGCTCGGCACCTCGCACCGCCAGCCCGCGGTCAAGGACCTGGTGCGCCGGGTCCGTTCCGGCCTCGCCGACCTGCTCGCCGTCCCCGACGGCTACGAGGTCGTCCTGGGCAACGGCGGGTCGACGGCGTTCTGGGAGATCGCCGCGGCCTGTCTCGTCGAGCGCCGCGCGCAGCACGCCAGCTTCGGGGAATTTGGGGCGAAGTTCGCGGCAGCGACCGCGCGGGCCCCCTTCCTCGCGGCCCCGCAGGTGCTGCGCGCCGAGCCCGGCACCGTCGCGCTGCTCGAGCCGTCGCCCGGCGAGGACGCCGTCGACGTGCACGCGACACCGCACAACGAGACCTCGACGGGCGCGATGATCACCCCGACGCGCGTGCCCGGGTCCGCAGAGCGCGGGGCGCTCATGCTGATCGACGCGACGAGCGGTGCCGGCGCCCTGCCCGTCGACCTCACGCAGACCGACGTGTACTACTTCGCCCCGCAGAAGGTGTTCGCGGCCGACGGCGGGCTGTGGCTCGCGATCGCCTCCCCCGCCGCGATCGAGCGCGCGGCCCGCGTGGAGGCTGCCGCGCCCGCGGACGGACGCTGGGTGCCCGAGTTCCTGTCGTTCACCACGGCGCTGACCAACTCGCGCGCGAACCAGACCCTCAACACCCCGGCGGTGGCCACCCTCGTGCTGCTGGCCGAGCAGGTCGACTGGCTGCTCGCCCAGGGCGGCCTGGAGTGGTCGGCGGCACGCTGCCGCGAGTCGGCCACGGCCCTGTACGACTGGGCTCAGGCGCGCACGTGGGCGTCCCCGTTCGTGGCCGACCCAGCCCACCGGTCGACCGTCGTCGGAACGATCGACCTCGACGCCACGATCGACGCGGGCGCGGTGGTCGCGGCCCTGCGCGACAACGGCGTGCTCGACGTGTTCCCCTACCGCAAGCTGGGGCGCAACCAGCTGCGCGTGGGGATGTTCCCCGCGGTCGACCCGGCCGACGTGCAGGCGCTGACCGCCTGCGTCGACTACGTCGTCGAGCACCTGGGCTGACGCACGGCCCTCACGCGGTGGCCGTCTGGTAGACCACCTCGACGTGCGGGCGCGGGTGCAGGTGCGGGCGCAGGCGCAGGTTCCAGTTGCGCACGGCCCACACGGAAGCCGCGCCGACCACCAGGAACGTCGCGATCGACCCGACGAGGATCGACCAGCGCGGCCCGAACTGCGAGCCGATCCACCCCACGAGCGGCGACCCGATGGGCGTGGCGCCCTGGAACACCATCATGTACAGCGCCATGACGCGCCCGCGCATGGCCGGGTCGACCGACGTCTGGAGGGTCGCGTTCGCGGCCGTCATCATGGTCAGCGACGAGAGCCCCACGGGCACGCAGAAGATCAGGTAGCTCCAGAACGTGGGCATCAGCGCGTTGAGCGTCGTCGCCACCGCGAACGCCAGCCCTGCCCCGAGCACGAGCCGCACGCGCGGCCGCTCGCGGCGCGCGGCCAGCAGCGCACCCGTCAGCGAACCGATCGCGAGCACCGACCCGAGCACGCCGAACTCACCGGCCCCCTTGCCGAACTCGACGCGGGCCATCATGGCGCTCGTGAGCTGGAAGTTGAGGCCGAACATCGACACGACGGCCATGACCGCCATGATCATGACGATGTCGCTGCGCCCCCGGACATAGCGCATGGCCTCGCGGATCTGGCCCTTGGACCGCGGCGCCGAGGGCAGCACGCGCAGCGTCGCGGTGTTCATCACCGCGAGCGCCACGATGGTCGCCGCGAACGAGACGCCGTTGATCAGGAAGACCCAGCCCGCGCCGACGGCGGCGATGAGAAGACCGGCGGCGCCAGGTCCGATGAGACGCGCAGCGTTGAACGAGGCGGAGTTCAGACCGATCGCGTTGGGCAGGTTGTCCGCCGGCACGAGCTCGGCGACGAACGTCTGGCGCACCGGCGAGTCGATCGCCGAGGCGACCCCCAGCAGGAACGCGAGCGTGTACACGTGCCACAGCTGCACGGTGCCGCTGAGGGTGAGGGCGGCGAGCACGAACGCGAGCACGCCCATGGCTGCCTGGGTGGCCATGAGGAGCTTGCGGCGCGGGAGCCGGTCGGCCAGGAGCCCCGCGTAGGGCGACAGCAGGAGGAACGGCAGGAACTGCAGCGCCGTCGTGATGCCCACCGCGGTGCCCGAGTTGTTCGTCAGGTGGGTCAGCACCACCCAGTCCTGCCCGACGCGCTGCATCCACGTGCCGACGTTGGCGACGAGGGCCGCGCCGAACCACAGGCGGTAGTTGGGCTGGCGGAGGGAGGTGAAGGTGGAGGCCATGGGTCCTTCGGTTCGACGGTCAGGCAGGGGGCGGGTTTCGGGCGCGTGAGCGCTCGGGGTCTGGGCTCTCAGCAGGCGGCGAGGTCGGCGAGCAGCGCGCCGGCGCGGTCGAGAAGCGCGCGGTCCTCGGCGCTCAGCGTGTCGAGCTGGCGGGCGAGCCAGGCGTCGCGGCGCCGCCGGGTCTCCTCGACCTCACGCCGCCCGGCCTGGGTGAGCCGCACGACGACGAGCCGCCCGTCGGTGGGGTGCTCGGCCTTTGCGACCATGCCGAGCTCGGCGAGCGCGTTGACGGTGCGGGTCATCGACGGCGGCCGGACGCGCTCGCGCTGGGCGAGCGCGCCGGGCGTCTGGTCGCCGTGGCGCATGAGGTAGGTGAGGACGCCGAACTGCGCATCGGGCAGGTCGGCTTCGCCTCGTTCGGCACGAAGCCGCCGCACGAACCGGCCGACGGAGACGCGCAGCTCGCTCGCGAGAGGAGCAGGTGCAACAACCATTCCCTTACCTTAGGTCATTACCTCTGCTAATGACCACCCCTCCGGGCCGTCGCCTCGGCAGTCCGTCGTCCCCGCGTGCCCCCGGGCGCACGCGCTGACGACGGACTGCCGACGTGACTCCCGGCAACCCACAGGGTTGTGCACAGGGAGGCAGGGCGGGGGCAGCACCTGGGGCGGGCGCGGGCAGGGTGAGCGGATGGAGGGATCACCGAGACTGCTCATCTCCCGCGAGCACGACCGAGACGAGCTGCGCCGCGACCTGGCCGCAGGGCGACTGGTCCGGGTGCGGCGCGGTGCGTACGCGCCGGGACCCGCATCCTTCGACGCGCAACGAGCCCGGGTCCTCGCCGTCCACCGGCAGCTGGTCGCACCGCACGTCTTCGGCTTCGCCTCGGCGGCCGTGGTCCACGGGCTGCACTCCTGGAACCGCCCGGAGCAGGTCCACGTCGTCGTGGGCTCGCGGCCCTCGGGCCGCAGCGCGGCCGACATCGCGCGGCATACCGCCGAGCTCGGCCCCGCCGCGGTCACGACCGTCGACGGCCTGCCGGTCACGACCCTGACGCGCACCGTCGTCGACTGCGCGCTGACGATGCACCCGATGGAGGCCCTCGTCATCGCCGACGGCGCGATGAACCGGCTGGAGTTCGACCGCGACGCGGCGCTCGCCCAGGTCGCCGCCCGGCGCCGTCCCAACGGCAAGGCCCGCGCGGACTGGGTGCTGCGGAACGCTGCGGCGGGGACGCGCTCCGTCTGGGAGACCTGGCTGCGCTACCTGCCCTTGCGCGAAGGGTTTCCCACACCGGTGGTCGAGCCTCCCGTCGTGACGAGGCTCGGCGTGATGCACCCGGACATCGGGTGGCCCGACCTCGGTCTGTACGTCGAGTTCGACGGCCGGGTCAAGTACCGGGACGACGGCCTCCGGCCGGGGCACAGCGCGGAGCGCGAGCTCCTGGCGGAGAAGCGCAGGTTCGACGCCATCCGGGAGACAGGCGTGAACCCGCTGCGCGTCATGGCCGCCGACGGCCCCTACCGCTACATGGAGCGCCTGAGGTCCCGCCTCCCCCCGCACCTCAGATCCACATTGCGGGTGAACCCCGGCTCCCCCTTCCGCCCCAGCGCGTCAGGTAGGCAGTTCGTCGTCAGCGCGTGCGCCCGGGGGCACGCGGGGACGACGAACTGCCGACCTGACAAGGACGACCCTCGTCTGGGCAAGGCTCTTTAGGATGAAGCGGTGAAGATCGCCATCGCCGGTACCGGCTATGTGGGACTGTCCAACGCCGTCGTCCTCGCGCAGCACCACGAGGTGGTCGCGGTCGACATCGACCCGGGCAAGGTCGACCTGATCAACCGGCGCCGCGCGCCCATCGTCGACACCGAGCTCGAGCAGTACCTGAGCGAGAAGCCGCTGTCGCTCACCGCCACGACGGACGGCGACAACGCGTACGCCCACGCCGAGCTCGTCGTCGTCGCGACTCCCACCAACTACGACGAGGTGACGCAGTTCTTCGACACCTCGAGCGTGGAGGGTGTCATCGACCAGGTCTTGGCGGTCAACCCGGCCGCGCTCATCGTCGTGAAGTCGACGGTTCCGGTCGGATTCACCACCCGCATGCTCGCCGAGCACGACGGCGCAGCGATCGTCTTCTCGCCCGAGTTCCTGCGCGAGGGCCGGGCGCTGTACGACAACCTCCACCCGTCTCGCATCGTCGTCGGCGACCGCTCCGACCGGGGCCGGCTGTTCGCGAACCTGATGCTGGAAGGTGCGATCGACCAGGACGTGCCGGTGCTGCTGACCGATCCCACGGAGGCCGAGGCGATCAAGCTGTTCGCCAACACCTACCTGGCGCTGCGCGTGGCCTACTTCAACGAGCTCGACACGTACGCGGCCACCCGCGGGCTCGACACCGCGCAGATCATCGAGGGCGTGGGGCTTGACCCGCGCATCGGGTCGCACTACAACAACCCGTCGTTCGGGTATGGCGGCTACTGCCTGCCGAAGGACACCAAGCAGCTGCTGGCCAACTACCAGGACGTGCCGCAGAACCTCATCAGCGCGATCGTCGATGCCAACACGACACGCAAGGACTTCATCGCCGCCGACATCCTGCGTCGAAAGCCCCAGGTGGTCGGCATGTACCGGCTCATCATGAAGTCGGGTTCGGACAACTTCCGGGCCTCGTCCATCCAGGGTGTGATGAAGCGGCTCAAGGCGAAGGGCATCGAGGTCGTGGTCTACGAGCCCACCTTGGAGCAGGAGGAGTTCTTCCGCAGCGAGGTCATCCGCGACCTGGAGGAGTTCAAGGCCCGCTCCGACGTCATCGTGGCGAACCGCCGCACCGAGTCTCTCGCGGACGTCGCCGCGAAGCTCTACACCCGCGACATCTACGGCCGCGACTGACACCGCCTCCGTCCGGCTCAGTTCGGCAGTCCGTCGTCAGCGCGCGGCCCGGGGGCACGCGGTGACGACGGACTGCCGAACTGAGCGGGACGGAGTCAGGCAGTGCGGGCCGGGAGGGTGAGGAGCGGGTCGCCGGCGGCGACCGTGGTACCCGGTGCCGGCACCGGGAGTGCGCCGTCGGGGCCGGCGTCGAGCGCGACCACCGGCACGAGCGCGGACCGGCCGCCCGCGGTGACGGCGGCCGGGTCCCAGGTCACCACGACCTGCCCCGCCTCGACCGCGTCCCCCTCGGCGACGTGGAGCGTGAACCCCTCGCCCTCGAGCTGGACGGTGTCGATGCCCAGGTGGACGAGCACCGCCCGCCCGTCGGGCGCGGTCACGACGAACGCGTGCGGGTGCAGCTTGACGACGGTTCCGCTCACGGGCGAGACGGCGTCGCGGCCCGTGAGCGGGTCGGGGTCGACGGCCACGCCGGGGCCGACGAGCCCGGCCGAGAACACCGGGTCGGGCACGTCGGCAAGCGCCCGCACCGTCCCGGCGACCGGCGCCAGGACCGTCAGAGCCTCGCTCATCAGCGAAGGTCCTCGATGTCGGACGCGATGTTGTCGGCATCCGGCCCGACGACGACCTGCACGGCGGAGCCGCTGCGCACGACGGCGATGGCCCCCGCGGCGGTCAGGGCCTTGTCGTTGACGAGGGCCGGGTCCTCGACCTCGACGCGCAAGCGCGTGATGCACGCTTCGAGCTCGATGACGTTGTCGTCGCCGCCGAGCGCGTCGAGGATCTGCTGAGCCTTGGACATGTGTGGTTCTCCTTCATGACGGCGTCGCTGCGGCGCGGCGCCTGGTGCGGACCGGACGGGAGCCGGGATTACATGAGGTCCTCGAGCGCCGAGGCGAGGTTGTCGACCTCGGGGCCGATGACGATCTGGACCAGGCGTCCGGTCCGCATGACGCCGTGGGCGCCGGCGGCGCGCAGGGCGTTGCAGTCCACCAGGTCGGGGTTGTCCACGAGGGCACGCAGACGGGTGGTGCACGGGTCGATCTCGACGACGTTGTTCACGCCGCCGATGGCGTCGAGCACCGCTCTGGCTTTGAGGGCAAGGGACGTCATCGTTCCTCCGGGTGGGGTCTACCCGCGCTCATCGGGGGCGGAGTCCGAGCGTCGGGTGCGCGGCACGATCGTAGGTTGGGGTTCGCGCAGCGGCACGACGAGCGTGTGTCTGTCGCCACGAGTGCAGTTCTGACCGAACATGACGGGGGTGTCACCGCTGAAGGTGATGCGCCTGGTGCGCAGCACCGCGTGAGGCAGGGTGACATCGAGGAACTCGGCTTCGCGGTCGGACGCGAGCCCGGCCGAGATGGCGTCCTCCCCCAGGTGGGGGGCAGCTCGGCGGCGCGCAGGGCGTCGTAGAGCGACGGCGGGACGCCGTGGTCGAGCAGCTCGGGGGCGAGGCTGACGGGGATCCAGCTCTCCTCCAGGGAGACCGGCAGACCGTCGGCGGTCCGCAGCCGCTCGAAGTGGTGCACCAGCGCGCCAGGGTCGATCGCGAGCGCGTCGGCGAGCCATCGCGGCGCCTGCAGGCACTCGACGACGAGGGCCCGTGAACCGGGGACGAGCCCGCGGTGCCGCATCTCCTCGCCGAACGTCGTGAGCCGCAGCTCGAACTCGCTGTGCACGCGATCCGCGACGAACGTGCCGCGACCGTGCTCCCGGCGCAGCACTCCCTCGCTGACCAGGCCGTCGATCGCCTGGCGCACGGTCATGCGTGAGATCCCGAAGCGGTGGGTCAGGAAGCGCTCGGACGGGATCAGGTCGCCGACACGGAGCTCGTCCGCGATGAGCTCCTCCAGGTACTCACGGACCTGGAGGTGCTTGTAGGCACCGGCAACGTGCCCGTTCACTGTGGTCGTGGGGATCACCTTCCTGTGCCGTGCCCGGGACCGCGTCGTCATACCCGTGCCGCCGACGTTCTCTTCGCGCTGCTCGGGTTGACACATTATCTGGTCTGGACCACTCTTGCCGCAAGTGGTCCAGACCAGACCGAGGACGGTGTGAAAATGTCTGCTCAAGCAACGGTGCCTACCACCAAGAAACGCTCGATCCCAGGGTTCGCTCAGCTCCAGCGCATGGGGCGCTCCCTCATGCTCCCGATCGCGTCCCTGCCGGCCGCAGCGCTCCTGCTGCGGCTCGGCCAGCCCGACATGCTGGGGGCCGACGGCCTCGCCAAGTCGTGGGGCGACTGGCTCCTGCCGGTCGCCGACGTGCTCGGCGCAGCGGGTAACGCGCTCTTCGCCAACCTCGCGCTGCTGTTCGCGCTGGGCGTCGCCGTCGGGTACGCCCGCAAGGCCGACGGGTCCACGGGCCTCGCGGCACTCATCGGCTACCTGGTGTTCGACGGCGTCAGCAAGGCGCTGTCGCCCTATGTGCTCGGCCGCGCCGCCGAGGGTGAGACGCAGGCGCTCATCAACTACGGCGTGCTGGGCGGCATCGTCATCGGTATCACCGCCGCGCTGCTGTACCAGAAGTTCTACCGGATCAAGCTCCCGGCATACCTCGCGTTCTTCGGCGGCCGCCGGTTCGTACCCATCATCACGGCGGGCACCGCGGTGCTCATCGCCGTCGTCGGCGGCCTCATCTACCCGGCCTTCGACTGGCTCATCAACGACCAGATCGGCGGGTTCGTCACCGGATCGACGATCCTCGGCGCGTTCGTCTACGGCACGCTCAACCGCCTTCTGCTGCCGTTCGGCCTGCACCACCTGCTCAACTCGCTCCCCTGGTTCCAGTTCGGCGAGTTCACCGACGCGACCGGCCAGGTGTGGCACGGCGACATCGCCCGCTTCCTGCACGGCGACCCGACCGCCGGCACCTTCATGACCGGCTTCTTCCCGATCATGATGTTCGCGATGCCGGCCATCGCCCTCGCGTTCATCCACACCGCGAAGTCGGACAAGCGCAAGATCATCGCGGGCATCATGGGCTCGGCCGCTCTCGTCGCGTTCGTCACCGGCGTCACCGAGCCGCTCGAGTTCGCGTTCGTGTACGTCGCGTTCCCGCTGTACGCCGTCCACGCCGTGCTCACCGGCACCTCGCTCGCCCTGGTGAACGCACTCGGCATCCACTCGGGCTTCGGGTTCTCGGCCGGCGCGATCGACTTCACGCTCAACCTCGGCATCGCGCAGCGGCCGCTGTGGTTGATCCCGATCGGCCTCGCCTACGCCGTGGTGTACTACGCGATCTTCCGGTTCGCGATCACCAAGTTCAACCTCAGGACCCCCGGCCGTGAGGACGACGACCTGGCGACGGCCGACGGCACCGACATGTTCGAGCCCGCCCGCGAGGCCGCGGGCACCGTGACCGACACTCCGGCCCGCGGCGCGAACGACGACACCGGGTCGCGCTGATGACCGGCACCACGCCGAGCGGGTCCGGGCTGACGGGTGCACCCGTCAGCCCGGGCCTCGCGGCCGGCGTCGTCGCCACCATGCGCACTCCCGTCGGCGAGCCGGCAGCGGCCGCGCTCGCCCCCGCCGACGTCGAGGCCGCCGCCGAGCGGATCGCGACGTCGTCGGCGGCCGTGCGTGACGAGCTCATGCGCCGCGCCGGGATCGCCAAGGGCGAGGGCGCGCAGGTGCTCACCGCCACGGCGGCCATGGCCGCCGACCCCATGCTCGTGGGCGACGCCACACGGCGCGTGCGCGAGCAGGGCCTGTGCGCCGAGCGGGCGGTGTGGGACGCGGCCGAGGCCGTGGCCGCACAGCTCGAGACGCTCGGCCCGCCCCTGTCGGAGCGGGCGCGCGACGTGCGCGACGTGCGCGACCGCATCATCGCCGACCTCACGGGGCAGCCGGCGCCGGGCGTGCCCGACCCGGGCAGCCCGTTCGTGCTCGTCGCCGTCGACCTGGCGCCGGCGGACACCGCGCTGCTCGACCCCGAGACGGTGCTCGCCCTCGTCACCTCGGAGGGCGGCCCGACGTCGCACACGGCGATCCTCGCGCGGTCGCTCGGCATCCCCGCCGTCGTGGCCGTCGCGGGCGCTGCCAGCCTCGTCGACGGGCAGGTCGTCCTGGTGGACGGGACTGCCGGCACGGTGACGGTCGACCCGGACGAGGCCGCCGTCGCGGCCGTCCAGGCACGGCCCAAGCGGGCGGCACGCGTGTTCGACGGCGTCGGGCAGACGGCCGACGGCGTGCGCGTGCAGCTCCTGGCCAACGTCGCCGACCCCGACGCGGCGCGCGCCGCCGTCGCGGCCGGGGCCGAAGGCGTGGGGCTGTTCCGCACCGAGTTCTGCTTCCTGGGCCGCACCAGCGAGCCGACGGTTGCCGAACAGATCGAGGCGTACCGCGGGGTGCTCGCCGCATTCGCGGGCACGAAGGTCGTGATCCGCACGCTCGACGCCGGAGCCGACAAGCCCCTGCCGTTCGTCACCGCGGACTCCGAGCCCAACCCGGCGCTCGGCGTGCGCGGGCTGCGCACGGCCACCGCTTATCCCGGCGTGCTGGACCGCCAGCTCGAGGCGATCGCAGCCGCGACCGCCGCCGAGCAGGCCGAGGTGTGGGTCATGGCGCCGATGGTCGCCACGCCCGACGAGGCGCGCGACTTCGTCGCCGCGTGCCGCGCACACGGCATCACGACCGCGGGCGTCATGGTCGAGATCCCGGCCGCCGCGCTGCGGTCCGCCGCGATCTTCGAGCATGCCGACTTCGCCAGCCTGGGCACCAACGACCTGGTGCAGTACACGATGGCGGCCGACCGCATGCTGGGCGACCTCGCCGAGCTGTCCACCCCGTGGCAGCCGGCGGTGCTCGACCTCATCGCGGCCACCTGCCACGGGGCCCGGCCTCACGGCCGGCCGGTCGGGGTGTGCGGCGAGGCCGCCGCCGACCCTGTGCTCGCGCCCGTGCTCGTGGGCCTCGGCGTCACGTCGCTGTCGATGACGCCGCGCGCCCTGGCCGACGTCGGGGCGGTGCTCGCCGCCCTCGACCACGCCGAGTGCGTGCGCCTGGCGGAGGTGGCCCTCGGGCACAGCACCGCCCGCGAGGCACGCGACGCCGTGCGCGACCAGCTTCGACCGGTGCTCGATTCGCTCGGGCTATGACGCCCGTGCTGGGAACGAAGGAGAACTGACATGCTCGAACGCCCTGTGACCGTTGCCATCCTCGAGGGCCTGCACGCGCGGCCCGCGGCCCTGTTCGCCCAGCTCGCGGCGAGCCAGCCCGTCCAGGTCAGCATCGTGCGGCCGGGCGGCGACCCTGTCCCGGCGGCCAGCGTGCTCGGCGTGATGTCGCTGGGTGCGAAGGTCGGCGACACCGTGACGCTGTTCGCCGCTGACGAGGCGTCCGCCCAGGAGTCCCTGGACACCCTGGCGGAGTTCCTCCTCCAACGGGAGATCGCCTGATGGAGCTCGTGATCGCTCCCGCTGATGAGCTGGCGGTGCTGGCGGCGGATGCGGTGGAGTCGTTGTTGCGGGCGAAGCCGGATGCGGTGCTGGGGTTGGCGACGGGGTCGAGCCCGTTGGCGGTGTACGGCGAGCTGGCGCGGCGTCATGCCGAGTCGGGGTTGTCGTTCGCGTCGGCGACGGGGTTCATGCTCGACGAGTACGTGGGGATCGCGGCGGATCATCCGGAGCGGTACCGCAACGTGATCGAGCGGGAGATCGCCTCCCCGGTGGGGTGGCCCAGCCGGCAGGTGCACGGCCCGGACGGGTCGGCGGCGGATCTGCCGGCGGCGTGCGCGGCGTACGAGAAGGCGATCGTGGATGCCGGGGGTGTGGATCTGCAGCTGCTGGGGATCGGCACCGATGGGCATATCGCGTTCAACGAGCCGGGTTCGTCGTTGGCGTCGCGGACCCGGATCAAGACGTTGACGAGCCAGACGCGGCAGGACAATGCGCGGTTCTTCGGCGGTGATGTCGAGCAGGTGCCGCGGCACTGCCTGACGCAGGGGCTGGGCACGATCATGGCGGCACGGCATCTGGTGCTGCTGGCCACGGGGCGGGGCAAGGCCGAGGCCGTGCACCAGCTCGTGGAGGGCCCGGTGTCGGCGTTGTGGCCGGCGACGGTGATGCAGCTGCACCCGCACGCGACCGTCCTGGTCGACGAGGGCGCGGCCTCACGCCTGCAGCTGGCGGACTACTACCGCGAGACGTACGCGAGCAAGCCCTCCTGGCAGGGCCTGTAACCCACGCCCGCCGCGGGGTTGTCGAGGGCACGGACCGTGCCCTCGACAACCCCGCGGCGTCGCATGCTCAGCCCAGGAAGACCTGGGAGCACAGCAGCTCGTCGCTTCCCGGGCGCGCGTCCACCGCGCACGCGATGCCGATCTCCGTGACCGCGGCACTGCCGCCGCAGCCGCCTGCAGAGCGTGGGCGGCGGCACGGACCGGCGGGTTCACGGGACTCACCGCAGGCGTGGACGCACCGTGCCCGTGTGCGTCAGCAGGATGTCGTCCACCTCCGGGCGCGCCGAGCACGCCACCGGGTACCTGTCGCGCAGGTTCCCGAACCCCACCAGGCAGACGACGGACTCGTCGTCGGCCAGGGGGACGCGTGCGCGCAGCACGGAATCGTCCGGCGTCCCGTTGAGGACCACGCTCCCCAGCCCTTGGGCGTGCAGGCCGTAGACGAACGACATCGCGAAGAAGCCCCCGTCCACCCACATGTCGCGGCGCTCGCTCGCGTCCGGGCCGACGGGCCGGGTGGTCGTGATCACGGCGAGGCCACGCAGCTCGCTCACGAACCCGTAGGCGCCCCGGTGCGCCGCGAGCAGCCGCGCGATGACGCCACGCCTGGTGAACACGTGAACCTTGAAGAAGCGACGGTCGCCGTCGGCCGGGGCCGTCGCGGCGATCCGCACCGCACGGCGGATCTCCGCATCCGAGACGGGCACCGCGGAGAACTGCCGCACCGACCGGCGCGTCAGGAAGAAGTCCTCCCGGATGCCTGCGACCGCCGCCAGCACGCTCTTGCGGTTGACGGCGCAGATGCCCGCGTCGCTGGCGCCCGCGTCGATCACCGCGCTCATGCGCGCGATGTGGGGGATGTCGTGCGCGGGGTGCCGTGCTCGACGCGGAACATGATGTAGGCGTCAAGCACCCCGGCACAGTTGCGGGCGAGCGCGTCGTGGCCGAACCGCTCCCGGTACGCCTCGACGAGGTCGAGCAGCTCGGCGATCGCCCCGTCGCCGAAGACCGGCGGGGGCTCCGCCAGGCTCATCGTCTTCTCGACCACGTGGCACCGGTACATGATCGCCGCGCGCATCCCCGCTCGGCTCGCCTCGGGACGGTCCCCACGACACGTCATTCGCTCCCCACCATCGCTTTCGCCGTCCGGAGCGGGGAGCAGGTCGCCCGGGGCGGACCCTCGAACCCGAGGTCCGCCTCCACCCCGGCGCGGCAGTACCGAGGACTGCTTCGAGAACGACCGGGAGTGCCGCTCGACGGGAGCGAAGCAGAAGCCACGTGGGCGTCGAGCGCCGAATGTCGCCCGTTGACTGGAAAATCGATGCAGATAGCGGTTTATTTCACCTGCTGCACGCCGAACTCCCCCAGCCGCACCCCGCGCCCGAGCAGCTGCGCGATCGCGGCCACGACACGCTCCGCTGCCGCGCCGTCCCCGTAGGGGTTCGCGGCCTGCGCCATCGCCGTGTACGCGCCGGCGTCGGTCAGCAGCGTGGCAACCTCCGCCACGATCCGCTCCTCGTCCGTGCCGATGAGCCGCACGGTCCCCGCCTCGACCGCCTCGGGCCGCTCGGTGTTGTCACGCATCACGAGCACGGGCTTGCCGAGGCTCGGCGCCTCCTCCTGCACACCGCCCGAGTCGGTCAGCACCACGGTGGCGACCCCGAGCAGCCGGGTGAACTCCCCGTACGGCAGCGGCTCGGTCACGAGCACGTTGCCGAGCCCGGCCACCTGCGGCAGGACCGCCTCGCGCACGACGGGGTTGCGATGCGCGGGCAGCACCACGGTCAGGTCGGGGAACTGCCGGGCCAGTCGCGCGATCGCGCGACCGACGCCCTCCATGGCCTCGCCCCAGTTCTCACGCCGGTGCGTGGTGACCAGCAGCACCCGTCCCCCTGCGTCCGCGAGTGCCTCCAGCGCGGGGTCCGTGAACGGCGTCCGCCTCCCGGCCGAGGCGAGCAGCGCGTCGATGACGGTGTTGCCGGTCACGACGACGTCGGCGCCGTCGACGCTCTCGCGCAGCAGGTTCGCCTTGCTGGTCGCCGTCGGCGCGAGGTGCAGCGCCGCCAGCTGCGAGGTGAGCTTGCGGTTGGCCTCCTCCGGGAACGGCGAGGCGATGTCGCCGCTGCGCAGCCCTGCCTCGACGTGGACCACCGGGATCTGCCGGTGGAACGCCGCGAGCGCCGCTGCGGTCGACGTCGAGGTGTCGCCCTGGACGACGACGGCGGCCGGCCGCTGCGCCTCGAGCACCGGGTCGAGGCGTTCGAGCACGCGCGCGACGATCCGCGACAGGCTCGCGCCGTGCTCGAAGACGTCGAGGTCGTGATCGGGCACGATCCCGAAGAGGTCGTTGACCTGGTCGAGCATCTCGCGGTGCTGCCCGGTGACGACGGTGACGACGTCGAGCACCTCACTGGCTTCCAGGGCGGTGATGACGGGAGCGACCTTGATGGCTTCCGGGCGGGTTCCGTAGACGACCATGATCCGAGGGCGCGTCGGCATGCCTCAGTCATATCCGACCGGCGGCCCAAGTCCAAGAGCCTCGGTGCGGCCGACGGCGGGCGTCGTCGTCTGGTCGGGGTGCCGCGCAGGCCCGTGCTTCAGCGCACCGTCGCCGGGAGCACGTTCAGGTCGGCGGCGTGCTCGGCCACGTAGGCCGTCGCGGTGTCGGCGGCGAAGGAGGCCATGAGCGGGTCGAACCTGGCGTGGTCGAGCACCACGATCGACTGCCCGTCCGCGCTGCGGCCCGTGCCGGAGTCGGGGGCGGTCATGAAGGTGACGTCGTTGGTCGCCAGGCCCCGCGCGCTCAGGTACAGGCCGCGCATCCGGGTGATGGTGAATCCGTCGTCGGCCGCCACGGACCGGCTGACCGCCGTGAGGAAAGAGGTCATCGTGCCGACGTCGTTCCGGTTGTTGTTGACCTTGGCGAGCATCGCGCGCATCCAGTTCTGCTGACGCTGCACGCGACCAAAGTCGCCATTGACCAGGCCGTGGCGCTGGCGGACATACTTCAGGGCTTCCTCGCCCGCCATCTGGTGAATGCCCGCGGTGAAGAAGACCTGTTTGCCGTCGCCGATGTCCTGCGGGACGCGGATCTGCACGCCGCCCAGTGCGTCTGTCATATTTCCGAACGACGTGAAGTCGGTGACGACGAAGTGGTCGACATGGATTCCCGTGAGCTGTTCGACGGTCTGGATCAAGAGCGACGGCCCGCCAAAGCTGAAGGCGGCGTTGATCTTCGCCTCGCCGTGGCCCGGGATCGGCACCCAGGAGTCACGCGGGATCGACACGACCTGCGCGGCCTGACGGTCGGCGGGCAGGTGGACCAGCATGATCGCGTCGGTGCGCTGTGCACCGGCTTCCCACTGCGACGGGTCGCCCGCGCTGATCCGGGAGTCGGAGCCGAGCACGAGAATGTTGACGGCTTCGTCCGGCTCGGACGGGTCCGACGGCGCCGGCGCCGGGCGGCCGGGAATGCCGGCGAACGGGTCACCGATGCGTTCGATGTTGCCGTCGAGGCTGTTCTGGAACCAGAGCGCGGCACCGAACCCCGCGCCGCCGAGCACAAGAACAAGAATCCCGAGAGCCGTCAGCGCCTTTGCCGTCGGGCTCGTGCTGCGCGGGCGCAGGTGCATCGGTGCTCTGGACATGACCAAGAGTCTAGGAACTGCCTTGCGGCGTGTTCGCATCACGTCGCATTCCTTCGCCTAGGCTGGTTCGCAGCACAATCGCACAGGCGCCGGAAACCCGAATGAGCACCGCACCCGCCGTCGCGGAAAACCGATTGAACCAGGAGAATTGCGGAGTCCTTTATGGCAGCGAGCACATCCAGGCCCCCCACGGGGTGCATCCGCGTGCTTCTGGTCACCCACCATTTCGCGCCCGAGGGTGGCGCGCCGGCACGCCGGTGGGAGTCGCTCATCGAACGGCTCACCGCGTTCGGCTTCGAGTTCGCCGTGCTCGCCCCGCCCCCGCACGACGCCACGGGCCGGGTCACCGACCCCCGGCCCGAGTACCGCCGTGGCCACGCCTCCCGCGGCCCGTGCGGTGAGCTGATCCTGCGGACCGGCTACCGCAGGCACTCGGCATCCCTTCCCTCGCGCACGCACGACCAGGTCGTCGCGGCGCTCTCGTCCGTGGCGATCGGCGTGCGGCGGTTCCACCGCCGGGACGCACGCCCGCACGTCGTGATCGGCACCGTGCCGGGCATCCCCAGCATGTTCGCCGGGTGGGCGCTCGCGCGGATCCTGGGCGCCCGGTTCGTCATCGAGATGCGCGATGCCTGGCCGGACCTGATCGACTCCAGCGGCATGCTCGGTACGACGTCGCGGCTGGGCGTGCGCCGTCGTCTGCGGGTGCTGGTCACGCACGTGGCCCACCGCACGATCTCGCGGCTGCAGACGCACGCCGACCTCGTGGTGACGACGACGGAGACGTTCGCCGCGGTGCTGCGAGACCGGGGCCAGGAGGCCGTCACGGTCGTGCGCAACGGCACGAGGCCGCCGGCGGTGCTCACGCTCGACCCCGACGCACCGCCGCGCGGCCGGCCCGGGGTCGACCGGCCGCTGCGAGCGCTGTACCTCGGCACGGTGGGGCGTGCGCAATGCCTCGACACCGTGGTCCAGGCGGCGCGCCTCGTGGCCGATCGGGGCTACCGGCTCGAGGTCCGGATCGTCGGCCGCGGCGCGCACGCCGCCCGTGTCCACCGCCTCGCGCGGCAGCTGGGTGCGCCCGTGACCGTCGAGCCGCCCGTGCCCCACCATCAGGCGATCGAGCTCTACCGCTGGGCCGACACCGCGATCGTCGCGTTGCACGGCTGGGGCCGTTCGAGTGGACCATCCCGTCGAAGGTGTACGAGGTCATGGCGCGCGGCACCACGGTGACCGCAGCGCTGGCCGGTGAGGCGGCCGACCTGGTGCGGACCACGGGTGCGGGCGTCGTCGTGCCCCCCGACGACCCCCGGGCGATGGCCGACCTGTGGTCGCGGTGGTGCGAGGACGGCGCCGTGCCGCCCGCCTCGCGCAGCGCCGCGCACTGGGTCATGGTCCACGCCACCTGGGACGTGCTCGCACGGCAGTTCTCGCGGGCGCTCGACGACCTGGTCGCCGCATGACGGCCCGGTTCTCCAGGGTGACCGAGCTCGCGAGCAACGCCCGCTTCGCGGCCTCGTTCGCGCTCCGCGCGCTCGCCGAGGACCCGGCGCGGCTCGCACGGCTGGCCGGCCGTCGAGCCGGGATCGCGCTGCGTGCCCATCGTCGGGCGCGCCGCGCCGCTGCCGCCGTTCCCGCCGCAACCGTGCCGCCCCCATCCGCTGCGCCGGCTCCGCGGGCTGCACCCGTGGCCACGTCGCCCGGGCAGGACGCGGGGGTCCGGGTGCTCCACCACCTGACCAACTCCTTGCCCCACACCCTGTCGGGCTACACGCTGCGCTCCCACGCGATCCTGCGCGCCCAGCGTGAGGCGGGCATCGTCGCCCACGCCACGACTCGCGCCGGCTACCCCCTGTCGATCGGTGCCCTGGCCGCCCGCCACACCGACGTCGTCGACGGCATCGCGTACGAGCGCCTCATCCCGCGTGCCGTCCGGCGCGGCCCGGCGCGGAGCCTCACCGAGGCGATCGACCTGCTCGCCGACGTCGCCACGCGCGAGCGCGCCCAGGTGATCCACGCGACCACCCCGGCAACCACCGGCGAGGTGGCGCGCGGAGCGGCCAAGACGCTGGGCGTGCCGTGGGTCTACGAGGTGCGCGGGCTGCCCGAGGAGACGTGGGCGGCGTCCCACGCGACGCTCGCCGGGCGCGAGGCCGCGGCGGCCTCGGACCGGTTCCGCGAGATGCGCGACCGCGAGACCTCCCTCGCGCTGGCCGCCGACGCCGTCGTGACGCTCAGCAACACGATGCGCGACGAGCTGGTCGGCCGGGGCGTGCCTGCCGCACGCATCAGCGTCGTGCCCAATGCGGTGGCGGACTCGCTGTTGGAGGCCGAGCACCCGACGACGGCGCAGGCGCGCGCCGCGCTCGGCCTGCCCGCCGACGGGGTGCTGCTGGGCGCCGTCTCGAGCCTGGTGGGGTACGAGGGGCAGGACACGATCCTGCGGACGGTCGCCGAGCTGCGCGCGCGGGGGATCGAGGCACGGGCGCTGATCGTGGGCGACGGTGCGGCGCGGCGGTCGCTGGCCGCGTTCGCAGCCCACCTGAGGCTGGAGGTCGGTCGCCTCGCGATCCTGCCGGGGCGCGTGTCCCGAGCCGACGCGATCACCTACGTGGCGGCGCTCGACGTCGTGATGGTGCCGCGCCGGCCCGACCGGGTCACGCGGCTCGTGACGCCGCTCAAGCCGGTGGAGGCGATGGCGATCGGGCGCCCGGTGGTCGCCTCGGACCTTCCCGCGCTCGCGGAGGCGTGCGGCGGGGCCGGGGTGCTGGTACCGCCGGACGACGTCCTGGACTGGGCGGATGCGGCCGAACGGCTGGTGACGGACTCGGCGTTCCGGACCGGGCGGGTCGCGGCCGGGCATGAGGTCGCGCTGACCCGCACCTGGGGCCGGCTGACCGCCACCTACCGTGGCGTCTACGCGCAGGCAGCGAGCAGCCATGCGGAAGGCAGGCGAAACCGGCTGCCCCGCCCGTACGCCGGCAGACCGGCCAGTCACTCCGATGACGTCTAGCCACGAGCGCACCGCGAGCCCCGGGTCGGCGTCGACGGGCCAGCATTCCGCGGCCTTCGGCACGCGGGACCCGAAGGTGGAGGTCGTCAGCGCGAGCCGCCTGAGCCGCGTGGGCGCACGGCCCTCGCTCGGCAGATACCTCATGGAACTCTGGCGACGGCGGCACTTTCTGTGGGCGGAGGCGCGGGCAAAGGTCGGCGCGGGGAGCCGCGAGACCCGCCTGGGCCAGCTGTGGCTCGTCATGACGCCGATGCTCGACGGCCTGGTCTTCTATGTGATGTTCGGTCTGGTGCTCCGGGCCGGCCGCGGCGTCCCGAACTTCATCGGGTTCCTCCTGATCGGCGTGTTCTTGTTCGGGTTCGCGAGCCGATGCATCACCGCCGGGTCCAACGCCATCAACTCGGGGAAGAACCTCATCAAGGCGTTCCAGTTCCCACGAGCCTCGCTGCCCATCGCGGTGGTGCTGCGCGAGGTGCTCAACCTGGGGATCGTGCTCGCTGCGCTCGGTGTGCTCCTGCTCGCCTTTCCCCCGGCCGAGATCTGGTCGTGGCGCGTTGCTCTGGTGGTCCCCATCCTCGGCCTGCTCATCGCGTTCGTCACGGGAGTCGCCCTGTTCTTCGCGCGCATCTGTGCCGCAGTTCCCGACGTCAACCGCCTGATCTCCCTGGGCATGCGGTTGTTCATGTGGGGCTCGGGCGTGATGTTCCCCCTCGCGCGGTTCGAGAACCAGCCCGCCCTGCTCGCCGTCATCCGCGCCAACCCGCTGTTCATCGCGATCGACATGGCACGCTCAGTCATCCTCCACGGCCTCATGCCTGGCGGGGCGCAGTGGCTGGCGATGTCCGGCTGGGCCGTCGGGGCACTGGTGCTCGGTCTGATCTTCTTCTGGAAGGCCGAGGAGTCGTATGGCCGCGCCTAGTCCGTTCGCACCGGCCACCGTGGCAGTCCAGAACGTGCACGTGCGATACAAGGTTCCCTCGGTGGACGCCGCAGAGCGCCGCCGTGGGAGCCACGCGACTCGCCTGGTGCAACGCGTCCTCCAGCAGCAGCCGAAGGTCGTCGTGCGCGCCCTGAGCGGCATCTCGTTCGTCGCACGCTCGGGTGAGCAGATCGGCATCGTCGGCCAGAACGGCTCGGGAAAGAGCACGCTCCTGCGCATCATCGCCGGGCTCGAACGCCCCGCACGCGGGCAGGTGCTGGCCGCGTCCACGCCCGTGCTCGTCGGGGTCAACGCCGCCCTCGTCCCGGACCTGTCGGGGTGGAGAACGTGCACCTCGGCTGCCTCGCCATGGGCATGACGCCCGCCCAGGCCGCGAGCGCTGCACCAGACGTGATCGACCTGGCCCGGCTAGGCAAGTCGGTCTACCTGCCCATGAAGACGTACTCGTCCGGGATGGGGGCGCGGCTCCGGTTCGCGATCGCCACCGCGGCACGCCCCCGCATCCTGCTCATCGACGAGGCGCTCGCCACCGGTGACGCGGCGTTCAAGGAGCGCAGCGAGGCGCGTATGCAACGCATGCGAGCCGAGGCCGGCACCGTGTTCCTGGTGAGCCACGCCGCCCAGACCGTCGAGGAGACGTGCACGCGCGCGATCTGGCTCAACTACGGTCGCGTCGTCCTCGACGGCCCCGCCGACGACGTCGCCCTCCGGTACCGCAAGTGGGCCTGGGCGATCGCCAAGGACAAACCCGACGACGCCCGGCACATCATCAGGGCAGCGTTCGCGCAGAGACAAGAGACCTTGGTGCGGGTCAACGTGCCGGTCGACGCTCGCGCGTTTCCGCCTCGCCACGCACGAGGGGCAGGGACGCGAGCCTCGTGACCGGCGATCCTCACGCCCCGGGCATCGGGGTCTTCATCTGGGGTTCCTGCGTGTCCCGGGACACCTACAGCCGGATGACCCCTGGCACGTACCGGCTCCTTGCCTATGTCGCTCGCCAGTCGGCGATCAGCGCAGCCACGCCGCCGGTCACGGGCGTCGCACCGCCCCGCCTGGACTCCGCGTTCCAGGAACGCATGGTCCGCGGCGACTTCGAGTCGAACCTGCTCCCCATGATCAAGGCGGCCGCCACGAGCATCGACGTTCTCCTCGTGGACCTCACGGACGAACGCCTGGGCGTGCTCACGGTCCCGGACGGCACCGCCATCACCCGCTCGAACGAACTCATCGCCTCCGGGGCCGACAGGTCTCTCCGGGAGGAATACGCGCACCGCACATTCGGGAGCGATGCCCACTTCGAGACGTGGCTCGACGCGGTCGACGCCGTCGGGCGTTCCATCCGTGCCGCGGCACCCGGCCTGCGCATCGTCCTCCTCGACATCGCGTGGGCGAGACACTTCGAGAACGGAGAACCGACACCGGCGAGCTATGGTCTGTCCGCGGCCGCCGGCAACGGCCTCATGCGGCGGTATGTGGACGCGGCCGCCGCCGCGCTCCGGGCGCACGTCGTGTCCTTGCCGGAGTCGGCGGTCACCGCCGACGCGGCGCACGTCTGGGGTGAGGCGCCGTTCCACTACACCAGCGCTACCTATGCGAAGGCGGTCACCGCCATCGAGCGCATCCTGAACACTGCGCCTCAACCTCCTCGGCCTGAAGGCTGAGGAGGGTGTCACTCTCCATCAGATCCGAGGCTGAGAACCAGGCGGGATCAGCGCCGTGATATCGGCTGGATCGACACTTCAGCAGACCCGCTCGCAGGCAGGCGAGCCTTCAATGGTCGAGTTCAATGCGTCCCGGCGACACGCTGTTGATCCGCGCTCAGACGCACACGTGTTCAAAGGGCGCCCCCGAGACGACGTATCGCCCGGCGGAGAAGAGTTCGTCGTCGGATACGCGCCAGGTGTGACTCTCGGGGTCTGCGACGCGCCTGATCACGAAGTTGAACCGGTCCGCACCGTAGATTCTCCCGCCGCCGGCCCGCACCTTCGCAAGGAATGTCGAGTCCTCGGAACAAGCGAGTGCCTCGAACCCCACCTCGGCGAAGAGGTCCCGCTTCCCTGTCAGAGTCGCACCGCGCACGAAGTCCGTGTACCGGTTGGCATGGCTTTCGTAGCTGAGCACGGTCGCGTCCTTGCTCTCGAAGTAGATGTAGGACGCGGCCTTGCCCACGATATCCGCCTCGGAATAGTAGGAGGCGTTCAGGAGGTCCCGAAGGTAGTTCGGGCCGTAGAAGTCGTCATCGTCCATCTTCGACACCATGTCGCCCGAAGAGGCCCGCACCAGCTCGTTGAGATTCTCCCCGAGGGTTGCGCCCGCATCCGCCTCGAGCAACGTCAGCTCGTCAATTCCGAGGTCCCGCGCGATCGCTCTCACCTCTTGGCCGTCCACCGAGAACCCATGGCACAGGAGAACGAGCTCCGGCGACACGCCAACCTGCCGGCCCACGTTCTCCAGCACGGAGGTCACGTTCTCCGGCCGCACCGTCGACACGATGACGGACGTCGACGGCCGCGTGTACGGGTCGGGCATCCGGACGGCGTCGAGGACCGCACCCACGCGGTCCGTGTACGTGTGGGCCTCCCAGATCCGCCGCTGCGCGCGGTGCACCTGGCGCTCGCGGTACTCCTCGGATCGCAGCAGCGTCCTGAGCGCGGTCGTCGCTTCGGCCTCGTTCGAGACCACCGGAATCTCGCCCTCCGGGAAGAACCCGTCGACGGCGGGGCTCGGCGGAGTGAGCACCGACGCGCCGCAGGCGCTCACCTCGAAGATCCGCCGTGCACACATGCTCGCCGAATCGACCACGGAGTTGACGTTCAGGAACACGCGGTACCGGTGGTATGCGTGGAGCATCTGTGGGTACGTCAGGGATCCGCGCACGTGCTCGGCGTAGCGGCTCGGGAACTGATAGTCCTGGTTCGTGCTCTCTGCATGACGCGAGAAGATGTCGAACGTGTGCCTGCGTGCAGCCGGGAGAAGGTAGTCCAGCTGTTCGCGGCGCTCCGGGTACTTGTGGCGGAAGTACATGCCGCCGAACGCGACCTCTCGGTCGCGCGGCGCGCCCTGCGGGCGGGTCGGGTTGTGATATCGCGCCTGAGCAGCAAAGGGCAGGACGCCGACGCGGTCGTGCCCGAGCCGCCGCTTGTATTCCGCGACGCAGTTGACATCCGTCGTCAAGACGAGATCGAAGAGAGCCGCGGTGGCGAGGAAGTCAGAGAAGTGGGGCGGGTCCTCCTTGTTCCAGAAGACCGTGGGAATGCGGCGCTCTCGACACTCCGCGACCAGTCCGACGAGCGCCGGCCGCGGAGCAGTCGGCCCGACGACGTGGTGGAGCCACGCGCCGTCGTTCCCGTTCCAGGCGGACTCGACGAACAGGAGGTCCGGCATCTCGGCGTCGAGCACCCGCATCCAGTCGTCCGGCGCGACGGGGACCTGAACCCACTCGGGGGCAAACGCGAGCATCGAGAACTCGTCGAGAATCACGGCCGCCTTGAGGTGCGGGCGGCGCGGCGGCCCTGGCGTCGGGCTGAGCTCGGGCAATGCCTCGCGGCGCTCGATGGGCGCCCGTCGTCCCGCCGTCGGGACGGACCCCGCGACACCCGGCCTCACGAGCGGGAACGTCCCCCTCTCGAGCCCGTCTCGGATGGCCCGGACGTGGGGGCGGAGCGTCCCGCCGACCCGGCGATGTCGGCGATCGTTCGCGTGTCGCGGCGCTGGCGCGCCACCATCTCCTGGAGAACCACGTGGTTCCGCGCGAGAGCGTCCGTGATTCTCGAGAACGCCATCCCACCGCCGACGACGAACGCGGCGATGACGACGGCGAGCACGACTCCTCTCCACCAGACGCTCGTGAACGCGACCCCTGAGATGCTCCCGAGGGCCACGCCCACGGCCTGGTGCAGGCGCGTCCGCGTCAAGGATGCTGCACGGCTCACCTCTTCGACACCAGGCCCCGCGTGTCGACGAACTTTGCGGAGTTCTCCCGGATCTGGTCCGCCTCGATCCGGAACGCGGTGTGGTCGACGAGGACCACCGTCGCGTCGGATGCGGCGAGCGCGGTATCGAGGCTCACCAGCTCGATGTTGTGGCTGTCGGAAAGCTCGGTCGGCAGTGCATCGATATGGGGCTCCACCGCGAGGATTCTCCCGGAGGCGTACTCGCCCGACAGGGTCTTCGCGATCCTGAGTGCGGGAGACTCGCGCAGGTCGTCGATGTCCGGCTTGAACGCGATTCCGAGCAGCGCCACCGTCGGCGCTTCGGAGTCTTGCAGCATCTCGTGGACCTGGTCGATCACCCAGCCGGGCTTGGCGTCGTTGACCTCACGGGCGGTGCGAATCAGCCGGGACGCCTCCGGTTCGGCATCCACGATGAACCAGGGGTCGACGGCGATGCAGTGCCCGCCGACGCCGGGGCCAGGCTGCAGGATGTTGACCCGTGGGTGGTGGTTGGCGAGACTGATCAGCTCCCAGATGTCGATGCCGAGGTTCTTCGCGATGATCGACAGCTCGTTCGCGAACGCGATGTTGACGTCGCGGTACGAGTTCTCGACAAGTTTCGCCATCTCGGCCGTGACGGCGTTGGTGAGCAGGATCTGCCCCTCGCAGAAGACGGCGTAGAGCTCCTGGGCCCGCAGGGCCGCCTCGTGCGTCAGCCCGCCCACGATCCTGTCGTTCGTCACGAGTTCATGCATGACACGACCGGGAAGGACCCGCTCCGGACAGTGAGCCACGTGAATCCGCGGCCCGGTCCTGCCGTCATAGCCCAGATCGGGCCGCACCTCGGTGATCCAGCGCGCCATCTGCTCCGTCGCTCCCGGCGGCGACGTCGATTCGAGGATGACCAGGGCGTCGTCCCTCAGGTGCGGTGCGAGCGCCCTCGCCGCCGACTCGATGTACGAGAGGTCCGGCTCGTGGTTGCCCTTGAACGGCGTCGGCACCGCGACGATGAAGGCGTCTGCGGGCTCCGGCTCGGTCGTCGCACGCAGCGTTCCGCGCTCGATGGCCGCGGCCACGTACGTCGACAGATCGGGCTCGACGAACGGCACGACCCCGCGGTTCACTGCATCGACCGTGCGCGGGTCGACATCGACTCCGATCACATCTATGCCATTCGATGCGAGGATGGCGGCCGTCGGGAGGCCTATGTAGCCCAGGCCGACGACGACAACAGAACTGATTCCCATGGTTCTCCGACCTATGCCAACACGTGCGCGTTCCCGCGCCCGTAGAACTGGACGTCACCGCTCGCAAGCAGTTCGGTCTCTGTGATGTCCCAGGCGTGCGCGTCGCTGCGTCGCACCTGGATGAATCCGAAGCGGTCGGCCGAGTAGATCGTCCCGTCCGCCTCGACGACTCCCCGAAGGAACTCGGAGTCCTCGCCGCGACTCACCGCGGCGAACGGGACCTTCCGAGCGATCTGACGGCACGCCACGATCGTGGGTCCCATCACGAATTCGGTGAAGCGGTGCTCCCTCTCCGCGAAGCGCAGCACGGTCGCATCGGCGCCGGAGAGGTACATGTAGTGCGCCTGCTTTCCTACGACGTCCGCGCCCGAGTACGTCAGTGCGTCGAGCTGGTCGCTCAGGTAGTGGGCGCCGTACACGTCGTCGTCGTCGATCTTGGCCACGACCTCACCGTCGGCCACCCCGACCAGCCGGTTGAGGCACGCCCCCAGGGGCACGTCGGCGTCGGCATGGAGCAGCACCAGGTTCTCGACGCCCACGTCCCTGGCCAGGACGCGCAGCTCCCGTGCGTCGATCTCGAACCCGTGCGTCAGCAGCGCCACCTGCAGGTCGACGTCGCGCTGCCCGCCCAGCGTGCCCAGCACATGCTCGAGCCGATGAGGGCGGTTCGTGGAGACGAGCGCCGTGACCGTGGGCCGCGGCCGCACGGCCGAGCTCGCCAGCCCGACGTCGTGCAGCACCGACTGCGCGCGCAAGCCGTAGGTGTGCTCGCGCCAGATGCGGCGCTGGGCCCGGTGGACGGCGCGGTCACGCAGCTCGGGCGATCGCACCAGGGCGCGCAGCAACGCGGTCGCCTGCGTGCGGTCCGTCGCGACGAACACCTCGTCCGGCGCGAAGAACCCGCCAACGGCGGCCGACGGCGTCGTCACCACCGGGGTTCCGCAGGCGGTGATCTCGAAGATCCGCCGCGCACACATCGACGGCGAGTCGACCACCGAGTTCACGTTGAGGAACACCTTGTACTCGCGGTAGGCGGTGAGCATGCGGGGGTAGTCGAGCGATCCGACCACCCGCTCGGCGAAGGGCGGCGGGAACTCGTAGTTCGGGTCCTCACCCTGGAAGCGGGAGAAGATCTCCAGCCCCGTCTCCATCCGCGCCGACGCGTCCACCGCCGCGCCCAGCAGCATCTCCATCTGCTCGCGTCGCTCGGGGAACTTCTGCGCGAAGTACGTGCCGGCGAAGGCGATGTCGCGTCTCGGCCCCTGCCCGTGCGTCCGGATCGGGTTGTGGATGGCCGGCTGCACGGCGAACGTCAGGACGCCGACGCGATCGTGACCCAACGCCTCGGCGTAGGCGGGAACCCGCGCGGCGTCCGTCGTGTAGACGCGGTCGAAGAGCCTGGCGGTCTCGAGGAAGTCCTCGAAATGCGCGGGGTCCTCCTTGTTCCAGAAGACCGTCGGAATCCCGGCCGCACGCGCGGCCGCCAGCATGTCGACGACGGCGGGACGCGGCGCCGTCGGACCGGTGAGGTGGAACTGCCACGCACCCTCGTTCCCGTTCCAGGCGGACTCGACGAAGACGAGGTCGAGCCCGGCCTCGAGATCGGTGCGCCACGACGTGGGGTGCAACGGCACCTGCCGCCATTCCGGGGCGAACGCGAGACGCGAGAAGTCGTCGAGGATCACGCCGACGCGCACGTCACGGGCAGGCTTGCGCTCGGGAACACGCCACGGATCGAACGCCAGTCCCTGCCTGGTGACCCTTGCGCCACGGCCCACGGGACCGGTCGCGGCAAGCCTGCGCCGGTGCGTCGCGAGTTGGCTGAGTCCCCCGCGGCGCAGGTGCCACAGCCCCGTCCGCAGGGCGCGCAGACCGCGGGCTCCTGAACTCACGCCCGGAATCGTAGAAACGTTCCGCCGGGTCTACTTCCGATCATTGGCCACGGGAGAGCGGATATCAGACCGCGGCCCCATGAAGTCCGAGCACAGGGCGTTTTTCGCGGTCGGAAAGAATGCGGCGGGGGCACCGGCGGGCGCACGCCGTCTCGCGCCATCGCTGGCGCGAGACGGCCTTGCGGCACCACCGTCGGAAATCACAGGCACGAGTGAAGACGAATGACGCGCGCAAAGGCCCCGGTGCGTGAACGTTTCGCGATGGGCCGGCGGCTGGAACGCCGAGCGCGTCTGACGGTGCCCGGGACCGGCCCTACCCGAGCACTCCCGCCGGCGCCTGCGAGACGCTCACGGCACCCGGCTCGCGCGCCGTCCTGCCCGCGCCGCGCCCCCATCGCCCGAGCCCGCCGCCGTCGGCCGGTCGCCGCCCCGAGCCCATCGCCCGCAGCGCCCACAGGATCGCGACGACGTCGACAACCTCCTGAAGCCACGCCCCCACGACGGCCGGCAGCGCCCCCGTGGTGGCGAACAGCATGAGCCCCACGCTCACGGCGATGCCGATCCAGATGCTCTGGAGCGCCACGTTCACGGTGTGCCGCCCGATCTCCAGGGTCTCGGCGACGCGCCCGAGCTCGTCGGGCAGGATGACGACGTCGGCCGACTCGCTCGCCGCGGTCGAGCCGCGCGCGGCCATCGCGATGCCGACATCGGCCGCGGCGAGCACCGGGGCGTCGTTCACGCCGTCGCCCACCATGACGACGGGCCGATCCGGCAGCCCGCGCACGGCCTCCACCTTGTCGGCAGGCAGGCACCCGGCGCGCACGTCGTCGATGCCCAGGCGCCCGGCGACGTGGCGGGCGGTGGCCTCCTCGTCGCCCGTGAGCATGACGATGCGGCCGATGCCGCGTGACCGCAGGGTGGCCACGGTGGCCGCGGCGTCGTCGCGCACCTCGTCGCGCAGCACAAGACACCCGGCGTAGGCGCCGTCGACGGCCACGTGGACGGCGAGCTCGCCGGGGGCGAGGTCGGCGGCGGCGACCTCCTCCCCCACGACCGCAGCCACGAACGCGCGCTTGCCGACCACGACGTGCGCGCCCTCGACGGTCGCGGTCACGCCGCCCGCGGTGGTCTCGGCCACGTCGAACGGGGCGGGAAGCGCGAGGCCACGCGCGGTCGCGGCGTCGACGACCGCCTCGGCGAGCACGTGGGCCGACGCCTGCTCGGCGGCGGCGGCCAGCCGCAGGACGACGTCGGCGTCATGCCCGGCGGCGGCGTGGACGCCGGTGAGGGCGGGCGTGCCGCGCGTGAGCGTGCCGGTCTTGTCGAACGCGAAGGTCGCGGCGCGGTGCAGCTTCTCGAGCGTGGCGCTCGAACGGATGACCGCACCTCGACGGGCGGCGCGGCTCATGCCGGCCATGAACGCGACGGGCGCGCCGATGATGAGCGGGCACGGCGTCGCGACGACGAGCACCTGCGCGAACCGGACCGGGTCGCCCGACGCCCACCATGCGATGCCCGCGATCGCGAGCGCCACGGCCGTGAACGGCAGCGCGTACCGGTCGGCCAGGCGCACCATGGGTGCGCGGCTCGCGGCGGCCTCCTCGACGAGCGCGACGATGCGCTGGTACTGGGAGTCCTCGGCGCGCTGGGCGACCTCGATCGTCACGGCGGCCGCGCCGTTGATCGCGCCCGAGTACACGGTGTCGCCCGCGACGCGCTCCTGCGGCAGCGACTCTCCCGTGAGCGACGAGTCGTCGAACACGCCGGCGTCGGAGACGAGCACGCCGTCGAACGGCACGATCTCGTGCGCGCGCACCAGCACGCGCTCGCCGATCTCGACGTCGGCGACGGGCACGTCGCCCACGCCGCCGTCGGGCGCCAGCCGGTGCGCGACGCGGGGGCGTTGGAGGCGAGCGCGGTCAGGTCGCGGCGAGCCCGCCCGGCCGCGAACTCCTCGAGCGCCTCGCCACCCGTGAGCATGAGCACGATGACGATCGCCGCCCATGTCTCCCCCACCGCGACCGTCGAGACGATGGCGGTGACGGCGAGGATGTCGACGCCGAACGTCCCTGCGCGCAGCTCGCGCACCATCGCGACGGCGGCGCGCAGCGCCATCGCGCCCGCGAAGGCGCCCAGCAGCCACGGCACGGCCGCCGGGCGGGCGGCGCAGAGCACGCCCGCGGCAGCGATCACAGCGAGGGTCGCGGCCAGGAACGGATAGCTGCGCACGGCGAGAAGAATGCGGGGCACACTCGATGGTCACCCGCGATTCGGTATTTCTCAAGCAAGCAGAGCCTCACCATATCCGGCATTTTCACCTGCGAGAAAGGGAAGCCTTACCGAATAGTGATCACCGAACGAGCCGATGCGCACGCGAGTTTCCCTGCCCTGGCGCATGCCCGTGACCTGAGCGATGGCGACACCCCGAGATACCACTGGTGAAATCGGCGGGCGCCGCCTCGCCATTCTCGACGCCGCCGGCGTGCCGTGCGGGTTCGACGTCGACGGGTTCTGCGCCCCTGTGCGATCCCGCGCCCGGCGAGCGCGAGGTCCTCGCTCCTGCAACGATCGGGCTCATCGGCGGCGGCACCTGCCGACCCGTCGGCGGAGCGGCTCACGTCCTGGCCTCCGTGCGACACCTCGACGCTGCGGTCGCGGTGCCGCCGTATCGTGAGTCGCCGACCGGCCCAGGGTCCGGTCACGGTGGCCGCGCGGGTGCCGGCGCCGTCCGGCCCGCCTGATGGGGGTTCCTGTGTACTGCGTGCTGTGCGTCTGCACCGGCAACATCTGCCGGTCCCCCGCCGCCGAGCTGCTGCTGTCGGCGGCGCTGGACGCGTCCGTCCAGGTGACCTCCGCCGGGACGTCGGGGCTGCCCGGGGCGCCGGTGAGCCCGCCGATGGCGGCGCTGCTCGCCCGCGACGGCATCGCCTCCGACGGCTTCGCGTCCCGCGCGCTCACGGCAGCCGACGTCCGCTCCGCCGACCTCGTGCTCACGCTCACCGCCGCGCACCGTGCCCTCGTGCTCGACCTCGAGCCGCTCGCCCTGCGGCGCACGTTCGCGCTGGGCGAGCTCGCCCAGCTCGCCTCCGCGGTCACCCCCGCGGAGGTCTCCGGCGACGACGACGCGGCACGCCTCGCCCGCGTGGCCCAGGCCGCGGTCAAGCGGCGGCACCACTTCGCGGGGGCGCGCCCGCAGGACGACGTCGTCGACCCCTACCGGAGGGGCGACGCCGCGTACGCGCAGTCCTATGCACAGCTCAAGGAGCACGTGCAGCGGATCGTGGGGGCGCTGCGGGCCTCCGGCACGAGCTGACGCACGGCACCTCGGCACATCCCGAAAGCGCGGCGGCGGCCCGCCCCCAGAGGGGCGGGCCGCCGCCGTTCGAGCGAGCGCGTCAGAACCCGACCCAGCTCCGCAGCGGCCCCTGCAGGAAGTACAGGACGAACAGCACCGCCGCCCCGTACAGGAACGGGTGCACCGCCTTCGCCTTGCCGACCGCCAGCTTGATGACCACGTACGTGATGATGCCCGCACCGATGCCCGCGGTGATCGAGTACGTGAACGGCATGAGCACGATGGTGAGGAACGCGGGCAGCGCGACCTCGTAGTTCTTCCAGTCGATGCCGGTGACCTGCGTGAGCATGAGGAAACCGACGACGACGAGCGCCGGCGTCGCGGCCTCGTAAGGCACCATCTCGACGACGGGCGCGGCGAAGATCGCCAGCAGGAACGCGATGCCCGTCACCACGGACGCGAGGCCGGTGCGTGCGCCGTCGCCGACGCCTGCTGCCGACTCGATGTACGAGGTGTTGGACGACACCGAACCCACGCCACCGGCGGCTGCCGCCACGGAGTCGACGATGAGGATCTGCCGGGTCTTGGGCGGGTTGCCCTCCTCGTCGAGCAGACCGGCCTCGCCGCCGACGGCCACCATGGTGCCCATCGTGTCGAAGAAGTCGGCCAGCATGAGCGTGAACACCAGCAGGATGACGGCAATGACGCCGATGTTGCGGAACGAGCCGAGCAGCGAGAAGTTGCCGAGGATGCCGAAGCTGGGCAGGCCCCAGGAGTCGGTGAGCTGCGGCACGTTGAGCTTCCAGCCGGCCGGGTTGTCGACCTGCGACCCGAGCGAGCCGATGGCCTCGACGATGATCGCCAGCACGGTGCCGGCGACGATCGCGATGAGGATCGCGCCGCGCACCTTCTTGAGCATGAGGATGATCGCGGTGAACAGGCCGACGACGAACACGAGGATCGGCCACGAGCTCAGCGACCCGCCGATGCCCAGCTCGACCGGCGTGGCGAGCGAGGCGGGGATGCGCACGAACCCGGCGTCGACGAACCCGATGAACGCGATGAACAGGCCGATGCCCACAGAGATCGCGACCTTGATCTCGTGCGGCACCGCCTTGAACACCGCCTCCCGGAACCCGGTGAGCACCAGGACCAGGATGATCAGGCCTTCGAGCACGATGATGCCCATGGCGTCGGCCCAGGTCATGCCCGGGATGGTGGCGATCGAGTAGGCGACGACGGCGTTGAGGCCGAGACCTGCGGCGAGCGCGAGCGGGAAGTTCGCGAAGACGCCCATGAGGATCGTCATGACGCCCGCGACGAGCGCGGTGACCGCGGCGATCTGCGCGGTGTCACCCCCGGCGAGCAGCTGCCCGGAGCCGTCGGGCACGTTGCCGAGGATGATCGGGTTGAGCACGATGATGTACGCCATCGTGAAGAAGGTGACCAGGCCGCCGCGGATCTCTGTCCCGACGGTCGAGCCACGCTCGGTGATCTTGAAGAAGCGATCGATCGCGCCCAGCTCCTTGGCCGGCGCGGTGGTCGTGTTGGCCATGCGCGTATCGTGCCAGGGCCGTGAAGGCAATGTGAATCTGCGGGCGCCGTGGCGCGCTGCGCAGCCGTCGCGGTCGTTCGGACGACGATGCCCGGAGGCGTCAGTACGCGCCGTCTCCGGCGAGCACCGCCTTGGCCGTGCGGGCGAGAATCATCAGGTCTCCGAAGATCGTCCAGTTCTCGGCGTAGTACACGTCGAGCCGCACGCACTCCTCCCACGGCAGGTCGGAGCGCCCGCCCACCTGCCACAGCCCGGTGAGCCCCGGCTTGACCAGCAGCCGACGGCGCATGCGCGCCTCGTACCGGGAGACCTCCGCGGGCAGCGGCGGGCGCGGGCCGACCAGGCTCATGTTGCCCGACAGCACGTTGAGCAGCTGCGGCAGCTCGTCGAGCGAGTAGCGGCGCAGCACCTTGCCGACCTTCGTCACGCGCGGGTCGTCCCGCTGCTTGAACAGCGGGCCTGCGCCGTCGTTGCCGCCGTCGGACGCGACGTCGTCGACCATCGCCTCCGCGCCGACGCACATGCTGCGGAACTTGAGCATCTTGAAGGTGCGGCCGCCGCGTCCGACACGGTCCTGCCGGAAGAAGACCGGGCCGGGGCTGGTCGCCTTGACGGCGACCGCGATGGCGAGCAGCGCCGGGGAGGCCAGGAGGGTGAGCATCGCGGCCCCCACCCAGTCGGTCACCGCCTTGAGCAGGAACTTCGGCCCCGCGAACCGGGGGGCGTCGACGTGCAGCAGGCTCACGCCGGCCGCCGGGGTCACCATGATGCGCGGCCCGGCGACGTCGGCGAGCTCGGCCGTGAGCATGAGGTCCACGCCCACGGGCTCGAGCTCCCAGCCGAGGCGGCGCACGACGTCCGCGGTGATCGCGTCGGACCCGCTGACGGCGACACAGTCCGCGCCCACCTGGGCGGCGATCGTCCCGGCCGTCCTGAGGTCGCCCAGCACCGGGACGCCTTCGATCGTCTCGCCCGCACGGGCGGTGCCGACCGGGATGCACACGCCCACGACGCGGTAGCCCGACGTGGGTCGTCCGTTCATCTCCCGGATGAGCCGCTCGGCCTGATCGCGCAGACCGATGGCCAGCACGGCCGTCGTCATCTCCCGCTGCTCGCGGTGCCGGTGCAGCCAGCCACGCCACAGGTAGCGGGCGGCCAGCAGGCCCACCAGGCCCACCGGCAGCGCCACCACGAGGTAGGTACGCGCGGCGTCGGCCTTGACGAGGAACGCCGCGACGGCCACGAGGCTGAACAGCTTCCACGACGCGTCGAACACGCGGTGGAACTCCAGCGGGCCAGAGCCGAACGTGCGCGGGTCGTACGACTTGTCCACCCCGAGGGCGCCCAGCCACAGGACGGCGAGCACCAGCGAGGCCCCCGCCTGCTCCGCCGCACCAGGCACGCTCGCCTCGTTCGACCGCACCCAGGCCGCCAGTGCGACGGCCGCCGCGACGACGACCGTGTCCGTGAGCGCCAGGCGGCGACGGTACGCCGCGTGCCAGGGGCTGCGGCCGAAGGCGGCTCGGGTCATCTGGAGCCCGCGTGCGCGCAGCGCGGCTCGCGGACTGGCGAGGTGGCTCTGGGTCGCAGTGCTCACGGAGTGTGTCCTTGTGTGCGAGGGAGTTGGTGGGAGGGACGTTCCCGACTCTAGGAGCGCCCGGCTCGCACGGTCAGGCCCTCGGGTGCCTTTCACCCCGCCCCTCACCCGCAGTTCACCCGTGCGGCATGACGGGTGAGGTGCCGGATCGCGCGATCACCTCACCGCGGCCCGGTGGCTGCTCCACGAGTACCGGCCGACCCCACGGCCCGTCTGCCGAGACATTCGTCGAAGGAGACGACACCGATGACGAGTGACACCCTCGTTCGCCCCTGCTCGACAGGTACCTCGTGCACGCCCTAGCGTCCTGAGTCAGGAATTCTGTTCAGATATGTGGCGAGGCGTTCGAGGATCTCGTCGGCGGTCTTGGTCCAGACGTAGGGGCGTGGGTCGGTGTTCCAGTTCGCGATCCAGTCGCGGATGTCCTTCTCGAGCGCGGTCACGGACTTGTGCGCGCCGCGGCGGATCTTCTTGTCGGTCAGTTCCGACACCACCGAGTGACCGCCGACCGGATGGGCCGTGCCGAGCAGCCCGGCCCATCCGGTGTGGCCCGGGTCGAGCCCGCGGCCCATCGAGGGCCGGGGCTCGAGCGACGGGGCACCGCCCCCTCGCCTGCCCACCCAAGGTCGCGGTCTCGAGCAACGCGGGCTGATCGGCCACCTGCGGTCTCGCAGTAGCGGGGAGAAATCCGACGGTTTCTGGGTGACGTCTGAGGACGCGGTCGCCGGTGGCCTGGCGTCGTCGTCGTTGCTGCGTCCGGGTGTTCGGTGGGGTTCCCTCAACGAACATGGGCCAAGGTCCCGAAGTGCGAACGACCGCACCGCGCGTGTCGTCGGTCAGGGCAGGACTGACCACTGGGATCCCTCCGCGCGGGCGTCGACTCGACAGACTCTCGCCGTTCGTGCCGACGCCCACGCGGTTGGATGTTTCACCGCGGCATCTATGACACGACGAGGAAGGTGATGCCGACGAGTGCAAGCGGGGCCACGAGGCCGGCAAGCAACCCCCACGCCCACGTGCGGCCACGACGGCCCTGGGCGACCAGAACCCCTGCCGTGGCAAGAAGTCCGATGGCCAGTACCGCCCATGGGACCGCGAACTGCCACCCGGGGAGCTCGCCTGCCGCCGCATCTGCGCGATATCCCGTGCTGATGAGCAGCACCACGCCAACGATGATCACCACCACGGGCACCACGCTGGCAATCGTGCCGACGCCACGGCGGCGGCCGGAGAACGCTGTTGAGGTCATGTCATCTCTCCGTCAGTTGCATGCGTGGGCGACAATCTGAGCGTACGAGCCTCGCTTGATCCAGGTGTCGAGGTTCCAGGTGGACTTCAACGGCGCGAACTGAGCGTGGCATCCAAGCTGCCACAGCATATTCGTCGTCTCGTACTTGGTCGCGACCTTCGATTGGTACTCGCTCTTGTAGGACCCCACGGCGAAAGCGTTGTTGCCGTTCGCGCGACCCCACCCGGTGGGCGTGACGCTAACGGTCGTGCCGCGGGGTCACGGTTGACCAGCGCGATCTTGCTGAACAGAGCCTTGCCGAAGTACGGATCCGCCACTACGGGGAAGGCGGCGACGTCGGAAAGGTCCACGTCCTGGACGAGCGCGGAGCCCTCAACCCGAAATGACGTCGGGACGTCGTCGCCGTTCGCGTCCGCTGCCCAGGGGGCGGCGACTCCGGCGATCCACCCTCCGTCCGGGTTGGTGAAGTTGATTGATCCGTCGGGGCTCGTCACCGCGATGGTGTCGGCAGGCAGCCCGAGGTCGTAGGTGAAAGAGGTGGGCCCGGATGCGTCAGGGATGATTGTCTGGATGCGCACCGATGCCTCGTCGATGACCTGTACCGCGACGTCCGCGCCGCGGTCGACTGCCTCGTAGACGAGGGTTCCGTCGCTGGCGACTTGCGCTGGGGCGACGGCGACCTCGTCGGGCAGTGAGACCTTCAGCGGCGTGTCGGGCGTCGCAGCCGACTCGATCAGGATCGGCTCATCAGGGTCCAGCGAAACCGTGGCTGTCCCGCGCGGGGACGCGAGCGCGACTTCTCCGGCCACAACCGGCAGGGCAGCGACTGTGCCCTGGTCGGGCGCGACCTGTGCAATCAGGTCAGCCGTCGACTCGATCTCGTTCTCATCCGCGGCTGATGCCGGTGCCGCAAGGCCAAGTAGCCCGAGAGTGGCTGCGGCCGCGATTAGCGGTCTGGTGGCGTGTTTCCCCATCACAGTCCCATCTGAACGAGGGACGCCCTTCGTGGGCGTCCGGGGCTGGAACGATGCGGCACCAGCGTGACGTGGCGCCATCCAAGGGCACAAAATTGCGCGAAGTGGTCATCGGAAGAGAACGTCGAACCCTCACCGTGGGTCCATGCCCGCGAACGGACGAACGCCGACAGACGCTGCTCGTCGCCGAAGTCGATCGGCCGCCCGGGCCGTTTGCGGCGGTGAGCGATCTGGTCGTCACGCTCCGAGATCGTTGCCACGATCCCGCGCTCGCGCAGCCACGCCCTGTTCGCTCGGGACGGCCGACCCTGACCAGGACGCCAGTCCGCGCGATTACACTCACCGGGTGCCCTCGCTCGTCCGGCTCCTGACCCACCCTGAGACGCGTCGTCCCGGTCCCCCGCCGGTGTCGGTCGACCTGCGCAAGGTGGTGCTCTGGGGCATGGCGGCCTGGGGGGTCGCACTCGTCGTCACGGGGATCCTCGCGCTCACGGGGACGCTCCGGTGGACGGCCGCCGCCGTCTGCGCCTCAGGCCTGGCCCTGGGCGGACTCGGCCTGCTGTGGGAGCGCCGGCACCGCTGACGGTTCCCTGCGGCGGCTCGCGCCGCCTTGCCCGGCAGCCGGAGCGCACGGCCGCCGTCACGCACGGCCCCGGCCCGCACGCCGACGTCGGGCACGAGCGCACCTGCGAGAAGCCGTGCCTGCCTCAGCGGCTCCACGCCTGGGCGGTCCACACCGCGGTCGCGGTGTGCGGGGCGGCCAGGGCGGCCGCGAGGGGTGCGGCCAGGTGCGGGCCGCCGAGCAGGTCGGCCAGGGCGCGTGCCAGGCCCGCCTCGTCGGTGGCGTGCGCGATGCCGTCCGCCACCCAGTACCCGACGCCGACGCCACCCACCTCGAGTCGTTCGTGGCGCCGCCACCGCGTGGGCAGGCGCGCGTCGAGCGCGACGACACGCGGGTCGAGGGGCACGTCCGTCCCCGCGGGGTCGTCGGGTCGCACGTCGTGCGCGACGGGCAGGTCGAGCAGGTCCGCGAGGGCCGCCTCGGCCCCGGCGGGCGCGGGGACCACCGGCCCGAGCTGGGCCCAGCGCATCCCGGGGGCCACGACGACGTCGTCCGCGTCGGCGACCTCGACGGCCTCGCCACGCACGGCGGGCAGGCGGTCGGGCAGCGCGGTCAGCGCCGTCGTGCGCGCGGCCGGGTCGAGATGGCGGGCGAGCTCCGTCAGGCCGTGCCAGACGGCGAGCGCGTCCCGCAGCGGCAGCGGCGACCCGGCGTCGGGGAGCGCGTCGAGCACGGCGGGCCAGTCGGCGGGGCCGGGCTCGTCGAGCGACCCGACGCCGCCGAGCGCCCGCAGCATGCCCTCGTCGAGACCGCGGGCGGCGTCCGGGACGGGCGGCAGGAGCGGGACGCCGTCGTGCAGCGCGAACGGCGCGCCCAGGTGCCGGCGCAGCCACCACGCCGTGTACGACGGCGCGGGCGCGGCACCGCGGCGCGCACCGGTGCCCGGTCGTGGCGCGGCGACCAGGGCGCGGCGCAGGCTGGGGTCGGCGGCGATGCGGGCGAGCGCGCCGGGCCACGCGTCGTCGGCGACGGCGTCGAGATCGGCGACGGCGTCGAGCTCGTCGAGGAGCACGTCCGGCCCCCAGCGTTCTGCAAGGTCGGCGAGGTAGTCGGACCATCCGGCGAGCCACCCGGCGGGATCGTCCTCGCCGGCCTGCCCCGGCTGGTCGCCGGGCCCGGGGGTGAGGGCGTCCCGCACCGTGTACACGTCGAGCCCGGCATGCGCTCCGGCGGCGTGCAGCGCCGCGGCGCCGAACGCCTCGACCTCGCGCTGGTCGACGACGGCGAGCGCGTCGAGGTGCCGCGCGGCCCACGACCCGGGCAACGCGGTCTCCCGCAGGGCGGCCACCTCGCCGTCCTCGACCCGCACGGGCATCTCCCCCACCCAGAACGGCACCCGCGCGGACGCGGGCCGGGCGTCCGCGAGATCGTCGGCGGGCTCGGCACTCTCGGTACCGCCGGCACCGTCGGCACCGTCGGCACCGTCGCCCCGGCCACCCGCGGTGCGCTCGACCGCTCCCACGAGTCCCACGAGTCCCACGAGCGCGAGCACCGCACCGACGACGGCGCCCGGCCCGGCGTCGCCCGCTCCGCAGTCGGCGTCCGCCGCGTCGTCGCCCTCACCGAGGTCACGCCCGCCCAGGCCCCCCTCGCCCGGCCCGCGACCGCGCGCGCCCTCGCCCTCCGCGACCGGGCCGCCGAACCCCTCACCCTCGAGCACGTCCTCGGCCGCCGCGAGCGCCACCGACCGCACCGCAGGGTCCGCGAGGATCGCGCGCGGGTCGAACGGCGCCGCCCCGACCCGCTCGAGCACGGCGTGCGCGGCGTCCGGGTGCACGATCCGGACGCCGAGCGTCTCGGCCGCCCTCAGCGCCGGGGCGGGTCCGCGCGCGTGGCCGTCCGCGCCCGCCCGCGAGCGGGCGCCGTCGGCGGCACCGCTCGCGGCCCCGGCACCGGCCGGGGGCAGCACCAGGCCACGCACGCCGTGCGCGACGCGCCCGTCCGCGAGCGGCACGGGCACGCCCGCGAGCGCCTCGCGCACCGCGGCGTCGCCGGCGTGCGGGGCGAGCGCGGCGTAGACGGCCCGCCATCGCCCGGGCGGCGACGTCGTCGGGAGGTCGTCGAGCAGGTCGGCCAGGGGAACGACGCGTGCGCCGAGGCGCCGCGCCGTCGTGTGGAACCGTGCCGCGAGGGGCACGGTGCCGAGCGCGGCCGCGACGGCGGCGTCCTCGCCCGGCGGCCCCACGAGGAGCACGGCGTCCTGCGGTGCCACCCGGTCCCCGACCGCCGGGCCGGCGCCCGGCGGCGCGGCACGCAGCAGCGGTGTCGTGCGCAGGGCGTCGACGGCGGACTCCCGGATCGCGGCGTCGAGCTCGCCTGCCGGCAGGTCGCCGGGGACGAGCGCGAGGGCCCTGTCGCCGCGGTCGGCGGAGACCTCGGCGAGCAGTGCCGCGTATGCGCGCCCGGCCTCGGCGGCGAGGCGGTCGGCCGCGGGCCCGGGCAGCACACGGCGGCGCCCGGGGTCGACGGGGAACGTCGCGACGAGCAGGGCCGGGAAGGTGAGGGGCACGTCCGTCGGCGTGGGGGCGTGCAGCACGGGCCTGGCGGTGGCCGCACGGTCCGCCTCGCCGGTTCGCGGCAGCGCCCACACCAGCGACCACGCGGTGCGGCGCTGCTCGGACGGCAGGTCGGCGACGTCGGCGGGCGCCAGCTCGCCGACGGCGCGGCGGATCGTCCACCGGGAGGCGACGTCGTCGAGCACGCGCCGCCCGGCCCCGGTCTCGACCACGACCTGCGCGAGCGCGGGCAGGGCGAGCAGCAGGGCGTCGTCGACGGCGTCGAGCTGGGCGCGCACGGCGGCGACGGCGGTGCCGTCGCGCAATGCCAGCTCGACGACGGTCTCGCCCGGCGTCGCCGCGGCGGGGAAGGGCAGGCGCAGCGCGGCGACGTGACGGCTGGAACGCGGTCCCGCGCCGAGTCCGTGGCGTGCGAGCTCGGCGCGGGTCAGCGACTCGGCGAACCGGACCCCGCCTGTCGCGGACCTGATCGTGACGTCGTCGCTCACCGAGCGCACGGCGGCGAACCCGACCCCGAACCGGCCGACGTCGCCGGCGCCCTTCGACGACGCGCGCAGGGACGCGAGGGAGGCGACGCCGTCCGCGTCGAGCGGGGCGCCCACGTTGGTGACGGTCAGTCGCGGCGGGTCGGCGGACTCGTCGAGGCGGAACGTGACCCGGCCGGGGATGCCGGCGCGGGCGGCGGCGTCGGCGGCGTTCTGGGCCAGCTCGACGACGACGCGGTCGCGGTAGTAGCCGCGCGCGTGGTCCTCTTCGAGGTTCGCGTCCTCCCGCAGGCGGGTCGGTGACGCCCGCCACGCGTCGACGACGGCGGCGCGCAGCGCCTCGGTGCCGAACGGGTCGGCGGTCACTCCGCCTCGGGAGCCGTCTCGGGCAGGGAGAGGGCGGGGGGCGCGTCCGCGCCGGAGGCGTCGGCGCCTGCCGGGGGAAGCGTCTCGGCCGGCGCGGCCGGGGGGACCAGCTCCAGCGTCGTCTCGTCGATCAGCGGGTCGGCGGCGGGCCAGTCGGACGGGCCGGGCTCCACGTCGGTCTCCGAGTGGGCGCCGCAGCCGTGGTCGAGCGAGACGACCTTGCCGTCGTCGGGCGACCACGCGTTCGCGCACACCCCGAACAGCTGACCCAGCGAGCCGCTGAGCGGCACGAGGTAGCCGCACGACAGGCACTCCGCGGCCGATGCGACGGCGGTCGCGGACGTCGGGCCGCGCGATCCGCGGTACCAGCGCTGCGCGGTCTCCTCGCGCCCGAAGGGGGACAGCACGCGCTGGCGGGCCAGCGCGAGCTCCTCGATCGCGACCGCGTCGACCTCCGGGTCGCCCGTCGGCGTGTACCCCGGTTCGAGCCGCGGGTCGTCGGGCCTGAAGGGCAGCACGTCGCCAGGGCCGATGTCGCCCGGCCGCAGCCGTTCGGCCCAGGGCAGCCACTCGGGTGCGAGCAGCGCTTCGTCGCCCGGCAGCAGCTCGACCTCGCACACCGTGGCGTTGCGTCCGCGCGGCACGCGCGCGAGCGTCACGACCCAGGACCAGCCGTGGTAGCCCTTCATCGCCGCGGTGAAGCGGTGCGAGACCAGGCGTTCGCCGTCGACGACGGCACCGAGGTGCTCGCCGACGTCGGACGCCGACTCCGCGACCTCGACCGCGGCGGCGCGCGCGAGCTCGACGGCGCCGACCAGCACCACCTCCTTGGCGGGGCGGCCGGTCGTGCGACGGGGACGGGCCGGGGCGTCGGCGGCAGCAGTCACTGGGGTATTGTCCCTCAGGCTTCGAGGTCGTCGGCCACGGCGCGCAACAGCTTGGCGACGCGCTCGCCGGCCTTGTCGTCGGGGTAGCGGCCGTGCTTGAGCGAGTCGCCCACGCGGTCGAGCACCTTGATGAGGTCCTCGACGATGGTCGCCATCTCGGCCGGCGCCTTGCGCTTGGCCTTCGCGACCGACGGGGCGGCGTCGAGCACCGTGACGGCGAGCGCGGACGGACCACGCCGGCCGTCGGCCACGCCGTAGTCGACCCGCGTCCCAGGCTTGGGGCTGGCGGCGTCCGCCGGCAGGGCGGACGCGTGCAGGAAGACCTCGCCACCGTCGTCGCCGGCGATGAAGCCGAACCCGCGTTCCGCGTCGAACCACTTGACCTTGCCGGTAGGCACCGTGACCTCGTTCTCGTTGCTGCTCGTGACGTTCCAGGTCCCGGGTGGGACGTACGGAAGCGGCCCGCCACCGGGCCGCGCCACAAGGCTACCGGCCCGTGCCCCCGCGGGCCGTCCATGTGCCGTTCCTGTCCACCGCTCCCGTCCACCGCGCCGAGCACCGGACGGCTCCGCGCGCCGCTCCCGCCCGCGTAGCATCGACGAGATGGCCTCCTTCTCCGACGCCGTGCGCGCCCTGCCCGACGACGCCCTCGTCGCGCTGCTGCGAGCGCGCCCGGACCTGGCCTCGCCCTCGCCGTCGACGCTGCGTTCGCTCGCGGCGCGCGCGTCCTCACGCACGTCGCTCGACCGGGCGCTCGCGCAGGCCGACACGCCCACCCTCCAGGTGCTCGAGGCCGTGCTCGCGCTCGAGGAGGTCATGCCCGCCGTCCGTGTCGACGACGTCGCGGCGGCCGTCGGCGCCACCGACGCCGACGACGCGGCCGCCGTCGCGCGGCTCGTCGCCCAGGCACGGGCGCACGCCCTGCTGTGGTCGCCGGGCGCGGACGGGTCGCTGCGCGCGGCGCCCGGCCTGGCCGAGGCCCTGGGCCCCTACCCGGCGGGCCTGGGCCCCGCGGCCGCCGTCACGCCCGGCCCCCGGCCCTCCCCGGACACCCTCCAGGCCCTCCGTCCGTCCGCGTCGGCGCCGGAGCCGGCGCCGGAACCGGCGCTGGAGCCGGGTGCCCGCGAGGTTCTCGACGCGCTCGCCTGGGGCACTCCCGTCGGCACCCTGCCCACGGCCGGCACGGCCGCGCACCGGGCCGTGCGCGCGCTGCTCGCGGCCGGCCTGCTCGCCGAGGGCGGGGGTGGCACCGTCGTGCTGCCGCGCGAGGTCGGCCTGGCGCTGCGCGGCGGCCGCACCCACGCGAGCCCGCGGCTGCGACCCCCGGTCCCCGACGGCGCCCGCCCCGTCGAGTCCGCGACCGCCGACGCCGAGGCGGCGGCCGCGGCCGTCGAGGCGGTCCGCCTGGTCGACGCCCTCCTGCGCACGTGGCAGGACGCGCCACCGCCCGTCCTGCGCGCCGGTGGCGTCGGCGTGCGCGACCTGCGCCGCACCGCGCAGGCGCTCGGCGCCGACGAGGCGACGACCGCCGCCGTCGTCGAGCTGGCGGCCACCGCGGGGCTCGTCGACGACGACGGCGGCGCCCGCTCGTCACGCCGCGCGGCCTGGGGCGACGACCGGTCGCCACGGGCCGACGGCGACACCCCGCCGTCGTACGTGCCGACGACGCGCGCCGACGAGTGGGACGACGCCGGCACGGCCGAGCGCTGGGGCGTGCTGGCCGCCGCCTGGGCGGGCAGCCGGCGCACCCCGTGGCTCGCCGGGACGCGCGACGACAAGGGGAACGTCCGGGCCCCGCTGAGCTCCGACCTGAGCCGCGGCTGGGTCCCGCGCCTGCGCGCCCAGGTGCTCACGGCGCTCGGCGCTCTGCCCGGGCGGACCGTGCGTGCGCCCGACGTCGTCGCCGACCTCACCTGGCGCACGCCACGGGCGGTGCCGCCCGAGGCGGCCGTCGTGGGGCTCCTGCGGGAGGCCGCGCTGCTGGGCGTGACCGGCGCGGGGGCGCTCGCCGCGACGGGGCGGGCGGTGCTCGCGCTGCTCGACGCCACCGACCCGGGCGACGCGCACGACGCCGAGGCGGTGCTCGGCGGGGCGCTGGGCACGATCCTCGCGCCGGCCGTCGAGGAGGTGCTGCTCCAGGGCGACCTCACGGGCATCGTGCCCGGGCGGCCCTCGCGCGAGCTGGCCGCGCTGGTCGAGCGCGTCGCCGACGTCGAGTCGCGCGGAGCCGCGACGACGGTCCGCTTCACGCCGGCCTCGGTCACGCGAGCGCTCGACGCAGGCGACACCGCCGACGAGCTGCTCGCCGAGCTCGCGCGCCGGTCCCCGGTGCCGGTGCCGCAGCCGCTCGACTACCTCGTGCGCGACACCGCTCGCCGGCACGCCGCGCTGCGTGTCGGCGCGGCCGGGTCGTACGTGCGGGCAACCGACCCGACCGTGCTCGCGGGCCTCGTCGAGGACCCTCGCGTGGCCGACCTCGGGCTGGTGCGCCTCGCGCCCACGGTCGTCGCCGCCGCGGTCCCCGCGGCGCGGCTGCACGCGGCGCTGCGGCAGCGTGGGCTGCTGGCCGCGCTCGAAGGACCCGACGGACGCCCGCTCGGCCGGTGGGGCCGCCCGCCGCGCCTCGAACGCGGCGGCGGGCGCGGGGTCCGGTCACCGTATGCGGCGGCCGGGGCCCCGACGTCGGACGGCGAGCGCCGTGCGCTCGTGGAGCGGCTGCGCGTCGCCGACGGCGAGGGGCGGCGCTCGCCGTTCGCCTCGACGGCGACGGGCGAGGCCGGTGCGCGCCTGGGCACGCCGGCGCCGCCGCGCGCTCCCGGCGACCGTGCACCAGGTGACCGCGCTCCCGGCGATCGTGCTCCCGGCGACCGTGCTCCCGGCGACCGCGCACCCGCGGCCAAGGCTGCGTCGTCGGGCGCCACGACGGGAACAGCCGTCCCGGGTGACGCGTTGGCCCTGCTGCGCGACGCCGTCCGTGACGGTGGCCATGTGTGGCTCGAGCTGGTCGACGGCCACGGCCGCCCGATCCGGCGCCGCGTGCGGCCCCTGCGCGTGGAGGCGGGCCGCCTGCGCGCCCTCGACCCGCAACGTGCCGCCGAGCTGACGATCGCGGTCCACCGCATCGCCCGCGTCGACCCGGACGACTCCTGACCCACACGACACCGCCCGCGTCCCGCCGCGGGCGGCACGCGTCACCCACCCTCCTCGGAAGGACGCCGCATGGCCGACGGACCCTTGATCGTGCAGTCGGACAAGTCGCTGCTCCTGGAGGTCGAGCATCCCCTCGCCGACCAGTGCCGTCGGGCGATCGCTCCGTTCGCCGAGCTGGAGCGGGCTCCCGAGCACGTCCACACCTACCGGTTGACCAGCCTCGGCCTGTGGAACGCGCGCGCCGCGGGGCACGACGCCGAGCAGGTCGTCAACACGCTCATCGAGTTCTCGCGCTACCCCGTGCCGCATGCGCTGCTGGTCGACGTCGCCGAGACCATGTCGCGCTACGGGCGCCTGACGCTGCACGCGCACCCCACGCACGGGCTGGTGCTCCAGGCCTCCGACAAGGCGGTGCTCGCCGAGGTGCTCAAGTCCCGGCGCACCTCCGGGCTGCTGGGCGACCGCATCGACGACGAGACCGTGGCCGTCCACCCCTCCGAGCGCGGGCACCTCAAGCAGGTGCTGGTCAAGCTCGGCTGGCCGGCCGAGGACCTGGCGGGCTACGTCGACGGCGAGAAGCACCCGATCGCGCTGTCCCCGGTGGCGACGCCTCGCACCGGTGAGACCGGCCCGGCCAAGCCCTGGGAGATGCGCCCCTACCAGGCGCAGGCCGTCGACACGTTCTGGTTCGGCGGCTCGGGCGTCGTCGTCCTGCCGTGCGGGGCGGGCAAGACCATCGTCGGCGCCGGCGCGATGGCCAAGTCGGGCACGACGACGCTCATCCTCGTCACCAACACCGTCTCCGCCCGGCAGTGGAAGGACGAGCTGGTGCGCCGCACCACGCTCACCGAGGACGAGATCGGCGAGTACTCGGGCACCCGCAAGGAGATCAAGCCGGTCACGATCGCCACCTACCAGGTGCTCACCACCAAGCGCCGCGGCGTCTACGCGCACCTGGAGCTGCTCGACGCCCGCGACTGGGGCCTCATCGTCTACGACGAGGTCCACCTGCTGCCCGCCCCGATCTTCCGCATGACGGCGGACCTGCAGGCCCGCCGGCGTCTCGGGCTGACGGCGACCCTGGTCCGGGAGGACGGCCGCGAGGACGAGGTCTTCAGCCTCATCGGCCCCAAGCGGTACGACGCCCCGTGGAAGGACATCGAGGCGCAGGGGTACATCGCCCCGGCCGACTGCGTCGAGGTGCGGCTCACGCTTCCCGAGAGCGACCGCATGACGTATGCCGTCGCCGAGCCGGAGGACAAGTACCGGCTCGCGGCGACGGCGTCGGGCAAGAACCGCGTGGTCGAGCAGATCGTCGCACAGCACCCCGACGACCAGATCCTGGTCATCGGGCAGTACCTCGACCAGCTCGACGAGCTGTCCGCGCACCTCGACGCGCCCCTGATCACGGGCGCGACGACGGTGCGCGAGCGGCAGCGCCTGTTCGACGCGTTCCGCTCGGGCGAGATCTCGCGGCTCGTGGTGAGCAAGGTCGCCAACTTCTCGATCGACCTGCCCGAGGCGTCCGTGGCCATCCAGGTCTCCGGGTCGTTCGGGTCGCGGCAGGAGGAGGCGCAGCGGCTCGGCCGCGTCATGCGGCCCAAGCAGGACGGGCGCACCGCGCACTTCTACGCCGTCGTCTCCCGCGACACGGTCGACCAGGACTTCGCGGCCCACCGGCAGCGCTTCCTCGCCGAGCAGGGCTACGCCTACCGGATCGTGGACGCGGAGGACCTGGAGCCGGTGTAGCGCGAGGCCGCGGCGCGTGGTGACCACCCGGGGCACACCGGGCCGGGGTCCCCGTCCGCCGTCGCACACCGCGTGTCGCACCGGCTGGAGACCCGAACCCGGGGCCCGGCGGCGCGCCAGAACGCCCCTGGTGCCCTCTCACCAGGGCAGGGACCGCCTGTCACGACGGACTTATCGCGCCCGCAGACCGGGCGATTCCCGTTCACCCCGATTGCGTCGCCCTGCCCCGCACGGCACGATCGAGAGCGTGAGCCACGCCGTCACGGGCACGCCGCGCCGCGTGCCCGCATTCCTCGCTGCCATCGCCGTCGCCCTGCTGGGAGGCGCGCTCGCGCTCGCCCCCGCGCTCGTGCCCGACGGCGTCGCGCCGACGCTGCTCGGCGTGGCGCACGCGGAGCAGCCGCTCGCGGACCTCGACGGCGAGATCACGGACCGCGTGGGGGTGCTGGGCGACCGCACGGCCGACGTCCAGGCGGCGCTCGACCGCGTTGCCGACGAGACGACGTTCCGCCTGTTCGTGGTCTACGTCGACTCGTTCGACACGCTGGACGGCCGGAGCTGGGCGAACCAGACGGCCACCGCGGCGCACCTGGGTCTTCACGACATCCTCCTGACGGTCGCGACGGGCGACCGCTCGTTCGGCCTGTCGGTCGACAACAACGTCGACCTGACCCCGCAGAACATCGATGCCATCGAGAACGCCGCGACCGACAAGCTCCGCGCGGCGGCCAACGCCCCCGAGGGCGAGGGCGACTGGGGCGCCGCCGCGATCGCCGCGGCCGACGCCATCGTCGGCATCGGCGGCACCTCGGGCGCCGGCGGGGCGGGCGCTCCCCTCGCGCTCGGCGGCGCCGTCGTCGTGGTGGGCGGCGTGGGTGGCTGGCTGTGGTGGCGGCACCGGCGCAAGGCGGCCGGGCAGCAGGCCGCGACGAGCCAGGACGAGCTCGCACGCCTGTCCACCGAGGAGCTCGAGAAGCGGGCCGCGACCGCGCTGGTCGCGATCGACGACGCGCTCAAGACGTCCGAGCAGGAGCTCGGCTTCGCCCAGGCCGAGTTCGGCCTCGAGCCGACCACCGAGTTCCAGCGGGTCCTCGCGCAGGCCAAGGAGAGCGTCTCGCAGGCGTTCGTGCTGCGCCAGCACCTCGACGACGAGACGCCGGACCCCGAGGCCCAGCGCCGCCAGTGGCTGGCCCAGATCATCACGCTCGTCGACGGCGCGGCCGACGCGCTCGACGCGCAGACGCAGTCGTTCGACGAGCTGCGCAAGCTCGCGGAGCGGGCCCCTCAGGTGCTCGACGAGACCGCGCAGCGCGCCGACGAGCTCACGGCGCGCGTCGCGCTGTCGCAGCAGGCGCTCGTGACGTTGTCGGCCACCTACCCGCAGTCCGCGCTCGCCTCCGTCCTGGGCAACCCGGACCAGGCGGCCGCGCTCGTGGAGGGCGCGCGCACCTGCGTGGGGCTGGGCCGGGCCGCGCTGGCGAAGAAGGACCGCAACACCGCCGTCGCGCAGGCGCGCGGGGCGCAGAACGCGCTCGGTCAGGCCGTGCGGCTGCTCGACGCCGTCGATCACGCGGGCGAAGACCTGGCCGAGGCCGGCCCCCGGCTCGACAAGGGCGTCGCCTCGATCACGCAGGACATCGCCGACGCGGCGCGGCTCGCGCCGATCATCGCCGCCGCCGGCGACGGCTCCGTCGATCCGGCGACGGCGGAGGCGCGCGAGGCGGTCGCACAGGCGCAGGCGGCGCGACAGGGCGGCGACCCGCTCGCCGCGCTCGCACGGCTCACCGCGGCCGAGGCCGCGCTCGACAAGGCACTCGAGCCGGCGCGCGCCAAGGCCGAGGCGGACGCCCGCGCGGCCGCCCTGCTGCGCGACACGCTGGGCCGGGTCGAGTCGCAGGTGCGGGCGACGGACGACTTCATCTCGACGCGCCGCCAGGCCGTCGGCCCTGACGCGCGCACCCGGCTCGCCGAGGCCATCCGGCTCATCGGCGAGGCGCGTGCGCTGCAGCCGAGCGACCCGTCGACGGCGCTCGCCCGCGCGCAGGAGGCCGAGGGCCACGCCCGGGCCGCCGCGCAGCTCGCCCAGAACGACGTCTCCGGCTGGGGCCAGCAGGGCGGCGGCGGGTCCAACATCGGCGGAATGGTGCTCGGCGGCATCCTCATCGACTCGATCCTGCGCGGGTCGGGCGGCGGGATCGGCGGAGGGATCGGCGGCGGTGCCGGACGTGGGCGCTCGGGCGGATTCGGCGGCGGCTACGGTGGCAGCGGGTTCGGCGGCGGGCGCTCGTCGGGCGGCGGTTTCGGCGGCGGCCGCTCCGGCGGGCGCGGCGGCAGGTTCTGACCGGCGTCCGCGCCGCGGCGGCACGGATTCTCCTGAGCACGAACGATCTGAGACGAGGAAGGCACCATCCCATGACCGCGAAGCAGAGCGTCCTCGGACGCATCGCCCAGCTCACGAAGGCCAACATCAACGCGCTGCTGGACCGCGCCGAGGACCCGCAGAAGATGCTGGACCAGCTCGTGCGCGACTTCACCAACAACATCGCGGAGGCCGAGCAGGCCATCGCCCAGACGATCGGGAACCTGCGCCTGGCGGAGCAGGACTACAACGAGGACGTCTCGGCCTCCCGGGAATGGGGCGGCAAGGCGCTCGCCGCATCCCGCAAGGCCGACGAGTACCGCGCGGCCGGCGACACCGTCAACGCCGACAAGTTCGACCAGCTCGCCAAGGTCGCCCTGCGCAAGCAGCTCGACGCCGAGTCCGAGGTCCGGCAGGCGCAGCCGATGATCGAGTCGCAGCGCGAGACGGTCGACAAGCTCAAGACGGGCCTGGCGGCGATGAAGGACAAGCTGGGCGACCTCAAGGCGCGACGCGACTCGCTCGTGGCGCGTCAGAAGTCGGCTGCCGCGCAGCAGACCGTGCAGACCGCGATCAGCTCGATCAACGTCCTCGACCCGACGAGCGAGCTCGGCCGGTTCGAGGACGCGGTGCGCCGCGAGGAGGCCAAGGCGATCGGCCAGGCAGAGATCGCTGCGTCGTCGCTCGACGCCCAGTTCGAGGAGCTCGCCAAGTCCGACGACGAGATCGAGCTGGAGGCACGCCTGGCCGCCCTCAAGGCCGGCACCGCCCCTGCCGCCCAGATCGCACCGACCGTGGTCACCCCGTCGGAGGCCGCTCCCCTCGACTGACCCGCCCGCGCCTGCGACGGGCGGGAGCCGGTCACCGACGTCTCACCCTCCGCGAGCGAGCCCGTCCCCGGCCCGAGCGACGTCGCGCGGCCCCGGTCCCCTGCGGGCCGGGGCCGCGCGACGTCGGCCCCCGTGCCCACGCGGGTCGCTCCTGGCCCGGCGCCGTCCGTGGGGCGTCGTGCCCGGCACGTTCGCGGAGGCCGGGCCGCCCGCCGGTCAGCCGGGGTCGACGGCGTCGACCTGAGCGGCGAAGGCGCGGCCCAGGCCGATGACCAGCGTCGCCAGGTCCGCGCCCGCGGCGGTGAGCTGCTCGTCGACGGCGTGGGTGTCGACGTCGTCGTGGACGCGCGCCCAGCCGAGAGCGATCGACTTGCCCGCCTCCGGGTGGAACTGCACCCCGAGCGCCGAGCCCACCCGGAACGCCTGGTACGGGTACTGCTCCGACCAGCCGAGCCAGCTCGCACCCGGCGGCAGCTCGGACACGGCGTCGGCGTGCATGCTCACCGCGCTCGTCACGCCGTCGCGCGCAGCCGCGACGACCGGTCCGAGCACCGGGTCCGACGACGCCCCGGCGCGCCAGCGCACGCCGATGACGCCGGCCTCGCGTCCGGGCGGCGCCGCGACGGCGACGGTGCCGCCGCAGGCCACGGCCAGCAGCTGGGCCCCCAGGCAGATCCCGAGCGTGGGGACACCACCCGTCGCGGCGTCCGCCAGGAGCGCCCGCGTCGCCGGGAGCCAGGGGGCCACGTCGTCGTCGTACGCCGACATGTGGCCGCCGAGCACCACGAGGCCGGCGCCGACGGCGTCGAGCGGCGGCACCGGCTCACCGAGGTCGAGGCGCACGAGGCGGACACGGTCCCCGAGGGCGGCACCCAGCAGGCCGAGGGGCACGTCGGCGGAGTGCTGCAGCACGGTCACCCGGGGCGCCGGCTCGCCGGCACCCCCGGCCCGGGGCCGCTCTGAAGCTCCACAGGTTGCACAGTCACAGCGAGACACCGTACCTGCGCGCAACGATTCGCAGGGAACTCCTTCTCGTCCGACGCGTGGGACCTGCAGAGGGGCCGTGCGCGCGCTTAGGCTGACCGCATGTCCCAGCTGCACGCCCCCACGCCGGGCGCCGAGCCCGTCGGCCGCAAGACCTACCTGCTCGTCGACGGCGAGAACATCGACGCGACACTCGGCATGAACGTGCTGAACCGCCGCCCGAGCCCGGACGAGCGACCCCGCTGGGACCGGGTCACGGGGTTCGCGCACAAGGTGTGGGGGCAGGACGTCGTCCCCCTCTTCTTCCTCAACGCGACGAGCGGGCAGATGCCGATGCCGTTCGTGCAGGCGCTGCTCGCGATGGGCTACCGCCCCATCCCGCTTGCGGGCAACGGCACCGAGAAGGTCGTCGACGTCGGTATCCAGCGCACGCTGGACGCGCTCGCGACCCGTGACGGCGACGTGATGCTCGCGAGCCATGACGGGGACTTCCTGCCCCAGATCGAGGCCCTGCTGGGTGAGGGCAGGCGCGTGGGCCTCCTGGCGTTCCGCGAGTTCGTCAACGCACGGTTCGCCGAGCTGGGCACGCGCGGGCTCGAGACCTTCGATCTCGAGGGCGACGCCGACGCCTTCACGACGCTGCTGCCACGTGTCAGGATCATCCCGCTCGACGAGTTCGACCCGCTGCGCTACCTCTGAGACGCCCGGGCGGCAGACAGCGCGGGTCGGAGGTTCACTCAGACGACACTCAGGACACTTCCCAGGCAGCATCCAGCGATCGGACGCACACTGACCCCATGAGCACCACTGCCACCCCAGAGGCGCGACTCGTCGTCGTGGACGACGAGCCCAACATCCGCGAGCTGCTGTCCACGTCCCTCCGGTTCGCCGGTTTCGAGGTCCACGCCGCAGGCGACGGCCAGAGCGCACTCCAGCTCGTCCGCGATCTCGAGCCCGACCTGGTCGTGCTCGACGTGATGCTGCCCGACATGGACGGGTTCGCCGTGACCCGTCGCATGCGCGAGACGGGCCGCCACACACCCGTGCTGTTCCTCACAGCCAAGGACGACACGCAGGACAAGGTCCAGGGGCTGACGGTCGGCGGCGACGACTACGTCACCAAGCCGTTCTCGCTCGAAGAGGTCGTGGCCCGCATCCGTGCGGTGCTGCGCCGCACCAACGCTGCCCTGCCCGTGGACGACGGCGTGCTGCGCGTGGGCGACCTCGAGCTCGACGAGGACTCGCACGAGGTGCGCCGCGCCGGCGTCGAGGTCGACCTGTCCCCCACCGAGTTCAAGCTGCTGCGCTACCTCATGCTCAACTCGGGCCGCGTGCTGTCGAAGGCGCAGATCCTCGACCACGTGTGGCAGTACGACTGGGGCGGGGACGCGAACATCGTCGAGTCCTACATCTCCTACCTGCGCCGCAAGATCGACGCTCTCAAGCTGCCCGACGCCGACGGCGTCGACCAGGCGCTGCCGCCGCTGATCCACACCAAGCGAGGCATCGGCTACCTGCTGCGGGCACCGCAGGTCGCGCGCGTCTGACGTGGCTGGGGAAGGCGCGACGAAGGTCACGACCGTGGCGCTCGCGGAGGTTCCCGGGGGGACCTCCGCGAGCGGCGGAGACGAGACGCCGCCCGGGGGTGGCCTGCTGACCCAGCTCAACGACTGGCTCGGCCACGTCCCGCTGCGCGCGCGTCTTGTCGCCGTCATCGCGGTGCTGCTCGCGGCGGGGCTGGTTGCGGCATCGTTCGCGACGCAGACGATCGTCTCGCGCTTCCTCATCAGCCAGGTCGACGACCAGCTCCAGCGCACCAGCAGCAACCTGAACGCGCTCGTGGGCACGGTCACCACCGCGCGCTCGGCGCCGTCGGACTACTACGTGCTGGTCCGCACGTCCGCGACCGAGGGCCCGCCGGCGTTCACCTGGGCGCCGACGGTCGCGTTCAACGGCGAACCTCAGATCCCGGCGATGTCGTTCGACGCCGTCCGGGCCCGCGGTGGCGAGCCCTTCACGGTCAGGTCGAGCGGGGGAACGCACCCGACGCAGTGGCGGGTGCGCGCGGTGATCGCGCCGCTCACCGACACGTTCCCGCCGTCGCAGGTCGCCGTGTTCGTCGCCCGGCCGCTGTCCCAGGTCCAGGACGCGTCGGCCTTGCTGGCCCGGACGCTCCTCCTGGTCGGCGCGAGCATCGTGATGCTCGGGGCGGCCGCGGCATGGCTCCTGGTGCGGCGATCCCTGCGTCCCCTGCAGGAGATCGAGGCGACGGCGGCCGCGATCGCCGCGGGCGACATGGCCCGCCGCGTCTCCGCGGGCCCGCCGACCACCGAGGTCGGTTCGCTCGGGATGTCGCTCAACGCGATGCTCGCCCATATCGAGCGCGCGTTCGCCGTGCGCGAGGAGTCCGAGCGGCGCATGCACCGCTTCGTCTCGGACGCGAGCCACGAGCTGCGCACACCGCTGGCCACGATCCGCGGCTACGGCGAGCTGTACCGCATGGGCGCGCTCGACACGGGCGACAAGGTCGACGACACGATGGGCCGCATCGAGGACGCCGCGCGCCGCATGGGCACGCTGGTCAACGACCTGCTCGAGCTTGCCCGCATGGACGAGGGCCGTCCGCTGCGCTCCGAGCTCGTCGACCTCGTGGCGATGGCCGACGACGCCGCCCAGGACCTGCGCGCGCTCGACCGCACCCGCACCGTGACCGTCGTCGGGCTCGGCGGCTCGGGCGACGCCGGCGTCCCCGCACCGCCGTCGTCGCTCGTGGTGACGGGCGACGCCGACCGGCTGCGCCAGGTGCTGACCAACCTGGTCGGCAACGTCGCACGGCACACGCCGGAGGGCACGGCTGCGCAGATCGCGCTCGGCACCACTCTCGACGACGCGCCCGCGGGCCGGGAGAGCGTCGTGCTCGAGGTGCGCGACCACGGGCCGGGCGTGACGCCCGAGCAGGCCGCGCGCATGTTCGAGCGGTTCTACCGCGCCGACTCGTCGCGCAACCGCGAGTCGGGTGGGTCGGGGCTCGGGCTGGCGATCGTCGCCGCGATCGTCGGGGCGCACGGCGGGCACGTCGAGACGCGGTCGCCGGAAGGCGGCGGTCTCGTGGTCCGCATCCTCCTTCCTGCGACGAGCTCGGCGAGCACACCCGTCACACCGTGAGGCCGGACCCCGCTACGATGACGCGTCGTCGCCATCCGGCCTGCCGTACGCACCCCACGGGGTCGTAGGCTGGACGCGAGGACACCCCGTACTCACCGACCGAAGGTCTGATAGTCATGGGCGTCAACTGGTCTGACGCACCCCAGTGGTTCCGTTCCTCCTTTGCCCGAGCCGCCCGCGGCGCGGGCGCCACCGCCACCGACGACGAGCTCGCCGACGCCGCCGAGTCCCTCGTCGCACGGTGGTCGGGCGAGGCCCGCCACTTCCACAACCTCAAGCACCTCGCGACGACGCTGCACCGCGTGGACGAGCTCGCGCAGGAGACGCACGACCCGGACCTGGTGCGGCTCGCCGCCTGGTACCACGGCGCCGTCTTCACCTCCGACACCAAGTCGACCTACGAGCTCAAGGGCGGCGAGCAGACGCCGGCGAGCGCCGAGCTCGCCCGCAAGGAGCTGACGCAGCTCGGCGTCCCGGCTGCGGGCGCGGATCGCGTGGCCGCGCTCGTCGACTCGCTCCTGCGCCACCAGCCGGCCCCGGGGGACACCGACGCGCAGGTGCTCAACGACGCCGACCTGTCGATGCTCGCGATCGAGCCGCAGCACTACAAGGTGTACGCGGCGGCCGTGCGCGCCGAGTACGCGCACATCCCGCGCAGCGACTTCCTGCACGCGCGCATCCGGATCCTGGAGCGCCTGCTCAAGCGCGGCAGGATCTACTCCAGCCCGATGGGCGCCGCGTGGGAGAACCCGGCCCGCCAGAACGTCGAGGCCGAGCTCTCCCGCCTTCTCAAGGAGCAGTCCACCCTCCCCCAGAGGACTCCCCCACCGTCGACGCCTGAGTGTCAGTTCGGCAGTCCGTCGTCAGCTCGTGCCCCCGAGCGCACGAGGAGACGACGGACTGCCGAGTTGACGCGTTTCCACAGGGTGTGGATAGAGGCGGGCCCGCGGCAGGGGTCCGGCCTACCGTCGTCGTGCCCGGGGAGGCCGGGCTTCACGACGGCGGGCCGCTGCGCCCGCAGGACGGAGACGGACATGCGGTACGACGTCGACAGCGAGCGGGTCGCGCAGGCGAGCGCGGCCGTCAGCGGCTCGGTGGGGGCCATCCGGGGCGAGGTGGGCGCGATGGTCCACCACCTGCAGGATCTCCAGTCGAGCTGGCACGGCGGTGCGGCCACGGCCTTCGCGGGCGTGATGTCGCAGTGGCACGCGGCGCAGTCGCAGGTCGAGCAGGCTCTCGACGCGATCCAGCAGGCGCTGGCCGCGGCGTCACGCACCTACGCGGACGCCGAGTCGCAGGCGGCACGGCTCTTCGCGACCCGCTGAACCCCGCGCACACGACAGCGGCCCGCCGCCCCAGGAGAGGTCCTGGAGCGGCGGGCCGCTGTTGTGGTTCAGCGCGCGTGGATCAGAAGTCCATGCCGCCCATGTCGCCACCGGCCGGGGCCGCAGCGGCCTTCTCCGGCTTGTCGGCCACGACGGCCTCGGTGGTGAGGAACAGCGCGGCGATCGACGCGGCGTTCTGGAGCGCCGAGCGAGTCACCTTGACCGGGTCGTTGACGCCCGCGGCCAGCAGGTCCTCGTACACGCCGGTCGCGGCGTTGAGGCCCTGGTTGACCGGCAGACCGCGGACCTTCTCCGCCACGACGCCGCCCTCGAGACCGGCGTTGATGGCGATCTGCTTGAGCGGGGCCGAGATGGCGGCGGCCACGATCTGGGCACCCGTCGCCTCGTCGCCCTCGAGCTCGAGCTTGGCGAACGCGGCGGCACCGGCCTGGATGAGGGCCACGCCACCACCGGCGACGATGCCCTCCTCGACGGCAGCCTTGGCGTTGCGCACGGCGTCCTCGATGCGGTGCTTGCGCTCCTTGAGCTCGACCTCGGTGGCCGCGCCGGCCTTGATGACGGCGACGCCGCCGGCCAGCTTGGCGAGGCGCTCCTGGAGCTTCTCGCGGTCGTAGTCCGAGTCCGACTTCTCGATCTCGCTACGGATCTGGTTGACGCGACCGGCGATGAGGTCGGCGTCGCCGGAGCCCTCGACGATCGTGGTCTCGTCCTTGGTGACGACGACCTTGCGGGCCTGGCCGAGCAGGTCGAGCGTCGCGTTCTCGAGCTTGAGGCCCACCGTCTCGGAGATGACCTGGCCGCCGGTCAGGATCGCGATGTCCTGCAGCATGGCCTTGCGGCGGTCGCCAAAGCCCGGGGCCTTGACGGCGACGGACTTGAAGGTGCCGCGGATCTTGTTGAGCACGAGGGTGGCCAGGGCCTCGCCCTCGACGTCCTCGGCGATGATGAGCAGCGAGCGACCCTGCTTCATGACCTGGTCGAGGATCGGCAGCATGTCCTTGACGTTCGAGATCTTCGACTCGACGAGCAGGACGTACGCGTCCTCCAGGACGGCCTCCTGACGCTCCGGGTCGGTCTCGAAGTAGCGGGCCAGGAAGCCCTTGTCGAAGCGCATGCCCTCGGTGAGCTCGAGCTCCAGGCCGAAGGAGTTGGACTCCTCGACCGTGATCACGCCCTCCTTGCCGACCTTGTCGAGGGCCTCGGCGATGAGCTCGCCGATCGCCGGGTCGCCGGCCGAGATGGCGGCCGTGGCGGCGATCTCGTCCTTGGTCTCGATCTCCTTGGCGGCGATGAGCAGCTGCTCGGTCACGGCCTCGACGGCCTTCTCGATGCCGCGCTTGACGGCGATCGGGTTGGCGCCGGCGGCGACGACGCGCAGGCCCTCCTTGACCAGGGCCTGGGCGAGCACGGTGGCGGTGGTGGTGCCGTCGCCCGCGACGTCGTCGGTCTTCTTGGCGACCTCCTTGACGAGCTCGGCACCGATCTTCTCGAACGGGTCCTCGAGCTCGATCTCCTTGGCGATGGAGACGCCGTCGTTGGTGATCGTCGGGGCGCCCCACTTCTTGTCGAGCACGACGTTGCGGCCCTTCGGGCCCAGGGTCACCTTGACGGTGTCGGCGAGCGCGTTGAGACCGCGCTCCATGCCACGACGAGCCTCCTCGTCGAAAGCAATGATCTTGGCCATGGGGACTTGTCCTCCGCTGGATGGCTATTGCGTGGCCGGCGAGGTGCCCGCGACGGACGGCAAGCTCCCACGCGTTCAGGTCACGCGTGGGCGCAGGCCTCACCTGTCGGCCGGATATCGGTTCACCCTCCGTGGTCGGCGCCTGTCGCACCGGGCCACACGACGGAGCTTCCCGCCGCACGGACCCGGTCACGCGCACTGTCACTCGACACCGGAGAGTGCTAACGCCATATTGGCACTCGACCCTTGAGAGTGCAAGACGCTCAGCCGTGGACGAACCCGCATCGCGCATGGCGCGACACGACACCGTCGCGCCGGAGCAGCGGCCGGGCCCCGCCGTGACCCGCGCGACGGCGGTGGCGGGGCCCGGCCACGGACCTGTCAGAGGGGCGGACCTGCTCCGCCTGGGGGCCCTTGGTGCCCTGACCGACCTCGAACTCGACCTGCTGCCCCTCGTCGAGCGAGCGGTAGCCGTCCGTCTGGATCGCGCTGTAGTGGACGAACAGATCCTGGCCGCCCGAGGTCGGGGTGATGAACCCGTAGCCCTTCTCAGCGTTGAACCACTTGACGGTGCCCTGCGCCATGAAACTTCTCCTTGTGCTTCCCCAAAGCCCGGGGCGCCGTCCGGCCCCGGGTGAGCGCGAGCCTAGTGGCCAGGCTCACAGCGGGGAAGCACCGAAAGGCCACGATCGGGGCACGACCCGCTCGCTCGCCCGTCACGGACCGGCCCGATCCGCCCCGCTCAGCCGACCGGGGTCAGCGCGCTCTTGACGACGACCACCACGTCGCCGCTGCGGACGGTCTGCTGGACCACGTGGTCGCTCGGGACGCCGAGGATCGCCGCGACCGCGGCCGCGGTGTCACCGCGGTTCGCCGCGTACCAGATCGTGGTCTCGGTGACGCCAGAGCCGCCGGCCGGGTAGTTGGTCGCCTCCAGATTGGTGAAACCCTTCGCGGCGAGCGCGTCGCGCCCACGGCCCGCCTCGCCGGCGGGGCCACCGTCGTTGAGCACGCGCACCAGCGCGCCCGTGTCGGCCGCCTGGAGCAGTGCCGTGACGTCTGATGCCGGGTCCGTTGTCGCACCAGGTGTCGCGTCGTCACCCTGCTCGCCGTCGGTCGGTTCCTCACCGGCGGGGGACGCAGGATCCGTCGCCTCTCCGCCGGGATCGGCAGTGGTGTCGTCGGCGGGAGCGCCGTCGTCCTGCGACGGGCCCTGCGTGGTGCCGTCGGCGACGTCGCCGGTGCCCGGGTCGCGCGACAGGTACAGGACGCCGCCCACGGCAAGCCCGACGGCGAGGACCGCGACGAGCAGGAACGGCCACACGCTGCTCCAGCGCGTCCTGGGCGCCCGGTGCACGCCGACGGGCGCGTCGTCGGGACCTCGGACGTCGAACTCGTCCGGCGGGAACGGGTACTGGGTGCGGCTCACGCCGGACAGGGTAGCGGCTCGCGCGCGTCCGCGGCCCGGATCAGGCGCCGTGCTCGCCGAGACGGCGGGCCGAGCGCGCACGCTGGCGCGTCGCGCGCAGGCGCCGCAGCCGTTTCACGAGCATCGGGTCCGCCTCGAGCGCCGCATGGGAGTCGATGAGGGCGTTGAGCACCTGGTAGTAGCGCGTCGCCGACATGTCGAACAGCTCGCGCACCGCCTGCTCCTTCGCGCCGGCGTACTTCCACCACTGACGCTCGAAAGCGAGGATCTCCCGGTCGCGCTCGGACAGCGCCGTGCCGTCGGCGGACGACGCCGTCGACTCCGTCGGCACGGACGACGCGGCCTTCAGGGTGACCTGCAACGCGGTCTCGCTCATGCGGCTCAGCGTAAGCCGCAAACGACACCCATGTCATTCACCGGCCTGTGCGCGGAGCGCGCACGGCCGCCCACCGTCGGCAGCCGGTAGCCTCGCCGTCGTGACGACGCAGACCCGCCCGCTCGCCGAGGTGATCGACCCCGGGTGGGCACACGCCCTCGCGGACGTCGAGCCGCAGATCCACGCGATGGGCGCCTTCCTGCGCGCCGAGCTCGCCGCCGGTCGTCAGTACCTGCCCGCCGGGCGGGACGTGCTGCACGCGTTCCGCCGACCGTTCGCCCAGGTGCGCGTCCTGGTCGTGGGGCAGGACCCGTACCCCACCCCGGGGCACCCCATGGGACTGTCCTTCTCGGTCCAGCCGGACGTGCGGCCCGTCCCGCGCTCGCTGGCCAACATCTTCACCGAGCTCACGGCCGACGTGGGGGCCCCTCCCCCGTCGAACGGCGACCTGCGGCCGTGGGCCGACCAGGGTGTGATGCTGCTCAACAGGGTGCTGACGGTCGAGCCCGGCCGGGCCGCGTCGCACCGGGGCAAGGGCTGGGAAGCCGTGACCGAAGCGGCGATCCGCGCGCTCGTGGCGCGTGGCGGCCCGCTCGCGGTGATCCTGTGGGGGCGCGACGCGGCGTCGTTGCGACCCTGGCTCGGCTCGGTGCCCTGCATCGAGAGCGCCCACCCGAGCCCGCTGTCGGCGCACCGCGGGTTCTTCGGCAGCCGCCCGTTCTCGCGGGTCAACGCGTTGCTGGAGCAGCAGGGCGGGGTCCCGGTGGACTGGCGTCTGCCCTGACATCCGACAGGCCGTGAGTCGGTTCAGGGACCTCCTGTGCCCACGGCCTGGTCGCGGGGCATAATCGCGGCGTGAGCGAGCACCCTCCAGGAAAGGCACCCACCGCCCACGCCGACGTCGCAGCGCCCCGGTGGGAGCGCTACATCGCCGTCGGCGACTCGTTCTCCGAAGGGCTGTGGGACCCGTACCCCACCAGCACGCCCGACGACGTCCAGCGCGGCTGGGCCGACCGGCTCGCCGAGGCGCTGTCGGCCCGCCGCGAAGCGGCCGGTCTTGAGCCGCTCGAGTACGCCAACCTGGCGATCCGTGGGCGGCTGCTGCGTCCGATCGTCGCCGAGCAGGTGCCCGTCGCGCTCGCGGCCGAGCCCGACCTCGTGTCGCTGGTGGGGGGCGGCAACGACATCCTGCGGCCCGGCGTCGACGTCGACGACATCTCGCAGGCGCTGGAGGACGCCGTCGTGACGATCCGGGCGACGGGCGCCGACGTGCTGCTCGGAGCCGGCTTCAAGGCCGGCGGGGCGCTGAGCTTCACACGCGGGCGCGTCGGCGTGTACAACGCGAACATCTGGTCGATCGCCCGGAAGCATCGCGCCTACGTGCTCGACCTGTGGAGCCTGCGCTCCCTCGCCGACCTTCGGCTGTGGGCCGACGACAGGCTGCACCTGACGTCCGAGGGGCACCGCCGCGTCATGAACGCCGCGCTCGAGGCGCTCGATCTCGCGCCGGACGACGCCGCGTACGACGAGCCGCTCGCTCCGCCGCCGCCCGCCCCGTTCGTGGAGAAGGCGAAGGCCGACGCCGAATGGGCCCGCGAGTACGTGGTGCCCTGGGTCAAGCGGCGCATCACGCACACCTCGAGCGGCGACGGCCGCGCGCCCAAGTGGCCGCAGCCGATCCGCTGGCCCGCCGACGGGCGCGCCGGGGACGACGCGCCGTCCGCGTAGGGGCGGGCCGGTCGGCTTCGCGCGGAGACGAACCGGCCCTCTCGGAGCCGCCTGCGGGATTCGAACCCGCGACACAACGCTTACAAGGCGAATGCTCTACCAGCTGAGCTAAGGCGGCGCGCCCGGTGTCCGGGCGGGTACAGACTACCGACCTCCGCCCGGTGCCCGGGCGGAGGTCGGTGCCGGAGGCACTACTTCGTCGCGTCCTTGACCGCCTGCGGCAGAGCCGTCGGGTCGGTCCAGTTGCCGTCCCAGCGCACTCCGTCGATCGTGATGGTCGGCGTTCCGAATCCTTTCGTCTGCGGGTTCGCCAGGGCCGTGTCGTCACTCGCGGCGCGGGACGCCGAGAAGACCCACTGGCCGAAGGTCTGCCGCGCCTGGCCCGACGCGATCCCGGCTGCCACGTCGTCGGGAACGCCTGCGTCCCGGGCGATGTCGGCGATCTCCTCGTTGGTGAGGCCCGGCGTCAGCTCTTCCGGCTCGTTGGCGAACAGCGCCTCGTGGAAGGCGAGGAAGCTCGCGGGTGCACGGTCGGCGACCCACGCGGCGGCCGAGGCGGCACGCGTCGAGTAGGCGGTGCCGTTCGACTGGCGGTCGAGGATCGAGACCGGGAACAGCACCACGTTGGCGGTGCCGTCCGTGAGGAAGCCCTCGAGGGCTTCCTTGTTGATCTGCTCGAACTGCCCGCAGATCGGGCACATGTAGTCGAAGTAGATGCCCACCTCGGGGACGCCGGCGTCGACCGTCCCGCCCGCGGACCGGTCGGCGGCGATGACGATGCCGCCGTCGGCACGCGCGGTGGACGGCACGTCCTGGACCTCGCTCAGCGGGATCTGGTCGACGGCTTCGGCGGCTTTGTTCTTGTTGTCCTGGACGAACAGGTAGACGACCACCGCCAGGAGCGCGACGACGACGACGCCGAGCACGCTCATGGTGATGAGGCGGGCGCGGCGGTCTGCCGCCTCCTGCTTCTTCTTCAGGGCCAGGGCCTGGGCGCGCGCGGCATCGCGGCGCTGCGCCTTGCTCTGGTTCGGGCTGTTCGTCGACATCGCAGTCCTTCGTCTCCAGGCATGCGGGCTGCATGCGTGCCACCCGTCGGCGGCTCGCCGCCAGCCTAGCCGTCGCCCTGCGGCAATCGGGAGGCTCGGCGGGCCACGGCGCAGCACGGCGCAGCACGGCGCCACCGTGCGTGTGACGTCTGTCAGAGCTGCGGCGGGCCCGACACCGGCCACCAGTGGATGACCGGCGGCAGGTCGAGCAGGGGCGCGGAGAGGATCCACGCCCCGATCAGGCACGCGACCACGGCCACGGCGCCGCCGATCCACCCTGGGGCGAGCCCCCGCAACAGCACGCGCGCCCCGTCGCGACCGAGCGCACCGGCGGGCCCGAACCACGCCGTGACTGCCGCGAGCACCATCGCGAAGGCGAGCACCGCGCAGAACACGACGGTCGCGTTCATCCCGCCGACAGACCGGGCCTCGATGTCGGTGCGCGGCAGCAGCATGACTCGCCCCGGCCCGAACAGCCAGAACCCTGCCACGACGGCGAGCACGCCCAGGCAGCCGCCGACGAGGAGCTGGGGGACGGAGCCGACGACGCCGGACACGGCATGCCACGGCAGCTTGACGGCGACGACGAACGCGTCGGACCGGCGTCTTCCACCGCCGCGCTCGCGCCGGTCGGCGAGCGACCGCGCGCCGTGGCCGGCGACACGGCACAGGACGACGAGGACGGCGAACGCCGCGAACGCCGCGCCCGGTCGTGTGGCCGCGAGCACGGCGAGGGGCGCGAGGAACGCCGCGACCGTTCCCGTGCGCCGCCGGTGGACGGGACGCGCGTACGAGGCGAGGGGGCCGAGGTCGTCGCGGTCGTCGAGGTCTCCGAAGTCGTCGAGGTCGCCGAGGTCGCCGCCCGCGTCGCCTGCGAGCGCCTCGTAGGGCTGGTATCGCACCTCGCCCGCGGGCACCGTCGCGGGCACGACCGGGACCGCGCGCGTGAGACCGTCGTGGACGGCCCCCGGCACGACTCCCGGAACGACCTCCGGAGCGGCACCCTCCGGGACGAGCTGGGTGGGGTTGCCGACGAGCATCGTCGCGGGCCCGACGACGCGTGTCGGGTCTCGCTGGTCACGCGCGCCCGGGTGGACGGCGATGCGCTGGGTGGCGTCGTCCGCGGGAATCGCGGACGCGACACGCGCCGTCGAGGTGTCCTCGCTGTCGCGGCGCAGGGCGCGCGCGACCTGCGTCGGCCCCCAGCGCGTGGCGGGGTCGGCCTGGAGGGCGCCCGCGAGAGCGCGCGCGGTGCGCGCGGGCAGGCCGACCAGGTCGGCGCGCCCCTCGCGCGAGCGGCGCAGCACGAGGTCGGTGGGGCGCACGCCGAAGGGCGAGCGGCCGGTGGCGGCGAAGGCGAGCAGCGCCGCCCAGCTCCACCAGTCGGACTCCGGGGTGGGCGCGCCGCCGTCGATCAGCTCGGGCGCGAGGTATCCGGGAGTGCCGATGACGAAGCCGGGCGAGGTCAGCGTGGGGGCCGGCGTCCCGGTGTCGCCGAGGGCTTGGGCGATGCCGAAGTCGATGAGCACGGGCCCGTGCTCGGTGACCATGACGTTCGACGGCTTGAGGTCGCGGTGGACGACGCCCGCGAGGTGGACGGCCTCGAGGGCAGCGGCGAGCTGGTCGGCCAGCTCGTACAGGTCGACGGCGTCGAGCGGGCCGCCGTCGTCGATCTCGGCCTCGAGCGTGCGGCCCTGCACGAGCTCGGTGACGACGAACGCGCCCTCGCCGTCGAGCTCGGCGTCGAGGACGCGCGCGACGGCGGGGTGCCGCAGCCGCTGGAGCGCGGTGACCTCTCGGCGCAGGCGTTCACGTGCGACGGGGTCGCGGTCGAGGTGCGCGTGCAGCACCTTGAGCGCGACGGCGGTGCCCCCGCCGTCGACGGCCTCGTAGACGGCGCCCATGGCGCCGCGCCCGAGAAGGTCGCTGATCGTGTAGCCGCCGAGCTCGGTTCCCGCGGGGAGGCGTCCGGACGCGCGCGCCGGGCTCCCGGCGGTCGCCCCTTCGACATCGGCGTCACCCATGGCGACACCGTAGTGGCCGGTCGGCGCAGCGGCGCGCGCTCGGGCGGCGCGCCCGCGCACCCGTCCGGCGAGCGGTGCCGCCGGACGCCCGAGCGCGTGCGGGGCCCGCGCCGCGGCACACCTTCAGCCGCTCGTTCGGCCCCGAACGGTGCCCACGAGTAGGTTGTGGATCGTCAAGCGACTGCCAGCACCACCGGGAGGATTCCCATTGACCGGCAAAGAACAGACCGGCCGACATGATCGGTACGACCTCGTCGTCGTCGCCAACCGGCTGCCCGTGGACTTCTCCGTGCGTCCTGGCGGGGGTGTCGACTGGCAGCGGTCGCCGGGTGGTCTGGTCACCGCGCTCGAGCCGGTCATGCAGCACGCGGACGGCGCATGGGTCGGCTGGTCGGGCGCGCCCGACCTGGCGTCGGACCCGTTCGACGCGGACGGCATGCGGCTGGTTCCGGTCACGCTGAGCGAGTCCGAGATCGAGCGGTACTACGAGGGCTTCAGCAACGACACGCTGTGGCCGCTGTACCACGACGTCGTCTCGACACCCGCCTACCACCGCCAGTGGTGGGACGCGTACCGCCGCGTCAACCAGCGATTCGCGGAGGCCGCGGCAGCGCAGGCCGCCGACGGTGCCGTGGTGTGGGTCCACGACTACCAGCTCCAGCTCGTACCGCGGTTGCTGCGCGAGCTGCGCCCGGACCTGCGCATCGGCTTCTTCGACCACATCCCGTTCCCGCCGGTCGAGCTGTTCCAGCAGCTGCCGTGGCGGCGGCAGATCGTCGAGGGCCTGCTGGGCGCGGACCTGGTCGGCTTCCAGCGCGGCGGGGACGCCTCCAACTTCATCCGCGCGGTGCGCCGCCTGACGGACTACACGACGCGCGGCCCGATCGTCACGATGGACGAGGGCCGCGGGCGGCAGAGCGGCACGGCGGCTCGCCACGTGCGTGCGGGCGCGTTCCCGATCTCGATCGACGCCACGCGCTTCGACGCCCTGGCCCGCACGCCCGAGGTGCAGACGCGCGCCAAGGAGATCCGCGCCGAGCTCGGCGACCCCGACGTCGTCATGCTGGGCGTCGACCGCCTCGACTACACGAAGGGCATCCGCCACCGCATCAAGGCGTACGGCGAGCTGCTCGGCGACGGCCGCATCGACGCCGCGCGCACGACGCTCGTGCAGGTGGCCAGCCCGAGCCGCGAGAACGTGGGCGCCTACCAGGAGCTGCGCCAGCAGGTCGAGGTGCTGGTGGGCCGCATCAACGGCGAGTTCGGCGAGCTGGGCCACTCGGCGATCCACTACCTGCACCATTCCTACCCGCCCGAGGAGATGGCGGCGCTGTACCTCGCGGCCGACGTCATGCTGGTCACCAGCCTGCGCGACGGCATGAACCTCGTGGCCAAGGAGTACATCGCGGCCCGCTCCGACGAACAGGGCGTGCTGGTGCTCTCGGAGTTCACGGGCGCCGCCGACGAGCTGGGCGCGGGCCCCGTGCTCATCAACCCGCACGACATCGAGGGCACCAAGGACGCCATCGTCACCGCGGCCCGCATGACCGCGCGCGAGCAACGCCGCCGCATGCGCCGCCTGCGCCGCAAGGTCATCGCCGACGACGTCGCCAAGTGGTCGCACACCTTCCTCGGCGTGCTCCAGGCGATGCCCCGCCGCACGTCGCCGCACGCCCCGGCACCCGCGCCCTCCGTCGGGGGCGGGGTGTCCGCATCGCTCGTGCACGCGCTCGACGCGCTCGCGACCGCCGACGGCGCCGCGGTGCTCGTCGGTCTCGACTTCGACGGCACGCTGGCCCCGCTGGTCGACGACCCGACGGCGTCGGCGATGACGCCCGCGGCTCGCGCCGCCGTCGACCGGCTTGCCGCGCTGCCCGGCACGCGCCTGCGTCTCGCGCTGGTCTCGGGGCGTGACCTGGCCGACCTGGCCGAGCGCGCACGGCCCCCGGCCGGCACCTACCTGGTGGGCAGCCACGGCGCCGAGACGGGTCATGTGCGCCCGGACGGCACGATCGAGGCCATGCCTGTCGACCTGACGCCCGAGCAGTCCGCGGCGCTCGCCGCGGTGGCCGCCGGCCTGGAGGACATCGCGGCCCAGACCGAGGGCGCGTGGGTCCAGCACAAGCCCTCGGCGGCCGTGCTGCACACGCGCCTGGCGGAGCCTGCCGCGGCGGCCGCGGCGACGGCGCGGGCCCGCGAGATCGTCGCCCGCCTCGGGCTGGAGGCGATGCACGGCAAGGACGTCGTCGAGGTCGCCGTCCTTGCGGCGGACAAGGGGACGGCGCTGGCCCGGCTGCGCGACGTCGTCGCGCGGGAGGGCGACGGCGGCACGCGCCCCGTTCATGTGCTCTACGCGGGTGACGACACGACCGACGAGCACGCGTTCCGTGCGCTCGGCGCGGGTGATGTCGCGGTCAAGGTGGGCGAGGGTGCGACGACCGCCGCGCACCGTGTCGCCGACGCCGACGCGCTCGCGGCGGCGCTCGCTCGGCTCGCCGACGCCACCGCGTGGCGCTCTGGTGAACCCTTGACCGGCGCATGACGATCCTCACGGCCACGAAACGGTCCCGACAAGGTAGGCTCACACCGTCACCCGCGAGGTGACGGTGACGGTGTCGTCTCGACGCACGGAGCAAGCAACCGCGAGCGACGTCGACAACTCAAGATGTGTCAAAGGAGATGCGGACGGCGTGCCAACGCGCCGCAATCATCCGGCACCCGACCACAACGGATCGTCCGGCACGTACCTGCCGGTGGAGGGAACCACAACATGGCTACGGTCACTTTCGACCACGCGACCCGCGTCTACCCGGGCACCGAGCGCCCGGCCGTCGACCAGCTCAACCTGCACATCGAGGACGGCGAGTTCCTCGTTCTCGTCGGCCCCTCGGGCTGCGGCAAGTCGACCTCCCTGCGCATGCTCGCGGGTCTTGAGGACGTCAACGGCGGCCGCATCCTCATCGGCGACCGCGACGTCACGGACGTCCAGCCGAAGGACCGCGACATCGCGATGGTGTTCCAGAACTACGCGCTGTACCCGCACATGTCCGTCGCGGACAACATGGGCTTCGCGCTCAAGATCGCCGGCACCCCCAAGGCCGAGATCCGTCAGCGCGTCGAAGAGGCTGCGAAGATCCTCGACCTGACCGAGTACCTCGACCGCAAGCCCAAGGCTCTCTCGGGTGGTCAACGTCAGCGTGTCGCCATGGGCCGCGCCATCGTGCGCCAGCCGCAGGTGTTCCTCATGGACGAGCCGCTGTCGAACCTCGACGCCAAGCTCCGTGTGCAGACCCGCACGCAGATCGCCTCGCTCCAGCGCCGCCTGGGCGTCACCACGGTCTACGTCACGCACGACCAGACCGAGGCGCTCACCATGGGTGACCGCATCGCCGTGCTCAAGTCCGGTCTGCTCCAGCAGGTCGGTACGCCGCGCGAGATGTACGACACCCCGGCCAACGTGTTCGTCGCCGGCTTCATCGGCTCGCCGGCCATGAACATCGGCACCTTCGAGGTCAAGGACGGTGCCGCCCTCGTCGGCTCGGCCCAGATCCCGCTGGAGCGCTCGATCGTCGGCGCGCTGACCGAGGCCGACGGCGGCAAGGTGACCGTGGGCTTCCGCCCCGAGTCGCTCGACGTCGTGCCCGCCGGCACCCCGGGCTCGCTTCAGGTCGAGACCAACCTCGTCGAGGAGCTCGGCTCCGACGCGTTCCTCTACGGCTCGCTCAAGGGCGACGCCGCGGGCGAGCTGTCGGCCGGCGACTCGGACCAGGTCATCGTCCGCATCCACCCGCGCGACGTGCCCATGAAGGGCGAGGTCATCAACGTCGCCATCAAGCCGGGCCAGACGCACGTCTTCTCGGCTGCCACGGGCGCCCGCCTCAGCTGAGGCGGAGCGGTTGCCTCGACCGTGGCCGGCACGGCTGAACACGGCTGAGGCACCAGGCTGATTTCTTCACAGGGCGGGTCCGGCGTCTTCGCCGGGCCCGCCCGTCGCCTATGGCAGGTTAGGACTTCGTGGAGACCCTCCAGATCACCGCAGCGACACCCGAGTCGGCGCTGCTCGACCTGCCCTGGCGCACGCCTCTCGAAGAGTGGCCCGCCGAGGTGCTGGCCGCGCTTCCCCGCGGCATCTCCCGGCACATCGTGCGGTTCGTGCGGCTCGGCAAACGGGTGCTCGCCGTCAAGGAGACGCGCGACCACTACGCGTTCCGCGAGTACGAGCTGCTGCGCCGCCTGCAGAAGCTGGAGATCCCCTGCGTCGTGCCCCTCGCCGTGGTGACGGGGCGCGTGGACGACGACGGCGAGCCGCTCGAGGCGGCGATCGTCACCGAGCACCTCGCGTTCTCGCTCCCCTACCGCGCCGTCTTCAGCCAGTCGCTGCGGCCGGACACGGCCACGCGGCTCATCGACGCGCTCGCTGTCCTGCTGGTGCGCCTGCACCTGGTCGGCTTCTACTGGGGCGACGTCTCGCTGTCCAACACGCTGTTCCGCCGCGACGCCGACCGCTTCGCGGCCTACCTGGTCGACGCCGAGACCGGTGACCTGCACCGCGAGCTCACGCCGGGCCAGCGTGCGTACGACCTCGACCTCGCGCGCACCAACATCATCGGCGAGCTCTTCGACCTTGAGGCGGGCGAGCTGCTCGACGAGGAGGTCGACGCGGTCGCCATCGGCGACGCCCTCGTGGCGCGCTACGAGGAGCTGTGGGCGGCCCTCACCAAGGTCGAGTCGTTCTCCGGCGAGGAGCGCTGGCGCGTCGACGAGCGCATCCGCCGGCTCAACGACCTCGGCTTCGACGTCGGCGAGCTGGCCATCGTGACCGACATCGACGGCACCACGGTGCAGATCCAGCCCAAGGTCGTCGACGCCGGCCACCACTCGCGGCGCCTGCTGCGCCTGACGGGCCTGGACGTGCAGGACAACCAGGCGCGACGCCTGCTCAACGACCTCGACGCCTGGCGTGCGGCCACCGACCGCCTCAACGACTCCGAGCAGCTCGTCGCGCACGACTGGCTGCTGCACTCGTTCGAGCCGACCGTCGCCGCGGTGCCGCGCGAGCTGCGCAAGAAGCTTGAGCCGGCGCAGCTCTTCCACGAGGTCCTCGACCACCGCTGGTACATGTCGCAGCACGAGGGCCGGGACGTGCCGATGCCCGAGGCCGCGGTGTCGTTCGTCGACCAGGTGCTGCGGCACCGTCCCGACGAGCAGGCGCTGATCGGACAGGCCGAGGAGGAGCTGTACACCTGACGGGCGTGCCCGCCAGGTGTCAGGCCCGCCGCGCCTGCGCGATCTCGTAGAGCGCGATGCTCGTCGCGACCCCGGCGTTGAGGGACTCGACGGCGGTCGAGTCGATGGGGATGGACGCGACGACGTCGCACGTCTCGCGGATCAGGCGCCCCATGCCCTTGCCCTCGGAGCCGACGACGACCACCAGCGGGTCGGTCGCCAGGTGCAGGGCGCCCACCTCGGTGTCGCCGTCGCCGTCGAGCCCGACGACGAAGCAGCCGGCCTTCTTGAGCTCGCCGAGCGCGCGGGCCAGGTTGGTCGCGCGGGCGACGGGCACGTGCGCGGCCGCCCCGGCCGACACCTTCCACGCCGAGGCCGTCACGCCGGCGGCACGCCGCTCGGGCACGAGCACGCCGTGCGCACCGAACGCGCCGGCCGAGCGCAGCACGGCGCCCAGGTTGCGCGGGTCGGTCACGCCGTCGAGCGCCACGATGAGCGGCGGCCGCCCGGACGCCTCGGCGACGTCGAGCAGGTCCTCGACGTCCTTGTAGGCGTACGGCGGCACCTGCGCGGCGACGCCCTGGTGGACCTGCCCGTCGGTGAGCCGGTCGAGCTCGGGCTTGGTGACCTCGAGCAGCGCGAGCCCGCGCGTCGAGGCGAGCTGGAGGATCTCGCGCGTGCGGTCGTCGTGGTCGAGGCGCGTGGCGATGTAGACCGCCGTCATGGGCACCTCGGTGCGCAGCGCCTCGAGCACCGAGTTGCGCCCGGCGACCACCTCGGTGCCCTCGGTCGACCTGCGCGTGCCGCGCACGACGCCGCGCGCGACGTCACGCTGCCGCTGCCCGGCGGCCTGCTTCTCGGCCGCGACCTTGCGCTTGTACGCGGGGTGGTACTCGCGGTCCTCGGCCTTGGGGGTCGGCCCTTGCCCTGGAGGGCGCGCCGCCCGTGCCCGCCGGTGCCGACCTGCGCACCCTTCTTGCTGCCGGCTTTCCGGACAGCCCCGGGTCGCCTCGTGTTCCCAGCCATGGTTCCCTCTTCCGGGTGTCAGTTCGCCAGCGTCCAGCGGGCGCCGTCGGGCCCGTCCTGGACCAGGATGCCCGCGGACGCGAGCCGGTCACGGATGGCGTCGCTCGTCGCCCAGTCCTTCGCGGCCCGCGCGGCCGCGCGGGCGTCGAGCTCGGCGCTCACGATCCTGTCGAGCGCCTCGTGCGCAGCTGTCGCCGCGTCGCGCGCGGCCCAGTGCGGGTCGCCGGGGTCGAGGCCGAGCACGTCGAGCATGCCACGGACCGCGAGCAGCTCGTCGCGCACGACGGCGTCGCCGTCGGGTGACGACGGTGCCGCGAGCGCCGTGTTCCCGGCCCGCAGGTGCTCGTGGACGACGGCGAGCCCCGCGGGCACGTTGAGGTCGTCGTCGAGCGCGGCGGCGAACGGCTCGGGCAGCGGGGCGTGCGCGACGTCGTCGGCCGTGGGCGCGGAGGCGCCGAGCCGTTCGGTGGCGCGCGCGACGAACCCGGTGAGGCGGTCCCAGGTGGTCTGCGCCTCGGCGAGCGTGTCGGGCGCCCACTCGAGCATCGACCGGTACTGGACCGAGACGACGGCGAGGCGCACGACGGCGGCCGGGACGGCCGCGAGCAGCTCGGAGGCGAGCAGGCCGTTGCCCAGCGACTTGCTCATCTTGACGCCCGACTGGGTGATCCAGGCGCTGTGCATCCAGCGGCGCGCGAACCCGAAGCCCGCGGCACGCGACTGCGCCTGCTCGTTCTCGTGGTGCGGGAATCGCAGGTCGAGGCCGCCGCCGTGGATGTCGAACTCGTCGCCCAGGTACCGCTGGGCCATGGCGGAGCACTCGAGGTGCCAGCCGGGGCGGCCGCGGCCCCACGGGGTGGGCCAGGAGGCCGTCGCGGGCTCGCCCGCCTTCGGGGCCTTCCACAGGGCGAAGTCGTGGGCGTCACGCTTGGCGTGGCCCGGGTCGGCGACGTCGTCGGGCGACTGCGGCTCGGGGGCGAGGTCTTCGAGGCGCTGGCGTGTGAGCTCGCCGTAGGCGGGCCACGAGCGCACGTCGAACCAGACGTTGCCCTCGCCCGTGGTGTAGGCGTGGCCCGACTCGACCAGGCGCTGCATCAGCTCGACCATCTGGGGCACGTGCTGGGTCGCGCGCGGCTCGTAGGTGGGCGGCAGCACGCCGAGCGCGTCGTACGCGGCCGTGAACTCGCGCTCGAACCGCGCGGCGTGCGCCCACCACTCGATCCCGGCGGCGGCGGCCTTGGCGATGATCTTGTCGTCGATGTCGGTGACGTTGCGCACCAGCGTGACCTCGTACCCGTTGCGGGCGAGCCAGCGGCGCAGCACGTCGAACGCGACCGCGGGGCGCAGGTGGCCGACGTGCGGGGCGGACTGCACGGTCGCGCCACACACGTAGATGCCGACCTGGCCGGGGGTCCGGGGCACGAAGTCGGACACCGTGCGCGTGGCGGTGTCGTACAGGCGAAGAGTCACCTGCCCAGGGTACCGGCCGACGCCGTCCCGGCCCCCGGCATGACGGCGCCCGTCGCGCGCGTCACGCGAACGCCTTCCGCTCCCCGCGATAGGTCGCGACGACGTCGGCGATCTGCTCGCCCCGGACCAGGTGGACGGCCTCGAACCGCTCCATGAGCTCGCCGGCCTTGGCGTGCCGCAGCCACACCCGGTCGCCCACGTTCAGCGCACCGCCCGGCCCGCGCCGGCGCAGGGGCGTCTGCACCTCGCCCGCGCCCTCGCGGCGGGTCAGGCACCAGCCGGGCGTGTGCACGCGCGGCAGGCGCGTGGGACCCGCCGGCCCCGAGGCGACGTATCCGCCCGCGTACGCCGTCGCGAAGCCCGGGGTGGGCACGCGCACGACGTCGAGGCCGAAGAACGCGGCGGGGCGCGGTCGCAGCGCGCGGTAGCCGTCGAACGTCGCGGGCACGAACAGCCCCGACCCGGCGGTGACCTCGGTGACGGCCGGGTCTGCTGCCGAGACCTCGAGCGACCCGGTGCCGCCCGCGTTGACGAGCGCGACCTCGTGCCCGACGGCGTCGCGCACGGCGGCGAGCACGGCGGCCCTGCGTGCGGGCAGCTCGCGCACGGACAGCCTCTTGACCGCGCGCACGGCGGCCTTCGTGTCGGGCAGGCCGGCGATCTGGGCCTCGTACGTCATGACGCCGCGCAGCCGTACCCCGCGCGTGCCGGCCACGCGTGCGGCGAGGCGACCGACGTCGTCGGCCTCCCGCAGCGGCGAGCGCCGCACCCCGGCGTGCAGCATCAGCGGCCCCCAGCCGAGGCGTAGCGACGCGTCGACGTCGAGGCAGACCTGGACGGGCGGGCCCTCGTCGCGCCCGGACGCCTCGGCGAGGGCCCGCGCGACGAGCGTGAGCTGTGCGTCGTCGTCGATCATGAGGGTCACGGCCGCGCGCGCCCTGGGGTCGCGGGCGAGCGCGCGCAGGCTTGCGGCGTCCACGCTGGGGTAGCCGACGAGCAGGTCTCCCACGCCGTCGGCGGCGAGCCACAGGGCCTCGGCGAGCGACGTCGTCATCACGCCCTGGAAGCCCGCGTCGAGCGCACGGTGAACGAGCGCGCGCACGCGCACGGACTTGCTCGCGAGCCGCACGGGCGTGCCGCCCGCCCGGTGCAGCAGGTCGGCGGCGTTGGCGTCGAACCGGTCCAGGTCGACGACGGCGACCGGGCCGGTCACGCCCGCGGTCGCGCGCGTGAGCCGCTGCGTGAGCGCACCGGGCGTCTCCATGCGCGGAGACTACACGCATGTGGCTTGCGTCACTCCGGGGGTGTGTCGGGCCGGGAGAGAGTGGCAGACTGCCTCCGTGCCCGCCAACGACGCCGCCCCCGTCTGGGAGAACTGGGCGCGCACCGCGCGCGCGACACCCGCGCGGATCGCGCGCCCCCGGGACGAACCCGAGATCGCCGGGCTGGTCGCGCGAGCCGCCGCGTCCGGGATGCGCGTGCGCGCCCGCGGCGCCGGCCACTCGTTCACGCCCGCGGCCGTCACCGACGGGCTGCTGCTCGACCTCGACCGGCTCGCCGGGATCGAGGCCGTCGAGCGCCGCCACGACGGCACGGCCCGCGTGACGGTGCGCGCCGGCACCCGCCTCTACCACCTGCACCACCTGCTCGCGTCGCACGGCCTGGCGATGGCCAACCTGGGCGACATCGACCGGCAGACGATCGCGGGGGCGATCTCGACGGGCACGCACGGCACAGGGCTCGCTTTCGGCGGCCTCGCCACGCAGGTGAGCGGCGTGCGCGTGGTGACCGCCGACGGCACCGTGCGCGCGGGCGGCGTCGACGACCCGGCCGGCTCGCCGGCGCGCGAGCTGTTCGAGCTCGCCCGCCTGGGCCTGGGGTCCGCGGGCGTGATCACGGCGCTGACGCTCGAGGCCGTCCCGGCGTTCTGGCTGCGGGCGCGCGAGGAGCCCGCGCCGCTGCGGCCCGTCCTCGCCGACCTCGACGCGTTCGCGCGTTCGGCGGACCACGCCGAGTTCTTCTGGTTCCCCGGCACGCGGCGCGCCCTGACGATCCGCAACGAGCGCCTGAGCCCCGACGACGCCGCGCGCTGGGCCACCGACCGGTCGGGCCTCAAGGGGCGCCTGCGGCTGGTCGGACAGGAGGCACGCGGGCTGGTCGACGAGGAGCTGCTCAGCAACGGGATGTTCGAGGCGATCAACCGGCTCGCCACGGCCGCCCCCGGCCTGACCGCGAGCCTCAACCGCCTCTCGGCGCGCGCGCTGGCACCGCGCGAGCACGTCGCACCGTCGTACGAGGTCTACTGCCACAGGCGGCGCGTGCGGTTCCGCGAGATGGAGTACGCCGTGCCGCGTGCCGACCTCGGCGACGTGCTGCGCGAGCTCGACGCCTGGCTGCACCGCACCGCCGAACCCGTGCCGTTCCCCGTCGAGGTGCGCTTCGCCGCACCCGACGACGTGTGGCTGTCGACGGCGCGCGGCCGCGACACCGCGTACGTCGCCGTCCACCAGTACGTACGCATGTCGCACCGCCGCTGGTTCGACGCCGCCGAGCGCATCCTGGTCGCGGCCGACGGGCGGCCCCACTGGGGCAAGCTCCACACCCGCACCGCCGAGCACCTGGCACGCCACTACCCGCTCGACGACGTGGCGCGCGTGCGTGGGGCGTTCGACCCGGACGGCGTGTTCTCGAACCCCTACGTCGACGCCGTGCTGGGCCAGCCCGCGGGCGGCTCCAGGGCGTAGACCACCAGCAGGTCGGCCAGGGCGTGGAACCCTTCGAGCGCGCGCTCGTCGTCCCCGTCCAGGAGCCACGCGAGCTCGACGCCGTCGATCAGCGCGGTGACGCTGCGCGCGACCTGCGCCGCATCGACCCGGTAGGTGATCCCCGCCGCCTCGGCGCACGCCGTCACGAGCCCGAGCGCCATCTGGGTGGACTGCTCGAGATGCGCCAGCGCCGTCGGGCGCATCGCGGTGTTGCGCGCCCCCGTGGTCGCCATCTCCAGGAGCAGCAGGCGCACCTGCCGATATCGTTTCAGACCGGCGAGAAGGGCGTCCGCACACTGGTGCGCGAGCGTCGCGAAGTCCAGGCCCGCGTCCCCGGCCGCCGTGAAGATGGCATTGATCTGGTCCGACGCCTCGACGCGGATGGACTGGCCCATCGCTTCGAGCAGCTCGTCCTTGTCCTCGAAGCAGTAGTGGACGGTGCCGAGCGAGACGCCGGCCTCGTGCGCGACGGCGCGGATCGTGACGGCCTCGACGCCCGAGTGCGAGGCCACACGCAACGCAGCCTCGATGAGCTGCGCGCGACGCCTGGCCAAGGGCAGGCGGTTCATCGTGCGGCTCCCGTGGCGGGTCCGGCCTCGTCGCGCGCAACCGGTACGACCAGCGCGGTCGCGACGGCGGCGACGCCCTCGCCACGGCCCGCCAGCCCCAGCCCGTCGGTCGTGGTCGCGCTGAGTGTCACGGGCGCCCCCGCGGCCGCGCTGAGCGCGGCCACGGCCTCGTCGCGCCGCGGTCCGATCTTGGGCCGGTTGCCGATCACCTGCACCGCGACGTTGCCGATCTCGAACCCCGCCGCGCGGACCCGCCGTGCCGCCTCGGCCAGCAGGGCCACCCCGGCGGCGCCCTCCCATCGAGGCTCGCTCGTGCCGAAATGCTGGCCCAGGTCGCCGATCCCGGCCGCGGAGAAGAGTGCGTCGGCCGCGGCGTGCGCCGCGACGTCGGCGTCGGAGTGCCCGGCGAGCGCGCGCTCCCCCGGCCAGCGCAGACCCGCGAGCCACAGCTCGCGCCCCGAGTCCGCGGGCGCGAAGGCATGAACGTCGACACCGATGCCCGTGCGCGGCATGGGCGTCACGGCCGGGTCCCTCCGTCGTCCGCGTAGAGCGCCGCGAGCACGAGGTCGCGCTCGGTGGTGATCTTCAGCGCGGCGTCCTCGCCGGGCACGACGACGACGGTCTCGCCGAGCGCCTCGACCAGCCCGGCGTCGTCGGTCGAGGGGGCGTTCGCGGCGTGCGCGGCACCCGCGGCGTGCGCGCGGTCGAGCAGCGCGCGGTCGAATCCTTGCGGCGTCTGCACCGCGCGCAGGAGCGCGCGCTCGGGCGTCGAGGCCACCGGCTCGACAACGTTGTTCGCGCCGGTCGGAACCTCGTCCCGAGCGCCGACGGCGCACTGGTCTGCGGCAGACACGGCCTTGATGGTATCGACGACCGGGACACCTGGCACGACGGCGCCGTGCCCTGCTCGCACCGCGGCGACGACACGCCGCACGAGCTCGGGCGAGGCGAACGGCCTGGCCGCGTCGTGCACGAGCACGACGTCGGTCTCCGGCCCCGCGGCGGCGAGCCCTGCGGCCACCGACTGCTGCCGGGTGTGGCCGCCCTCGACGACCCGCACCGGTACCGTCACCGCGGCGTCGCCCCCGACGAGGCCGGAGATCGCGGCTACCAGGCCGGGCGGGGCGGTCACGACGAGTGCGTCGACGACGCCTGAGGCGGCAAGCCTGCGTGCGGCATGCACGACCAGCGCAGCCCCGTCGAGCTCGACGAGCGCTTTGGGAAGGTCTCGGCCCAGCCGCGTGCCCGATCCGGCCGCGGTGAGGATCGCCATGGTCGTCACGGGTCCACCCTCGAGGAACGCCGACGCCCCCGCGCGTTGCGCGGGGGCGTGGGCACTGACTGACGGGCGAGCGACCGCTCGCCCGCTGAGCACGGGCTCAGGACGCGAGCACCTCGTCGAGGATCGCCTCGGCCTTGTCCTCCTCGGTGTGCTCGGCCAGCGCGAGCTCGGAGACGAGGATCTGACGGGCCTTGGCGAGCATGCGCTTCTCGCCGGCGGACAGGCCGCGGTCGGCGTCTCGGCGCGAGAGGTCGCGGACGACCTCGGCAACCTTGATGACGTCCCCGACGCGAGCTTCTCCAGGTTGGCCTTGTACCGGCGCGACCAGTTGGTCGGCTCCTCGGTGTAGGGCGCGCGCAGCACCTCGAACACGCGGTCCAGACCCTGCTGGTCGACCACGTCACGCACGCCGACGAGGTCCACGTTCTCGGCCGGGACCTCGATGGTCAGGTCGCCTTGGGCGACCTTGAGCTTGAGGTACATCTTCTCTTCGCCGCGGATCTTGCGAGTCTTGATCTCCTCGATCAGAGCCGCTCCGTGGTGCGGGTAGACAACCGTTTCGCCTACTTCGAAAGTCATCTGCAGATGTCCCCTTTCCCAACGGCCAGTCTACCATGCGCCTCCCCGCCGACCCAGAGGCGATCACAGCACATCTGCGCAGGTCAGGCGCTTTACCATCCGATTGTCTTGACGTCAAGATTCTCCGGCTAGGATGCCGGCCGAGGGGGCGCCGCCCCCGTCGCAGACCGAGGAGAGCACGTTGTCCCGCACCCGCCACGCCCGTCCCGCCGCCCTTGTCACGGCCGCCGTCGCCGCGCTCACGCTGGGCGCGTGCGCGCCCACGATGACTGCCACCCCCTACTCGCCGTCGGACGGCACGCGCGTCGACGTCAGCGACGCGCTGCGCGGCGTCAACCTGCTGGTCGTCGCCGCCGAGGAAGGCGGCGAGGGCGCCGTCCAGGGCGCGCTGGTCAACCGCACCGACGGTCCGCTCACGTTCACGCTCACCGTCGACGGCGCCTCCCCCGTGCGCGTCCCCGTCCCCGCCGCGCAGACCGTGACCCTGGGCACCGACGACGGCGTGGACGTCGTGCTCGACGCCGTCGCCAAGGCGCCCGGGTCCTACCTCACCGCGACGCTCGAGGTCGCGGGCACGTCACAGGACTTCCAGCTCCCGGTGCTGGACGGGACGCTGCCCGAGTACGCCGGGTCGCTCCCCCGGGCGTGACCTCGCGCGGCGGCCCCTGCCCCGCGACGCCCGACCAGACATGACGGTGGCCCGGTTCCCGCAAGGGGACCGGGCCACCGTCGTGCGCGGCGCCGACCGTCAGCCGAAGCGGCCGGAGACGTAGTCCTCGGTGGCCTTCTCCCGCGGGGTCGAGAAGATGGTCGCGGTCTCGTCCATCTCGATCAACCGACCCGGCTTGCCCGTCCCGGCGATGTTGAAGAACGCCGTCCGGTCACTCACCCGCGCCGCCTGCTGCATGTTGTGCGTCACGATCACGATCGTGTACCGCGACTTCAGCTCCTGGATCAGATCCTCGATCGCCAACGTCGAGATCGGGTCCAACGCCGAGCACGGCTCGTCCATCAACAACACCTGCGGCTTGACCGCGATCGCCCGCGCGATGCACAACCGCTGCTGCTGACCACCCGACAACCCCGACCCCGGCTTCTCCAACCGGTCCTTGACCTCGTTCCACAGGTTCGCACCCCGCAACGACGACTCCACCAACGCATCGGCATCCGACTTCGAGATCCGCTTGTTGTTCAGCTTCACCCCCGCCAGCACGTTGTCCCGGATCGACATCGTCGGGAACGGGTTCGGCCGCTGGAACACCATCCCCACGTTGCGCCGCACCGCCACCGGATCCACGTCCGGCCCGTACAGGTCGACCCCCTCCAGCTCGACCTTCCCCTCCACCCGAGCACCAGGAATCACCTCGTGCATCCGGTTCAACGTCCGCAAGAACGTCGACTTACCACACCCCGACGGGCCGATGAACGCCGTCACCGACTTCGGCTCGACCACCATGGACACACCCTCCACGGCAAGAAAATCACCATAGAAGATGTTCAGATCCGTCACGTCGATGCGCTGGGACATAATGAACGCTCTCTCTCGCTTCTCTCAGCGCAGCTTCGGCGCGAACAAACGGGTCACCAAACGACCCACAAGATTCAGAATCACCACAAGGATCACCAACGTCAGAGCCGCCGCCCACGCCCGGTCGAAGTTGATGTTCGTCAGGCAGTCGGCGACGCCGGCACGGCAGGGCACGGGGCCCGCCTTGTACTGGTCGAAGATGAAGACCGGCAGGGTCATCATGCGCCCCGCGAACATGTCGAAGTTGATCGACGCCGTGGTGCCCGCGACGATCAGCAGCGGTGCGGTCTCGCCGATGACGCGCGAGATCGCGAGCAGGATGCCCGTCGTGAGGCCTGCGACCGACGTGCGCAGCACGACCTTGAAGATCGTCAGCCACTTCGGCACGCCCAGCGCGTAGGAGGCCTCGCGCAGCTCGTTGGGCACCAGGCGCAGCATCTCCTCGCACGAGCGCACCACGACCGGCGTCATGAGCAGCGCCAGGGCCACCGAACCCATGACGCCCAGGCGGATGCCCGGCCCGAAGAAGATCGCGAAGAGCGCGAAGGCGAACAGGCCGGCGACGATCGACGGGATGCCCGTCATGACGTCCACGAAGAACGTCACCGCTCGCGCCAGGCCCCCCGGCCGTACTCGACGAGGTAGATCGCCACGAGCAGCCCGATGGGCACCGAGATGACCGTCGCGCCCGCGGTGATCAGGAGCGTGCCCACGATCGCGTGGTACGCGCCGCCGGCGTCCATGCCACCGAAGACGTTACGCATCGAGTAGAGGAGGAAGTCCCCGTCCAGCCGGGTCAGCCCGTTGGCGACCACGGTGTACAGCAGCGAGACCAGCGGCGCGGCCGCCAGGACGAACGCGGCCCAGACGAGCGCGGTCATGGTGCGGTCGGTGCGCGTGCGGCGCTTGTCGCCGCCGGCCAGCAGGGCCCGCGTGGCGGCGGTCGACTCCGAGGTGACGGCACTCATCTCAGTTCGCTCCCGAGAAGTCCTTGCGACGCGCGACGATCGCGCGCGCGGCCATGTTGACGGCCAGCGTGATGACGAACAGCGCGAGGCCCGTGGCGATCAGGGTGTTGACCGCGAGCCCGCTCGCCTCCGGGAAGTTCGCGGCGATGTTGGCCGCGATGGTGGTGTGCTGGCCCGCTCCGAAGATCTGGAACGACATGCTCAGACCCGGCGACAGGATCATCAGCACGGCCATCGTCTCGCCGAGCGCGCGGCCCAGGCCCAGCATCGCGGCCGAGATGACGCCCGACCGGCCGAAGGGCAGCACCGCCGTCCGCACGACCTCCCAGCGCGTGGCGCCCAGCGCGAGCGCCGCCTCCTCGTGCAGGCGCGGCGTCTGCTTGAACACCTCGCGCGAGACGGCCGTGATGATCGGCAGGATCATGATCGCGAGCACCACCGACGTCGTGGCCAGCGCGCGCCCCGTCGGCGTGTAGGCCACGGTGAGGCCAGGGATCAGGTTCAGGGCGCCCGCGACCCACTTCCAGACCGGCGCGATGACGGGACCGAGCGTCTGCACGCCCCACAGGCCGAAGACGACCGACGGGATCGCGGCGAGCAGGTCGATGACGAACCCGACGGCGCCGGCGAGGCGACGCGGCGCGTAGTGGGAGACGAACAGCGCGATGCCGACCGCGACCGGCGTGGCGATGACGAGCGCGAGCAGCGCCGCGAGCAGCGTGCCGAAGACGAGCGGCGCGACGTACTGGGCGAGGCTGGTGAAGCCCGACGGCAGTCCGCCGCGGGCCTGCATCTCGGCGTCCGACGCCGTCAGCGCGGCCCAGCCGCGGACCAGCAGGAAGAGCGCGACGGCCGCCAGGACGAGCAGCAGGAGGATGCCCGCGGCGGTGGCGATCAGGCGGAACCCGCGCGAGAAGCCACGCTCGGTGTCCTTGTGGCGGTGACGGCGTTGCCGCGGGCGTTCGTCGTCGACGGGTCCCGTCTCGGTCGTGCTGTCGGTGGTGGTCACGTGCGTGGCTCCCGGTGGTGAGCGGCCTACATGGCGGTGCCGGTGGGCGGGCGGCGCACCGTCGAGGCGCGCCGCCCGGCCACCGGCGGCCGGATCAGATGATGCGGGCGGGGATCAGCCGGCCGTGATCGAGTCGACCGCCGCTGCGGCCTTCGTGGCGACGTCGCCGGCGAGCGGAGCCGAGCCCGCGGCCTGGGCCGCGACCTGCTGGCCCGCGTCCGAGACGATGTAGCCGAGCCACGCCTTCACGAAGTCGCCCGTGCTCTGGTCGGAGTAGTGCGAGCAGGCGATCGCGTACGAGACGAGCAGGAGCGGGTAGTCGCCCTCGGCCGAGGCCGTGCGGTCGATCTGCACCGAGACGTCGTTGGCGCTGCGGCCCTCGGCCAGCGGCGAGGAGGAGACGACGTTGGCGGCACCCTCAGGGGTCAGGGCGGTGAACGTGTCGCCCACCTTGATCTTCGCGATGTTGAGGTCCGGGGTCACGCCCGACTCGTCGATGTACGCGATCGCGCCCTCGGTCTGCGAGACGACGCCCGCGACACCCGAGGTGCCCTGGGCCGAGTCGCCACCCTGCAGCGGCCAGACGTCGTTCTTCTCGTTCGTCCAGATGTCACCGGCGTTGGCGTGCAGCCAGTCGGTGAAGTTGTTCGTGGTGCCCGACTTGTCCGAGCGGTGCACGGGCGTGATGTTCGTGGCGGGCAGCTGCGCGTCGGGGTTGTCCGCGACGAGCGCCGGGTCGTTCCACGTGGTGATGGCGCCCGTGAAGATCTTGGCGACGTTCTCGGCCGAGAGGTTGAGGTCCTTGACGCCCGGCAGGTTGTACGCCACCGCGATGGGCGAGATGTACACCGGGATGTTGATGGCGCCCTCGGCGCCGCAGAAGGTCTTCGAGGCCTCGAGCTCCTCGTCCTTCAGCGCCGAGTCCGAGCCCGCCCAGGCGAGCCCGCCGGCGATGAACTGCTCGCGGCCGGCGCCCGAGCCGGACGGGTCGTAGTTGATGGTGACGTCCGGGTTGGTGCCCTGGAATGCGGCGGTCCACGCCTTGATCGCGTTGGCCTGGGCCGACGAGCCTGCGCCGGCGAAGGTGCCGGTGATCGCCGCGGCGGGGGTCTCGCTGGAGTCGGAGGTGCCCGTGGCGGTGCCGGTCGGGTCGTCCGAGCCACAGGCAGCGAGGGCCAGCGCGAGCGCGCCGACGAAAACGGCCGTACCAGCGCGGGAGATGCGGCTGAGCTTCACGTGTCTATCCATCCTGTTCACACGTCTGTCGCGCCGACTGCGTGCCGACGTCGCTTCGGACGCTAGGCAGGCAAGGTGGCCCTGCGCCCGACAACGGGTTAACGGAGGATGAACAGGCGATCTCGAAGCAGGTGATGTGCGACACCTCGGGCGCGCGAACGCGCCACACTGGGCGGTCGCCCGCACCCGTGTGGGCCGCTCCAGGTCAGCCGAAGCGGCCGGAGACGTAGTCCTCGGTGGCCTTCTCCCGCGGGGTCGAGAAGATGGTCGCGGTCTCGTCCATCTCGATCAACCGACCCGGCTTGCCCGTCCCGGCGATGTTGAAGAACGCCGTCCGGTCACTCACCCGCGCCGCCTGCTGCATGTTGTGCGTCACGATCACGATCGTGTACCGCGACTTCAGCTCCTGGATCAGATCCTCGATCGCCAACGTCGAGATCGGGTCCAACGCCGAGCACGGCTCGTCCATCAACAACACCTGCGGCTTGACCGCGATCGCCCGCGCGATGCACAACCGCTGCTGCTGACCACCCGACAACCCCGACCCCGGCTTCTCCAACCGGTCCTTGACCTCGTTCCACAGGTTCGCACCCCGCAACGACGACTCCACCAACGCATCGGCATCCGACTTCGAGATCCGCTTGTTGTTCAGCTTCACCCCCGCCAGCACGTTGTCCCGGATCGACATCGTCGGGAACGGGTTCGGCCGCTGGAACACCATCCCCACATTCCGCCGCACCGCCACCGGATCCACGTCCGGCCCGTACAGGTCGACCCCCTCCAGCTCGACCTTCCCCTCCACCCGAGCACCAGGAATCACCTCGTGCATCCGGTTCAACGTCCGCAAGAACGTCGACTTACCACACCCCGACGGGCCGATGAACGCCGTCACCGACTTCGGCTCGACCACCATGGACACACCCTCCACGGCAAGAAAATCACCATAGAAGATGTTCAGATCCGTCACGTCGATGCGCTGGGACATAATGAACGCTCTCTCTCGCTTCTCTCAGCGCAGCTTCGGCGCGAACAAACGGGTCACCAAACGACCCACAAGATTCAGAATCACCACAAGGATCACCAACGTCAGAGCCGCCGCCCACGCCCGCAGGATGTTGACGTCGGGGATGCAGGTGAGATCACCCGGCGCGCACGGCACCAGGCCCACGCGGTACTGCGTGTAGATGAAGACCGGCAGAGTCATCATCCGGCCCTCGAACGGGTTGAAGTTGATCGAGTCGGCGAACCCCGCGGTGATGAGGATCGGGGCCGTCTCGCCGATGACGCGCGCGACGGCGAGCAGCACCCCCGTGGTGATCCCCGCGATCGAGGTCCGTAGCACCACCTTGACGATGGTCAGCCACTTCGGCACCCCGAGCGCGAGCGACGCCTCGCGCAGCTCGTTGGGCACCAGGCGCAGCATCTCCTCGCACGAGCGCACCACGACCGGGATCATCAGCACCGACACCGCCACGCTGGCCGCGATGCCCAGGCGCACGCCCGGGCCGAAGAACAGCGAGAACAGCGTGAAGCTGAACAGGCCGGCGACGATCGACGGGATGCCCGTCATGACGTCCACGAAGAACGTCAGCACGCGCGCGAGCGGCCCCTTGCCGTACTCCACGAGGTAGATCGCGGTGAACAGGCCGACGGGCACCGAGATGACCGTCGCGATGAGCGTGATCGTGACGGTGCCGACCATCGCGTGGTAGACGCCACCGGCGTCCATGCCGCCGAACACGCCCCGCATCGACACGGTCAGGAAGTAGGGCGAGAAGCGGGTGACGCCGCGCACCACGACGGTGTACAGCAGCCACACGAGCGGGACCATCGCGACGGCGAACGCGCCGTAGACCAGGCCCTTCATGACGCGGTTGACGCGCCGGCGCGCGGGGTCGACGGTGCTGAGCAGGTCGCGCACCTGATCCTGCGAGAGCGCGGCGCCGGCCGCGGCGTTCGTGGCGCTCATCAGTTCGCCCCCGAGAATTCCTTGCGGCGCGAGACGATCCAGCGCGCCGCCATGTTGACCAGCATCGTGATGACGAACAGCGCCAGACCCGATGCGATGAGGACGTTGACCCGCAGGCCTGCCGCCTCGGGGAACTGGCTCGCGATGAACGCGGCGATCGTCTGCTGCTGCCCGCCGTCGAAGATCTGGAACGAGACGAGGATGCCGGGCGACAGGATCATCAGCACGGCCATCGTCTCGCCGAGCGCGCGGCCCAGGCCCAGCATCGCGGCCGAGACGACGCCCGACCGGCCGAAGGGCAGCACCGCCGTCCGCACGACCTCCCACTCGGTCGCGCCCAGCGCGAGCGCCGCCTCCTCGTGCAGGCGCGGCGTCTGCTTGAAGACCTCGCGCGAGACGGCCGTGATGATCGGCAAGATCATCACGGCGAGCACGACGGACGCCGTCGCGACCGAGCGGCCCGTCGCGGTGGCGCGCACGTCCCAGAACGGCAGGAGGCTGAGCACCTCGGCCACCCGGTTCCACACGACGCGGATGATCGGGGCGAGCGTCATGCCGCCCCACAGGCCGTAGACGACCGACGGGATCGCGGCGAGCAGGTCGACCAGGTAGCCGACCGCCGACGCCACGCGCCGCGGCGCGTAGTGCGAGATGTACAGCGCGATGCCGACGGCGATGGGCGTCGCGATGACGAGCGCGAGCAGCGCCGCGAGCAGCGTGCCGAAGACGAGCGGCACGATGAGCTGCGTCAGGCTCGTCATGCCCTGCGGCAGCACGTTCTGCGCGACGAGCTCGTCGGAGCCCGCGGTCAGGGCCGGCATCGCCTGCTGCACGAGGAAGACGGCGACGGCGGCGAGGACGACGAGCAGGAGGACGCCCGAGCCCGTCGAGATCCAGCGGAACCCGCGGTCGAGTCCACGCTCGGTCCCGCGGCGGCGCCGGCGTGTGCCTCCCCTCGCGAGGGGAGGGCTGGCGGTGGTCGTCACAGTTCTCCTTGCACGGTGCGGATGGACCGGTCGAGGCGCTCAGCCGGCACGGTGGGTGATGGCCGCGAGGGACCCGCGGATGCCGTCGGCGAGGTCGGCGGAGATGGGTGCCGAGCCGGCGATCTGGGCCGCGATGCGCTGCCCGGCGTCCGACACGACGAATCCCATGAAGGAGCGGACGAACTGCGCGTCCGCCTCGGTCTCGTACTGGAGGCAGACGACGGCGTACGAGACGAGCAGCAGCGGGTAGGCCCCCGCGACGTCGGTCGCGCGGTCCAGGGCGATCGCCATGTCGTGCTCGTGCCGGCCGGCGAGCCGCGGGGAGGCGTCGACGGCGGCCGCCGCGCCCTCGGCCGAGAACCCGACCCACTGACCGCCGACGAGGACGGCGGCCGTGCCGAGGTCGCCCACGCGCGAGGCGTCCGCGTAGGTGATGGCGCCGACCGTCTGCTGGACGGCGTTGACGACGCCGGAGGTGCCCTGGGCGGAGTCGCCGCCGGTCAGCGGCCACACGCCCGACACGTCCCAGGTCCACACGTCGGGCGCGACGGCGGCGAGGTAGTCGACGAAGTTCGCCGTCGTCCCCGAGTCGTCCGAGCGGTGCACGGGCGTGACCGCCAGGTCGGGCAGGTCGACGCCGGGGTTGTCGGCGACGAGCGCGGGGTCGTCCCACCGCCGCAGGTCTCCCGTGAAGATGCGCGCCATCACCTCGGGCGACAGGTTGAGCGTCTCGATGCCCGGCAGGTTGAAGGCGACGGCGATGGGCGAGACGTAGATCGGCAGGTCGATGGCCCCGTCGGGGCCGCACACCGTGCGCGACTGCTCGATCTCGGCCGCCGAGAGAACGTTGTCGGACCCGGCGAAGACGGCGCCCCCCGCGAGGAACTGGCGCCGCCCACCGCCCGACCCGACGGGGTCGTAGTTGACCGTCGCGCCCGGGTGCATGCCCTGGAACTGGGCGCGCCAGGCGTCCATGGCCGCCTCGATCGAGGAGGCTCCCGCCCCGGCGAACGTGCCCGAGACGGCGGGCCCGTCCACGACGCCGACCTCACCCGCGGTCGCCCGCACGGCCGCGTTCGGCGACCGGCCGATCGGGTCGTCGGAGCCGCAGGCGGTGAGGGTCAGTGCGAGCGCGCCGGCCAGGACGGCGACGCCGGCACGGGAGATGCGGCTGGGCTTCACTGGTCGGTCCATCCCGTCGACGCGTGGTGCGCGCCGAGGACCCGGCGCCGGGCAGAACGTATGCAGCCAGGGAAACCCCTACTGGCGTCACGGTGAACAGTAGGTGAACACGAGGGCACGACTGAGGGGACGACGCACACGTGACCAGGGTGGACACATCACCCCTGGGGGCGCATGTCGACCGCGACCGACGGTCGCACCGCGCCTGCTCAGGCGACCCTGAGCGTCAGCCCCCGGTCACCCCTCGCCGTCGGCGAGCTTGTACCCCAGGCCGCGCACCGTCAGCAGGTAGCGCGGGTTTCCCGGATCGGGCTCGATCTTGGCGCGGATGCGCTTGACGTGGACGTCGAGCGTCTTGGTGTCGCCCACGTAGTCCGCGCCCCACACGCGGTCGATCAGCTGCCCGCGGGTCAGCACGCGCCCGGCGTTGCGCAGCAGCAGCTCGAGCAGGTCGAACTCCTTGAGCGGCAGCGCGACACGCGTGCCGTCGACCGTCACCGTGTGCCGGTCGACGTCCATGCGCACCGGCCCGACGTCGAGCACGCCGTCGTCGTCGGCGTCGTCGAGCAGCGCGTGCCCGCCGGGCTCGGCCGGCACCGGGGAGCGGCGGCGCATGACCGCGCGCATGCGGGCCAGCAGCTCGCGGAACGAGTACGGCTTGGTCATGTAGTCGTCGGCCCCGATCTCCAGGCCCACGACCTTGTCGATCTCGCTGTCCTTGGCCGTGAGCATGATGACGGGCACGTCCGAGCGCAGGCGCAGCCGGCGGCACACCTCGGTGCCCGACAGCCCGGGCAGCATGAGGTCGAGCAGCACCATGTCGGCGCCCTCGGCGTCGAACCGTTCGAGCGCCTCGGTGCCGCTCGCCGCCTCGACCACGTCGAAGCCCTCACGGGTGAGCTGGTAGGTCAGCGGGTCGCGGTAGGACTCCTCGTCCTCGACCACGAGGATGCGCGTCACGCATCCACCTCCTTGGGTGTCGTCTGCGAGGTCGCAGATGGCTGGTCCGGGTCCACCGTGACCGGGTGGGCTGCCGGGACGTCCGCCGCGGGGATGCGCAGCGTGAAGGTCGAGCCTTTGCCGGGTTCCGACCACATCTGCACGTCGCCGCCGTGGTCGGCCGCGACGTGCTTGACGATGGACAGTCCCAGCCCCGTGCCGCCCGTGTCGCGCGAGCGCGCCGGGTCCACACGGTAGAACCGCTCGAACACGCGGTCCTGCTCGTCCTGCGCGATGCCGACGCCCTGGTCGACGACGGCGATCTCGACGAGCCCGTCGCGCTCCGAGACGCCCACGCCCACGCGCGTGTTCGGGCCCGAGTAGGACACCGCGTTGTCGAGCAGGTTGCGCACCGCCGTCACGAGCAGGTTGTGGTCACCGTAGACGAGCGCGTCCTTGCCACCGCCGACGGTGATGACGATGTTCTTGCCCTGCGCCGTCGTCCGCGCGCGGTCGACGGCCTCGTCGACGACGTCGGACACGTCGACCGTGCGGACGTCGGACAGCGCCCCCGACGCCTGGAGGCGCGAGAGCTCGATGATCTCGTGGACCAGCGCCGACAGGCGCTGTGCCTCGCGCTGCATGCGCTCGGTGAAGCGGCGCACCGCGACGGGGTCGTCCGCGGCGTCGGCCACGGTCTCCGCGAGCAGCGCGATCGCTCCGACGGGGGTCTTGAGCTCGTGCGACACGTTGACGACGAAGTCGCGGCGGATCGCCTCGACCCGGCGTGCCTCGGTGCGGTCGTCGGCGAGCACCAGCATGCGGTCGACGCCGAGCGGAGCCACCCGCACCTGGAGCAGGACCATCCCGGACCCGATGGGCCCGCGCTGCAGCTCGAGCTCGTGCTCGCGGATCACGCCGTCGCGGCGCACCTGAGCGACCAGGTCGCGCACCGCCGGGTGGACCAGGGCGTCGTTGCGGACGATGCCCAGCGCATACGCGGGCGGCGAGGCGCGCAGCACGTCGTCGTCCGCGTCGAGCACGACGGCAGCCGAGCGCAGCACCGACAGGACGCGCACCAGACCGTCGTCGAGGTCTGGCTCGCGCCCCTCGGGGACCCGGCGCTGCTCCCGGTCGGAGAGGTAGAAGGCGATCGTGGCCACGACGCCCACGATCAGGCCCAGGAGCCCCGCGAGGACCGCCGGCAGCCCGGGGATGGTTCCGTCCACGACATCAGCGTATGCGGGTGCACCGTACGAACAGCGCCGAACGGGCGTTCCGACGGGAGGACGTCAATCGCCGTTCACCGACACGGCGCCTAGTGTTTACCGAAAGGCCCCTGAGGCCGTGAGACGGTGGACTCAGCGCCCCTGCGTCCGTGACGCACCGGGATCGGGCGCACGTGGGAGAGGAATCAGATGCGAGAGATCTTCGATGCCGAGCTGCGGCAGATCGGCGACGACCTGGTCCAGATGAGCAAGCTGGTCGAGTCCGCCGTGACGCGCGCCGGCAAGGCGCTGCTCGAGGCAGACCTTCAGGTCGCCCAGGAGGTCATCGCGGCCGACCACGAGATCGACGCGCGCCAGCGTGAGCTCGACGAGCGCTGCGTGCACCTGCTCGCACAGCAGGCGCCCGTCGCGACCGACCTGCGCATCGTCGTCAGCGCGCTGCGCATGAGCGCCACGCTCGAGCGCATGGGCGACCTCGCCCGGCACGTCGCCGAGGTCGCGCGCGGGCGCTACCCGGCGCACGCCATCCGGCATACGGCCGAACCGACGTTCGCCTCGATGGCGGCGGCCGCGAGCGAGGTCGCCCGCGAGGTCACCACGCTGCTGGGCACGCGCGACCTCGGCCTCGCGAACGAGATCGAGAAGAACGACGACGTGCTCGACCTCCTGCACCAGCAGACGTTCGCGACGCTGCTGGCCCCCGAGTGGGACGGCACCACGCAGGAGGCCGTCGACATCACGCTCGTGGGGCGCTACCTGGAGCGTTTCGGCGACCACGCGACGTCGATCGCCCGCCGCATCGTGTTCCTCGTGACCGGCGACGTCGACGAGGGCGCGACGCACGCCTGACGACGGCCGCACGGACGACGACGGCGCCGCACCCCGAGGGGTGCGGCGCCGTCGTCACGTCAGGCGGGCCGGGTCACTTGCCCTGGTTGGCCACCGCGGCGATGGCGGCCTTGGCCGCCTCCGGGTCGAGGTAGGTGCCGCCCGGGTTGGTGGGCTTGAGCGTCTGCTCGTCGAGCTCGTAGAGCAGCGGGATGCCCGTGGGGACGTTCAGGCCCGCGATCGTCGCGTCGTCGACGTCGTCGAGGTGCTTGATGATTGCGCGCAGCGAGTTGCCGTGCGCGGCGACGAGCACCGTCTTGCCGGCCTGGAGGTCGGGGACGATCTCGCCCTCCCAGTACGGCAGCGCGCGCACGAGCACCTGCTTGAGCGCCTCGGCGCGCGGGATCGGCTCGCCGGCGTAGCGGACGTCCGCGTCCTGCGACCACTCGGAGCCGAGCTCGATGTCCGGCGGCGGGACGTCGTAGGAGCGGCGCCAGAGCATGAACTGCTCCTCGCCGTACTCGTCACGGATCTGCTTCTTGTCCTTGCCCTGGAGGGCGCCGTAGTGGCGCTCGTTGAGGCGCCACGAACGCTTGACGGGGATCCAGTGGCGGTCGGCGGTGTCGAGCGCCAGGTTCGCGGTCATGATGGCGCGGCGCAGCAGCGAGGTGTGGACGACGTCGGGCGAGACACCCGCATCCTTGAGGAGCTCGCCGCCGCGGGCGGCCTCCCCACGGCCCTTCTCGGACAGGGCCACGTCAACCCAGCCGGTGAAGAGGTTCTTGGCGTTCCACTCGCTCTCGCCATGGCGGAGCAGCACGAGGGTGTAGGTCATGGCCCCTATCTTGCCCCCTCATGGCCTGACCACGCGCGCGTTGTCGCCCCGAGCGCCTCCCGCTCCGCGCGCCCCGCAGCACACGCGGCGAGGCGATTATCGCAATGACATTCTTTCGTTAATCGACAATGGTCGGATCGAGACACGACAAGACAATTCATCGCGCGATAGACCAGTTTTCGCACTACCGTGGTCAGCGTCCGCCACGCGCTCCGGACGGAGCCGGAGCCCCCACCCGAGGTGAGCGGACCGAGGGAGAGGACGAGCGCATGAGCACGCTGCAAGAACTTCCCGAGGTGACCGAGTGCACCGTCGACGGCTGCGGATACAACCATGACCATGGCTGCCACGCCGGAGCCGTGACGATCGCAGGCACGTCCGGCGACGCCTCGTGCGCGACGTTCATCCCGCTGGACACCAAGGGCGGCCTCGAGAAGGTCATGGCCCACGTCGGCGCATGCCAGCGCACGGACTGCCGGTTCAACGCCGGGCTTGAGTGCTCGGCACCCCACATCCGCGTCGGCGCGGGGCAGCGCTCCGCGAGCCCGGCCCACCCGGACTGCCTGACGTTCGAGGCGCGCTGACCCCACGCCACACCGACGGCCGCGCGGTACAGCGCGGCCGTCGGTGCGTTCGAGCGCGTCAGGCGCGCTCGAGCACGAAGACCGGGATCACCCGGTCGGTGCGCTCCGCGTACTCGGCATAGGGCGGCCAGGTGGCGACCGCGCGCGCCCACCACGCCTCGCGTTCGGCCCCGTGGACCTCGCGCGCGACGTAGTCGTGCTTGCCGTCGACGTCCTGCAGCTCGACGTGCGGGTTCGCGACGATGTTGTGGTACCAGACCGGGTGCTGGGGTGCGCCACCCATCGACGCCACGACGGCGTAGGCGCCGTCGTGCTCGACGCGCATGAGCGGGATCTTGCGCACCGCGCCGGTACGCGCGCCGATCGTCGTCAGGATGATGACCGGACGGCCGTTCAGGGTGTTGCCCTGCGCGCCACCGGTGCTCTCGAAGAGCTCGACCTGGTCACGCGACCGTGCGCGCGGGCTGGGGATGTACTCGCCGGAGAGAGGCATGCCGCCATCATGCACCCGCCGTGCGACAGCTCGTGCCCGCGTGCCGCGACCCGCGCGGGGCGCCGGAGCGTGGTCAGGCCGAACGGTCGGGGGCGCGCGCCTTGCGGGCCTGGGCGTAGACGTCCAGGACCGCCGACGCCGTCGCGTCCCAGCCGAAACGGCTCGACGCCGCACGCGCGCCCGCCGCGAGGCGTGCGCGCCGCGGATGGTCGGCGAGCAGCGCACCGAGCGCCTCCGCCCAGGCCGCCGGGTCGTGGCCCTCGACCAGCACGCCCGTGACGTCGTCGATCACCACCGTGCGCAGCCCGCCGACGGCCGCCGCGACCACCGGCGTGCCGCACGCCTGCGCCTCGGCGGCCACCAGCCCGAACGACTCGTTGTGCGACGGCACGGCCACGACGTCGGCCGCGCGGTACCAGTCGGCGAGCCGTGCGCGCGGCACCGGAGGGTGGACGATCACACGGTCGCGCACACCGCACTGGTGGGCGAGCGCCTCCAGCTCGCGCACCGCCGTCGGGCGTCCGCTCGCACCACCCAGGACGACGAGCCGCACCGCGGGATCGAGACGGGCGAGCGCCTGAACCAGCACGTCGGGGCCCTTGAGGAGCTGGACGCGACCCGCGAACAGCGCGACCGGGACGTCGGCCGGCAGGGCGAGCCGCGCCCGCAGCGCGCGCCGCGCCGCGCCGTCCGCGCTGGTCGGCGGCGTGAAGACGTCGAGATCGACGCCGGGAGCGACCACGTAGACCTTGCCCGGATCGGCGCCGTACTCACGCACGAGGTCGTCGGCCTCCGCGCGGGTGCTCGCCACGAGCGCGTCGGCCACCTCGACCACCTGCTCCTCGCCGATGACGCGCCCGGGAGGCTCCGGCGCGTCGCCCGGTGCCAGCGCCGCGTTCTTGACGCGAGCCATCGTGTGCATGGTGTGCACCAGCGGCACGTCCCAGCGGTCGGCGGCCAGCCAGCCCGCCTGCCCCGAGAGCCAGTAGTGGGTGTGGACGACGTCGTACCAGCCCGCGGGCCGGTGCGCCTCCGCGCGCAGCACCCCGGCGGTGAACGCGCAGAGCTGGCCGGGCAGGTCGTTCTTGTCGAGGCCCTCGAACGGCCCCGCGGGCACGTGGACGACGCGCACGCCGGGCTGCACCTCCACCACGGCCGGCTGCGCCGAGCTGGTCGCGCGCGTGAAGATCTCGACCTCCGCGCCGCGCCGGGCCAGCGCACGTGCCAGGTCCAGCACGTACACGTTCATGCCGCCCGCGTCCCCCGTGCCCGGCTGGTCGAGCGGGCTCGTGTGGACGGAGAGCATGGCCACGCGCGGGGTGCGGGCGCCGTCGGCGGTCATGACGCCTCGAGGACGCACGCGGGCGGCGTCGGCAATGGCAGCGAGTCGACGACGGCGCCCTCACCCGTCCGCGGGTCGAGCAGGACGGCGGCCAGGTCACCCGCGCCCTGGCGCGCGACGACGACGAGCAGGCGACCGTCCTGCGCGAGGCCCAGAACCGCATGGTGACGCGGCATGGCGCCCGCGCCGAGCGCGACCTCGGCGACGAGCGACGGGACGTCGCCCGGCGCGACGCGGTGCACCGCCAGCACGTCCGTTCCGCGGACGCCGACCGTGAGCAGGTCACCGGTCAGGGCGACGTGCGACGGGACCGCGCGGCCCCCCGCACGGCCACCGCCGGCGCCGGGAGCGGCATCCGTGGCCGGGACAGCACTGACGGGCCGCCAGGCGGTGGGCGCGGCGTCGGGGGCGAGCACGTGCAGGCGGGCGTCGAGCTCGCCCGCCACGACGAGCGCTCCGCCGGGAAGGACCACCAGGTGACGAGGGCCCGTGCCGGGAAGAAGGACGGCGGCCGTCACCGCCGCAGCGCCCGGGCCGGGCCGGGCCGGGTACCGGCGCACGACGTCCGCACCGAGGTCGACGACGAGCACGTCGTCACCGCTGGGCGCGACGAAGTGCGCGTGCGGGCCGTCCTGGCGCTCCGCGTCCGGACCGCGGCCGCCACCCTCGAAACGCTCGACGTGCGCGGCCGCGAACGCCCCGCTCGCCGGGTCGAGCGGCACGCTCGCGGCGACGCCGTCGCCGTAGTTCGCGATCCACAGCACGTCCGGCAGCGCGAGCAGGTGGCACGGCAGCCCACCGCCCGACGCGAGCACCGCCGGAGCGCCGAGCGCGCCGTCGTCGGACACCGGGAAGGCGCGGACGGAGCCCGGCACGTCCTCACCGACGGCATAGAGCGTCCGGCCCGTGGGGTGCACGGCGAGGAACGACGGCGCGGGCGAGGTCGCGGCGAGGGTGGCCTCACCGAAGCGGCCGTCGGCCCCGATGCCGACACGCCAGATCCCCTCGCCCGAGCCCGCCGGCGCGGCCGGCGCCTGATAGGTGCCGATCCACAGCAGGCGTGGCACGGGGGCGGTCATGATGGCAAGCGTAGGCCGCGAGCGCGGCCGCGTTCGGCGCGTGACCGCCACCAGTCGAGCGTCGTCACGAAGACGCGCGAACGGCGGCGACCCGGGCTCGGGTCACCGCCGTTCGCGGAGTCAGTGTCGTGAAGTCAGTGCGACGAGGTCAGTGAGCCGCCTCGAACGCCTTCACGACCTCGGTCGAGATCCGACCGCGGTCAGAGACCTTGAAGCCGTTCTCCCGCGCCCATTCGCGGATCTTTGCGAGTTGTGCGCGATCCGCAGAAGTGCGTCGCGCGCCGCTTCGCGTACTCGTGACGGCACGGCCGCCCGACTTGCGCGCGTGGCCGATCCAGGGCGCCAGCGCCTCACGCAGTTCGGAAGCATGCGCAGAGGTGAGGTCGATCTCGAACGAGACGCCGTCGAGCGCGAAAGTGACGGTTTCGTCAGCCTCCGCGCCGCTGATGTCGTCAAACAGCACGACCTGGGTCTTCTGAACCACAGGGGACCGCCTTTCTCGGAGGAAGTTCCAACGACCCCGAGCATGACTGAAACGTATTCGTATGTCAACAACACGCCAGGAAGACTGGCACTCATTCTCCCCTGGAGCGCCCGCGCTCCCGGAGGAATCACGACCGCCCGCTGGCCCGGCCCTCGCGTTCGGCGATAAACCGAGCGGCGTCCTCGGCGTCGAGGCGGGCAAGCGCCTCGCGCTCATTGCGGTCTGCTCGCACGATCTTGCGCATCGCAAACCAGAAGATCAGCCCGACGCCGACAGACGGTGCGACACCTGCGGCGATAGCCCAGAACGTAGTCACCGGAGCCTCCTCACACCTGCGGCTTCACGAGCGGGAAGAGAATCGTCTCACGGATACCCAGCCCGGTCAGGGCCATGAGGAGCCGGTCGATTCCCATCCCCATTCCACCGGTCGGCGGCATCGCGTACTCCATGGCGACCAGGAAGTCCTCGTCGATCTTCATGGCCTCGTCGTCGCCCGCCGCGGCAAGAAGAGCCTGCGCTTCGAACCGCTGGCGCTGGATCACAGGGTCTACGAGTTCCGAATAGCCCGTCGCCAGCTCGAAGCCGCGCACGTACAGGTCCCATTTCTCCACCTGGCCCGGAATGCGGCGATGCGCCCGAACCAGCGGGCTTGTCTCGACCGGGAAGTCGCGCACGAAGGTCGGGGCGGTGAGATGATCGCCCACCCGGTGCTCCCAAAGCGCCTCGACGAGCTTTCCGTGGTTGACCGCCTTGCGCTCGACGTCGATGTCAAGCTTGTTGGCGATACCGATCAGCGCTTCGACCGACGTCTGGGGAGTGATCTCCTCCCCCAGCGACTCGGACAACGACCCGTACATCGGCAGCTTCGCCCATTCGCCGCCCAAGTCGTACTCCGTGCCGTCGGGCAGCGCCACCACGGTCGTCCCGAGCACGTCGTGCGCCGCCGTCTGCACCAGATCCTGGGTCAGCGCGCCGATCGAGTCGTAATCACCGTAGGCCTCGTACGCCTCCAGCATCGCGAACTCGGGCGAGTGCGTGGAATCCGCTCCCTCGTTGCGGAAGTTGCGGTTGATCTCGAACACGCGCTCGACCCCGCCGACCACCGCCCGCTTGAGGAACAGCTCGGGCGCGATCCGCATGAACAGCTCGATGTCGTACGCGTTCATGTGCGTGGTGAACGGCCGTGCCGCCGCACCCGACGCGACCGTCTGCAGCATCGGCGTCTCGACCTCGACGAACTCGCGCCGGTGGAAGTTGTCGCGCAGCGAGCGGACCATCGCCGCACGCAACCGCACCATGTCACGAGCCGCCGGACGGGCGATCAGGTCGACGTACCGCTGCCGGACGCGAGACTCCTCCGAGAGGTCCTTGTGCAGCACGGGCAGCGGCCGCAGCGACTTGGCCGCCAGCCGCCACTCGTCGGCGAAGACGCTCAGCTCGCCGCGGCGCGACGACCCGATCCGGCCGTGCACGAACAGGTGGTCGCCCAGGTCGACGTCGGACTTGAACGCCGCGAGCGACTCCTCACCCACGACGGCCTGGCTCAGCATCGCCTGGAGGCGGTGACCGGCACCGTCCTGCAACGTCACGAAGCACAGCTTGCCGGTGTTCCTCAGGAAGACCACGCGGCCGGCGACGCCCGCGACGTCGTCGGTCTCCTGCCCCGCCTCGAGGTGGCCGTACGCCTGGCGCACCGCGGCGACCGTCCGGGTGACGGGCACCGCGACCGGGTACGGTTCAAGCCCCTGAGCCAGCAGGCGCTCCCGCTTCTCGCGCCGGACGCGCAACTGCTCGGGCAGGTCGTCGCCATGCCCCGGCTCAGCGTCGACGGGGAGGTTCGCGGCAGAGCCGTCCGCGGCAGAGGCGTGCGCAGCAGGGTTCGCGGGGTGGTCACCCCCAGATTCTACCGAGGTGAACCTGGGCGCCCACCGAGGAGCGCGAGGCAAGCACAGCTACCCGGCGTCGAGCGCGTCCAGCAACGCGCGTGCCGTCTGCGCGTCGATCCTGCGCGCGGCCAGCGCACGCCGCACCGACGCGCGCGTCAGGTCGGCATACGACGACGGGACGTCCGTCGCGCCAGAGTCTGCGGCCAGCGCCGCCAGCGCGTCGGCGTGCGCGCGCACCGCCGCGTCGTCCCCGCTCGCGACGGCGCCGCCGAGCGCGGCGATCGCTCCGGGGCCGACGCCCTCCTCGCGCGTGTCGGCGGCGCGTGCCGCGCCGTCGAGGACCGCGCCCAGCAGCGGGTGGAGCAGACGTCCCGGGTGCTCGACGCCCGCGGCCTCGAGCGCCTGGGCGGCCTGGGCGACGAGCACCACGAGATGGTTCGCACCGTGCTCGAGCGCCGCGTGGTACAGCGGTCGCGCCGCCTCGTCGACGACGACGGGCTCGCCACCCACCTCGACGACCAGCGCCTGACCGATGGGCAGCACCGCAGCGGGGGCCGTCACGGCGAACGACGTCCCGACGAGCCGCGCGAGGTCGAGCGAGGTGCCCGTGAAGCTCATCGCCGGGTGGATCGCGAGCGGGATCGCACCCGCACGGAACGCGGGAGCGAGCACGTCGGTGCCGTGACGGCCCGAGGTGTGGACGACGAGCTGTCCCGGCTGCCAGCCTCCGACCCGCGCCACACCCTGCACGAGCTGGGCGAGCGCGTCGTCCGGCACCGTCAGCAGCACCAGCTCGGCACGCTCGACGATCTCGCCGATCTCCAGCACCGGCACGCCCGGCAGCATCGCCGCCGCGCGCTCCCGCGACGCGTCGCTGATCGCGCTCACCCCGACGACGGCGTGACCGGCGCCACGCAGGGCGTTGCCGAGCACGGCACCGACCCGGCCCGCGCCGACGACGCCGACACCGAGCCGGCCCGGTCGACGCTCGCTCACGGACCCGGGTCCGGGTCCGGCGCGGAGGCAGGGTCGGGGCGCTCGGACGGCGGTGCCGGGACCCGGCCGGACCGCGAACCCTCTGCCGCGACGACGACCGGCGACGCAGACGTCGGTACCAGCCCGGGCCGCGCCTCCGGACGCTCCATCCAGCGTTCGGGCCCCGCGACCGCACGCGCCGACCGGGCACGCGCCGTCTGCTCGCCGAGCAGGCGCGCGGCGTCGGCGGCGTCGAGGTGCGGCACCGAAGGCGCAACCGAACCGGGGGTCGAGTGGACGGTGAAGGTCGCCACGCGCAGGCGGCGCTGGAGCGGCCCCTGCTGGACCGCGAGCGACTGCGTGCGCTCGTGCGGGACGACGTCGAGGCGGCGAACGAGTCGGCCCCGGCGCAGCAGCAGCGCCCGATCGGTGACGGTGAAGGCGTCACGGCGCCAGGAGATCGGGTCGACCCACCGCGCGCGGCGCGGCGCGTTGGTGAAGCGCGCCGGAGCATCCCCGACGGGCCGTGCGCCGCCGTCGGGAGCGACCTTGCCCGTCAGGCCCTCGTCGAGCAGGGCGAGCGGATCGGGGGCGCCCAGGTCGGGCAGCACGAGCCACAGCGCGGTGAGCGCCTCCTCGCGCGTGCCGACCGGCAGCAGGATGCTCTGCGACTGGTTGGTGCCGGTCTGGGTGTACCCCGCGACGTTGACGGTCACGCGCCACCAGTCGGGGCCTCGCCACAGCGGACCCTGGGCCAGGGACACGGCCTGGACGCGGCCGGGCGGGATGGTCTGCGCGCGAGTCTCGAGCAGGCCGTGGCGCAGGCGGATGCCGTCGGGCGACAAGGCCGCGCGGAAGCCGAACTCGCCGGAGAACCTGTTGAAGACGTAGCCGCCGCCGCCCAGGACCATGGGCGCAGCGGACGCGAGAATCGAGAGCTCGCGCGTCACGACGACCGCGACGACGATGCCGACGAGCCCGAGCACAAGGACCCAGATCCCGGGCGACCGCACGAGCGACGCGACGAGACGCCCGGGCGGCACGGCGTACATCTCCTCCTCGGGCGCCTCCGTGGCCGGGCCGTCGTCGCCACGCCCGGCTCCGCTGTCGCGGACCTCGGCCGGGCCGTCGGCCGGGACCGGCTCCGCGGCCCCGGAGACGTCCACCGGCCCGTGCACGGGCGCGGCCGGGGTGGCGGCGTGCGGAGCGCGCACGCCTGCGGCGCGGGCAAGCAGGTCCGCGCGCAGCGCGCGCGCGTCGGCCTCGCGCAGGAACCCGATCGCGATGGCCGAGCCGCTGCCCCCGGCCACCTCCAGCGTCAGCTCCGCCAGCCCGAACAGACGGGCGAGCACCGGCTGGCGGATGTCCACGGCCTGGAGGCGGTCGAGCCGGGCGTGCCGCTGCTGCCGGAAGACCACGCCCTTGCGCAGGTGGACGTCGTCGTCGTCGACCGCGTAGGCCGTCATGCGCCACGCGCACGCCGCGTACCCGAACGCGACCGCCGCCACCACGACGATGGCGAGCACGAGCTTCCACCAGATCCCGCCGACGGCCCCGGCGATCTCGGACGCCTGGCCGATCTGCTCCACGGCCCGCTGCCCGACGAGAGCCAGCACGACGGCGACCACGGTCCAGCCACGCACCAGCGGGGTGACCGGGTGAAGCCGGCGCCACTCAAGACCGTCGGCACCGGCGTCCGGGTTTCGAGGACGGCTCACAGGCCTGCCAGCCTCGCCTCGCCGCGTGCCGACAGGCGGTCGCGCAGACGCTCCGCCTCCTCGGGCGGCAGGCCCGGGATCGTCGCGTCGGTCGCGGCGGCCGCCGTGTGGAGCTGCACCTCGGCGATGCCGAGCTTGCGGTCGAGCGGCCCCGCCTGCACGTCGACGTACTGCATGCGCCCATAGGGCACCACGACGAGCGAGCGGAACAGGATGCCCTTGCGCACCAGCAGGTCGTCGTCGCGCTCGGCGTACCCGATCGCGCGCACCTGCCGCGGGATCAGCAGTGCCCGCCAGGCGAACAACGCCGCCGGCACAGCCGCGAGGAGGAACCACCAGGGGGACAGGACGGCGCCGAGCACCACGCCGACGACGACCGGCACGCCCGCCGTGATGCCGGACGTGATGAACCGGGACGTGACCAGGCGAGGCGAGACGTGGTGGAACGTGACACCCGGAGGGTCGAACAACGTTGCCTGATCGCTCATGCTCCCCATCCTGCCCTGCGCCGGTGTCACGGTCAGCCGGCGAGGACCTCCGGACCGTGGTCTCCGTCGCGTTCCGCCTCGTCCTCGGGTGGCGGCAGCTCGCAGAACTTCTCGACGACGACGCCGACGACGGTGAGCACCACCGAGCACACCACCGCGACCCCCGCGGCGAGCGCCCGATCGCGCTGCGACGGGATGCCGAGGTCGCCCACGACGTCGAGCACCGCCGCGAGGTAGCGGCCGGCGAGGATCGCGCCGGTGAGCGCCGCAGCCTTGGCCAGCACGAACGTGCGCGCGGCCCGCACCGGGTCCAGGTTGGGGCGGGTGCCCTTCTGGTACGCGCGCACTGCCCAGCCCATCCAGAAGATCAGCGCCGCCAGCGCGAGGATCGCGATCCACTCGACCCACGCGACGCGCGGCAGGCGCGCGCCCGTCGTGGCGAGCGCCCTCATGACGAGCGCGGCCACTCCGGTGACCCCGACGGCGGTGAGCACGAGGACCCGCAAGGGGGTGCGATGCATCTCAGTGCCCCGCATCGGGCGCTGGCGGAGCCCAGCTTTCGGCTCCCGCGTCCTCGGGCGCCGGGCGTGAGCCCTCGCGGCCGCGGTCGGCGGAGGTCGCGCTGCGGGGAGGCTCGTCGCGGGCGACGAGGCCGTCGTCGGCGTCGGGTGCGCCGGACTCCGCTGCGGGCCCGGGCACGCCCTCGCCAGGCGCAGGCGCGACCGGCGCGTGAACCGGGAGCCACGAGACGGGCAGGGCAGCAGCCGGCGGCGCGGGCGGCGGCGGCGGAGGCGCGAACGGCGAGAGGCCCGGCTCGCGGCCCAGGTCCGGGCCGGGCGTCGGGTGCGCGCCGGGAGCGGGTGGAACCGGCTCTGCGGGGACCTGCTGCGGAGGCGTCGCCGCAGGCGGCGCGAGGGGGCCGGCGGCGCGACGGGCGCAGGCGGCACGGTGGGCTCCGGCGACGCGTTCGGCGCGGTCGGCAACGGCGGCGCGGTCGGCAACGGCGGCGCGGACGGCGGCGCGGTCGGCGGCGCGGTCGGCAGCGGCGACGCGGTCGGCTCCGGAGACGCGGTCGGCAGCGGCGGCGCGACGGGCGCGGGCAGCGCCGGAGGCTCCACGCCGGGCGAGACGAACGCGGCGGAGGGCGAGAGGTCGGGCTGCGCCTCGAGGAACCCCTGCGGCGCCGGCTCGGCGTGCGGAGCGCGGGCAATCGGATCGCCCTGCGGGATCGGCGGAGTCTCCTGCGGCGGCGCCGCGGCCGCCACGTCGGCGGGACCGGCCGGAACCGGGGGCTCCTCGACCGCGAACGCGGCGCCGCCGGGGTGCGCGGCCGGAGCGGGCTCCACCGGCACCTGCGACGACTCGTGCGGGGCCGCCACGGGCTCCGGGTGCGCCGCCGTCTGGCTGGAGGCGGGCGCGGCCAGCCAGTCGAGCGCGAGCCACCTGATGCCTGCACGGTCGGGCGCCGTCTCGGCGAGGCGCGCCACCGGGCCCCCGCCCAGCCCCGGCAGGTCGGCGTCGGGCTGCACCTCGGCCCAGGGCACCAGGACGAACGCGCGCTCGTGCGCGCGCGGGTGCGGCAGCTCGAGCTCGTCGTCGCGCGCCACGAGCGACCCGTACCGCACGATGTCGATGTCGAGCGTGCGCGGACCCCACCGCACCTCGCGGACGCGTCCGTGCGCGTTCTCGACCGCTTGCGCGACGCGGAGCAGGCCACGCGGCGAGAGCGTGGTCCGTGCGATCAGCACGGCGTTGAGGTAGTCCGGCTGAGCGTCGGGGCCGCCGACGGCGGTGGTGCGCGCGAGCGGCGACACCTCCGTGACCTGGATGCCGGGGATGCGGTCGAGGTCGGTGACGGCGGCGCGCAACGTGACCTGCGGGTCGCCGAGGTTGGCGCCGATGGCGAGAACGACCTCGACCGGGTCGGCCGGGTCGAGGTCGAGCCGGTCGACGGCGGGCGTCACGGGCTCGGACGGCACGGGTGGCGGGGTCGGAACCGGCGGCTCGATGGGCGCAGGGACCGCGACCGGTGCCGGGGCGGCGAGCGCGTGTGCCGCCACGACGTCCTCCCCCGCGCCGGCCGCAGACTCCGTGTCCGCGCCGACGGGCGCGCCGTCGGGGAACGCCTCGACGACGGGGAGCTTGGCCTGGTCGCGGCGGATCGCGACCTCGACGTCCTCGAACGGCACGGCGACGGGGGCCTGCGGCTTGTGGACGCGGACGTCAGCGGCGACGACCCCGGGGTGGGCGAGGACGGCCGCCGCGATGCGCTCGGCGACGGTCTCGACAAGGTCGGCGGGCGACCCGGCGAGGACGTCGTGGACGTCTTGGGCGACCTCGGCGTAGTTGACCGTCGCGGCGAGGTCGTCACCCGCGGCAGCAGCGCGCGTGTCCAGGTGGAGCACGACGTCGGCGCGGAACTCCTGGCCCTCGACGCGCTCGTGCGGCAGCACGCCGTGGTGGCCGGTCGCGGTGACGCCGCGCAGCCGGATCTGGTCGAGCGGCCGCCCGTCCGCTCCGAGCACTGCGCTCTGGAAAACCGTCATGAGGAGTCCACCTCTCCGTCCGTACCGCCGGGCGTCGCGCCCGCCGCCCATGCTGCCGCGACCCGGACCGCGTCGCGGCTCGCACGCGCCGCGTGGACGCGCACCGCCCATGCTCCTGTCGCTGCGGCCAGCGCGCTCACTGCGGCCGTGGCCTCGTCCCGCGCGAGCGGCGGCGCGGGCTCGGCGACGTCGCCGTGACCCGTGGCGAGAAGCCGGCCGAGGAACCGCTTCCGTGACGCGCCGACGAGAACGGGACGCCCGAGCGCGTGCAGGGCGTCCAGCCGGGCGAGCAGCGGCCAGTTGAGGGCGCCCGCCTTGGAGAACCCGAGCCCGGGGTCGAGCACCACCTGCTCGCGCCGGACGCCGTCTGCCTCCAGGGCCGCGAGCCGAGCGGCGAGCTCGTCGCGCACGTCGGCCACGACGTCGTCGTACACCTCGAGGGAGTCCATGACGTCGGCGTGGCCGCGCCAGTGCATGCAGACGTACGCGGCGCCGGTCTCGGCGACCGCGCGCGCCATGCCGGGGTCGGCGAGCCCGCCCGAGACGTCGTTGACGATGCGCGCGCCCGCGGCGACCGCACGCTCGGCGACCGAGGCGCGCGTCGTGTCGACCGAGACGACCGCGCCGGCGGCGGCCAGGCGCGAGATCACGGGGATGACGCGCGCGAGCTCCTGCTCCTCGGGCACCCGCGCCGACCCGGGCCGGGTCGACTCGCCTCCGACGTCGAGGATGTCGGCACCCTCGCCCAGCAGCTCGAGCCCGTGCTGCACGCCCGCCTCGGGCGAGAACCACTCGCCCCCGTCCGAGAACGAGTCCGGCGTGACGTTGACGACGCCCATGACCAGGCAGCGCCCGACGCCCGACAGCTCGGGCAGCCCGGCGACGGCGGCATCTCGCGCGGCCCACCTGGCCCGCGGCTCGATCCTGACGGCGCGCGACGGCACGACGGCGCCTACCTCGCGCTGACGAGGCTCATCGCCTCGGCACGAGTCGCGGGGTCGCGCATCTGCCCTCGCACGGCGCTCGTGATGGTGCGCGAGCCGGGCTTGCGCACTCCTCGCATCGCCATGCACAGGTGCTCGCACTCGACGACGACGAGCACGCCGCGCGGTCGCAGGATCCGCACGAGGGCGTCGGCGATCTGCGTCGTCAGCCGTTCCTGCACCTGCGGGCGGCGTGCGTACACGTCGACGAGGCGGGCCAGCTTCGACAGGCCGGTGATCACGCCGTCCGCGCTCGGGATGTAGCCGACGTGCGCGACGCCGTGGAACGGGACGAGGTGGTGCTCGCACGTCGAGTACACCTCGATGTCGCGCACCAGCACCATCTCCTCGTGGCCGAGGTCGAAGGTGGTGGTCAGGACGTCCTCGGGTTCCTGGCGCAGGCCCGCGAAGATCTCCTGGTAGGCGCGAGCCACGCGGGCCGGCGTCTCGCGCAGGCCCTCGCGGTCCGGGTCCTCGCCGACCGCGAACAGCAGCTCGCGCACGGCGGCCTCGGCGCGCGCGAGGTCGACCGGCGGCACGTCCGCGGCGGGGCGTGCCGCGCCGTCGGTCGCACGATCGGTCTGGGTCACTCCGCGACCTCGCCGCCGGGCCGCGCCGGCACCTCGCCGCCGTCCGTCACGGCCTCGTCCTGCGGGACCACGGGCTGGGAGTGGCCGTTGCGCTCCGCGGCCGTCAGCACGGGGCCCCGGGTGTGGACCGTGCGCTGCTCGCTGGAGAGCCAGACGTCGCGGGCCTCGCGCTTGACGACGGGCGCGAAGACCTCGGCCAGCTCGTGCTGGTTGAGCGTCTCCTTCTCGAGCAGGCGCAGCACCAACTCGTCGAGCACGTCGCGGTACTGGGTCAGCACCTCCCACGCCTCGTCGTGCGCGGACTCGATGAGCTTGCGCACCTCGTGGTCGACGGTGCCCGCCACGGCCTCGGAGTAGTCGCGCTGGTGACCGTAGTCGCGGCCCAGGAACGGCTCCCCGGCGCCCGTGCCGAGCTTGATCGCGCCGACCTTCTCGCTCATGCCGTACTCGGTGACCATCTTGCGGGCGATCGCGCTCGCCTTCTCGATGTCGTTGCTGGCGCCCGTGGTGGGGTCGTGGAACACGATCTCCTCGGCGACCCGCCCGCCCATCGCGTACGCGAGCTGGTCGAGCAGCTCGTTGCGCGTCGTCGAGTACTTGTCCTCCAGCGGCATGACCATGGTGTAGCCGAGCGCACGCCCGCGCGGGAGGATCGTCACCTTGGTGACCGGGTCGGTGTAGCGCATCGCCGCCGCGACCAGGGCGTGCCCGCCCTCGTGGTAGGCGGTGATCTTCTGCTCCTTGACGTTCATGACGCGCGTGCGCTTCTGCGGGCCGGCGACGACGCGGTCGATCGCCTCGTCCAGGGCGCGGTCGTCGATGAGCTGGGCGCCCGAGCGCGCCGTCAGCAGCGCGGCCTCGTTGAGCACGTTGGCCAGGTCGGCGCCCGTGAACCCCGGGGTGCGGCGCGCGACGGCCGCCAGGTCGACGGCCGGGACCATGGGCTTGCCCTTGGCGTGCACCTGGAGGATCGCCTCGCGGCCCTTGAGGTCCGGCGCCTCGACGGCGATCTGCCGGTCGAAGCGGCCCGGACGCAGCAGCGCGGGGTCGAGGATGTCGGGCCGGTTGGTGGCCGCGATGAGGATGACGTTCGTCTTGACGTCGAATCCGTCCATCTCCACGAGGAGCTGGTTGAGCGTCTGCTCGCGCTCGTCGTGCCCGCCGCCCATGCCCGCGCCGCGGTGGCGGCCGACGGCGTCGATCTCGTCGACGAAGATGATGGCCGGCGAGTTCTGCTTGGCCTGCTCGAACAGGTCGCGCACGCGGCTGGCGCCGACACCGACGAACATCTCGACGAAGTCGGACCCGGAGATCGAGTAGAACGGCACGCCAGCCTCGCCCGCGACGGCGCGCGCGAGCAGCGTCTTGCCGGTACCGGGCGGGCCGTACAGCAGCACGCCCTTGGGGATCTTGGCGCCCACGGCCTGGAACTTGGTCGGGTCGGCGAGGAAGTCCTTGATCTCGTGCAGCTCCTCGACCGCCTCGTCCGCGCCCGCGACGTCGACGAACGTCACCTGAGGGGTGTCCTTCGAGATGAGCTTGGCGCGCGACTTGCCGAAGCCCATGACCCGGTTGCCGCCGCCCTGCATGCGCGAGACGAAGAACCAGAAGATCACGCCGAGGATGGCGAACGGGATGACCAGGCCGAGGATCGACGACAGCAGGCTCGGCTGCGGCACGCGCGAGTCGAAGCCCTCGGGTGGGTTGGCGGACTGGATCGCGTCGACGATCGCCGGGCCCTGCGGCTCGACGTAGAAGAACTCGACCGACTTGCCGTGGTTGCGCTCGCTGTCACCCGACCCGCTCACGAAGTCCTTGCTCAGCCTGAGCTCGACCCGTTGGTCGCCGTCGACGACGAGCGCGTGCTCCACCGTGCCGCTGCCCAGCAGCGCGATGCCCTGGTACGTCTCGATGCGTGAGGTGCCGGAGCGCGTGAGCGTGAACATCGCCAGTCCGAGGATGGCGACTCCGACCACGACCCAGACGAGCGGGCCACTGAGGATCTTCTTGGTGTTCATCGGCAGCGAGGCGACCCCCCGCATCCCTTCGTTCGCACAGGTTTTCCGACGAAACTACACGTTGGCCCTGACAGACCGCCGAGTGTTCGCCCAGGGCAGGAAGCCGCGGCGCGTGGCGCACCGACGCCTGGCATCGCCGTCGGCCCCTGCGGGTGCAACGCTCGGATGCGCGCCACAGTTCCCGCCGGGAGCCCGTCGGGGCACGTCAGGAGTAGACGTGCGGCGCCAGCGTCGCGACGAACGGCAGGTTGCGGTACCGCTCGGCATAGTCGAGGCCGTAGCCCACGACGAACTCGTTGGGGATGTCGAACCCGACGTACCTGACGTCGACGTCGACCTTCGCGGCGTCGGGCTTGCGCAGCGCGGCCGCGATCTCGACCGACGCCGGGCCGCGCGAACGCAGGTTCGCCACGAGCCACGACAGCGTCAGACCCGAGTCGATGATGTCCTCGACGATCAGCACGTTGCGTCCCGTCAGGTCCGTGTCCAGGTCCTTGAGGATGCGCACCACACCCGACGACTTCGTCCCCGAGCCGTAGCTCGAGACGGCCATCCAGTCCATCTCGGCCTTCGTGTGCAGGCGCCGCGACAGGTCGGCCATGACCATGACCGCACCCTTGAGGACGCCGACCAGGAGCAGGTCCTTGCCCGCGTAGTCCTTGTCGATCTGGGCTGCCAGCTCGTCGAGCTTGGCGCCCAGCTGCTCCTCCGTGAGCAGGATGCTGGCGATGTCGCCGGAGACGTCCGACTGGTCCACGGGCTACTCCTCGGGGGTGTGACTAGAGGTGCGACGAGAGGTACTGCTGGAGGTGCTGCTGAAGGTACTGCTCGAGGTACTGCTCAAGGTCTGACGAGAGGGCGCGCCGTCGGGCCCGGGATGCAGGAACAGCCTGCCATATGCCCGGTGCGCGCTCGCACCCGACGGCAGGAAGGTGACGCCCTGACCGCGCCATCCGACGACGAGCGCGTCGAGGGCGTCGACATGCCGGCTGCCCGTCGCGCCGGCCGGCGCACCGACGTCGAGCGCGGCCAGGCGCAGCGCACGCCTGCGGACGGCGGAGGGCGCCCGGCCGAGCAGCGCGACGTCGAGCACCAGCGCGGGCCCCGACCCACCGGAAGCACCCCCGCACGCTCCCGACGACGGCTCGCCGACGCCGTCGGCATCCTGCCCGCGCACCCCCGCGGCAGCGGCCGCCGCCCGCGCCACCAGGTCCGCCGCGAGCGCGTCGAGCGCGTCGGCGTCCGCGCGAAGCTGGTCCGCCGAGCGGGCCAGCGCGCGCACGGCCCCGGGGCCCAGCACCTCCTCGAGCAGGGGCAGCACCTCGTGCCGCACGCGCGTGCGCAACGGAACCCCGGACGGCGTACCCGATGCCGGCACGGCGGGAAGAGCGTTGGTCGGGTCGTCCCACCACACGAGCCGCTCTGCCGCGCACGCCGCGCGCGTCTCGGCCCGGCTCACGTCGAGCAGCGGACGCCGGTAGTGCCCCCGCACGCGCGGCATCCCGGCGAGCGAACGTGCCCCGCTCCCCCGCCCGAGACCCAGCAGCACCTGTTCCGCCTGGTCGTCGCGCGTGTGGCCCAGCAGGACGGCGGCGGCACCCGTTGCCGCGACCGCCTCCTCGAACGCCGCGTAGCGCGCGGTCCGTGCAGCCGCCTCGACGCCGCCCTCGCGCCCCACGGCGACCCGCCGCACCAGCACCGGGTCGAGCCCCAGCGCACGGCACCGCTCCGCGGCCGCCGCGGCGACGGCGCCGGACCCGGCCTGCAACCCGTGGTCGACGACGACGGCGCCGGCCCGCACCCCTGCCGCGCGCGAGCGGACGGACCGCCCCACGCGCGGCGCCTCGTGGGCGAGCGCGGCCGCGAGCGCCGACGAGTCCGACCCGCCCGAGCATGCGACGAGGACGAGGTCGCCGGGCGCGGGGCCGAGCGCAGCAAGGTCGCGACGCACCGCGGAGCGCACGGCCGCGACGGCGGGGTCGACCGCGCCCATGCACGCTCCCTTCGGTTCGGCGCTCGCCGCGGACCGGACCGGGCCCGCGGCGGCAGTTTCAGCCGTGGACGCGACGCACCCAGGCTCGCGGGTCGGCGATCTCGCGTGCCGTCGGCAGCGCCTGCACCGAGGTCCAGACGGCGTTGAGGCCGTCGCGCCCCACCTCGCGCTCCACGGCCCGGACGAACGACACGCCGTCGCGGTACTGCGCGAGCTTGGCGTCCATGCCGAGCAGGCGGCGCAGCACGAGGTCGAGGCGCGGGGCGCCCTCGCCGTCGCGGCGCTTGTCGAACCGTGCGCGGATCTGCCGCACGGTCGGGACCACGCGCGGCCCGACGGCGTCCATCATGACGTCGGCGTGCCCTTCGAGCAGGGCCATGACCGCGGTGATCTCGGCCATCTCGTCTTTCTGGGCGGGGCTGAGCATGCGCTCGAACGGGGCACGGCCACCCTCGCGGAACGGCCCGGTGACGACGTCGGCGACGCCGCGGCCGACGGCAGCGACCTTGTCCAGGAGGGGTGCCCTGCTCAGGTCCAGGGCCGTCCGCGTGATGTCCTGCAGGAGTCCGCCGACGCGGCCGCGCAGGTGCTCGGCGAGCCACGGAGCGGCGGCGAACTGCAGGGCGTGCGTCTGCTCGTGCAGGCAGACCCACAGGCGGAAGTCGTGCGGCGTCACGCCCATCGCACGCTCGGCGTGCAGCATGTTGGGCGCGACGAGCAGCAGGCGGCCGGCGCCACCGGACTCGTCGTGCGACGCGGGCCGGGCGGGCGCGCCGGGTACGTGCGCCGGGTCGCTCGGGTCCGGCGGCGTCGGCAGGGCGAGCCGCGCGTAGGGGTCGAACTGTCCGAGCACGCGCGGGGCGAGCACCGCGAGCAGGCCGCCGACCTCGACGGCTCCGCCCATGCGGGAGGTCTGTGACGGTGCGGAGCCGGCGTCGTCCAGGGCGGCCGCGAGGGGCTCCGTCATGGACGCCATGACCTCGGTGTTCGCGAGGGCCCAGCGGGCCCGGTCGACCACCAGCACGGATCCGAGCTGGGCTGCGCCGTCGCGCGGGCCTCCCGCGACGCGGCGCACGCCCCCGGCCGGGGTCATGCGTGTCGTGGCCAGCACGTGCTCGGTGGCGTCGCCCGCGGCCTCGCGCAGCCCGCCGACGAGGTCCTGGAGCTCGCCGCGGCTCGCGCGCGGGCCGGGCGGGGCGAGCCGTCCTGCGATCTCGGCGGCCGCGGGCCAGTCGACGACGGGCGGCAGGCTGGTGCGGGTCACCGTCTCACCGTATCTACCGCACGGTGCGTGTGGGCGCCCTGTCGTGGTCCGGCGCTCCTGGGGCCATGGCGCTCGGCGTGCGCCGTCACGCGGAGCCGAGGCGGGCGAGGTCCCCCACGAAGGCGTCGAAGATGGCACGCGCCCCCGCGGTCGCCCCCGTCTCGACCTGGTCGGCGAGCAGCGCGAAGACCAGCAGCCGGTCGTCAGACGTCACGACGGTCCCGGCGAGGCCGACGACGCCGGGCAGGGATCCCGTCTTGGCGCGCACGAGCCCGCGCGCGGGACTCTCACCGCCGAATCGCGATGCGAGCGTGCCGTTGAGCGCACCGACCGACAGGTCCACGGCGACGTCACGCAGCCGCGGCTGGGCGGGGTCCGTGGTGAGCCGCAGGACGTCGGCGAGCTGGCGTGGCGTGAGCGCCGAGCCTCGCCCGAGGCCCGAGCAGTCCACGAGCACCGCGCCGTTCACGTCGACGCCGAGCCTTCCGGCGACGGCGAGCACGGCTTGCGTCGCCCCGTCGTTCGACCCAGGCCGACCGGTCTCCAGCGCCACCAGCCGGCCGAGCACCTCGGTGACCGTGTTGTCCGAGTGCTGCATCGCCCAGCCCGAGATCTCGCCCACGCTCGCCGAGCTCACGGTGCCGACGACACGGGCGCCGTCGGGCGCCTCCGCATGGCCGATGCCGCCCGTGACGCTGACGCCGTGCTCGCCGAGCGCCTGCGCGAAGACCTGCGCCGCGGCCACGGCCGGATCGGGTGCGCGCGGGCCCCACGACCCCTGGCCGAGCATCGCGACGTTGACCGCCAGGGAGGCGACCGGCGCGACGAACCCCATGGTCGCCTCCTCGGGCGGCACGGCGGGCGCCACCGCGGGTCCGGTGAACAGCGTGTCGTCGACGGCGAGCCGGATCGCGCCGTCCCCCGAGAGCCGGACCTGCGCGGCGGCCTGCGCGGCGAGGTCGCCGAGGCCGGCCCGCCCGTTCACGGCGCTCGCGTCGCCTGCGCCGGCGGCCAGCATCATGTCGCCGCCGCCGACGAGGATCAGCCGGTCGCCGTCGAGCACCGCGCGCGTCTCGAGCGTGCGCGTCGGCCCGAGCTCGCTCAGGGCGGCGACGGCGGTCAGGACCTTCTGCGTCGACGCGGGCGTGAACGGGGAGTCGGCCCCGGACGCGGCGAGCGTGGTGCCCGTGCTCGCATCGACGACGACCGCACCCACGTGCGGGCCGAGCCGGGCGTCCGCGGCGAGCGCGCCGACCAGCGAGCCGACGTCGGCCGCCGACGGGGCCGGGGCGTCGTCGGGCAGCGTGTGCAGCACGGGGGACGGTGCGGGACCGGGGAGCGCGCCCGGGGCGGTCGGGAACGGAGCCGGGGCGGGCGGTGCGGGCTCGAGCGTCAGCATGCCGGGGACGACGTCGTGCGCGTCGGCGACGAGGTAGCCGCCCATGAGCGCGACAACGGTCGCGGCGGTCGCACCAGCGCGCAGCCGCCACCCCATGCCGAGCCTCCTTCGCTGCCGACGCGGCGCCGGACCCGTGCTGCCGCAGCACCAGGGTCGGGCACGCGTTACCGATCTGGCTGCATCATGGCACGTCCGGCTCGCTCGGTGGGCGTGAAGGGACCACGCCGCGCGCATGGCAGACTGGTCCCCGCGTACGCACCCGCATCAGGAGGAACAGTGGAGTTCGACGTCACGATCGAGATCCCGAAGGGACAGCGGAACAAGTACGAGGTGGACCACGAGTCAGGTCGCATCCGACTGGACCGCATGCTCTTCACCTCGACCCGCTACCCGGACGACTACGGGTTCATCGAGGGCACGCTCGGCGAGGACGGCGACCCGCTCGACGCCATGGTGCTGCTCGAGGAGCCCACGTTCCCCGGCTGCCTGATCAAGTGCCGTGCACTGGGCATGTTCCGCATGCGCGACGAGGCCGGCGGCGACGACAAGGTGCTGTGCGTCCCGCTCGGCGACCAGCGTGCCGCGTGGCGTCAGGACATCGACGACGTCTCGGACTTCCACCGCCTGGAGATCCAGCACTTCTTCGAGGTCTACAAGGACCTCGAGCCCGGCAAGTCCGTCGAGGGCGCCCACTGGGTGGGCCGCGCCGAGGCCGAGGCCGAGATCGAGCGCTCCTTCGAGCGCGCCCGCAACGCGGGCTACTACCAGCACTGACGCCACCGCGAGCCGCCGTCTCGCGCACCCTGGGCACGGCCTGGGGGATCGGGACGATCCTGGGCGTTAGCGTGTGCCCATGCTTGCTGCAGTCATTCATGGGGCGCGCGACGTGCGCGTCCAGGAGCGTCCCGAGCCCGCGCTCCGTACCCCCCACGACGCCGTGGTGCGGGTCGTCGCGGCCTGCGTGTGCGGGTCCGACCTGTGGCCCTACCGGGGTGTCACACCCACGCACGCGCCGCACCCCATCGGGCACGAGATGGTCGGGGTCGTCGAGGCCCTGGGCGACCAGGTCACCTCGGCACAGGTCGGCGACTTCGTCATCCTCCCGTTCTCGCTGAGCTGCGGGCAGTGCCAGGCGTGCCGTGCCGGGTTTCCGGCCGTGTGCGACGTCGTCACGTTCTTCGGCTCGACGGACCGGGACGGTCATCCCGTGGACGGCGCGCAGGGCGAGCGCGTGCGCGTCCCGCTCGCGCAGCACTCGCTGTTCCCTGTCGGACAGAGCGAGGAGGAGGTCGAGGCGCGCGGCCTCGTCCCGCACCTCCTGGCGCTGGCCGACGTCATGTCCACCGGCATGCACGCCGCCACGGCCGCGCGGGTCGAGCCGGGCGACGTCGTCGCCGTCGTCGGCGACGGGGCCGTCGGGCTCTCGGGCGTGATCGCCGCGCGGCTGCGCGGAGCCGGCCGTGTCATCGCGATGAGCCGCCACGCCGACCGCGCGGCGCTGGCCCGCGGGTTCGGCGCGACCGACGTCGTCGCCGAGCGCGGAGACGACGCCCCCGGGGCGATCCGCGCGCTGCTCGAGGGCGACCTCGCGGACGCCGCCCTCGAGTGCGTCGGCACGAAGGAGTCGATGGCGCAGGCGCTGTCGGTCGTGCGCGGCGGCGGGCGTGTCGGCTTCGTGGGCGTCCCCAACGGGGGCCCCGAGCTGCCGATGCGCGAGCTGTTCGCGCGCAACCTCACGGTGGGCGGCGGCATGGCCTCGGCCCGGCGCTACATGGAGGAGCTGCTGCCGCTCGTCCTGTCCGGGCAGATCACGCCGGGCGACGTCTTCGACCTCACGCTGCCGCTGAGCGAGATTCCCCAGGCGTACGCGGCGATGGACGAGCGCCGCGCGACCAAGGTGCTGGTGCGCCCGTGAAGCTCTCGCTGTGGCCCAGCTCGGCCGAGCCCGTCGCCGACATCCTCGCCGAGGCCCGGGCCGCCGACGCCGACGGCTGGCACGGCGTCTGGCTCGCCGACCACTACATGCCCAACACGGGCGACCTGTCGCGCGACGACGGCCCGATGCACGAGGTGTGGGGCCTCCTGCCGGCCGTCGCCGCGGTGACGTCGCGCGTACGCGTGGGCACGCTGGTCAGCCCGACGACGATCCACCACCCCGCGCTGCTCGCCAAGCGGGCCGCGACCGTCGACCACGTGAGCGGCGGACGGTTCGTGCTGGGCATGGGCGCCGGGTGGCAGCGCAACGAGCACGACGCCTATGGGTTCGAGCTGCCCGGCCCGCGCACCCTCGTGGACCGGTTCGACGAGGCGCTGCGGGCCACCCGCTCGCTGCTCGACGAGAAGCGCACCACGTTCCGCGGCCAGTTCTTCGACATCGACGACGCCCCAGCCGAGCCCAAGCCGCTCCAGGAGCGGCTGCCGATCCTCGTGGGCGCCAAGGGACCGCGGATGCTGCGGCTGACCGCCCGGCACGCCCAGGAGTGGAACACCTGGGGACTGCCCGAGAGTGCGGCACGCGTGCGCGCCGCACTGCTCGCGGCCGCCGAGCAGGTGGGCCGCACCGACCCGCTGTGGACGACGACGAACTGGATGCTCGACGTCGACGGCGCGACACCGACGGCCGGCCGCGTCGCGACGGGCTCGGTCGCCGAGCTCCAGGACCTCGCGGGCCGCTACGTCGAGGCCGGTTTCGACGAGTTCATCCTGCCGACGTGGAACCTCGGGGCGACGACGGCGGAACGTCAGGACCGCGCAGCCCGCATCAAGGCCGACGTCTTCGGACCGGTCCTCGACGGCTGACGCCGCGTGCCGACCACGTGCGGCGTCAGGGCCGCCCGGCGTAGGGCATCATGTCGCCCGCCCAGCGCACGGGCAGCTCACGGATCGCGAAGCCCGGGCTGGGCGCCTCGATCATGTTCCCGCCGCCCGTGAACATCGCGACGTGGCGGATCGTCGAGGGGTCCGACGGGTTGTCGGCGTAGAACAGCAGGTCGCCGGGGCGCAGCTGGGAGTAGCTGATCTTGGCCACCTGGGCGTACTGCGACCGCGACGAGCGCGAGATGTTCACGCCCACCGACAGCCACGACGCGGAGGTCAGGCCCGAGCAGTCGTAGCCGGGGTTGCCGTTGCCGCCCCACTGGTACATCACGCCGATCTTGGTGCGCGCGAACGCGACCGCCGCCTGCCCCTTCGCTGCCGTGCCGACGCTGACGCCGGACGTCGGCGGTGCCGGTGCGGGCGTGGGCGTGGGTGTGGGCGTCGGCGGAGCGGGCTGGGTCGGCTGCGGGCTCGGCGTCGGCGCGGCCGGCTGGGTCGGTGCGGGGTCGGGGGTCGTGGGCGTCTGCGGCCGCGAGACCTCGTGCGCGCCGTCGCCCGACGACCCGGACCCGTTGCCGGACGTGAGGTTCTTCTGCGCCTCTTCGGCGGCTGCCTCGTCGGCGGCCGCCTGGCGAGCCTCCTGACGCTCGCGCTCGAGCGTGACGCTCGTGTTGCGCAGCTGCGCCAGGCGCGTGACGAGCGCGTCGCGCTCCTGCTCGGCCGTCGCGGTGCGGGCCTGCAGCGCCGACTGGGCGGCCTGCGCCCGGGCGAGCGCGGCGTGCGCCTCGGTCGCGGCCTCCTCCTGCGTGGCGCGTGCCGCTTCCCAGCGGGCGCCCGCCGTGCGCGAGGCGGCGCGCGCGTTGGCGTGGTCGGCGATGGAGGTCGCGGTCTTGCGTTCGACGGCCCGTCGGGCCGCCCCTTCGGCGACGACGTCGCCCACGGCCCGGGCCCCGGTGACCGCGGAGAGAGCGCCGAAACCGTCGCCTCGTGCGTCGAGGCGGTAGGCCTCGGCGAGCTGCCGGCGGGCGGCCTGCTCCGCGGCCGCGGCGGCGTCGGCGTCGGCCTTGGCCGCCTGGGTGGCCAGCGTGGCCTGGTCGAGCCGCTCCTGGGCCTGGGCGTAGTCCTCGCCCGCGGTGGCGACAGCGTCGGAGGCGGCTCTCAGGTCGGCACGGATCGTGTCGAGGCGCTGCTCGGCCCCGGCCACGTCGAGCGCGGCCGCGCCGGCTGCGGCCTGAGCGGCCGTGACGTCGTCGTCAGACGGCGCCGCGATCGCGCTTGACCCACCGAGCACGACCCCGCACGCGAGAGCCACGCCTACCGTTCGTCGCCAGCCCCGACCCATGCACACCCCTTCCATCGGGCGTGCCCGGGACCTCGCCCTGAAGGGTGCGAAGCGGGAGTTCCGGACACGCGAGCCATCCTAGGGTGGCCTGAATCGGGCGTCAGCGCCAGGCGAGGTGACGCTCGACGCCTCTTGGCAAGCGACACGCCGTCTCAAATGCCTGTCTCAGATGACAAGACCCGGCTTTCGCGCTCCCCCACGGACGGTTACCGTCGCTCGCATGACTCGTCGAATGTGCCGCTGACCCAGCGCACGTTCGCCTGCCCGGGAACCCTCCGGACCGCGTGCGCAGAAGCCCGCCGCGGACCACTCTCCGACGCAGCAGGCCCCCGCAGGGCGCGCCGCGGCCGCATCGCAGCAGCCATCTCCCCCACCAAACCGCCCGGAGGAACCCCGTGAGCACCAGCACCCCGGCCCAGTGGTCCTTTGACACGCGCCAGATCCACGCCGGCCAGACGCCAGATCCCGTCACCGGGGCCCGCGCCCTGCCGATCTACCAGACGACGTCCTACGTCTTCCCGAGCGCCGAGGTCGCGGCCGACCGGTTCGCCCTGAAGGACCTCGGCCCCATCTACACCCGCATCGGCAACCCCACGCAAGAGGTCATCGAGAACCGCATCGCCAACCTTGAGGGCGGCGTCGGCGCATTGCTCGTCGCCTCCGGGTCGAGCGCGATCACGCTCGCCGTCCTCAACGTCGCGCAGGCGGGCGACCACATCGTCTCCTCGTCGTCGCTGTACGGCGGCACCTACAACCTCTTCCACTACACGCTGCCCAAGCTGGGCATCGAGACGACGTTCGTCGAGGACCCGTCCGACCCGCAGCAGTGGCGCGACGCGGTGCGCCCCGAGACCAAGCTGTTCTTCGGCGAGACGATCCCCAACCCCAAGTCCGACGTGCTCGACATCGAGAGCGTCGCAGCGGTGGCCCACGAGGTCGGCGTGCCCCTCGTCGTGGACAACACCGTCCCCACCCCCTACCTGCTGCGCCCCATCGAGCACGGCGCCGACGTCGTCGTGCACTCGGCGACCAAGTACCTGGGCGGTCACGGCTCCTCGATCGGCGGCGTGATCGTCGACGGCGGCACGTTCGACTACGCGCAGGATCCCGAGCGCTTCCCGAACTACAACGAGCCCGACCCCAGCTACCACGGCCTGGTGTACGCCCGCGACCTGGGCGTGGGCGGCGCCTTCGGCGTCAACCTGTCCTACATCCTCAAGGCGCGCGTCCAGCTGCTGCGCGACCTCGGCCCGGCCATCAGCCCGTTCAACGTGTTCCTGCTCGCCCAGGGCCTGGAGACGCTGTCGCTGCGCATCGAGCGCCACGTCGCCAACGCCCAGAAGGTGGCCGAGTGGCTCGAAGCCCGCGACGACGTGCGCGTGGTCCACTACGCCGGCCTGGAGTCCTCGCCGTACCACGCCACCGCGCTCAAGTACGTGCCGAAGGGCGCGGGCGCGGTGCTCGCGTTCGAGCTCGGCTCGCCCGACGACGACAGCGCGCGCGCCGCCGGCCAGGCGTTCGTCTCGGCGCTCGAGCTGCACTCCAACGTCGCCAACATCGGCGACGTGCGCTCGCTCGTCATCCACCCGGCCTCGACCACGCACAGCCAGCTCAGCCCCGCCGAGCAGGCGCTCTCGGGCGTCACCCCCGGCCTGGTGCGCCTGGCCGTGGGCATCGAGAACGTGGAGGACATCCTCGCGGACCTCGAGCTCGGCTTCACCGCCGCCAAGGCCCAGCTCGACGACGGCGCGCAGGCGGCCACGCCGGCGGCCTCCGCGTGAGTCACGGCACCGTCACGGCCAGGCAGCCCGCCGCCCCGCCCCGAGCCACGAGGACCACCCCCATCGACGCCGAGCCCACCCCCACGCCCGCCCGTCCCGCCCTGCGGCCGACGGCGATCGCCTCACGCGCCCGCATCAAGGCGGCCGTGCCGGCGTCGGGCGCGTGGCGCGACGGCGACGACCCTGGGCGGCGGCAGTTCGCCGCCCTGGGTGGCCTCGAGCTCGAGGGCGGCGGGCTGCTGCCCGACGTGACGCTGGCCTACGAGACCTACGGGACCCTCGACGCCGGCGGCCGTAACGCCGTGCTGGTGCTGCACGCCCTGACCGGCGACTCCCACGTCGCGGGACCGGCGGGGCCCGGCCACGTGACGGCCGGGTGGTGGGACGACATGGTGGGGCCCGGCAAACCCATCGACACCGACCGGTACTACGTCGTCGTGCCCAACGTCCTCGGCGGCTGCCAGGGGTCGACGGGGCCGTCGTCGGCGGCCCCCGACGGGCGGCCCTGGGGGGCGCGCTTCCCGCGCGTGACCACGCGCGACCAGGTCGCCGTCGAGGTGCGGCTGGCACGCGAGCTCGGCATCACCGGCTGGCAGCTCGTCGTCGGCGCGTCGATGGGCGGGCTGCGCGCGCTCGAGTGGGCGGTCCTCGGCCCCGAGGCCGGCATCGAGGTGCGGGGCCTGGCCGCCATCGCGACGACGGCGCAGACCAGCGCCGACCAGATCGCCTGGTCCCACCCGCAGCTCGCGGCCATCCGGCTCGACCCGGGCTGGCACGACGGCAGCTACTACGACCAGCCCGACGGGCAGGGCCCGCACGCGGGCCTCGCGGTCGCGCGGCAGATCGCGCACACGACCTACCGCTCGGCGCACGAGCTCGACACGCGCTTCGGGCGGCTGCCCCAGGGCGGCGAGGACCCCCTGACCGACGGCCGGTACGCCGTCCAGTCCTACCTCGACCACCACGGCGACAAGCTGGCCCGCCGGTTCGACGCCAACTCCTACCTGGTGCTCACCGACTCGATGAACACCCACGACCTGGGACGCGACCGCGGCGGCGTCGAACAGGCGCTCGGGCAGATCGCGGCCCGCACCCTCGTGGTCGCCGTGGACTCCGACCGGCTCTTCCCCCCGGTGCAGTCCGCACGCATCGCGCGCTGGGTTCCCGGCGCCGACGACCTGCGCATCATCACCAGCCCGTACGGGCACGACGGGTTCCTCATCGAGTTCGACCAGCTCGGCCCGATCGTGCGCGAGTTCCTGGAGTCCCTGGAGGTCGGCGAACGGGTGCGGACGGCGGGCTGAGAGTCGCACACTGAGGAGCGGGCTCCGCGATGAGCCTCGCGCTGCCACGTCGTCGTACGACGTGGCAGCACTCCGTTCGCACCCCCAGGAGCCCGACATGGCCAAGCTCAACCCCTACCTCAGCTTCAAGGACACGGCACGCGACGCGCTCGAGCTCTACCAGGCGGTGCTCGGCGGCGAGCTCAACGTGATGACGTACGGCGACATGCCCGGTCTCCCCGACGTCAGCGAGACGGACGCCACACTCGTCATGCACGGCCAGCTCGAGACGCCCGGCGGGCTCACGCTCATGGCGTCCGACGCGGGATCGATGATGCCGCACGTCCCCGCCACGCCCGGCGTCACCGTGGCCCTCACGGGCGGCCCCGACGACCTCGCCTACATCAGCGGCGCCTACGAGAAGCTGCTCGACGGCGCCACCGAGATCCTGCCGTTCGAGCTCGCACCGTGGGGCGACCACTACGGGCAGCTCACCGACCGGTTCGGCATCTCCTGGGTGTTCGACGTCGGCACGCAGCAGGGCTGAACGGACCCCGCTGGCGCCAGACTCCGGGCATCGCGGCGCTCATCGCCCGACGTGACACCCGGTCGAGGCCCGCAGGCTAGGTTGGCCGCATGCTCGCCGCCTACGCCGCCCGGTTCTCGCCCGACTCCCCGTCGACGGCCTGGAGGTGGGGCAGCGGCCCGAACCCGCCGAACGCGCGCACTGGTCCGTCGTCGAGGTGCGGGCCGCGAGCCTCAACCACCACGACCTGTGGTCGTTGCGTGGCGTGGGCCTGCGGGCCGAGCAGCTCCCGATGATCCTCGGCACGGACGCCGCCGGCATCGCGCCCGACGGCACCGAGGTGGTCGTCCACGGCGTCATCGGGGCCGACGGGCACGGCGTCGGGCCGCGTGAGCCGCGCACGCTGCTCTCCGAACGGTACGACGGCACGCTCGCCCAGTACGTCTCCGTGCCCACGGCGAACCTGCTGCCCAAGCCGGCCGAGCTCACCTTCGCCGAGGCCGCCTGCCTGCCGACGGCGTACCTGACCGCCTACCGGATGCTGTTCTCGGTCGCCCGGCTCACCCCTGGCCAGTCGGTGCTGGTGCAGGGCGCCGGAGGCGGCGTCGCCACCGCCGCGATCGTCCTGGGTGCTGCCGCCGGGCTGGAGGTCACCGTGACGTCGCGGTCGGCCGACAAGCGCGAGCGGGCGCTGGCGCTGGGCGCCGCGCACGCCGTCGAGACGGGTGCGCGCGTGCCGGCGCGCGTGGACGCCGTCGTCGAGTCGGTCGGGCAGGCGACGTGGGCGCACTCGGTGCGGTCGGTCAAGCCCGGCGGCACGATCGCCGTGTGCGGGGCGACCTCGGGTGACGCGCCCGGGGCCGAGCTGACGCGGATCTTCTTCCAGGAGATCGCCGTGCGTGGCGTGACCATGGGCTCGCGCGCCGAGCTCGCCGCGCTGCTCGCGTTCTGCGCCCGCACCGGTGTGCGACCCGTCATCGACTCGCAGTACCCGCTGGCGGACACCTCGCGGGCGCTCGACCGGATGGCCGCGGGTGCGCAGACCGGGAAGCTCGTCGTGCTGCCCTGAGCGGGCACGCGACACCGGGCGCGCGTCAGGCGAACCGCGCCCGGAACTCCTCCGTGAGAGTGCGGCCGGCGCTGCCGCCGACCCGCCACACGGACCAGCCCTCCGCGGTGTAGGCGCCCGACGCAGCGCTCGCCGCGACGTCCGGGTGGCGGTACCGGCTGCCGTCGGGAAGCTCGATGCTGCCGTCCGGGTGCAGCGTCGCCACGAAGCGTTGCCCGCGCCGCGGACGCTCCCACACGAGCGTCGTCGCCGCACCGAGACGCTCGGCGAGCGCGGCCAGGTCCGCATCCTCGGCCTCGTCGAGCACGATCGGCGGCGACGGCGCGTCCCACGCGCGCGACCCACCCGCGGTGGGAAGCCACCACGGTTCGGGTGCGGGGCCGTCGTTCAGCCGCGGCGGCTCGAACGGAGCCTCGGCCCGCGCCGGCGCGCCGGGCAGGGCCGGCCCGGCGGGGCGGCTCGTGCCGCTGGCCGCGGAGAACACCTCGCCGAACGCGATCGCCACGGGTTCCGCGACCGCGGGGACCGGGTCCTCCCCCGAGTCCGGGTCCCAGGCGTCGGCCGGGCTCCAGGAGCTCAGGACGCGGCTGGAGTCGGGCGCGGTCGGCGTGCGGCGGCGACGCGGCGTCGGCGACCAGGCAGCGCCCGGGGCGTGGTGGGCGAGCGCGGGGGGAACGAGATCGGCGGCCGGGCCCTGCGCGAGGCCCGAGGTCGTGATCGCGGTCGCCGTCGTCGCCGACGTCGCCTCAGCGCGGGGTTCGGGTCCGCCGGCGAACGCGAGCGGGGGCCGCCGGTGAATCGTGGCGCGCGACACCCGGGGCGGCACGGGCTGCGGCACGTGCTGCGGCGTCACCTCGGATCCGGGCGCGGCACCCTCCGGCTGCGCCTGCGCAGCCGGCACCGCCGAGCCCACCGCCGAGCCCACCGCCGAGCCCACCGGCGAGCCCACCGCCGAGCCCACCGCCGAGCCCAGAGCGTCGACCGGCGCATCGACCCGCGCATCGACCCGCGCATCGACCCGCGCATCGACCGGTGCGCCCGCGGGGGCGTCCGCCGGCGTCGTGAACCGGTCACGCCGGGAACGCCGCCGCACCCGCACGGTCGCCGACGCGGGTGTCGCGCCCCCGTCCCGCGCGACTCCGCGAGGCGCGTCCGGACGGGCCTGCACGGGCAGCGGCTGCCCGGCACCGGGCTCGGCCGTGACGACCGGCACCGCGGCCGTCGGGACGCGGTCGGGCGCCGGCCCCACCGCGCGCACCGCGGGCTCGCCCTCGGTGCCGCTCACGATCCGCGGCCGGTCGGGGGCCGAGCCAGGGTGGATCACGAGCGGCGAGACGTCGACGAACCTCCGGCCGTCGGCCCCGTGCACCACGCCCAGCCGCAGCACCTCGACCGGCATGAACGGCTGCCTCAGGAAGTCGACCGCGTTCAGGACGTCGTCGTCGGCGTCCTGGCAGATGACGATGAGCCGTGCCCCGCCGCGGCCCGGCTGCGAACGCGTGACCGGCACCGAGTCGTAGAACCCGGCGACGTCGCGCCGGAACGCCTGCGCGCCGCCGCTGTAGCGCGCCGCGAACTGGCTGAGCGTCATGCGGCCCGCGGCGCCGGCGTGGTCCAGGGCGCGTGAGAGCGCGGCGTCGTCGAGCCGGGAGACGAGCTCGACCACGACGGGAGTGCCGGTCGCGTCGAGCGCCAGCAGGTGCGGCTCGTGGGGAGCGCTGCCCTGGGCGACGGGGAAGATCTGCTCACCCAGCAGCCCGTCGATGTGCGTGTCGACGACCCGGTGCGCCGTCGTCCCGACGCCGGAACCCGGCCCCGCGACGACCTGGGGACGGTCCCTGTCCACCTCGAAGAGCGGCAAGGGGCTCCCACCTCCGTCAAGTCGGTCGATCGTGCGGCTCAGCAGAGAACAGGCCCCGCACCGTCCTGGATGACGAGACCCGCGAGCGCGCGCCGCCGCATACCCTACGCGTCACACGCGAGCCTCAGGGGGGTGCGAACACACAGATTGACCACAGGCGCGCAAACGCTCGTCGTTCTGGCGCGAGCGCCATCATCCGGTCCGGAGAAAGCGTTCACCTCGCCCGTGCGGCACGCCCCCGGCGCGGCCCGCTCCGGCGGGCGTGGCACGCGGTCGACGCCGGCCTCGGGTGACCTCAGCCTCGGGTGACCTCAGTCTCGGGTGACCTCAGCCTCGGGTCACGTCGTCCGCGGCGAGGCGCTCCTCCACGCGTGCGACCTTCGCGTCGAGCTGCCCGGTGAACCCCGGGCGGATGTCCGCCTTGAGCACGAGCGACACGCGGCGCCCTCCGGCACCGACGGCGTCGGTCGCCGCCTTGATGACGGGCATCACCTCGTCCCACTCGCCCTCGATCTCGGTGAACATCGACGTCGTCCGGTTGGGCAGCCCGGACGCCCGCACGATGCGCACCGCCTCGGCCACCTGGTCGGCAACGGACTCGCCCGCCCCGAGGGGCGCCACGGAAAACGCGAACACAGCCATCCCCCTATCTTCCCCCGGGCCGGGCCGCGAGTGGTTATGCACAGACGTTGCCGGCGGGGCCGGTGCGGGCGTCCGGGCGCGTAGGCTCGGAGCGTGGGTGTGCCTCGGGTGACAGTGCTGGCCGGTGGCGTGGGCGGCGCCCGGGTGGCGCACGGTGTGGTTCTCGCCGGGGTGCGGCCCGACGTCGTCGTGAACGTCGGCGACGACACCGAGCTGCACGGCCTGTGGATCTCCCCCGATCTCGACACCGTGCTGTACACGCTCGCCGGGCTCAACGACGAGGAGCGCGGCTGGGGGCTGCGCGGCGAGACCTACGCGACGCTCACCCAGCTCGCCGCGCTCGGCGAGGACACCTGGTTCACGCTCGGCGACAAGGACCTCGCCACGCACATCGCACGCACGGCCCGCCTGCGCGCGGGCGCCGCGCTGAGCGAGGTCACCGCACAGCTCGCGGCGGCGCTCGGCGTCACGGCCCGGCTGCTGCCCGTGACCGACGACCGCGTCGCCACGCTCGTCGACACCCCCTCCGGGCGCCTGGCGTTCCAGGAGTACTTCGTGCGCCGCCGGCACGCCGACGCCGTGCTCGACGTCGTCTTCGAGGGCATCGAGGAGGCACGCCCGGCACCCGGCGTGCTCGACGCCGTCGCGGGCGCGGACGTGCTCGTCGTCGCGCCGTCGAACCCGTTCCTGTCCGTCTTTCCCGTGCTGGGCGTGCCAGGCGTGCGCGAGGCCGTACGCACGACGACGGCGCGCCGCGTCGCGGTCAGCCCGATCGTCGGCGGCCAGGCCGTCAAAGGCCCGGCGGCCCAGATCCTCGAGACGCTCGGGCACGACGTCTCGGCGCTCGGCGTCGCGCGCCTGTACACCGGGCTGGTCGACGTCATGGTGGTCGACGACGCCGACGCCGCGCTCGCCCCGGCGATCCGCGACCTGGGCTTCGACGTCGTCGTGACCGACACCATCATGGGCGGCGCAGCGGGCCGCGAGCGCCTGGCGCGCGAGCTGCTCGCCGTCGCGGGTCACCCGCTGCCGTGAGCGGCGAGTCCGTCGTCGCCGTCGTCCCGCTGCGCGACGGCGTGAGCGGCAAGTCGCGGCTCGCGACGGGACTGACCCCGTCGGCGCGGCGGCGGGTCGTCACGGAGCTTGCCCGGCACGTCGTGGGGACGCTCGCGGGCGCCGCGCCGATCGACGGGATCGTCGTGGTCACGACCGACCCGGCGTTCGTGACGCAGACGCTGGCCGGGGTCGCCGAGACCGTCCTGGCCACCTCCCCCGCCCGGCACGGCCCGCCGGCCCCGCCCCGCCCGGCCTCCGGTCACCCCGTGACGGTGAGCGTCCTCGACCAGCGCCGCGGGCGGCCCGGGCTCAACGCCGCGGTCGACCTCGCGCGCGGCCACGTGCGCGCGCACGCGCCCGCGGCGACGCTGCTCGTCGCGCACGCCGACCTGCCGTCGCTCGCTCCCGACGACGTCACCGCACTCCTGGCCGCGCGCACGGGACCTCCCGCTGCCCCGGTCGTGATCGCCACCGACAGGCACGGCACGGGCACCAACCTGCTGGTGCTGCCCGCGGGCGCCGCCTTCGGCTTCCGGTTCGGCGCGGGCTCGCGTGCCGCGCACGAGGCCGAGGCCGCGCGCCGCGGGCTGGGCGCCGTCGTCGTGCGGCGCCCGGGGACGGCCGCGGACCTCGACACGCTCGACGACTGGGCCGACCTGCCCGCGCCCCTGCGCGCACGCCTGGCCGGCCCCGGCCGCACCGCCCGTCCCTGACCGCACCCCCGCACGCCGCCGCCCTTTCGCCGCCGGCCGCGCGTCACCCAGCCGCCGAGAACCTCCCCCGGTGCACGACCTCGTCGAGCGGGCGCCGCGCCCGCCGCGCGGGCGATCCCCCGCCGCGGGCTCGTCGGGGTGCCCGACGGCGACGACGCCCGTGGGCTCCCACGCGCCCGGCACGTCGAAGGCGGCGTGGAACGCCGGGCGCTCGGGCCCGCCGATGCCGAAGAAGCACGCGCCCAGCCCCAGGTCGACGGCCGTCTGCAGCATCAGCAGCGACGCCATGCCGACGTCGACGTGCCAGTACGGCACCGGCCACCGCGCCTCGTCCTGCGGCGTCCACGCGCCCGGGGTCGCGAGCCGCGCGCCCGCCTTGTCGGGCTCGGCGTAACGGCGCAGGTAGGCCTCCTTGGAGGCCATCGGCACGACGATGAGCGGTGCCCGCCGCAGCCCCGCACGCCACGTGCTCAGGTCGCGTGCCGACGACGCCGGGGTGGCCGCGGCCCAGAAGCGGTCACGGTCGGCCGCGGTCTCGAGCACGAGGAACGCCCACCCTTGCGTGAACCCCGCCGACGGGCCGCGCACCGCGTTGCCGAGGATCCGTTCGACCTGCTCACCGGTCAGCGGCTCGTCGGTGAACGAGCGGACCATGCGCCGTCGTCGCACGACATCCTGGAAGTCCATGCCACCATCGTCGCAGCCCGTCAGCACCCCCCGTCAGCACAGCCCGTCAGCGCGGCCCGGTCACCGGGGGCGCCGGCGGGACCGGCCAGCGCAGCGCCTCGACCACGACGACGAACCCGAGCGAGTCGTACAGCGCACGCGCCGCGGTGTTGTGGCCGAGCACGCTCAGCCCCAGCACGCTCAACCCCCGCTGCCGGCACCACTCGGCGCCCGCGCGCACGGCGGACCGCCCCAGCCCGACACCGCGCGCACCGGGGTGCAGGTACACGTCGTAGACGAACGCGGCCGACGGCGGGCGCACCTCGAGCCACAGCGCGCCCACGGTCACCTGGGTCGAGCGTTCGACGACGTCGAGCAGCACGTGCCCGGCCGAGCGCAGGCCCTGCGGCAGCAGGTCCTCGTAGTCCTTGCGCGAGTGGTCGAGGGCCTCGCTCCACGCGACGTGGTCGGTGCTGCGGATCTCGCGCGCGTACTCGTCGATCGCCGCGTCGAGGTAGGCGTCGAACGAGGTCTCGGTCATGGGTCGCAGCACGGCGGCCTCAGGTTCGCCGCGCGCCTCGCCGGGGCCGGCGGACAGGTCGAGCACCATCGTCTGGCTCACCGTCGTGAACCCGGGCACGGCCGCGAGCGCCGCCGTCGTCGGTGCCGCGGCCATCCGGTCGAGCACGATGGCCGTCGCGTCGCCGGCGCGTGCGTGCGACTCCAGCAGGACCAGGAGAGCGTCCGCGGGGCACGTCGCCTCGGCGTCGAGCACCAGCAGGTCGGACTCCTGACGCGACAGCCACACCCAGCCGGCGTCGCCGTCGTCATCCAGGACGCGGTGGAGCTTGGTGCCGGAGAGTCCCTCCGCGGGTGCGAGCTCGTCGACGGCGGTGCGCGCCTGCACCGCCGCGGCCTCCTCGTCGCCGCACAGCGGGCCGAACTGCCAACGCCGACGACGCGCCAGCTGCGCGGTGCGCCAGGCGGCGTAGTCGGCAGCCGGGAACGGCAGGAGCTGGAGTGTCACGCCCGGCAGACTACGTGGCATCTGGCCGATGCCCGATCTCGAACCGAATGTTGTCTCGGGGTCTGGCGCTCGCCGGGTCCCGGCGGCCACCCGGCGCACGGAGGACCGCGCACGGCACGGACCGCGCGCAGGTCACAACCGTTCGGCGATGACCTCCACGAGCGCCTTGCCCTCGACGCCCGCGAGCTGCACGGCCTGCGTCCGGCACGAGTAGCCGTCGGCGAGGTACTCGGTGCCCTCGTCGGCTGCGCGCAGCGCGGGGAGCAGCGCGTTCTCCGCTACGGCGACCGAGACGTCGTAGTGGCCCTTCTGCATGCCGAAGTTGCCGGCCAGCCCGCAGCAGCCGGCGAGCACCTCGATGGAGGCACCGCCGTCGCGCAGCAGCTTCTCGTCGGCCTGGTAGCCCATGACGGAGTGGTGGTGGCAGTGCGGCTGGACGACGGCCTTGAGGTCGCTCAGGTCGGGCATCGTCCATCCGGTCTCGGGCCGCGGGGCGGTCTCGGGCTCGGTCAGCAGCTCGGCGACCGTGCGCGTGGCGGCCGCGACGGCGGCCGCGCGCGGGTCGTCGGGGAACAGGTCGAGCAGGTCGGAGCGCAGCACCGCGGTGCACGACGGCTCGAGCCCGAGGATCGGCACGCCGTTGACCGCGTACGGCCCCAGCACCGACAGCAGGTTCGCCAGGCGGCGGCGGGCGCCGTCGAGCTGGCCGGTGGAGATCCAGGTCAGGCCGCAGCACGCCTCCTGGTCGGGCACGACGACGTCGTAGCCCGCCGCGGTGAGCACCTTGACTGCGGCCTTCGGCACCGAGGGCGCCATGGCGTCGCTGAACGAGTCGGTCCACAGCACGACGCGCGGGTTGCCCTGCGGGGCCGGCCGGCCGGGCTCCTGCCGGTGCGAGAGACCGGGCACGCCGTGCGTGGCCCCGCCACGCTTCCACCAGGTGTGGAACGGCACCTCGGCGAACGTCATCATCTGCCGGCGCGGGTCCATGCCGCCCAGCCAGAGCACCGCCTTGGCGATGGCGCGCACGCCCAGCACCTTGTTGACCAGCGGCGCGAACGGTCCGATGAGCCTGGTCCAGCGCGGCAGCCAGCCGAGCACGTAGTGGTCGACGGGGCGCACGCGCCCCTTGTAGGTGCGGTGCAGCACCTCCGACTTGAACTGCGCCATGTCGACCCCGGCCGGGCAGTCGGCCGAGCAGGCCTTGCAGCTCAGGCACAGGTCGAGCGACTGCCGCACCTCGACGGCGTTGAGCCCGCCGATGAGCTTGCCGTTGACGGCGTCCTGCAGCACGCGGGCGCGGCCGCGCGTGACGTCCTTCTCGTCCTTGGTGGCCTGGTAGCTGGGGCACATGAACCCGCCGCCGGCGTGGTTGTCGGCGCGGCACTTGCCGACGCCGACGCAGCGGTGGACCGCCGTCGTCAGGTCGTGGTGGTCGTGCTGGAACGAGAAGCCCGCGTGGCCCGCGACCTTCTCGATGCCGCGCAGGGCGCCCGAGGACCGCGCGCCGCCGTCGCGCGCGTCGATGCGCTGGCGCGAGGGCGTCGGGCGGGCCTGCGGGCGGCGCAGGTCGGCGTCGACCGCCGCGGGGTGGACGACGACGCCGGGGTTGAGCACGTCGTCGGGGTCGAACAACGCCTTGAACCGCTCGAGCAGCGCGATCGCCTCGGGGCTGTACATGAGCGGCAGCAGCTCGGAGCGTGCGCGGCCGTCGCCGTGCTCGCCGCTCAGGGAACCGCCGTAGCGGGCGACGAGCTCGGCGGCCTCGGTCATGAACGTGCGCAGCACCGAGCCCGACGCTTCGAGCGGCAGGTCGATGCGCAGGTGGACGCACCCGTCGCCGAAGTGCCCGTAGGGCAGGCCGTCGACGCCGTAGCGCCCCATGAGCGCGTCGAGGTCGCGCAGGTAGGCCCCGAGCTTCTCGGGCGGGACGGCGGAGTCCTCCCAGCCGGGCCACGCCTGCTCGCCCGCGGGGGTGCGCCCGGCCAGGCCCGCGCCGTCGGCCCGGATCTGCCACATCTTGGTGGCCTCGGGTCCCGCGGCGTGGATCTGCGAGGCCACCGCGCTCGACGCCGCGACCACGGCCTCGGCGTTGCGCACGGCGTCCTCAGGGGTCGCGCCGGCGACCTCGATCATGAGCCAGCCCGCGCCGTCGGGCAGCGGCGGGACGGCGTCGGCGCCGCGCGCCTTGCGCACGACGTCCACCAGGCGCGCGTCGAGGCCCTCGATCGCCAGGGCAGCCGTGCCCGCCTCCTGGGAGCCGACCGCGAGCAGCGCGGGGACGTCGTCGGCCGCCGACGGCATGTCCGCATACCCGAGCACGACGAGCGTGGGCTGCTGCGGCAGCGGCACGAGCCGCAGCGTCGCGCCGATCACCGTGACGCAGGTGCCCTCGGTGCCCACCAGGGCCTTGGCGAGGTCGGAGCCGTTCTCGGGCAGCAGGTGCTCGAGCGAGTACCCCGACACCTGCCGGCCGAACCGCCCGAACTGCGTGCGGATGAGCGCGAGGTTGTCCCGGACGAGCTCCTTGAGGCCCGGGACCTGCGGGAACTCCGGGTCGCCCGCGCCCGCCAGGAAGCGCCGCCCGCGGCCGTCGACGACGTCGAGCGCGACGACGTTGTCCGCCGTGCGCCCGTACGCGACGGCGTGCGGGCCGCACGCGTTGTTGCCGATCATGCCGCCGAGCGTGGCCCGGTTCTGCGTCGAGGGGTCCGGGCCGAACCGCAGGCCGTGCCCCGCAGCGGCCTTCTGCAGCGTCGACATCACCGCGCCGGGCTGGACGACGGCGGTGCGGGCGTCGACGTCGACGCTCACCACGCGGTGCAGATGCCGCGACAGGTCGATGACGGCGCCCGGCCCGACAGCGTTGCCCGCGACGCTGGTGCCCGCGCCGCGGGCGGTGACCGGCACCTTCAGCTCACGCAGCACGTCGAGCGCGGCGACGAACTCGTCCTCGGTCGCGGGGAACACCACGAGGTCGGGCACCACGCGGTAGTTGGAGGCGTCGGTCGCGTACTCGGCGCGCCGTCGCGCACCGGTCTCGACCGCACCGGTCACGACGACGGTGCGCAGCGCCTGGGCGACGGCCTCCCGCGCGGCAGCGGCCGCACGCTCCGCCTCGTTCGCCTCACCGGCCCGGGGGCGGGGAGCGTCAGGACTCTGGTTCTCGGTCGAGGTCATAGCTCCAGGCACGGCCCGATTCTTGCATCCACCCCCGCCCGGCGACGCTCGCCCCGCGCCGCCGCCCCACCGTCACCCTCCCCGCGGGACGGAGACCACCTCGCGAGGAGGGACGGCGAGCCGGTGCGGGTCAGGACTCGAAGGTGACCGCGAGGGTGATCTCGGCGACGGAGGCCAGGGCCTTGGAGACCGGACAGCCGGCCTTGGCGCTCTCGGCGGCGGCCTTGAACCCGGCCTCGTCGAGACCCGACGCGTAGCCCGTGACCGTGAGCGCGATGCGCGGGATGCGGAAGCCGCCCGCCGGGTCCGGGCCGAGCGTGACGTCGGCGGTGACCTCGATCTGCTCGGGCGTGCCGCCCGCCGCAGCGATGTCGGCCGAGAACTGCATCGCGAAGCACGCCGAGTGGGCGGCCGCGATGAGCTCCTCGGGGCTGGTGACGCCCTCGGCGTCGTCGGCGGCGCGGCGCGGGAACGAGACGTCGAACGTCGCCGCGCCCGAGCTGGAGAGCTCGACCTGGCCGGCGCCCTGCTCGAGCGTGCCGTTCCAGGCGGTGCGTGCGGTACGGATGGGCATGGAGACCTCTTCGTGACGGAGTGGGGGTGGCGTCGTGCGGCGCCACCCCCGAAACTAACCCGCCGCGCCCGCCTGCGCCGCCCTTCCTCGTGCCTCGGCTCGTGCCTCAGCGGTCAGGGACGGAGAAGTCGAGCGCGTCGTCCGCTACGGCCATCACCGACCACGTGTGCCCGTCGGCGTCCGTCAGCTCGTAGGCGGGCACGAAGAGCACCGCGCCCTGCGCCGTCCACAGCTCGGTCAGCCCGAGCCGCGCCCCGGTGATGGTCACCTCGCTCACCGGCCAGGCGATCCGCGCGCCCGCCGCCGGCGGCGCCGGGACGGCGTCTGCGGGGGCGCCGTCGCCGAAGGCACCGTCTGCGGAGGCACCGTCTGCGGAGGCACCGTCCGCGGAGGCGACCGCACGATCCTCGGTCCCGAGCGGCATGACGGCCGACGACGCCCCGAACCGGGGGTCGCCGAGCCGCCGCACCGCCTCCGCCGGGCTGACGACGGCGTACGTGCCGAGCTCGACGACGTCGGCGAGCGCGCCGTCGAGCCACACGATCCCGGCGTCGGCGACGGTCGCGATCCACTGGTCGTCGCTCAGGGTGCCCCCGACCACGCGCCGTGCCGTCACCTGGCGCACCGCGTCCTTGTCGCCGCGTGGTGCGACGGCGACCTCGAACTGTCCCGGGTCGAGCCCGAGCGCCCGCATGGCGTCGGCCAGGGCGGTCGCCGCGCCGGCGTCGTCGACCGACGTCGGCGCCGGCGTCCGGCATGCGCCCGCGACGTCCGGGGCCGCGCACGACCACGGGTCGATCACCTGGTTCGCGTACCCGAAGGAGGCGCGGCCGTCGCCCAGCAGCCACACCTGCGGGCCCGAGCCTTCGTCCGGGCCGACGAACCACTGCTGCCCCTGCCGGCGCGGCTCGCCCGCGACCCCGAGCGCCCGCGCGACGCGCGCCGCCGTCTCGGCGTTCGCAGCCCCTCCGGCGTCGAACGCGAACACCGCGGCGCTGCCGCCCTCCTCGGGCAGGCCGACGCCGCGGAAGACGGTGTGCCCCACGAACGGATACCAGGCGGCACGGCTCCCGGCGGCGCTCGGCGCCGCACCCGAATCGCGCGCAGGCTCGGTGGCCTGCTCGCCCGCCGACAGCGCACCGTCCGCCGCAGACCCGATCGCGGGCACGGGCCGCTGCGCCGACCCTGGCACCGCGAACCCGGCGGCGTCGGCGACGGCGCTCGCGTCTCCCGCGGTCCCGCCGCCCGTCAGGACCCCGAGCGCGTACCCCCCGCCTCCGAGCACGACCGCGCCTGCGACGGCCGCGGCAACCAGCGCGGGCGCCCGGCGGTGCCGCCACGCGCGTCGGCCGGCGGCACCGGTCCCGGCAGCGCCGGTCGGCAGGGTGGCGTCCACGGCGGCAGGCACACCGCCTGGCGCAGCTTCCGGCACGGTTTCCGGCACGGTTTCCGGCACGGCGCCCCCCGGAGGGGTCCCGCGAGCCTCGCCCGCCGAGGCACCATCCGCGACCTGCACCTCGACCTTCGCGCGCAGGACGCCCCGACGCGGTGCCGCACCAGCGCCCGGGTCCGCGCCGACCAGCCGCTCGTACGCCTCGTCTCCCCCCAGACCCCCTGCACCCTGCGACGCGTCCTCGTTCATGACGACCTCCTCACCTCGGCCCGCACGGCCGCGCCGGGCGCCGTCGGTTCACCGCCCGCACCTGCCGGTGTTCCCTGTCTGTGTCGTGACCCACCGACCGCTTGCGGTCTCCGCCCGATCCCGCGCGCCCGGTCCCGTGCGCCCGGTCCCGTGCGCCCGGTCCCGTGCGCCCGGTCCCGTGCGCCCGGCCGCGCCGGCGCACTCACGACTCGCCGCTCGCCGCGTCCGGTCGCGCGTCCTCCCACGCCTCGCGCAGCCGTGCCCGCGCCCGTGACAGGGCCGCGTCGGCACCGCCGCGCGAGATGCCCAGCACGGCCGCGAGGTCGTCGCGACCCAGACCGTCCCAGGCGACGAGCAGCAGCACCTGCCGATCGCGGGGCGTCAGGAGCGCGAGCGTGCGCCGCACCCGGTCGTCCGCCACCGCAAGCGCGGCCGGGTCGACGTCGTCGGGCACCTCGGGCACGACGGCGAGCGGCACCGCGCGCGCCTTGCGCCGGTGGTTGGCGAGCACATAGCCGGCGGCGCGGTAGAGCCACGGAAGCTCGGCCCCGCGCGGGACGTCGTCGCGGCGGCGCCACGCGGTGGCGAGCACCTCGGCGGCGAGGTCCTCGGCGGCGTCGGCGCGCGTGCCGCCGTCGGGCAGGCGCCGCACGAAGTAGCGGTGCAGCGCCGCGGCGTGCTCTTCGAAGAGCACGTCGAACCACGCCGCGTCGTCGCGGCCGTCGGCCACGCGGGACCGGTCCATGCCCCCACTGTGTCGCCGCCCGCGCGGTCCTTGCACGGTCGCGGCGCACGGTGTCGTTTCATCCGCTGTTCACCCCGTCGGGCAGCCGACCGGCCGCCGCACCCGACCTAGCGTGAGTGTCCGTGTCGACGGAGCAGCCCCTGACGGTCCCCGGTCCCGTGCCGGCCGCGGCGAGCGCCGGCGTCCGCCCGGAACCCGGCCCGGCGGCGCAGCGCCGCCGCACCCGTCGCCGCGCCCGCCGGGTGGTACTCCTCGTCGCCGCCGCCCTGGTCGTGGCGATCGCCGTCGCCGCCCTGCTGCTCGCCCGCGACGCCCGGACCGCGCAGCGCGCCCTCGACGACGCCGCCGGGCGGGTCCCCCAGGTCGAGCGGGACCTCGCCGACGGCGGCGACCCGGCCGCGCTCGAGGCCCAGCTCGCGGCGCTCCGGCGCGACACCGCAGTCGCCCGCGCGCACACGGACGGCCCGCTGTGGGCGATCGGCGCCCGCTTGCCCGTGGCGGGCCCCAACATCGACGCCGTGGCGCGCATCGCTGCCGCGCTCGACGACGTCGCCCGTGACGTGGCTCCCGCGCTCGTCGAGGTGCGCGCCACCGTCGCCGGCATCCAGCGCACCGAGGACGGCGGGATCGACCTGGCCGCGCTCACGCGCGTCGCGCCCCGGCTGACCACCGCGCAGACCGCCATGGACGCCGCCACCGCGAGCCTCGGCCGGATCGACGGCCAGCGGCTGCTGCCCCGGCTCGCCGGTCCGCTCGACACCCTGCGCGCGCGGCTCGACGGCATCGGCTCGATGGTCACGACGGCCGGCCGCGCCGCCACGCTCGTGCCGCCGATGCTCGGTGCCGACGGGCCGCGCACGTACCTGGTGCTCGCGATGACGAACGCCGAGCTGCGCTCGGGCGGCGGCATCGTCGGTTCGGCCGTGCTGCTGCGTGCCGACGGCGGCCGCGTCGAGGTGATCACCCAGGTCGCGGCGACGGACGTGCCGACGTTCACGACGCCGGTCGAGGGTCTCGACCCCGAGACGACGGCGGTCTTCTCCGACCGGCCGGCCCGGTTCGTCCAGGACGTGACGATGACCCCGGAGTTCCCCACGACGGCGGCGCTCGCCGCACGCATGTGGGCCCAGACGCACGGTGAGCAGGTCGACGGCGTCGTCGCCACCGACCCCGTCGCCCTCGCCCGCCTCCTGGCGGCCACCGGACCGGTCGACGTGCCGCTTCCGGCGGCGAGCGCCGCGCGCCTGGGCATGCCGAGCGTCTCGGTGAGCGCCGACAACGCGGTCCAGCTCCTGGAGCACGACGTGTACGTGTCGCTCGCGCTCGGCCCGCACGACGCGGACACCTTCTTCGGGTCGCTGGTCGCCGCGACGGCCGCGCGGCTGGAGTCGGCCGACGTCGGCGCGTCCGCGCTGGTGAAGGCGCTCGCCGCTGGAGCGGACGACCATCGCGTCCTGGTCTGGTCGGCGCGGGCCGACGAGCAGGCGCGGCTGGCCGGGACGGTGCTCGGGGGCACGTTCCTGTCCTCCCCGCGTGCGGCCGACGCCGTCGGGGTGTTCTTCGACGACGCGATCTCCGGGAAAATGAGCTGGTTCCTCGACTCGTCGGTCACGCTCGTGTCCTCGACCTGCACGGACGCCGGGCGGGTCGACACGGTCGACGTCACGCTGACGTCGACGGCCCCTGCGGACGCCGCCACCCTGCCGACGTACGTGGCGGGATGGCCCAACGGGATCGACCCGCAGGGCATCGTCCGCACCGTGGTGCGCCTGGCCGGGCCGGTCGGTGCGCCCACGCCACGGCTGCACCGCGACGGCGTCGTCCTCGGCATGGAGACGCACCCGCTGCGCGGCCGCTCGATCGCGTCGGGAACCATCACCCTCGCCCCCGGTGAGACCACGACGCTGCGCGTCGAGTCGACCGCGTCGGCGGCCTCGAGCCGGGGCGAGGGGCCCCAGCCTGCGGGGACGCTGGATCTGTGGTCGACGCCGACGGCGCACGCGGGCGGTCTGCACGTCGTGCCCGTCCCGGTGTGCCCGGAGGCCCGATGAGACCTGGCCGCGGCGTCCGGGTGAACCTGCGGATCCCGGCCGTTTCACCCCGGCAGGGTGATGCCCCCGATCGCCCGGTAGCCCTAGCGTGAACTTACGAGCGCTCCTCGGCACCACACTCGACAAGGGACCTGACATGACCGCTACGACGTGCAGCAACGCACAGTGGCTCCGCGCACGCGGACGGATCGGCGTCGCGGCTGCGGCCGCTCTCGGGGCCACGCTGATCCTCGCCGTGGGCGGTCCCGCATCGGCCGAACCGACGGCCGAGCCGACGCCCGATCCTGCGGCGACGGTGCTGTATCCCCCGGAGTTGATGTCCTCGCTCGCCCTGACCGTGCTCGATCCCATCTGTGACGGCGACGTCCCGTACCTGCGGTACGCGGTCGTGCCCACGGGCACCCCGAACACCACGGTGACGATCACGTGGCTGAACCCGAACGGCCCGGACGTCGTCCTGCCGAACCTGCCGCTCACGGGCCGGGTGAGGTGGCCCGGAGCCGAGGTCGACGCCCAGGGCAGGGCGGTCGACTGGCCGGGCTGGCGCCTCGAGGGCGACACCTGGGTCGAGGGTGACGAGTACGACTGGGTTCGTCCGTCGGTCGACGTGAAGTTCGTGGTCAACCCCGAGGCGACCACGACCGTGGCCTACCCGCCCTCGTCGCCCAGCTGCAGCACGAACCCTCCGGGATCCACCCCGATGACGGCGCAAGCGGTCTCTCACAGGACCGCCGCGCTACCGCGCACGGGAACCGAGGCCCTTCGGCTCGCCCTCGTGGCGGCCGGTCTCCTCGTGCTCGGCACGGCTGCCGTCGTGCTGACCAGGCGTCGCCGCGCCTGACGGACGCTTGCGCGACGGCGACGACGGCCCTGGTGGTGCGGTCCACCGGGGCCGTCGGTCCCCCCTTTCCCGGGCGGCCCGGCGCACATCGGGCGCCCGCGCGGGCGCTCAGACCTCGAGGAGCAGCGTCACGGGCCCGTCGTTGACGAGCTCGACGGCCATGTCGGCCCCGAACGTGCCCGTGGCGACCTCGAGCCCGCGCTGGCGAAGACCTGCGACGACGGCGTCCACGAGCGGCTCGGCGACCGGCCCGGGTGCGGCGGCGCTCCAGCTCGGCCGCCGGCCCTTGCGTGCCTCGCCGTAGAGCGTGAACTGGCTGACCACCAGCACGGGAGCGCCGTCGTCGAGCGCCGAGCGCTCGTCGCGCAGGATGCGCAGCTCGGCGATCTTGCGCGCCATCGTGTCCGCCTGGGCGGGGCCGTCGCCGTGCGTGACGCCGACGAGCGCGACCAGGCCGGGCCGGTCGATCGCGCCGACGACGTCGCCTGCGACGCTCACGCTCGCGCGGGTGACGCGCTGCAGCACGGCCCTCATCCGGTCATGCCTCCAGGTCCTGCCGCAGTGGCACCCGCACCTCGCCCACCGGTCGGCCGTGGCCGAGGACGGGAACCGTCCCGAGGGTGGTCAGGGCGTGCGCGTCCGCTCCGGCGACGTCGAGCGCCCCGGCCGCGCGCAGCACCGCGGCCAGGATCACGGGTCCTGGCCGGAACGAGCCGTCGAGCACCTTGACCGCGAACGACACGCCGTCGGGCAGCGCTCCCGCGAACACCGCTTCGGCGCCGTCCTTGCACACCAGCCCCGGCACGGCCCGCATGGCCGCGGTGACCTCACGGCCGTCGCCCGCGACCATCTCGGGGCGCGCCACCATCGCGTCGGCCACCCGGCGCTCCGGCGTCCCCGCAGCGGCGAGGACCAGCCGGCCGTAGGCGAGGGCGAGCCCGCGCAGCGACGTCGACCACAGCGGCGCGCCGCACCCGTCCACCGTGACGTGAGGCGGGCGCGGGTCGCGCGTCTCGTCCCGCGTCAGCTTCGCGACGGTGGCGGCGATCTCGGCCTGCAGGGGGTGCGCCGGGTCGAGGTAGCTCGCGGTGTCCCAGCCCGCGGCGACGCACGTGGCGAGCATCGCGGCGTGCTTGCCCGAGCAGTCCTGGGTCAGCGATTCCGGGCCGCCGCCTGCGCGCTGCCAGTCGAGCGCCACGCGCGGGTCGAGCGGCAGCCCGGGAGTGTTCGCCAGCGCCTCGGGCCCGAGGCCCGCGGCGGCCAGCATTGCGCGCACGCCGTCCCGGTGCACCTGCTCGCCGCTGTGGCTGGCGGCCGCGAGGGCGAGCTGGCCGTCGTCGGCGGGTTCGAAGCCGCGTCGCAGCATCGCCACGGCCTGCACGGGCTTGAGCGTCGAGCGCGGGTAGATGTCGGCGTCGGGGTCGCCGACGGTGAGCAGCGGCGTGCCCGCGGGGTCGAGCACGACGAGGTGGCCCAGGTGGACGGACTCGACGAGGCCGCCGCGCACCACCTCCGCCAGGACGCCGGCGCCGCGCGCGAGGGTCACCACTGCGGGCCCTGCGGCTTCCGGGGGCCGCCCGTGCCGTAGGGCTTGATCGCCGGGCGCACGTCGTACCAGTAGATGAGCGCCGGGGCGAGCGCGATGAGGTTGAGGAACGTGCTGCTGGTGGCGTACATCGGGGAAGGCCCAGCAGCCCGATCACGGCCGCGATGCCCAGGACGACGAGCCAGAAGCCGCGGGTGCGCTTGCCTTCGGCGGTGTAGGCGCGCGCCGGCCTGCGCGCGGCGTCGACGAGCGCGACGACCTGCACCACGAACACGGCGACGGCGAGCACCGTCAGCACGAGCAGCTGCACCGATCCCAGGAGATTCACAGCGCTGACCCTACGGGACGACGGTGAGCGCGTGGGCCCTCGCGGCCGAAGCGACGTGGTCGTCCCAGGCCGCGACGATCGTCTCGGGGTGCGCGACGGTGAGAGCGGACGCCACGTGCATCGCGTCGCCCGCGCGCAGCGGCAGCGTGCTGTCCGCGAGCAGCCCGGCCGCGGCCTGCGCGACCTGGTCGCACAGCTCGACGACGGCGAGCGACGGCCACAGCCGCTGCCAGGCGTCGACGGCGTCGGCGTGCGCGACGTCGTCGAGCAGCCCCGAGCGGTGACCGGCCGCGAGCGCGGCACGCACCTCGACGTCGGAGATGCGGCTGGTGACGGCGACGTCGGCGCGCGTGTAGAGCGCCGACGCGAGCGCCGACCCGCTCTCGCGCACGACGAGCTTGACCAGTGCTGACGCATCGAAGTAGACGACGGCCACGGCGCGGCCCCTTTCCCTGGTGTCGCGGCGCAGGTCAGCGCCGGATGCGGCGCACGAGGCCCGAGACCGCGGCCCGCGCGCCGGCCGCCCCCACGCTCGACGGCAGCTCCGGCGGCACCTCGTGGGCGCCGCGCTGGAGCTGGGCCGGCGTCAGCAGGCCGTCGCGGACGAGCCCCTGCACCAGGTCGGCGGCGGCGATCCCGGTCAGCCGCGCGACCGGCACCCCGCGGTCGGTGATGATGATCTCGTCACCGGCGCGGGCCCGCTCGATCCAGGACTTGAGCTCGGCGCGCAGCGCGCTGACGGCGACCTCCATGGGACGGGACGCTACCGCCACCGGTGGGCCGGGGCCAGGGACCACGGCCATCGGTCCGGGGCGTGGCCGACGTTCCCGCCCGCCGCGGCGCGCAACGACCCGCTCGAGGCCCGAGCGGTGGGCCCGGGTCACAGCTCGCCGAGCGCCTCCCTCGCCTCGCGCGGTCCGGCCCCCGCGGCCTCGAGCACGTCCACGACGGGCGAGCGCAGCAGCAGGACGAGCGCCTGCGTGCCCCAGTCCTGGGTGGTCGCGTGCGGGTCGAGGGACCCGGCGAGGTCGGTGAGCGTCGTGCGCGCCACCGCGGCGTCCTGCCCGGTCGTGACCGCCGAGGCGAGCAGCCGCACCCCGGCCGCGTACCTGTCCAGAAGGTCGGCCAGCGCGGCCCGGTCCGCCGCGGACGCGTTGCGCAGCTCGTAGGGTGCGCGCCGCACCAGGACGCGCACGGTGCGCATCGCCCGCTCGACCAGCACCGCCTGCGCCCCGAGCCGTTCGAGGTCGTCGCGGTGGACGCGGTTGACGCTCACCCGGGCCTGCTCGACCGCGTGCTGCGCGCGGTCGAGCCACTCCGACAGCGCGGGGTCGGCGGTGCGCGCCCGCACGAGCGCGGCGTGCAGCCCGTCCTCGTCCCCGGCCCGCACGGCACCTGCCGCGAGCTCGACGACGGAGGCCAGCGCCGTCGTCGCCACGTTCCCGAGCGTTCGCACCCCGCGCCGCGGGTCGGCGGGGGTCAGCAGCGCCACGGCGAGCGCGACGGCGCCGCCCACGAGTGCGTCGCCGGCCCGGCCGAAGGGCCCTCCGGTCAGTGAGGGCAGCCCGACGACGACGATGGCCTGCGTCCCCGCCTGCGCCGCGAGCACGGCGCCCCGGTCGACGAACCGCGCGAGGACGGCCGCGACGACGAGCACCGTGGACAGCTGCCACCAGCCCGAGCCGATGAGCTGCACCACGAGGTCGCCGACGCCGACGCCGACGGTCACGCCGAACGCGACCTCGGCGATCTTGCGCACGTCACGGTCGAGCGTGAACCCGAGGCACGCCCACGCGGCGATGGCCGCGAAGAAGGGCTGCGCGTGCCCGAGAAGCCACCCGCTGAGCAGGTAGGCGGTGCCCGCCGCGGCGGCGGCCTGCACGATCGGCCAGAACGACGTGCGCACCCGCGAGACGCCCTGACGCGCCCGCGCCCGCAGCACGAGCCGCCGCACGACGCGGCCCGCGAGACGGCCCGAGGCGTCCTCGGCGCTCTGGCTCATGGCGGTGCTCCCCTACGGCCTCGGTGCGACAGGACGCATCGCTCACAGGGCTCCGAGGCCGCGGTGGCCGGGTGCGGACAGCCCCCGCGCGACGGGCCCGCGCGCGGCGGGCCGGTCGGCCGAGACACCCTCGCCCGGCACGACGACCTCCTGCGCTGCGGCGACCTCGACGCGCTCGCCGGAGATCTCGCCCACGACCAGCAGCTCGGCATCCTCGGGCACGCTGCGCCTGACGACGGCCAGGCCCACGGGCCCGAGCTCGTGGTGCCGCGCGACCGAGGTCATCGTCCCGACGGCGCGTCCGCCCAGCATCACCTCGGCGCCCGGCTCGGGCAGCACGTGCCCCGAGCCGTCGAGGTGCAGGAACACCAGCCGCCGCGGGGGGCGGCCCAGGTTGTGGACCCGGGCGACCGTCTCCTGGCCGCGGTAGCACCCCTTGTGCAGGTGGACGGCGGTGCGCAGCCAGTCGAGCTCGTGCGGGATGGTGCGGTGGTCGACCTCACGCGCGAGCCGGGGCCGGTAGGCCTCGACCCGCAGCGCCTCGGCGGCCCAGGTGCCGGCCAGCCGCCACCCGGCGTCCTCGCGTGCGGCGACCTCGGCGGCGAGCGACGTGCGCGGCACCAGCACCAGCCGCCACGGGCGTCCCGTCCCAGGGTGCTCGGCCTCGGCCGGCCCGTACCGCGTACCGCCCGCGGCGACGCGCGGCCACGTGTCCCACCACGTCACCGGCTCGCCCTCGCGTCCCTCGGCGGCGACCGGCTCGCCGATCGCGGCCCACTGCGCGCTCTCGTCCGCGACCTCGACGCGGCGCAGGAACCGCATCCGGTCGAGCCATGCGGCCAGCGGGGCGGCGTCGTCGGTCTCGGTGACCAGCCACGTGGCCGCGCCGTCGTCGACGACGCCGGCGGCGTGCTCGACATGCCCCTGGGGACTGAGCACCAGCAGCTCGGTCGAGGTGCGTGGGGCGAGCGTCGCCACGTCCTGCGACGTGATGTCGTGCAGCCACGTCAGCCGGTCGGGGCCGGTCACGCGGACGACGCCCAGGTGCGACTGGTCGACGATCGCGCCGGGTCCCGTCGTGGTCGCGCGCGCGAGCGCGCGCTGCTCGGCCACGGGGTCTCCGTAGTGCCAGGCGACGCCGGCATCGGGGCCGGTCGCCGCCACGGCGCCGTGGCGGGCGAGCAGCGGGCTGTCCATCAGGCGTCGAGCCGGGTGAGCTGGCCCGCGACGTACGACTGGAGCGGGTTGCCGAACGCCGCGAGGTCCTCGCTCCAGAACAGCCGCCCGTGGACGGAGCCGTACAGCCGCCGCGACTCGCTCACGTCCGCGCCGGTGGGCGAGTGGATCATGCGCTGCGACGTCAGCTCGACGCGGCCGCGGCCGACCCAGCCGAAGTACGCCGTCAGGCGCCCCGCCGCGTCGGCGAGCATGACCTCGACGGGGTGCTGGTCGTCGGCGAGGCCGTCGACCGCCTTCGTGGAGACGCGCCAGTACCCCGTCTCCGCGGACCAGACCGTGGCCCCCGCGACCTGCGCGTCGGCGGGCAGCGCGAAGTCCGCGTCGGGGGCGCCCAGGTCGATCCGGTCGGGCACCTCGCCGTCGAGCACGCGCAGCGTCGACTCGTACCGCAGGTACGGGCCGCCGTCGTGGTCGACGACGACGTCGGCCACGACGCGGCTGCGCGTCACGCCCGGATACTCCAGCACGCCCACCCCGCGCCACCTGCCCACGAGCCACGCGAGCGGGTACACCTCGGGCGCGAGGCCCTCGGGGAAGGCGAAGGGCATCAGCGCTGGCCCGCGAACAGCTTGTAGACGACGAAGCCGGCGAACCACGCGATCGCGACCGCGGTGATGACCAGCAGAGTGATGAAGAATGCTTCGAGACCTGCGTACATGGGGCCGATCCTAGCCGCGCCCGGCGCGCTTCGGGGCGTGATGTCAGGCAGCGGCGGTACCCGCGCGCAGGCGCCGTCCCAGCAGGTACAGCTCACATCCCAGGCACAGCCCGACGACGGCGTTGAGCGCCGCCGCCACGAACGCGAGCGCGGCGGCCACGGGGACGGCCGCCCCGGCTCCCAGCAGCCCGAGGATCACGCCGACGCCGGTCACGACGAGTCCGACGAGCTGCGCGAAACGCGGCGGGCGCGGGTCCTCGAGCTCTTCGGGGCGGCAAGCCGGGGCCGCACGACCGTGCGGAACACCCAGCCTTGCCAGGTGTGCTGAGCGCCACGCGCGGCGCCGACGGCGAAGCTGAGCGCGAGCACGGCCAGCAGCACGAGCGCCGCGCGGCGCGTCGGCTCCGCGACGCCCAGCAGCACGACGACGGCGAGCAGCACCGCCGTGATCCCGGCTGCGACGCGCGGGCCGCGGGGGTCGATCCCGGCCGGCCGGCCGGTGGAAGCGGGGGTGGGGGCGGGGGTGGGGGCGGGGGTGGGGGTGCTGCGAGACATGAGGACTCCAGGAGGTCAGGCGGGAACGTGCCGGCGCGGCGCACGGGTGCGCCGGCGTGCGGACCGGGCGCGGGGCCGCGGGGGTCAGCGACAGGGGTTCACGTGCAGGGGTTCACGTGCAGTGGTTCACGTGCAGGGGTTCAACGACAGAGGGCCAGTGCCTCGCGGGCCTGGGACGGGCTCATGGCGCCGCTCGCGCGGGCGAGCTCGACGCCGTCGGGGTCGAGCACGAGCACGGTGGGGGTCGTCAGCACGCGCAGCCGGGCGACGAGGTCGAGGTGCGCGTCGACGTCCAGCTCCTGGTGGGCGACGCCGTCCTCGGCCGACGCGAGCGCTCGCAGGACACGGGCGGTGGCGCGGCACGGGGCGCAGATCTCGGCGGAGAGCTGGAGGAACGTGGCGCGCGTGCCGAGGATCACGCCGCGCGCGGCCCACTCCGTGGCCGGGCTGGTGTCCCCTGCCGACGGCGCGGCGGCGCGCGCCACACGCACCCGCCCCTGGCGGGCACGCCATACGGCGCCGATCACTGCCGTCACGGCCAGGAGCGCGACGAGCGCGAACGTCTGGGGCACGCCCGTTCCCTTCTGCCGACCTGCACGATGACAATAGTTGAAAGCGGAATCTATAGAGTGATCCCTGCTCGGCGATCAATGATCACCCCGCCGTCCGCGTGCACACCACCATGATCCCGAATGCTGGACGGCAGGCGTCTCGGATCGCGTCGCGCGCCGCCACACCTGCCCCCGGAGGATCTGCGATGACCGACCTGCCCCTGCGCACCTGGAACGATCTCGTCATCCCGGCGCCGGGTCCCTACCACCTGGACACCGAGCACATGCGGCTGGGCTTCAACGCGACCCACATGATGGTCAGCACCGTGCGCGGCGAGTTCACTCGCGCATCCGCACAGGTCTGGGTCGACGAGGACCCGCTCGAGTCCTGGGCGAGCGCGACGATCCAGTCGGCCTCGATCGACACCGACAACGCCGAGCGCGACGGCCACCTGCGCTCGGGCGACTTCCTCGACGCCGACACGCACCCGACCATCGGCTTCCGCTCGACCGGTCTGACCTGGCAGACGCAGCCCGACCCGATCTTCTCCTGGGCGCGCCTCAAAGGGCACGCCCAGGGGCGCACCGCCGCCCCCGACGCCGCGACGCGCCCGCCGTCGCGGTTCCAGCTCCACGGCGACCTCACGATCCGGTCCACGACGCTTCCCGTCACGCTCGACGTCGAGTACGGCGGCGCCCGTCGCGACCTGTACGGGCGCGACATCTGGGGTTTCTCGGCCACCACCGCGATCGACCGCGAGGCCTACGGGCTGCTGTGGAACGTGGCGCTCGAGGCGGGTGGCGTCCTGGTCGCCAAGACGGTGCGGCTCGAACTGGCGGGCGAGTTCATCCGCTCCGACGGCGTCACCGCGCGTCCGTAGCGGCACAGGGCCCGGACCTCACCCCAGCAGCACGCGCCCGACGGCGAACACCAGGATCCCGCCGACCGCCACCGGCACCACCGCCGCCGCGATCCCGGCCCAGCGCCCCGTCACCCCCGGCAGACGCTCGAACAAGATCCGCACCGCCCCGACGCCCAGCCCGCCGACGAGCCCCGCGACCAGACCCGTCACCGGCTCCACGTCTGGAACGAGTGCACCGGCCCCCGCGCCCGCCACGGCGGCGACGGCGACGGCGGACAACGCGCCGAGCCAGCCGCGTGCCGCGGGGAGCGCCGAGACCGCGGCAGCGGCAGCGACCGCCGTCGCCGCCGTGACGACCAGCGCGGTACCGCCCGTGGAGCGGGTCGTGGCGATCCACCCTGCCGCGGCGACGGCGACGAACGCGCCCGTCACGGTGCCGCTGAGCGACTCGACCAGGCGCGCACGACCGTCGCGCCGCAGCATCTCGGACAAGAAGGCCAGCACGAGCGACATCGCGACGACGAGCGGCAGGTGCCGCAGCACCGGCTCGCCCTGCGTGCGCCAGGCGACAACCGCGGCACCGAGCCCTGCGGCGAGGACGACGATCCGCAGTCCGCCCGGCGCGGGCGCGGCCACGACGGCCGGCCATCCGATCACGAGGAGCACGACCAGCGCCACGGCGACGCCGACGAGAGGCAGCACGCCGAAGGACGCGGCGGCGGCGACGACGGCGGCGAGGACGGCGGTCGTCACGGCACGGGTGCTCAGGGTCACGGTCACGAGTATCCCGGACGGTCTCGCCGTGTGTGCTCTTCGGCTTCCCACGACACATGCCCGACACGTGGTCGATGCATACTGCGCCATCAGGCGGGTGTCGGGCCGGTGTGCGCAGGTGCGCCGGGAGGTAGTTTGTCGGCAGGCCGACACCCGATGGAAACGAAGGACCAGGAGGGACGCGCATGGCAGAACTGTTGATCCTCACGCCCGCGACGGGCGGGTCGGTCGACGTGCTGCCCGCGCTCGGTCTTCTCTCGCACCGGGTCCGCGTGCTGCCCATGGAGCCGTCGGCGCTCGTGGACGCGCCCGACTCCGACGTCGTGCTGCTCGACGCCCGCCGCGACCTCGTGGCCGCGCGCACGACGTGCCGCCTGCTGCACGCCACCGGGCTCGACCTGCCGCTCGTGCTCGTGCTCACCGAGGGCGGGCTCACCGTCGTCACGCACGAGTGGGGCGTGGACGACCTGCTGCTCGAGCACGCCTCCCCCGCCGAGGTCGAGGCACGGCTGCGCCTGGTGATCGAGCGCTCGGCGCGCGGCTCGGTCGACGACGGGCCGCAGGAGATCGCCGCCGGGGACCTGGCCATCGACGCGGGCGGCTACACGGCCCGGCTGCGTGGGCGGCCCATCGACCTCACGTACAAGGAGTTCGAGCTCCTCAAGTACCTCGTCCAGCACCCAGGCCGGGTGTTCACCCGCGCCCAGCTCCTGCAAGAGGTCTGGGGCTACGACTACTACGGCGGCACCCGCACGGTCGACGTCCACGTGCGGCGTCTGCGCGCCAAGCTCGGGCCCGAGCACGAGCAGCTCATCGGCACCGTGCGCAACGTGGGCTACCGCTTCGACCCGCCGCCCAAGGAACGCTCCCCCCGCGACGAGCCCGCGGACGCGCCCCCGTCGGCCTCGGCCACCGCCCCGTCGCCGCGCCCGGACGGCGCGATCCCGAGCCCGGCCACCCCCGACGGCGACTCGCAGCCCACGACACCCCGGAGCCGATGATGCCCGACGCCAGAGAGGTCGCCGACTACTCGTCCGCGCTCGTCGACGGGCCGTGGCGGCACGAGTTCGTGACCGCCAACGGGGCCCGGTTCCACGTCGCGCTCGCCGGGCCGGGGCGCACCGCGTCGCCGTCGGCGCCGCTGGTCGTGCTGCTGCACGGGTTCGGCCAGTTCTGGTGGACCTGGCGAAACCAGATCACCGCGCTCGCCGACGCCGGGTATTCCGTCGCCGCGATGGACCTGCGGGGCACCGCGGCGTCCGACAAGCCGCCGTCGGGCTACGACACGCCCACCCGCACGCGTGACGTCGCCGGCGTGGTGCGCTCGCTCGGGCACGACCGCGCGATCGTCGTCGGGCACGGGACGGGCGGCACGGTCGCCTGGTCGATGGCGGCGCTCCAGCCGGCCATGACGGCCGGGGTCGCCGCGCTGTCGAGCCCGCACCCGGCGCACCTGCACGTGCCGCTGGTGCAGCAGCTCACGCCGCGCGCGCTGCGGCTGCTCGCGCTCGCACAGATCCCGACGCTGCCCGAGCGGCGCCTGCGCGACGCGGACGTGCTGGAGCGGTTCTTCGCTCTGGGCGCGGGCCGGCCGCTCGACCCCGCCGCCGTCGAGCTCTACCGCACCGTGCTGCGCATCCCGTTCGCGGCCCACACGGCGGCCGAGGCCTTGCGCTGGTCCGTGCGCTCGGTGCCGCGGCTCGACGGGAGGCGCTTCACGGCCGCGGTGCGCCGCGTGCTCACGCTCCCGACGCTCCAGGTGCACGGCGAGCGCGACGGCATCGTGCGCCGCGACCGGGCCGACGCCGACGCCGCGGCCTTCGCACGCGACTACCGCTTCGAGGTGCTCGAGGGCGCGGGCCACTTCCTCCAGGAAGAGGCGCCGGACGCCGTCACCGAACTTCTCCTCGCCTGGCTCCCCGCTCCCACGCGCTAGGACTCCCGAGCGTCGCCGGGCCGGGTGCGCGACCTACCGGGGAGGCCCCTGCTTGACGAGCTTCGCCGCCGCGTCCGGGGTCGTCTCACCGATGCCGTAGGACGGGCACCACGACGCGACCGGGCACGCACCGCACGCCGGGCGCTTGGCGTGGCAGATGCGGCGCCCGTGCCAGACGACGTGATGGCTGAGCATCGTCCAGTCCTTCTTCGGGATGAGCTCGGCGACCTCGAACTCGACCTTGACGGGGTCCTCCGCGCTCGTCCACCCGAACCGGCGGGCGAGCCGCCCGAAGTGCGTGTCCACGGTGATGCCGGGGATGCCGAACGCGTTGCCGAGCACGACGTTGGCCGTCTTGCGCCCGACGCCGGGCAACGTGACCAGGTCGTCGAGCCGGGGCGGCACCTCACCGCCGAACCGCTCGACGAGCGCCTGGCCGAGCCCGATCACCGCGCGCGTCTTGGCGCGGAAGAAGCCGAGCGGCTGGAGGATCTCCTCGAGCTGCGCAGGGTCGGCCCCCGCGTAGGCCGCGGCCGTCGGGTAGCGCGCGAACAGCGTCGGAGTCGTCGCGTTCACGCGAACGTCCGTCGTCTGCGCGCTCAGCACGGTCGCCACCAGCAGCTCCAGCGGGGACGTGAAGTCGAGCTCGGCACGAGCGTCGGGGTAGGTCGCGGCGAGCTCGCGGTCGATCCGGCGGGCGCGGCGTACGAGCGCCAGCCGGGACTCCCCGGTCGGGGTCGGGTGCGGCTGAGTCGTGGGCACCCAGGCAGCGTACCGAGCGGACGCGATACGTATCTTCGGTCGTCGAGCCACGCCCCGAACGCCATCCTGACCGGCGAAACGCGCAGTGTGAGGCAAACTTGAGAACTGGAACACATTCTGGCCGAGGTCCGGAGCGGCCCGGACGCCCGGCCCCGAGTACGTGAGGATTCTCTGTGGACGACACCGTCGTGCTCTCCGCCCCGCTCTTCGCCGACATGGACGACGTCGAGTCGCGGGCCCTGCTCGAGACGATGATCCCTGTCGAGCTGTCCCGTGGGGACGTGCTCTTCCGCGAGGGCGAGCCAGGCGACCGGCTCTACGTGATCGCCCAGGGGAAGATCAAGCTGGGCCGCCGATCGAGCGACGGACGCGAGAACCTGCTGTCGGTGCTCGGCCCCGGCGAGATGTTCGGCGAGCTCTCCCTCTTCGATCCGGGCCCCCGCACGGCAACGGCGTCGTCGGTCTCCGACTCGGTCGTGTACGAGCTGCGCCACCAGGCCCTGGTCGCCTGGGTCGGCGAGCACCCCAACGTCGCCACCCACCTGCTCGGTGCGCTGGCCCGCCGCCTGCGCCGCACCAACGAGACCCTCGCCGACCTCGTCTTCTCCGACGTGCCCGGTCGCGTCGCCAAGGCCCTGCTCGACCTGTCGACACGCTTCGGCGAACCGTCCGACGACGGCGTGCGTGTCGCGCACGACCTCACGCAGGAGGAGCTCGCACAGCTCGTCGGGGCGAGCCGCGAGACGGTCAACAAGGCGCTCGCCGACTTCGCGTCACGTGGCTGGGTGCGTCGCGAGGGCCGCGCCGTCGTCCTGCTGGACGTGGACCGCCTGGAGCGCCGCGCGCGCTGAGGCGCCGGCGCGCACCGCGCGACGCCACCGAACGACGGCGCGCCGCGCGGGACGCCCACCAGATCAGTCTCGGCGCTGGGTGCGCACCTCGACGAGGATCTCCACCTCGACCGGCGAGTCGAGCGGCAGGACCGCGACGCCGACGGCGCTGCGCGCATGCACCCCGGCGTCGCCGAAGATCTCGCCCAGCACGTTCGACGCGCCGTTGATCACGCCGGGCTGACCGGTGAAGCCCGGGTCGGACGCCACGAAGCCCACGACCTTGACCACGCGCACGACGTCGTCGAGCGACCCGAGCAGCGACCTCACCGCGGCCAGGGCGTTGAGCGCGCACAGGCGCGCGTACCCGGCGGCGTCCTCGGGGCTCACGAGCCCCTCGCCGACGCCGACCTTGCCCGTGGCCTGCAGGGCACCGTCGACGAACGGAAGCTGCCCCGAGGTATGGACGTAGTCACCGCTGCGCACGGCCGGGACGTACGCGGCGACCGGCGCCGCGACGTCGGGCAGCGTGATGCCCAGCTCGGCGAGCCGCGCCTCCACGCCGGCCATCAGCGGTCGCCCGTCGGGCGCTTGAGATAGGCCACCAGGCCCACCCCGTCTGGTCCGGGTACCACCTGCACGAGCTCCCACCCGTCGGCGCCCCATTGGTCGAGGATCGCCTTGGTGTTGTGGATCAGCAGGGGGATCGTCGCGTACTCCCACGTCGTCGCCATGCGCCAAAGATAGCCGCGCGAGGCCGCCGCGCCCTTTCCACAGGACCTGCACACAGATCCAGCGACGCTCCCGACCCCGTGACAGGCCCACCACGTACCCTGGCACCCATGGCACGTCGAAGAGCGGTGACCCCGCATGAGCCGCGACGCATCACCCGCACCATCCCGGCCACGCAGCTCGTCGCCCTCCTCCTCGCGTTCGTCCTGGTGGCGGGGGCAGGCGGCATCATCGCGGCCGGGCTCGCCATCCCGGTGGCCGCAGGCGCGAGCTCGACGACGAACGCGTCGATCGCGATCTTCGACGAGGTGCCGGACGAGCTCAAGCCCGGACCGCTGTCCCAGGCGTCGACGGTGTTCGCCGCGAACGGCGAACCGCTCGCGACGTTCTACGCGCAGAACCGCGTCGTCGTCCCGCTCGACGAGGTGTCGGACGCGATGAAGCACGCCGTCGTCGCGATCGAGGACGAGCGCTTCTACGACCACGGCGGCGTCGATCCGCAGGGCATCGCGCGCGCGGCGGTCAACAACCTGATGAAGCGCCCCAAGCAGGGTGCGTCGACGCTCACGCAGCAGTACGTGAAGAACGTGCTCATCGACCAGGCAGAGCAGTCGGGCGACGCGTTCGGCGTGTTCGAGGCGGCCGAGGACTCCAACGCCCGCAAGGTCAAGGAGATGAAATACGCCATCGCTCTCGAGAAGACGATGACGAAGGACCAGATCCTCGAGGGCTACCTCAACGTCGCGCAGTTCGGGAAGAACAGCATCTACGGCGTGGAGACGGCCGCTCGCTACTTCTTCAACAAGCCCGCCAAGGACCTGACGGTCGTCGAGGCCGCGACCATCGCCGGCATCACGAAGGCCCCGAGCACCTTCGACCCGACGGTCGACCCTCAGGAGGCGCAGAACCGCCGCCACGTCGTCCTGCACAAGATGTACACGCTGGGCTACATCTCCACGCTCGAGGAGTACCGCGCGGCCGACGCCACACCCATCGAGGACACGCTGCACATCACGCCCGTGCCGACCGGCTGCCAGGCCGCCGGAGGCGCAGCGTTCTTCTGCGCCTACGTGATCTCCGAGATCACGAACAACCCGGTGTTCGGCGAGACCAAGGACGACCGCAAGGCGCTCCTGTACCGCGGCGGCCTCTCGATCACGACGACGCTCGACCTGAGCAAGCAGTCCGCCGCCGAGCAGCAGGTCAGCGCGCACGTGCCGAACGGCAACACCGCAGGGCTCGAGTCCGCGGTCGTCTCGGTCGAACCCGGGACGGGCAAGATACTCGCGATGGCGCAGAACGTGCCGTTCGACGCGAGCAAACCGCCAAAGCCCGGCACGACGGCGGTCAACTACTCGGCCGACCCAGCGCACGGGGCGTCCAAGGGGTTCCAGCCCGGCTCGAACTTCAAGCCGTTCGTGCTCGCCGAGTGGCTCAAGTCCGGGCACACGCTCAACGACGTCGTCAGTGCGACCAAGACCAAGCGGCTCCAGAGCGCCTGGCACGCCTCGTGCCGTGGTCCGTTCAGCAGCCGCCCCAAGGACGCGTGGGGCCCGGCGAACTCCGAAGGCAACATCTCCGGCGACATCTCGGTGCTCAAGGCGACATACAACTCGGTCAACACCGCGTTCGCGAGCATGGGAACCCAGCTCGACCTGTGCTCGCTCGCCGACACCGCCTGGAGCATGGGGTTCCGCCCGACGACCAAGGAGGGCGGCGAGACCCTCCACAACCCGACCAGGGACGACATCTACATCACCCCGTCGATGCTGATCGGCACGCAGACGACGTCACCGCTGCAGCTCGCCGCAGCCTTCGGGACACTCGCCTCCAACGGCACCTACTGCTCCCCGATCGCGATCACCGCAGTGACGACGCCCGACGGGGAGCAGCTTCCCGTGCCGTCGGCGGACTGCAACGCCAACGCGCTGCCCGCGAACGTCGCAGCCACCGTGGTGTCCGCGATGGAGAACGTGCTGACCCAGGGCACGGCCCGGGGCAACTCGCTCGCGGGCGGTCGCGCCGCGGCCGGCAAGACGGGCACCAACCAGTTCTCGGCTCAGACATGGTTCACCGGCTTCACGCCGCAGCTCGTGACCACGGTGTGGGTGGGCGAGGCGAGCGGCGAGGTCAGCCACCTCAACATCAACTTCAACGGGACCCGGATCGCGCCCCTGTACGGCAGCACGCTCGCCGCACCCCTGTGGAAGGACTACATGAACCAGGCGCTCGACGGCGCGCCCCTCGTCGACTTCCCGGCACCCGACCCGGCACTCGTCGGCTCGGCACCCAAGCCGTCCGCGCCGCCCACCCAGCCGACCGACGAGAACGGCGTCCCGGTCGGCCCCGACGGCGGCCAGCTCCCGGAGGTCACCATCCCGGCCGGGGACGACCACGGCAACGCCGGCGGCCACGGAGGCGGGCACTGAGCGCGCGGGCTGCACGGCGCACACTGGGCACCCTCGGCGGCCTTCTCGCCGTCGGCGCCACAGGAGTCGCGTACGCGTACGCCGAGACCAAGCTCTTCACCGTCCGCCATGTCGCCGTACCCGTCCTGCCGGCCGGGCAGGCCGACATCCGGGTGCTGCACATCAGCGACCTGCACGTCACGCCCACCCAGCGCCGCAAGCTCGCGTGGGTCCGCTCGCTGGCCGACCTGCGCCCCGACCTCGTCGTCGACACCGGCGACAACCTGGCCCACAGGGACGCCGTCGGGCCGCTGCTCGAAGCGCTCGAACCGCTCCTCGCCACGACACCAGGCGTCTACGTCATGGGCTCCAACGACTACTGGGCGCCGATGCTCAAGAACCCGGCCCACTACCTCCGGGCCGACCCGCGCGCACATCGAGCCACACCGACACCCCTGCCCTGGGAACGGCTCACCGCAGGCTTCGCGGCCGCCGGCTGGAAGGACCTCGACAACCGGCGCGACACCGTCGCACTGGCCGACGGCCGATCGCTGACGTTCGTCGGCACCGACGACCCCCACCTCGACCTCGACGAGATGCCGACACGCCCCGCCGACACCGGACTCACCGGGGTGACCAGCGGCAGCGCCGCGACAGGGACCGACCAGGCCGCGGCGCTCCACGTCGGCGTCACCCACGCCCCCTACCGGCGCATCCTCGACGGATTCCGTGCCGACGGCGCCGAACTCATCCTCGCCGGACACACCCACGGCGGGCAGCTACGACTGCCCGGCTTCGGGGCCATCGTCACCAACTGCGACCTGGACCGACGCCGAGCCTCGGGCCTGCACGGCTGGCCCGGCACCCGGCCCGACACCCCCGGCGGAGCCGGCTCGGTCTGGCTGCACGTCTCGGCCGGAGCGGGCACGTCGCCCTACACGCCCGTGCGGTTCGCGTGCCGACCCGAAGCGACACTGCTCACGCTGACAGCCCGGTTTTCGTCCTGAGCCGATGCTCGGCTATGCTGGGCAGGCTTCACCGCGCGGGTCCCCCGCGGCCTGGTGAGCAGTCCCTCGGGGTGTGGCGCAGCTTGGTAGCGCGCTTCGTTCGGGACGAAGAGGTCGCAGGTTCAAATCCTGTCACCCCGACCAGCCGAAAGGCCCTCTGACCAGCGGAAACGCTGGATGCAGGGGGCCTTTCGCTTTGCCTCACGGGACCACGAGACGCGCTGGGGGGTTAGCGGCCAGAAAGTGTGTCCTCGCCGGGCGTGTCGCGGGTCAGTGCGAGCGTCCGGCCCAGCCTGTTCGGGCCCAGAGGCCTTCCTCGGCGGTGGCGCTGGTGCCGTAGCCTCCCGGGACGTGTTCGTCGTCGGGGATGACGACGGCGGTGGGTGGGGGCTTGTAGTGCTCGGGCCGGATCAGGGTGGCTGGTGGTGCTGGCCGGGTGGAGTGCAGGTAGAACCACCACTGGGCGGCGCGCCGGCGGTGGGCGTCGGTCATGCCGCGGTGGCGGCGGAGCAGGTCTTTGACGGGGTGGTTGCACCCGCCCTCGATCCGGTTCGTCGTGGAGTGGATGGTGAGCCCGTCGAGGTCCTCGCGCAGGTGGGTGAACAGCACGCCCTGCCTCGAGAGGCGTTCCAGGAGCCGGTAGGCGTGGCGGGGTCGTTCGTGGGTCCACCTGTCGCGCGTCAGACTATGTGGCAGGGCCCGTTGGTTGCGGGCCTGACCTGTGAGGAGTCTGATCGTTCATGGCAAGACCAGCGGCCGTTCCGGCTGAGGAGAAGACCAGGATCGTGTTGTCGGTCCTGGCCGGGGAGGTCACCGTCGCCGAGGCCGCCCGGCGGGCGAAGGTGTCCGAGCAGTCGGTCGGGAACTGGAAGCGGCAATTCCTCGAGGCTGGCAAGACCGGCCTGGCGGCGGGGAAGTCGGGCCCCTCGACGCGGGAGCAGCAGCTGGAGTCCGAGGTCGCCGAGTTGACGCAGGCCTTGGGCGAGGCGCACCTGGAGGTCCGGGTGTGGAAGAAGTCCGCGGAGGGCCGGCTGGGCCCTTCGAGGACCTCGAGGTGATCCGTCTGGATGCGGGCATGCCGACCACGAGGTTCTGCTCTCTGATCGGCGTGCCCGAACGCACGTGGCGGCGCTGGCAGGCCCGCGCCCGCACCGGAGCACCGACGAAGGGGCCGTGGCCGCGCCCGGCCCGCGAGAGTGTCGCCGAGGCTGCCCGTCGGCACGCGCTCAAGCATCCCGCGTGGGGGCACCGCAAGATCTGGGCCATGTGCCGCTACGAGGGTCACACCGCATCGCAGGCGTCCGTGCTGCGGCTGCTGCGCGACGAGGGGCTGATCCTGCCCGCGGCCTACCAGCGTGAACACCGCCAGCTCGCCGCGCGTAGGAAGGCGGCGTTCGCGACCGAGCCGACGGGGCCGAACCAGGTGTGGCAGCTGGACTTCTCCGAGTTCGAGACCACCACCGGCGGGACGTGGCGGATCGCCGGGTGCCGGGACTACTGGAGCAAGTACGAGCACCCCTGGCATGTGTCCCCGACCGCGAACCAGCACGACGCCATCGCCGCGATCGAGCTCGCGCTGACCGACTACGAGACGATGTTCGGCCGCCCGCTGATCGACGCCTGCGAGCGAGACGGCGACGGGAACGTCATCTCGGCGGTCACGGTCGTCACGGACAACGGCGGCCCGTTCCGCTCGTTCCGGTTCGAGCACTTCATCACCGCCCACCCCGAGCTGCGGCACGTGCGCACCCGCGTGCGCACGCCCGGGCAGAACGGGTCACGCGAACGCGGCTTCCAGTCATTGAAGTACGAGCGGCTCTTCCTCGAAGAGATCGACGACGTCCTGGCCCTCGTCGAGTACGCCGACGACTACCGCGACGACTACAACACCGTGCGCCCGCACGAGACGATCGCCTGGAACCGGCCCCTGGAGGTGCACCTCGGCCTGGCCGACCCCACCATCCCCAACTTTGAGAACACCCAAATCCTGCCAGCCGCTTGACGCGAGACACACCACCAGGTCGCGTTCGGTCGTGCGGAGGCGGGGCGGGTGCCGGTGTCCTTGAGGTAGGTCTTGGTGTTGATCAGGTCGGGGTAGACCTGGTGCCAGTCGTGCAGGCGTACCTGCCAGGCGGTGGCCTGGTCGCGGGTCGTGATCCTGGTCAGTGCCAGGCTGATGGCCCGCAGCGCCTTGCCGGCGTCGGTGCGGGGGCGGGTGGTCAGCTCGCGGCGTACGTTGCGTTGGACGTGCACCAGGCACCGCTGCACGAGGGTCTGGGGCCAGCAGGTCTTGAGCGCGGAGGCCAGCCCTGAGCCGCCGTCCGTGACCACGACACGTGGGGCCGGGATGCGTTCGAGCAGGGCGACCCAGGCGGCGCTCTTCTCCGTGTCGCACCACTGCCAGGCGATCACGTCGCCGGTGGTCCCGTCGATCGCCAGGAGCAGGCACCACCCGCCGGACAGGTAGGTTCCGTCGACCTGGACCTCGTCGTAGACCTCCCCGGTGATCGGGATGTGCGGGTCGATGTTCCAGCACCACGCGTGCTGACGGCGGAACGACCGCGCTGACGAGCCGACGTCGTGCTGGGTGTTGTTGCCGAGCAGCCAGGCGACGAAGCCGTCGAGCTGCGCAGCCCGAGTTCGATCGGGGCGCCGCTTCGTTGACGAGCCACCACATCCCGTGCACCGCCAGCGTGTGGTCCCAGCGCTCGTCGTGCCGTTGCGCTTCAGCCGTGCACCGCATGCCGAACACGTCCCTGGATGTCCAGCACCCGCTCGAGGCATGCCCCCAGAGGATTAACTACCTCCCAAATCGCCGGGCTGACCTCCCGAGACACCCCGATCGCGGACACACTTTCTGGCCGCTAACCCACACAAGACGACACAAGACGACCCGAGCGGTGGATCAGGGCTGAGTCAGTGGTGGCGCGCACCGCTCACCGTTGACGGCGTCCGGTGCGCGGCGGCGAGGCACCGGATGATCGCACAAAAGGCCGAACTCTTCGAAGACGCAGAAGCCGAGACTGCCGCCGTCGACGCACCGAGCCCGGCGTTGCGGGCAATCGGCAAGCCTCCGGAGTTACGCGGGCCGCTTCGTCTAGCCTGAGCACATATGGCCTCGAGGAGCGACGGAACCGAGATCTCCCACGCCGACGCACTCGCCGCGTGGGGCAACGTGGCGTACGCGGAACTCAAGGCGATCGCGCGGACATACAACGAGGTCGTCAGCGATGCGCAGTTGAGCGAGGTCCTCCAGAAGGAGACCACCATCACCACCGACATGCCGAGGCAGAACTGGATCGGCAGTGTCCTGGAGATCGCTGCACAGAGGGCGGCCGACGAGGGTGAGCCACCCCTCACGTCGCTGTGCGTCCGCCCTGACGGAACAATCGGCCCCGGGTACGCGGGCGCACCGAAGTCCGCAATGGCGAGTGCGGCATCTGATATCGAGGTCCGTGCAGCCGAGGACCGCCTGCTCTGCTACAAGGAGTTCGCGACCGATCTGCCACCGAGTGGAGGAACTCCGACGCTGACCCCACAAGTCGAGATCCAACGGCGCGATCAGACCGACGGCGCATGGTTGAGGCGCCTCATCGAGCGCGGCGTCCTCACAGTCGCAGACCGCGTCCCGTTCCAGAACCACCTCGAAGTTGCCGCTCTCTTTGGACGCACCTACAGGAGCCACCAGAGCGCGATCATCCGGCTCGATGAGTTCACCGAGATCTGGTTCCCGAAGATGTACCAGAACGGTGACTGGGACAACTCCTTGTCATCGGACGGCAACGTGATCACGATGCGCCACGTCCCGGGCGGCAAGTACGGGGCCGTCATGGAGACGAAGCCGATCCGACAGTACGTGATCACGTTCGGTCACATTGGGCCGTCGAGACCGCGCTACTACCGCTTCCTTGGCGTTTTCGAGGGCGCTCCACACCTGTCGGACAGCTCCAAGTGGGTCAACCAACGCGTCTCAGACACGGTGCTCTTCGACGGCGAGGGCGGGTTCTCCTTCGAGGCGACGAGGACACGTCCCGTGCAGGACGATCAGACCGCCGAGGCGGCCGACCCCGATCCGCAGGTCATGGCCGCGGCACAGGAGCAACTCGACCAGGAGATCTTCGCTGTCGACGACCAACTCGGCACGGCCAAGTCGCGAGGCAGCTACCAGGCCGTCTTCGCGAAGCGCGTCAAGAACAACTACGGCTGGGAGTGCGCGGTCACCGGCATTCGAACGAAAGCGTTCCTAGTGGCCTCGCACATTGTCCCGTGGAGCGAAGCCAAGGAGATCCGCCTCGACCCCTCCAACGGCATCTGCCTCTCAACCTTCGTTGACCGCGCCTTCGACGCGGGGTACCTGTCGATAACCCCCGAAGGCCGCACTGCCGTTCGCTGGGAGAAAGTCCAAGGGGACCCGATCCTCAAGTCCGAGCTCTCCAGGATCGACGGGGTCGAACTGAAAAGGCCAAGCAGCGATCCACCCGACCCAGCCAAACTCGCGAGACGCATCGAGCTCGGATACTGACCTCGCACGGAATCGGCCTGCGAGCGGGATTCGTCCTGTCAGCAGTGTCGCAGGACGCACATGCTGGTGTCGTGAGAAGGCCGGCCGATGCGTCTTCGCGGCCTACCGGTCGCCCGCCATGCAGCCGCGCGCACGGGGGTCGCATCGACGAGGAGGGCGTTCGAGGTGACGGACGGCGTCTTGGTGCGCCCCGGCGCGCTGCCGAGAAGGGCGGCCTACGCCGTCGAGTCCCTCACCGGGACGGAGTCCACGATCTGCTCGAAGGTCACGGCCTTGCCGTCCTCCAGACGCCACACGTGCGCCACTCGTGCGGTGAAGCTCTTCCCTGTCTTTCGGTGGGTGCCGGTGTACGTGCCGACCGCCACCTGCGCGTCGCCTGCGTCGAGCAAGGACTCCAGGGTGAAGGCGTAGCGGTCGAACTCGCGGGCGATCGCCTCGAACACGTGGGTGCGTACCTCGTCGGGGCCTTGGTAGGTCCCTGCGCTGGGGAGGCCCGCAGCCTCGGTCCAGAGCGTCGACTCGGTGAGCGGGGCGAGCATCCCCTCCAGGTCGCCGACGGCGGAGGCCGCGTAGTGGGCCGCGATGATCTCGTGGTGGGTAGGCATGAGTCCTCCTAGACCGGTTGCACGTCGGGGTATCGCACGGAACCGAGGGGGAAGATGTGGCCGCCGGCCTTCCGGTGGTCGGCCCGGCCCTCGGCATTGATGCCGAGGAAGATGCCGGTGGTCCGCATCTCGTACCCGAGGTCGTGCAGCCACACGCTTGCCACCGGGATGACGAACTCGCGGAAGCAGAACAGGTACAGGCCGTCGGCGAACTTCCACAGCGTCGACAGGTCGACGTCGCCGTGCCCGCGTTGCTCGCCCTGCAGGCACTGCCACGCGTAGCGCTCGGAGCTGAGGTACACGTGCTCGTACAGGTGGTGGGGGCTGTACCGGTAGATGTTGCGCACGCCGACCAGGTCGCGTGTCGGCGCGGGCTTGGCGCCGGTCACGGCGACGCCCGCGAGTTCCCCGGCGGCGAACGTCTGCCCCACCTGCGGCACTCCCTCGGTCTTCTCCGGGGCGATCACCGAGTGGACGAGCAGTGCGCGGCCCGAGGTCTGCGACCAGATGACGGTCAGCGCCTCGCCGTCGCGCGAGGTGAAGGGAAGGCTGCAGAACATCACGTCCGCGCGCACGCGCACGGCGTCGTACGGGTCGGACGTGCCGCCGTCGGCGCCCAGCAGCGCCGCTGAGGTCCAGCGCACGGTCTCGGCGCCCAGGAACTCCAGGCGCAGGTTCACGCCGTCGTCGAACGTCGCCTCGACGGTGCTGCCCGTCAGGTCCGCGGCGGGCAGGCGATAGGTGTCGATGCCGGCTGCGAAGTCGTCGTAGGTCCTCCACCTGGACGGGTCGGCGGCGTCGACCCGCGCGCCGACCTCGATCTGCTGAGCGGTGGTCATCGTGCTCCTCACGTCGTTCCGGATCGTCCTGGTCACGCCGCGGGCGGGACCAGGACTGCCTTGGTCAGTCCCTCGGTGCGCGCACGGACCGCTGCGAACGCCTTCTCGACGTCGCTCAGCGGGTAGACGTGCGTGATCAGCGAGGCGAACGGGAACCGCCCCTGGGCGAGCAGGCCGAGCGAGCGCTCGTAGCCGCCCACGGCCAGGAAGGACGGCAGGATGTCGATCTCGCGGGTCAGGAGCATGTCGTCCGACGCGAGTGCCAGCACCGACCCGGAGCCGCAGGCTCCGGCGAGCACCACGCGCCCGCCCCGCCGCACCGCCTGCACGGCGGTGGCCTGGGCCTCGACGGCCCCCGCGGCCTCGATGACGACGTCGGGCCCGCCGCCGAACCGCGCGCGGAGGTTCGCGACGAGCGCGGCCCCCCGCTCGGTGACGGTGGCGGTCGCGCCGAACGCGCGGGCCAGCGCCCGGCGCTCTTGCCGCCCGCCGACGACGACGATCTCCGCCGCCCCCGCGGCCGAGGCGGCGGCCGCGGCGAGCAGGCCGATGGGTCCGGGGCCGATGATCACCACACGGTCGCCCAGCCCGACGCGCCCGCGTTCCACGGCGCGGACCGCGACCGCGAGCGGCTCGGCGAGCACGGCGGTCTCCAGGTCGAGGCCGTCCGGCACGCGGTGGACCACGCCCGCGCGGGGCACGAGCAGGTGCGTGGCGTACCCGCCGGAGTACGGGGCGGCGGTGCGCGGGATGTTCACGCCCATCTGCCGTCCTGCTCCGGGGTGGAGCGCGTGGTCGTCGAGCTCGCACAGGTTGTGCCGCCCCTCGCGGCACCGGTCGCAGCGGCCGCACGGGACGAGCATCTCGACGGCGACCGGGTCGCCCGTGTTCAGCCCGCGGTCGTCCTCGGGGCCGACGGCGTCCACGACGCCCACGAACTCGTGCCCCGGCACCAACGGGAACGGGTCACCGATGTGCCCGTCGAGCAGGTGCAGGTCCGTCGCGCAGATCCCCACGCTGGAGATCCGCACCACCAGCTCGCCCCGCCCGGGTACCGGGGCCGGTGTCCGCTCGAGCGTCACCTGCCCCCGGGCTGGAAACACCACCTGGAGAGCGCCTTCGTCTTCGCGCACCACGACTTCGCGCACCATCGCGTCTCCTCAGCGTCTGCCGACACGTCGATCTTTGCCGGGGTGGGTCGGCTCGGGCTTGCGCCTGCGCGCGCTCACGTTGCGTCCGCGCGCAGTGCCTGACCGCCCAGGACGCCCGCCGGACCGCCGGCCCGCGCGCGCTCAGCGCAGCCGGGCACGGAACTCCGACGGCGTCTCGCCGTAGGTCGCCTTGAAGGTGCGGGAGAAGTGTGCGGCGTCCGCGAACGACCACCGTGTGGCGATGCCGGCGACCGTCTCGCCCGCGAGCGCCGGGTCTGCCAGGTCGGTGCGGCACCGTTCCAGCCGCCGCGTGCGGATGTACGACGACACGGACACCTCGGTGTGCTTGAACAGCAGGTGCAGCGACCGCACGGAGATGTAGTGCGCGTCGGCGATGGTGGTCGGCGACAGGTCCGGGTCGCCCAGATGCGCCTCGATGTAGGCGAGCACGTTCTCCAGGCGCTCGGCCGGAAGGCCGGTGCGCTCCTCCCCGAGCTGGTCGCGCAGCAGGATCGTCACGAGGTCCACCGCGTTGCGTGCCAGCCGCCACCCGGTGGAGGCGGTGACGAGCTGGAGGCGGCCGGCGAGCTGTGCGAGCACCGACCCGACCATCTCACCGAGGGTGTCGTCGCGGCCCAGTGCGGTGGCCGTGAGGCGAGCGACCCTGTCGTCGGCGAGGTCCACGAGCCGCTTGGGGAACATCGCCACGATGGTGCGCATGTGGTCGTCGAAGACGAGCGTGTAGGGCCGGGTCGTGTCGTACACGGCCACGTCGCCGGGCTTGAGCACGACGTCGTGCCCGTCCTGGCAGATGTAGCCGGTGCCCTCGAGCATGAGGCTCGCCTTGTAGGCGGGCTCGGTGGTGGTCTCGCCGAGGAGCTTGCGCGTGCGCTCGACGACGTGCGGCACGGCCGCGATCTCCACGAGGCTGAAGCCTCGCAGCGTTGCGGCGCGGACCGCGGCGCTGAAGTGGTGCGCACGCTGGCTCGACACCTTCAGCGGCACGAACGAGCGGTCGACCGTCGCCTGGAAGTCGGCGAACGATCCGATCCGCTGGAGCGGTGCGACCGCCCCGGACGGGGGCGCGTACGTGAAGGACATCTCTCACCTCCGGAAGGACCCATCGACTCTGATGTGACCGAGGTCACAGCGATCCTAGCCGGAACCCGTCCGGGGCTGGCCCGCCCCTCGATCACCGCTCACCGGCGTGCACGGAACGACAACCGTCGTTCGCGCCGGTGCAATCCAGCGGTCTGCCCGCTCCGGTTCCCTGGCGCTGGCAGGGCGTGCGTTCATGCCCGCCCACGGTACGAAGGAGTACTGACCGATGAATCGCATCCTCAAGGCTGCGGCCCCGCTCGGCGCCGTGACGCTCATCCTCTCCGGCTGCGTCTCCGAGACCGGCTCCGGCAGCACCGGAGGCGCGCCGGCCGTCAAGGCCGGCGACATCGCGTGCGGCCTTGGCACCGGCGAGAAGGCCACGGGAGAGCCGATCAAGGTCGCGGCGGTCGCCACGGCGTCGGGCGGCGTGGACTTCTCGTCCTCCCCAAGTCCGCCAAGGCCTACTTCGACTGCGTCAACGACAACGGCGGCATCAACGGCCGGCCGATCCAGTTCGAGTTCGGCGACGACGCCCTCGACCCGACCAAGACGGCGCAGCTCGCGGCCGGCTACGCGGCCGACACCGACGTCGTCGCGCTGGTCGGCGACGCGACCTTCGTGGGCTGCGATGTGGCGAACGTCGAGTATGCCAAGGCCGGCCTCTACTCGATCACCGGGGTGGGCGTGCCCCAGGCCTGCTTCGAGTCCTCGAACATCGCCCCGGTGAACGCGGGCCCCCGCACGTCGGCGCTGCACGTGGTGCAGTACTTCGAGCGGCAGGGCCAGGCGGACACGTTCTTCGCCATCGGCCTCAACACCCGCGGCAATGGCGACTGGGTGGCCGACGGCATCGCGAAGTACGCGAAGGAGGCCGGCATCGACCTGGTCGGCAACGTGCTGTCCGACCCGGCCGAGTCCAACTTCCTGCCGCTGGTCAGCCAGGTGAAGCAGGCCGCCCCGGCGAGCCTCGTGATCGCAGACCCGGCGCCGATCACGGCGTCGATCCTCGCGGCCGCAGAGCAGCAGGACGCCAAGGGCGACATCCCGTGGGCCTGCACGGCCTCGTGCTACGACGCCCAGTTCGGCACGCAGATCGGCGACTACTGGGAGGGGTTCGTGGCCAACTCCGAGCTGGCGCTGGTCACGGCCGACGGGAAGGACTCGAACGCCTGGCGCGCCGGCATGGACCAGTACGCCGCCCCGGACGCGCCGCGCGACACGTTCAGCCAGGCCGGCTGGCTCGCGGCGAAGATCTTCGTCGACGCCCTGCTGCCGCTCGACGCGGACACCCTGGACCGCACGACGGTGTCCGACGCGCTGCTCGGGGTCAAGGGCTACACCTCCGACCTGCTGTGCTCCCCCTGGTACTTCGGGGTGGCCGACGAGCACCACGCCAACCACGCCACGCGCATGGCGAAGATCGAGAACGGCCAGTACGTCGAGCTCGAGGGCTGCCAGGACGTCGCCGACCCCGACATGGCCGGCATCCTCGAGCGCGAGCAGTCCGAGGGCCTGCTCGTCGCCGGCTGAGGCCGCCCGATGAACCTGCTTCCCTTCGTCGTCGCCGGGCTCGTCATCGGGTCGGTGTACGCGCTGTCCGGCGTCGGGGTCCTGGTGCTCTACCGCACCACGGGCGTACTGAACTTCGCCCACGGTGCCCTCGGCGCCCTGGCGGCGATGCTGGCGTGGCAGACCATCGGGCTGCGGATGCAGCCCCCGGTCGCGATCGCCGTCGGCGTCGCGGCGGGGGCTGCGGTCGCCCTGCTGTTCGGGCTGGTCGCCGGGCCGTTCCTCGCCCGGATCGACCCGCTGCGCAAGGCGATCGCGACCCTCGGCCTGGCCCTCGCCCTGCTGGGCGTGATGCTGTTCACCTGGAACGACAAGGCGCGCACGCTGCGGCTGGACACCAGCCGGATCTCGTTCGGGATCGCCGGCGCCCGGGTCAACCTCACGCAGATCATCTGCCTGGTGCTGGCGCTGCTCGTCGTGGTCGGCACGCTCAGCGCGCTGCGCTGGACCTCGGTCGGCACCTCGATGCGAGCCCTGGCCAGCGACCGTGAGCTCGCCGCCGTCGTGGGCACCAACGTGCGCCTGGTGGAGAACCTGGCCTGGGCGATCTCCGGCGCCATCGCCGGAGTCTCCGGCGTCCTCCTGGCCGATCAGACCCGCCTGGAGCCCGCCTTCCTCACCTTCCTCATCATCCCGGAGCTTGCCGCCGTGGTCATCGGTCGGTTCACCTCGCTGTGGCTGACCCTCGCCGGCGGCCTCGCCATCGGGCTGGGGCAGTCGCTGGTCTCCGCCTATCCGTCGGTCAGCGCGTTCAGCACGGCCGTGCCGTTCGTCGTCGCGACGCTCGTGATCCTGGCCGCCACCAGGCGCCGCCCCGTCACCGTGGCGGTGGTGCGCGCATGACCACCCTGACCCTCAAGCGGCCCGACGTGCGCGGCGCCCTCGTCGGGCTCGTCGTCGGCCTCGTCGTGGTAGCCGTCCTGCCTGCCGTCCCCGGCATCGGCAGCGGGCTCTCGCTGCGCACGCTCACCGTCAGTGCCATCTACTCCCTCGCTGCGGCCGGGGTCGGCGTGCTGTACGGGCGCCTCGGGCTCGTCTCGATCATGCAGGTGGGCCTGGTCGCCGTGGGCGGCTGGGTGAACCTGCGGATCTACCACGCCACCCACCTGCCGTTCGAGGTGGTCATGCTCCTCGCGGCACTGGTCACCGCGGTCATCGGCACGCTCGTGGGCCTGCCCGCGCTGCGCCTGTCCGGCCTCAGCCTGGCGATCGCGACGCTCATGGTGGCCGGGGCGCTCGAGGTGCTGGTCACCTACGCCGGCTTCCCCAACGGCGGCGACGGCTACCTCGGCCGCGTCTCGGGCGGCACGCTCGCAGTGATCATGCCGCGGCCCGGCCTCGGCGAGTCCGACGCCGCGTTCTTCCGGTACGTCGGCGTGGTCGTCGTCATCGTCTTCGCCGTGCTGCGCTGGCTGCTCATGGTGCGGCCCGGCCGCACCTGGGCGGCGATCCGGCAGGGCGAGGCGGGCGCCGTGTCGCTCGGCATCAACACCGTCGCGCACCGCCTCTTCGCCCTGGCCGTGACCAGCTTCGTCACCGGCATCGCGGGCGCCCTGCTCGCGGCGACGTCGGGCATCCTCGACCCCGCCTCGTTCAAGGCCCAGCAGTCGGTGCTGCTGTTCGCCACGGTGCTCATCGGCGGCACGTTCTCGCTGTTCGGCGCGGTGATCGGTGGCCTGTTCTTCTACGCCGTGCCTCAGCTGCTCAACGCCGCGGGCCTCAACGGCAACCTCGTCTTCGTCGTGCTCGGCCTGGGGCTGGTGCAGGCCATCACCACGGCGCAGGCCGGGATCGCCGGCCAGCTCGGCGGGCTCTGGCGCCGGCTGTCCCGGCCACGGCGGCCGCGAGCCGACGACGCCCCGCCCGCCGGCCCGACGTCGGCGCCGACGTCGCGGGACCCCGCCGCCCCCGACTCGAGCGGCACGGAGGTGACCGCATGACCCTCACGCTGTCCGGGATCACGGTGCGCTACGGCGGCGTCACCCCGCTCGACGACGTCTCCATGACCTTCGAGTCCGGCGTCTGCGGGATCATCGGCCCCAACGGTGCGGGCAAGACCACCACGTTCAACGTGCTGTCGGGGTTTGCCCTGCCCGCGGCGGGCACCGTGGACCTCGACGGCGACGACCTGCTCGCGGTCGCCCCGCACCGCCGCGCCCGCTGGGGGCTGCGTCGCTCGTTCCAGCAGGTTCAGGTGGTGCGCACCCTCACCGCCCGCGAGAACGTGCTGCTCGCCGCCGAGCACTCCGGGGCCGGGGCCACCGACGTCGACCGCGCCCTGGACTACGTAGGGCTGACGCGGGTGCACCGCCACGGCTCCGAGCTGACCCAGTTCGAGCGCCGGCTTGTGGACCTCGCCACCTGCGTGGTCGGCTCGCCGCGCCTGGTGCTGCTGGACGAGCCCGCCGCCGGGCTCGACCCGGGCGAGTCGGACCAGCTGCTCGGACTCATCACCCAGATCCCCGCGCAGGTGGGCGCGCTGGTGCTGCTCGTCGACCACGACATGGACCTGGTGCGCGCCGCGTGCGCCAACGTCGTCGTGCTCGACTTCGGCAAGCGCATCGCTGCGGGACCCACCCTCGAGGTGCTCGCCTCGCCCCCGGTGCGCAAGGCGTACCTGGGCATCGACGAGGAGGTGTCCGCGTGACCACCCTGGAGCTCCACGGGCTGCGCGTCCGCCGCGGCGGACGCGACGTCGTCCACGGGATCGACCTGACGGTCAACGAGGGCGAGGTGACCGCACTGCTCGGGGCGAACGGCGCGGGCAAGTCCTCGACCGTCCTCGGCGTCGCAGGCCTCGAACGGGACACTGCAGGGTCGGTGACCGTGGACGGCACCCCGATCCGCGGCCTGGCCCCCAATCGCGTGCGGCGTGCCGGGGTGGCCACCATGCAGGAAGGGCACCGGGTGTTCGGGGACATCTCGGTGGCCGACAACCTGCGCATCGCCGCGCTGCTCCTGCCCTCACCGGCCCGCAGCGGGGCGGTGGAGGAGGTGCTCGCGCTCTTCCCCGAGCTCGAGACCCTGGCCGACAGGCCGGCCGGGTCCCTGTCCGGAGGGCAGCAGCAGATGCTCGCCCTCGCCACGGCCCTCGCCGCGCGGCCGCGATTCCTGGTGATCGACGAGATGTCGCTCGGCCTCGCTCCCCTCGTCGTCGCCCGGCTGGTGCCCGCGCTGCGGCAGGTGGCCGAGAGCGGCGTCGGCGTGCTGCTCATCGAACAGTTCACCCAGGTCGCGCTCGAGCTGGCCACCCGCGTGACCGTGCTCGCCCAGGGGCTCGTGACGCTCGAGGCCCCGGCGTCCGAGCTGCGGGCACACCCCGAACGGCTCACCGCCGCGTACCGACTGACGGCATGACCTATCGAGAGGAGACGGCGATGACCGAGTACGACGTTCTCGTGGTGGGAGCAGGGACGGCAGGAAGCATCGTGGGACGCCGCCTGGCGGATGCCGGACGCACCGTCGCGATTCTCGAGGCCGGCGGGACCAACCGCGACGACGCGGTCCAGGACGTCAGCCGCCTGCTCCAGCTGTGGCACACCGAGAAGGACTGGGACTACTTCACGGTGCCGCAGCAGCACGCCGCCGGGCGCCGCCTCCACCTTCCGCGCGGCAAGGTGCTGGGCGGCTCGCACTCCCTCAACGCGGCGATCTGGGTGCGGTGCGCCCCGCAGGACTTCGACGGCTGGGCCGCAGAGGGGTGCACCGGCTGGTCCTGGGCCGACGTCGAACCTGTGTACCGGCGCATCGAGGACTGGCACGGCGACGCCGACCCGGCCCGCGGCACCGACGGCCCGCTGCCGGTGGCCCCCAACGAGCCGCTGCACCCGGTGCAGCAGTCGATCCTCAAGGCCGCCGGACAGGCGGGCCTGCCGGTGAACGCCGACTACAACGTGGGCCCGCTCGACGGCATCGCCGTCCAGCAGGTCACCGTGGCCGGCGGCGAGCGCATCACGACGTGGGACGCCTACGCCGCACCCGCCGTCGCCGAGGGACGGCTCACCCTGCTCACCGGCGCCCTCGTCCACCGTGTGCTGTTCGACGGCGCTCGCGCCACGGGCGTCGAGCTGGCCGACGGCCAGGTGCTCACCGCGGGCACGGTGGTGCTCTCGGCCGGGGCAGAGGGCAGCGCCGAGATCCTGCTGCGGTCCGGCGTCGGGCCCGCCGAGCACCTGACCGACGTCGGCATCGACGTCGTGGCCGACCTGCCCGTGGGCGAGAACCTGCACGACCACTGGCTCGTGCCGGTGATCTTCTCGACCGGGCGCGAGGTCGAGCCCCCGGCCCCGCAGCGCAGCGTGACACAGACGCACTGGTTCTGGCGCTCCTCCCCCGACCTCGACGTGCCGGACACGCAACCGATCACCTTCTCCGTGCCGATGCTCGAGCCCGACATGGAGCCGATCCCGTGGGGCTTCACGCTCGCGGCAGGCGTGGTCGCCACCAAGTCGCGCGGCACCGTGCGCCTCGCCTCCGCCGACCCCGCGGACGGGCTGCTCATCGACCCGCAGGTGCTCTCCGACGAGCGTGACGTCGCCGCGCTGCTCGCCTCGGTGAAACAGTGCCTCGAGGTCGCCGCCCAGCCCGCGCTGGCCGAGGACTGGAAGGCCCGGCCGCACTACCCGTCGGCCGGGCTGAGCGACGAGGACCTCGTCGCGTACGTCCGCCAGCGCGTCATCACCTACCACCACCAGGTGGGCACCTGCCGCATGGGAACCGACGAGCGGGCCGTCGTCGACCCGACCCTGCGCGTGCGGGGGCTCGACGGGCTCGTGGTCGCAGACGCCTCCATCATGCCCACCGTGACGACCGGCAACACCAACGCGCCCGCAGCGGTCATCGGAGAGAAGGCGGCCGACTTCCTGATCTCGTGATCCGTCGTCTCGGCTCATCCCCGGGGCCGCGGGCGGCCTCCGGGTGGCGCTGCCGCGACCGGCCGACCTGTACGGCGATCGACTCTGGCGCGCTCTGGCGGACTTCGCGCGTTGTCAACCTGTCTGGAGTCGTTGGAGTTCGCTCCGGTCGCGCGCGCTGCGCGCGCCTACGGTTCTACCCCACCGTGCGCCCTGGGCCTGCGTCCGGAACGGTGCGCGAGCACGACGGTCCGAAGGCCATAGCCGAGCAGCGCGATGCCTGCGACCGTCGTGGCATGCGGCGCCCATTCCGCTCCTGTCAGGCGCCCCACCCAGGGCACCGAGTACAGGACCTTCCCCATGACCTGGTCGGCGACGATCGGCTCGTCGGGCGCACTGTTGGCGTCGCCCTGGGTGGTGAGGCCGTGCACGCCGTCGCGCCCGAGCGTGAGCCCCGTGACGCGGTGCGTGACGAGCGTCGGGTCCGCGGAGACCGGCTGGAACGTGACGACGTCGCCGATCTGGAGCCGGTCGGCGGGAGTCGGCCGGACGACGACGAGGTCGCCTGGCGCGAGCGCGGGTTCCATCGACCCGGAGAGCACGGTGAGCGGGACGGCACCGAGCACCCGGGGGATCCCGCTGACCAGCGCGACCAGGACGGTGAGGCCGAGCAGCAGCACTGTGAGCAGGGCCGTCGTGATCGAGCGCGCTCTTCGGGCGCCGCTCACGGGGCACCCTGCCCGGTGGGTTCGTGAGCGCCGGGCGTCGTGGCGCTGCGGGGTGTGTCGACGAGGGTGGTCTCGTGCGACGCGCTGGCGAGGTGTCGGCCGCGAGTGAAGAAGTCGACGAACTCGTAGGCGTCGGCCGCGAGCGTGACCGTCGCGAGCAGCGACGCTCTGACCCGCAGGGTGACTGTGAAGTCGGTGATCCGGGACGTGTCGTAGAAGAGGTGGAGGCCGTGCCCCGAGACGTCCGGTTGCCCCGAGATTCCCGTGACCGTCCAGTGGCTCTCCGGTGCGTCCTGCGGGGTCCAGGCGAGCTGGATCCATGCGACGCTCCACGGGCCGTGCGCGGTGACGGTGAAGTCGATGGTGCACCAGCCGCCGTCGCACTCGTGAGTGCTCGGGACGATGGCGACGGTGGTCTTGGCCGGCCAGTCGCCGACGCCGATCGTTGCGCCGTGGATCGTCGCGGCGGCGCGCCAGGAGGCCGTGGTGGCGGCGGGAACGCATGCCAGCAGGATCACCGCCAGGGCGGCGACGGCGACGCCTGCGGCTCGCGCCGGGTCCTTGAGCCGGTTCACATCGTGTCCTGTGCGGTGCCCGGCGTCGTGGGCCACCCCGGTTCCGGGGGACCGGGGTGGCCCACGACGCGCTCGCCCGTTCGGGCCTACGCCCTCTGCGTGAGGGTGACCGTGATGTCGTCGAGGACGGCAGCCGTCGGCTCGCCGACGTTCCTCGTCACTGTCACGGTGAGGGTGCCGGTCCCGTCGTGTTCGACGGTCTCCGTGTATTCGGCGTCGCCCTCGGCGCGTGTGCCGGACTCGGACTGCGCGCCGTCCCATGCCCACGACGCCTCGACGGTCAGGCTGGCGGGATCGACGTCACCGTTCACCGTCACGGCACCGACCTCAAGGTCTGCGGTGAGCCCGACGACACCCGCAGAGATCGTTGCCGTGCCGACGGCCGTCGCGCCTTCGGGCAGCGTGAATGATGCGGGAGCGCCGGAGGCGGCGATGGGCTCGGGCGCCTCGAGCGTGTCGCTCGAGAACCTCCACTCGAACCCGTCGACGGCCAGCGAGATGGTGCCCGCCGTGATGCGAGCCCCCTGGATCGTGTCGGTGGCCTTCCAGACCGCGAACGTGCCCCCGGTGCTGAGGAGCAGGACGCCCCCGAGCGCGGCGGCGATCCAGCCTTTGGTCTTGTTGTTCATGACGTGGTTCCTCTCGCACGTGTGCTGCACGCGGTGCGCAGCGGGTGCGGACACCTCGCCATGAGGGGGCCGCACGCACAGGACTTGGCGGGGCCTTCCCGCGGACCGCGAGCGCTCGGGCGCACCCCGTCCCACACCTGTGAAGAGCGACGAGCACGCGCTGTTTGTGGCATACAGCCGTCATGTCGCGTTTCATACGGTAGAAACCGATCAGTACCTTGGCGTCGTTTTGGCGTCGATGGTGCCGATTTCTGGCACTTCGCCCGGCCGCGGCCGGGTCCGCCCGCACATCCGGCCCGAGTTCCGGCGCCGGAAGCCGGCCCCGCCGCGCACGCCCCGACGCCGGGGACGCCGTGCGCCGCCGCAGGCAGGGCCTCGCGCTCTGCCCCGGAACCCGGCAGGATCGTGGGCGAGGTCCCGTGTCCCCGCGCTGCCGGAGGTTCCCGTGCCGAAAGACCCGATCGTCGTCGTCGGTGGAGGGCTCGCCGCCGCGCGGGCAGTCTCGACGCTCCGGGAGGAGGGTTACGACGGCGACCTCGTCGTCGTGACGAGCGAACCGCACCGCCCCTACGAGCGCCCGCCGCTGTCCAAGGACTACCTGCGCGCCGACGCCGAGCGCGAGTCGCTCTTCCCGCTCGGCGAGGACTGGTACCGCACCCACGACGTCGAGGTGCGCACGTACGCGACCGCCGTCGGGCTCACTCTGGACGGTCACCGGCTCACGCTCGCCGACGGCGCCGTGCTGCCGTTCGGGCGCCTGCTGCTCGCCACGGGCTCGACCCCGCGCCCGCTCCCCGTTCCCGGCCACGACCTGCGCGGCGTCCACCTGCTGCGCACGCTCGACGACGCCGACCGGCTCTCGGGTGCGCTCCTGGCCGCGCGCGACGGCGGCGGCGAGGTCGCCGTCGTCGGTGACGGGTGGATCGGGCTGGAGGTCGCCGCGTCGGCGCGGCAGCTCGGGCTCGACGTGACGGTCATCGGCCGGGGCACGCACCCGCTGGGCCGGGTGCTCGGCCCGGAGATGGGTGAGGTGTACGCCCAGCTCCACACCCGGCACGGGGTACGCCTGCTCCGGCGCGCGTCGGTCGTCGGCTTCACGGGCGCCGAGGGCCGGGTGACGGGTGTCGACCTGGCCGACGGCACGCACGTCGCCGCGTCGGTGGTGGTCGTGGGCGTCGGCGCGTCCCCCAACGTGGGCCTCGCGGCGGGCGCCGGCCTGACGCTGCGACCGGCCGCGGAGGGCGGCGGCGTCGTCGTCGACGGGACGTTGCGCACCGCGCACCCTGACGTGTGGGCGGCCGGGGACGTCGCGTCGATCCCGTCGGCGACGTACGGGCGTGCGCTGCGCGTCGAGCACTGGGCGCGCGCGAACGACTCCGGGCCGCACGCGGCGCGCGCGATGCTGGGCGCGACGGACGCCTACGACGTCCTGCCGTACTTCTACTCCGACCAGTACGACCTGGGGATGGAGTACACGGGGTTCGTCGACGGCCCGGGCGGCTACGACGAGGTGGTGGTGAGCGGTGCGCCCGAGGACGGCGAGGGGTTCGCGTTCTGGCTGCGCGCAGGCCGCGTGCAGGCCGGCATGGGCGTGAACGTCTGGGACCGCATGCCCGAGGTGGAGTCGCTGATCCGCTCGGCGACCCCACCTGCGCGCACCGCCCTGGAATCGTTCACGCAGCCGGGCTAGGCCTCGCGCCGCGCACGCGCCGCGGCGGCCAGCTCGCGCAGCAGGCCCTCCGTCGTGGGCCAGTCGATGCACTTGTCGGTGACGGACTGCCCGTACACCAGCGTGTCCAGCGGCCCGGGGTTCTGGGCGCCCGCGACCAGGAAGCTCTCCATCATCAGGCCGGTGATCCCGCGCTCGCCCTCGGCGAGCCGGGCCGCGATCTCGCGCACGACGGCGGCCTGCCGCACGTGGTCCTTGCCCGAGTTGCCGTGCGACGCGTCGACGACGACGCCGGCCTCGACGGCACCCCCGAGGCCCGAGCGGGAGGCGACCGCGAGCGCCGCCGCGACGTCCTCGCGCGAGTAGTTGGGTCCGCCGCGACCGCCGCGCAGGATGACGTGGCAGTCGGGGTTCCCTGCGGTCTCGACGGCGGCGGCGCGGCCCTCGGAGTCGGCGCCGAAGAAGGTGTGCTCGCTCGCCGCGGTGATGCAGCCGTCGACGGCGATCTGGACGTCGCCGTCGGTGGCGTTCTTGAACCCGACGGGCATCGACAGCCCGGACGCGAGCTGGCGGTGGACCTGCGACTCGGCGTTGCGGGCACCGATGGCACCCCAGGTCACGGCGTCGGCGATGTACTGCGGGCTGGTGGGTTCGAGGAACTCGGTGGCGGCGGGCACGCCGGCGTCGAGCACGCCCAGCAGCACCTCGCGGGCCAGGCGCAGGCCTTCGCGCACGTCGTGCGAGCCGTCGAGGTGGGGGTCGTTGATGAGGCCCTTCCACCCGACGGTGGTGCGCGGCTTCTCGAAGTAGACACGCATGACGACGACGAGGTCGTCGGCCAGCTCGTGGGCCAGGGGGGCCAGGCGGGACGCGTAGTCGAGTGCGGCGGCGGGGTCGTGGACCGAGCACGGCCCGACGATGACCAGCAGCCGGTCGTCCTCGCCGCGCAGGACGTCGCGCACCTCGCGGCGCGACGTCGTCACGAGGTCGCTGCGCTCGGTGCCGAGCGGCTGTGTGACGCGCACGGCGCGCGGCGCGGGCAGCGCGTCGAGTGCGCGGATGCGAAGGTCGGAGGTCTCGGCCAACAGCTCAGCCTTCCGTTCGTATGCCGGGCGGTCGGTCACGCCCGCGGCGTCGGCAAGGCTATCGCTGGTGGCGGTGTTGCTCACGGTCATGGGATGGCTCCTGGGTTCCGGGTCGAGCGGGACGCCTGCGATGAGGTCGTGACCGGTCGGCTCTCCCGCTGGCCCGGGTGGTGCCCGAGCGGCGACCGGAGCGCCTCGTCTCACGACGAAGGCCCTCGACGTCGGACGTCGAAGGCCTGTGCTGGCTCCGGTGGAAGGTCGTTGGTCAGGCGCGAACCCGCCACGCTCCACACGGAGCCGGCGTAAAGCGCCAATACCAGCGGTTGTTCACGGGTCGTAACGTACCCGCGGGCACGGTCGGGACCAAACCCGTGTCCACGATGTGGCTCACGCGCTGAAGACGGCGGCGCCGCTGCCCGCCTCGAACGCGTCCAGCAGGGCGAGCCGAGCGCGCGTCGACGGCTGGAGGTCGTCGGGCAGCGAGCCGGGCGCGAACCAGCCGACGGCGAGGTTCTCGTCGTCGCCCACGCGTGCCGCCGCGGCGGACTCGGGCGAGACGGGCCGGGCCCGGAACAGCAGGTCCAGGTAGACCGACCGGTCGCCGTTGGCGTAGACCGTCTCGGGCGTCGTCGACACCGCGGCGAGCGCGTCGACGACGACGTCGACGCCCGTCTCCTCGGCGACCTCACGCACCGCTGCGACGGCCGGCTCCTCGCCCGGGTCGACGATGCCGCTGATCAGAGCCCACAGCCCGGAGTCGGCGCGGCGCGCCAGCAGGAGCAGCCCGGCGTCGTCACGCACGACCACGGTCACACCGGGCAGCCACAGCAGGTCGGTGCCGATGCGTTCACGGAGACCGGCGACGTACGGGGGATGGGCATGGAACGAGGGTAGGCGCTCGCGGGGCGGCGCGCGGCGGGCGGCGCGCGCGAGGATCCGCACCGCCGAACGCCCACGACGCCGCGGATCCGGCCGTGTGCCGTAGGCTCGTCCACGCCTCGGTAGCTCAGTTGGTCAGAGCAGCGGACTTTTAATCCGCGGGTCCAGGGTTCGAGCCCCTGCCGGGGCACCAGTAGGCCCGGAATCTCCGCGATTCCGGGCCTTAGTCTTTCCGCTCCACGTCCACGACCCAGCGGAAACCCAACGCTTTCCGTCAGGCACCGAACGCTTCCAGCAGCCTGGAGTGGTCCGTAGCAGCCTCGGGACGGGCCACGTAGTGCTTCGCCGTGACGGCGGTGTTCGAGTGCGTGAGCTGCTCCCCGGCGGCGGCCAGACCAGCCTTGCGCGCCACCTCCGTGCCCACGGTCTTCCTGAACGTCTTGGGCGTGACCCACGACCACTGTGGGTTGCGCGCCCGGAACGCCCGCCACTGCTTCTCGACAGTGGAGACCTCCCGGAGTCCGTCAGCGGCCGAGGGGAACACCAGCCCCAGCGGCCCGGCAGGCACCGTGACGAGGTGCTTCTCGAGCACCTCGACGCACCACACGGGCACCCACAATGCAGTGGTCTTCTTCCCCTTGGTGGTGTCCTGCCGGAACAGCCCTTCCTTCGGGTCGCGCACCACGGTGCCGGTCAGGTGCACGACGCCGGCCACGAGGTCGACCTCCGCCCAGCGCAGCGCCAGCGCTTCACCGATCCGGCACCCGGTGGCGAGCATCACGTCGACCAGCTCGGGCAGGTGCACGGAGACGGCCGAGGCGTCCTCGCGTAGGCATGTTCGCAGTTCGACGACCTCACGCACCGAGAGTGCTCGCACCTCCGTGGACTCCGCCGCCGCGACCGTCTCGACCTCGCGCATCGGGTTCACGTCGAGCGCTCCCTCACGGACGGCGACCGAGAACATCCCTTGCAGGCAGGTACGGGCCAGGCGCGCGTTCCCCTGGCCGCCGTCGGCCGCGTAACGCTTCACCCAGGCGTCCAGGCGGGCCGTCGTGCACTCCCGCAGCAGCAGCCCGCCCAACCCGGGCACGATCGCCTTCTCGGTCACCCAGCGGTAGCGGTACCTCGTGTTCACCGCGAGGCCGCTGCCGTCCACCTTGGTGCGCAGCCAGAAGTCAGCCAGCTTCTCCACGCGCGTGGCCGAGGTGATGGTGTCCCCGGCCGCCTTCGCCCGGTCCTTCAATGCCTTCACGAGCGTGCGCTCCGCCGCCGCGCCGGACTTCCCCCACGCCTCGACCTGTCGCGTGCGGCCGTCGATGTCACGGAACCTGACCCTCGCGACGTGGCGGCCAGCCTCGATCTCCGTGCGCTTGATCCGGCCCCAGGTGCCGACCTCAAGCGGGGGTCTAGGCATCAACGTCCCCTGCCGGGACTACTCCGCGCGCGCGCATCTTCTCTCGGTGCTCGCGGAGGGCATCGCGGGCCGCGGCGACACGGGCCCGAAGCCGATCGACGTCATCCTGGGTGGCCGCGGGACCGGAGGACGGAAGCCCAGCCGCTGCGCGCTCGACGGTGTCGACGGCCTGGGCGCGCTGCGCCATCCAGCCGACCACGTCGCGTGCGAGCCGTCCTTCCTCCCGTACGAGGTCGAGGTCGTCTGTGTTGCTCGGTAGCTCCTCGGTCAGGCCGTTCAGGCCGACGAACCATTCAAGGGCATCGAAAGGGAGTTGTTCGATCGTCGGCAGAACCTCGATGGCCGTCGCTCCCTCACGGATCGGGTAGAGCAGGCGCACGGGCGGCACGCCGAGGGCGGCCGCGAGGACCGCCACTTCCTGCACCGTGACGTTTGGGCGTTGCCCGTTCTCCATGTTCGCGATCGTGCTGCGAGGGATGGGAAACCCCAGCACCGCACACCTGTCTGCGAGCTTCTGCACCGACCCGAAACCCGCTGGCTCGCGGAGCATCCGAACCTGCGCACCGACTGTCGCGGTCCACTTCGGACCCCAGCTCTCCTGACTCATGCAGGTCAATCTAGCGTGTCAGTTGCCCCGAGGTCATCGTTGTGGGTAGTGTGACTTCCACAAGTCAGTGCGAGCCACGCACTGACCTGACACGATCAATGGAGGCAACCGTGGCGGAGTCGACGCTCCCGGCCCTACTGACACCGGCCGACCTGGTGCGACTTGGTGTCTTCCCGAGCGTGAACACGCTCTACAAGCGGCGCACCGAGGGGAAGCCCACCCCCGAGCAACGCGGATCGGCAAGCACCTGCGCTTCACCGAGCAGGCCGTCGCTGACTTCATCGCCGAGCAGACCGAACCGGCGGCCTGACCCCAGACACAAGCGCACCCCGCGCCGATCTGCGGTCGGACGGGGTGCACGGACCCAACTGAGTAGGAGTTGAGAGCCTTGTCCCAGGATAGCAAGCACCACCCACACGACCCGATCGCCCGCGAGCTGCGCGACCTGCTCGACTACGAGGCCGCCGTCGAGGACGCGCTCAAGGTCGCCAACTGGCGCCCGGAGCCGATCGAGCGCCCGACGCTCACGAGCGCCGAGGTCTACGGCATCATCCGTGGCCGCCTGGTGGCGCACCTGATCGTCAAGACGCCCGACGGACACGTGACCACGCGGCCGTACCGGAACCTCGGTGCCGCCCAGCGGGCCGAGGACCGCGCCCACCACCGCGGCTGCGCGGCGACCATCGTCATGGTGCGCCAGGACGTCGCCCCGCTCGTCGGCGGCGGCGTCTCCCACGGTGGCCGGCACGAGGTCTACCTCGACGAGCACGGCCAGTACCGCTCGAACCTGCGGGCCGAGGGCGGTGCGGCATGAGCGCGCTGACCTTCGCCGTGGGCGACCGCGTCGTCTCGACGTCGCCCTACAGCGTCGGCCGGATCGGCACGGTGCGCGGCATTGAGGTCCACCCTGCCCGGTTCGATGACGACGGCGCGCTGTCCCTGCCGAAGCGCACGGTCGTCAGCGTCACGATGGACAGCGGCGACCACCTGGCGTTCGTCGCCGACGGTGACCAGGCCTTGCAGCTCATCGCGCTGGACCCGCTTCCCGCGCCGCTGTGCCCGCCGTGGTGCGACCGCACGCACGGGGGGTTCGACGCCACGACGTCGCACGGCGACATCGCCGTGGAGCACGCGGCGCGGCGCGGCGACGCGACGGTTGGCGCGATGGAGTTCCTCGAACCGAACGGGGCGCGCGAGATGACCACGCTCGCGTTCGACGGCCTGAACTCGTCGGACGACTTCGTGGCATCTACCCCGGCAGAACTCGCCGCCGACCTGCGCGGGTACATCGCTGACCTGACTGCCCTCGTGAACGTGCTCGACGGCGGTGCGTCGTGATCCTCGACGGCGACCGCGTGCAGCTCGACGCCGATGGGCGTCAGGGCGTTGTCCTGTGGCGGTACGTGACCTTGATCGTCCGTCTCGACGACGGCGCCACGGTCACGGTCTCCCAGACCGACGTGACGGAAGCCCCGTGCTGAACTCCGCTCTCGACCTGGCAGCCCAGGGCTGGGCCGTGCTCCCGTGCCGCGAGGCCGGGAGCACGGCCAAGGCCCCGTACCTACGCCACGGGTTCCACGAGGCGTCCCGCGACCCTGGCGTGATCCGGGCGTGGTGGGAGCGCTGGCCGCACGCGATGATCGGCGCCCCGGTGCCCGAGACGCTGCTCGTGCTCGACGTCGACCCGCGCAACGGCGGGTCGCGCACCGAGCTGGAGGACGTGCTCGGCCCGCTGCCCCACACGCTCACGGTCACCTCGGGCCGTGGCGACGGCGGGCAGCACCTGTACTTCCTGCGCCCGGTCGGGCAGGTGGTCTCTGCCCGCCTGCCCGCCGGGATCGACCTCAAGGTGTCCGGGTACTGCATCGTGCCGCCGTCCCTGCACCCGGCCACCGGGCGCCCGTACGTGTGGAACGACGCCCTGCCCGTGGCGCTGCCGGCGCGCGCGCTGGCCGCCCTACGCCCGGCGCCCCGGCCTCGACCACGGCCGTCACGGCCGGGGTCGGCGGACCGCTTCGCCGGGCTGGTGCGGGCGGTCGGGTCGGCCAGTGTCGGCGGGCGTAACGCAGCACTGTTCTGGGCCGCGTGCCGCGCGGTCGACGAGGACGCCCCGGAACAGGTCTTCGACGACCTCGCCGCGGCGGCCCTGTCGGCCGGGCTGACCGAGCGCGAGGCCCACCGCACGATCGACTCCGCCCGGCGGAGGAAGGAGCTGGCATCTTGAGCCAGAGCAAGCGCCCGAGCGTGCCCGGGTTCGCGACCCTCACCCCGGCCCGGGTTCCCGCGGTCCCCGCACCCGTGAGGCTCGACGGCGACGCCCTGCTTGAGCGCGTGTTCGACGTCATCGCCCGGTACACCGTGCAGCCGTCCGCGCACGCTTACGTCGCGCTCGCGCTGTACGCGGCGTACACCCACGCCGCCGGCGTCTTCGACTACGCGCCGCGCCTGCTGCTGACCAGCGCCGAGAAACGCTCGGGCAAGACCCGCACGATGGAGGTCGTCGGGAACCTGTGCCACGCCCCGCTGTTCGCCGCCAACGCCACGGTCGCCGCCCTGTTCCGGTCCCTGGACACCCCGCGCACCGTCCTGTTCGACGAGGCCGACACGATCTTCGGCACCAAGATCAAGGCCGAGCAGAACGAAGACCTGCGCGGGCTGATCAACGCCGGGTTCCAGCGCGGCACCCCCGTCCTGCGCACCGTCGGCCCGAACCACACCCCACCGAGTTCCACACCTTCGCCCCCGTGGTCATGGCCGCGATCGGACGCCTGCCCGACACGATCACCGACCGCGCCGTGAACATCCGCCTGCGCCGCCGCAAGCCGTCCGAGACCGTGCACCCGTTCCGCCAGTCCCGAGACATGCCCGACCTGCACGCGCTGCGCGACGACCTGGCCGCATGGGTCGGCGAGCACGCCGACAAGCTGCGCGACGCGCACCCCGACACCCCGCTCGAGGACCGCGCCGCCGACCTGTGGGAACCCCTGCTCGCCGTCGCCGACCTCGCGGGCGGAGGCTGGCCCACCCTGGCACGCCAAGCCGCCGTCGCGCTGTCCCACGAGGCCGCCAAGGCCGACTCCGACCACTCCGACGGACACGAGCTGCTGGTCGACTGCCGCGACCTGTTCCACGCCCTGCTGCGAGCAGACTTCGTGCCCACCGAGACGCTGCTCGCCGCGCTCAAGGCGATCCCCGACTCCCGCTGGGCCGAGGACGGGCTCACCGGCCGACGCCTCGCCGCGATGCTCAAGCCCTACGCGATCGAACCTGTCCGCGACCCGTCCGGCACCAAGCGCGGATACAAGCGCGTGCGCTTCGACGACGCCTTCGACCGCTACCTCTCCGACCCCGTCGCCCCCACCGCACCCGACCTTCCGTCAGAACCGTCAGACGTGTCAGAACCCCAGCAACCCTAGGGAAAACGGCCTGACGCTTCCCTGACGCTTCCGACACGACCCGTCAAACCGTCAGCGAACCGTCAGACCTCAAACCGTTGAAAACACAGCACTTCTGACGCATCTGACGCTTCTGACACAACCCACGACGCAACACCGAAACGGAGACCCCGAGATGACCACCGAGAACCTGCCCGAACAACTGCTCGTGACCGACACCGCCGGACTCCCGATCGCGTTCGTCGACGTCGACACCGTCCAGAGCCAGGCCATCCGGCTCGCCTACGACATGGCCGAGGCATGCCACGACCCCGACGCCCTCGACGACGTCGCCGCCCGGCACCTGACCGAGGCCGGGACCGACGCCTTCGGGTACGTCGCCGCCGCCGCGCTGCGCATGCTCGCCCGCCACGTCCTCGACCCCGTCCTCGACGTGACCGACGCCCTGCACGACCACGGCCGCGGACCCCTCCAACACGACCTGCGCGCCGGGCTCGCCGACGCCGCCCGCAACGCCCGGCAGGATCTCTCGTGAGCCGCGACGGCCTGCTCGACGACGCTCTTGCGCTGGTGCGAGCAGCCGGGTCTGACAGGGAGGGGTTCGCCGCCCTGGTGAACGGGACCGACTGCGTCGAGCACCACGGGCTGATCGTCCGGCTGTGCCAGATGGTGCGTATCTCCGCGCGCGACGATCTGGAGTACCTGGCCGAGTACGTCGAAGCGATGCAGGAGCGCGGCCTGTGAACACCTGGGGTTGGTGGCGGCTGCGAACCCAACCGGACGACACCGGAGAGCTCAACGACCCGGACGAGACGCGCACGGAGCGCCTGACGACTCGCCGGGACATTACCGGAGAGACCGAAGCCGTTTGGGCGACGCCGGCCGCTGCGGGTCAGTGGGACGCCCGCACGTGGAGAGAGCGCCCGTGACAGGCGTCTTGTCGGTCTTGTCCGGTAGAATGCAGGCAGCGGTGAGCGACAAGTTCCCGGCCAAGAACGAGGAGCCCGACGGGCCAAGTTCGAGGAGCCGGATCGAGGATCGCGCAACGACAGGAGCCGGGTCCGCCTGGTCCCGAATCGCAGGAACGAACGGCCAGCGGTCATACCGTGCGCCACCAACGGTGTTGGTGCACTGGGTCACCCCGTCCGTCGCTACGTCCGCGACAACCCTCACCCGCAGGCACGCGGCGACGCGCCCCCTTCCGGCGCCACGCCAGCGCGTGCCATTCGCAAGGAGAACCACCGTGAAGATCAACACCAAGGCCGGACGAGACGCCGCGCTGAAGACAGCACAACGGATCGTCGACGGCGCCAAGGCCGCGAACCGCGACCTGACAGAGACCGAGACCGCCACGATCGAGCAGACCGTCGCGGACGTGAAGGCGTTCGACGAGCACGAGGTCAGTGCCGAGCAGCAGGAGCGATACCGGAAGGGAGCAGAGCTGCTGGCGTACTTCGCCAACGACGACCGCCCACCGGGCGAGAAGTCCGGCGCGCACCTGTCGCTCAAGCGCCTCGCAGACGACCTGACGGCAGGCATGGCGGGCTACTCCGGCAGGGTCAGTCCGGGGATCAAAGGCCTGGTGCCCGCCGGAGAGACCGTCATCCCGATCCCGCTGGTGAACACGACGCCCATCCCCGGGGCGGCAAGCCTGGAGACCCCGCCCCGCCTGGTCGACGTCCTGCCCGTCGAGGTGCGGCAGGCGCCGGTCTACTCGGTCCTGAAGCAGACCGTCGTGCCGAGTGCCGGCGCTGCGAGCGTGGTCGCTCCCGGCGACGTGAAGCCGACCAAGAAGCTCGGGGTCGAGCGCGTCGACTCCCGGTTGCGCGTGCTCGCCGTGCTCTCTGAACCTCAGGACAAGTACCTCCTGGAGGACGCCCAGAACCTGCGCACCTGGGTTGGTTCCGAACTCGCCGAGGAGATCCAGTCAGCCCTTGAGGCTGAGGTGCTGACCGGCGACGGCACCGGCGAACACTTCACCGGGCTGGCGAACACCTCGGGCGTGCAGACCCAGGCGTTCGTGCGCGATCCTCTCGTGACGGTGCAGTACGGCCTGTCGAAGCTCGCGAACCTCGGTATCGCACCCTCGTTCGTCGCGCTGTCCGCTGCGGACTGGCTCGCCATCCAGACCACCCGCAACGCCTCGGGCACGTTCGACGTCGGCGGCCCCATCGACAGCACGAACCAGACCGCGTGGGGCACCCGCGTCGTCGTCGTCCCTGGCCTGGCCGAGGGCGTTGGGTACGTCGTGGGAGCCGAGTCCTTGACGCTGTCCACCGACAACCATGGGGTGCGGGCCGAGTGGGGAAACCCTGGCGACACCTTCACGCGGAACCAGGTCGTCGCCCGCGTCGAGGGACGGTTCAACCTCGACGTCATGCGACCGCACGGCATCGTCAAACTCTCGCTCGCCGAGAGCTGACCCCGAACCGGCGTCAACCACGCCTGCCCTCACGCCTGAGCGGACCAGGCATGATCTGCCCGAGGGACCGGGAACGGATGGTCGGACAGCACCGTCGGTAAGCGCTCCGCCGCCGACAGCCAAGACCTGACCAGCGCCACCAGGCCCGGCCGCAGCGAACCAACGCGCGGCCGGGCCTCGCTGTCGCCCGAGGGGGTTCGGATCGCCAGACCTCGCCTCGTCGGCCGGGTCCGCCGGCAGTGGTCCGTCTCTCTCCGAGGTTGCCGAAGGGGGGTCGCGCGCGCGAGGCAGACGACCCTAGATCGCCCCTACCAGAGCGATCTTGCTGCCCGTCCTGCGGCCCGTGTGAAGCAATGAAACGCCCGCTCCATGTCCACGACCCAACGCTTACCCAGCGGATTCAACGGCGAACGACGGTTGACGACGGTTTCCGACAGAGCGCCAAAACACCGCCTGACCTGGCCCGGAGCAGCGCCGGGAACCCAACGGGTATGCGACGATATCGACTGTCCCCGAATCCGCGGGTCCAGGGTTCGAGCCCCTGCCGGGGCACTCATGCTCTCCCCGCGCCCTAGGTGCGGTGCAGCCACCCGGTCAGGCGTGCCGTGACCCACGGCAGCACCCAGAACGACATGATCGGGGTCAGCACCAGCGTCGAGACGAGCACGCGCACGGGCAGCGGCCAGCCGCCCGACGCCGGGACGGCCGACCCGAGCAGCCAGGTGAACATGAGGTTGACGGGGAAGAACCCGAGCCAGATCACGACGGCCTGCTTCCATCGCGGTGGCGGAGGCAGCAGCGGCGGGCCGGCGTTCTCGTCCTGGCGTGAGGGTGCGTCGAACCAGCCCTCGATGCCGGTGCGTCGTTCGACGCGCCGTTCCTCGACGAGTCCGGCGCCGCGGGCGAGCCAGGCCGCGCGTTCGCCGGACGCCTCCCAGGCGGCGAGCCGTTCGGCGTCGGCGAAGCGGTACAGCATGTACCAGTCGCGTGATCCTTCGGCCCCGCGCAGCCAGCCCGAGCCGAGGAACCCGTCCCACCGGTTGGCGAGGTTGACTCCTTCCTGGACCCACACGGTGACGGCGGGCACGCGGTCGGGGCTGACGACGCGGTGGATCGACACGGTGACGGGCTGCGGGCGGTCCGGCGTGCTCATGGCGGCAGTCAACACCGCCACGGTCCGGCCGCCCAGCGTGCGGCTCGCGCGCTGCGCGTCCCGCGTCGCGGTGTGAGGATGTTCCGGTGGCTCCCGCCGTGACTCCCCCACACGTCTCCCCGCGCGTCTCCCCGCCTGTCCCGCTGGTCGTCGCGCACCGTGGCAACAGCACCGTCGCGCCGCAGAACACGCTCGCGGCCTTCGAGGCGGCGTGGCGCGCGGACGCGGCGATGATCGAGTGCGACATCCAGGTCGCGGCCGACGGCGGCATCGTCGTCATCCACGACGACTCGGTGGACGCGACGACGGACGGGCGCGGCGACGTCGGCGCGCTGTCGCTCACGGACCTGCGCGCGCTCGACGCGGGCGCGTGGTTCGCGCCGCCGTTCGCCGGCCAGCGCATCCCGACGCTCGGCGAGCTGCTCACGTTCCTGGACGACCGCCCGGGCACGGACCTGCTGCTCGAGCTCAAGGGGGTGTGGTCGGTCGAGGACGCCGCGCGCGTCGCCTCGGCGGTCGACGCCGCACGCCTGGGCCCGCGCACGATCGTGCAGTCGTTCTGGCCCGAGACCGTCGCCGCGCTGCGTGACGCCGCCGGGCATCTGCGGCGCGGCTGGCTCATCGAGCGTCGGCACGAACCGCTCACGGAGATCTGCGCCCAGCTCGGTGTCATGACGTGCAACCCGTCGGTGGAGCTCGTCCTGGAGGACGACGGCCTGGTGCCGCTGCTGCACGAGGCCGGCGTGCAGGTGATGGTCTGGACGGCCGACGACGTCGCGCAGTGGGAGGCGCTGACCGCGGCCGGGGTCGATGCGATCATCACCGACCGCCCGGACCGCCTCGCGGGGTGGCTCGCGGGCCGGTTCCCTGCCTGACCCGGCGCCCCGCCACCCCTCGCGCAGCCTCCCGGTGTGACGCCACGGCGCCACCCGCACGATCAGCGTGCGCCACCCGCGTGTTGCTCGCGGCCACTCATGCACGCCTTCCGCTCTCCCCTAGGCGGCCTCAGGACTCCCCTCGGTGACGGTTCCCGGTGGTTTGGTCAGACCACCCACGCCACCACCGAGGAGCATCCGTGCCGCAGCCCCACCCGACCCGCGCCGCCCTGCACCGGGCGCCGAGACGTCGTCGCCGGCCCCGCACCCGCGTCGTCGCGTCCGGCCTCGCGACCGCCGCGGTCGCCGCGCTCACGTTCACGACGGCCGTCCCGGCCTCCACCTCGACGGCGAAGGCCACGGTCCGTGCCACGGACCCCACCGGCGCGACGGGCCCGGCAGCCGTCACCGTCCCGGGCCCGGCCGCCACGCCGGAGTCCACCGCGGTCACGGTCACTGCCGCCGACCCGGCGGCCGCGCAGGAGGTCGAGGCTGCCGTCGCGCAGGCGTCCGGCGCGCTCGTCAAAGCCGAGCACGTCGCCGCCGAGGGCGCGGACGCGCCCGCCGAGAACGTCGAGGAGATCACGCAGACCACCGCCGTCGTGCGCGAGCTCGTGCGCCGGGCGGCCACGGCCACCACAGGCCAGGCCGACGCCGCCACCGCGGACGCCGCGGACGCAAGCAACACCGAGGCCGCACTCGCGCCCGTCGACACCACCGCGGCCGGCGGCGCGTCGAGCGAGTCCGTCCACGCGGCCGCCGACGCCGCCTTGACGGCGGCGGCCGAGTCGGCCGGCGTCGACCTTGAGGCCTCGCGCGCCGTCGCGGCTGCCCTCGCGCAGCAGACGGCGACGCTCACGGGCCTCATCGAGGCGGTGTCGGCGACCGCCGTCAGCGTCACCCCGGCACCGCCGACCGCCGCGCAGATCGCGGCTCAGAAGGCCGCCGAGGCGGCCGCCGACGCCACGCACCTCGCGCAGCTCGCCGCCGCGACGGCCGGCTTCGCGAACGGGCAGATCCCGCGCGACCTGCTGCGCGAGATCCCCTGGACGTCCGGGCAGATGCTGCGCGCCGACGCGGCGATCCAGCTCGAACGCCTCAACGCGGCGTTCGCGGCGCGCTTCGGCACGAACCTCGTCGTCGTCGACGCGTACCGCTCGTACGCCGCCCAGGTCGCGACCAAGCGGGCGCGCGGGTTCTGGGCGGCCGTCCCCGGATCCTCGAACCACGGCTGGGGGTGGCCGTCGACCTGGGCGGCAACGTCGCCGGGTTCGGCAGCGACGGCTACCGCTGGCTGGCCGCGAACGCCGGCGCCTTCGGGTGGGAGAACCCGGACTGGGCCCGCCCGGGCGGCTCGAAGCCGGAGCCGTGGCACTGGGAGTACACCCGCTGACGGCCACGCCCCGGCTGCGAGCGCGGCGTCAGCCGCCGATCCGCCGCGGCCCGGCCTGCCAGGCCTCCCACGCGGACGCGATGATCTCGGGCAGCCCCGCCTCGGCCCTCCAGCCGAGCGTGCTCTCGATCAGGTCGGGCGAGCCGACCAGCGCGGCGGGGTCGCCCGCGCGGCGCGGCTCGACGTCGGCCGTGACGTCCAGCCCGGACACCCGGCCGATCTCGTCGATGACCTCGCGCACGCTCGACCCGATGCCGGTGCCGACGTTGAACGCGTCGTGCGGGCGCACGTCGGACGTGAGGTAGTCGAGGGCCGCCAGGTGCGCCCTGGCGAGGTCCAGCACGTGGATGTAGTCGCGGATGCACGTGCCGTCGGGCGTCGGGTAGTCGGTGCCGAAGATCTTGGGCCGCTCACCACGCTCAAGGCGGTCGAGCACCATCGGCACGAGGTTGAGGATCGCCGGGTCACCGAGCTCGGGCCATCCGGCGCCCGCGACGTTGAAGTAGCGCAGCGCCACGAACCGCAGCCCCCACGCGACACCGGCCGCGCGCCCGAGCCACTCGCCGACGACCTTGGTCTCGCCGTAGGGGTTGATGGCGTGCCCGGAGAGCTTCTCGGCCACGCGATCGACCTCGGGCTGCCCGTAGGTCGCGGCCGAGGAGGAGAACACGAGCCGGTCCACGCGGGCGTTCTCCATGGCCGTGATCAGGTTGGCCATGCCGCCGACGTTCTGCTGGTAGTACCAGGCGGGCCGGGCGACCGACTCCCCGACCTGCTTGCGCGCCGCGAAGTGCACGACGGCGTCGACCTTGTGCTCGATCATCGTCCGGGTGAGCACGTCGACGGCGTCGCACGCCGCCAGGTCGAGCTTCACGAGGGTGGTCTGGCCGATGCGGGAGGCCGCGCCCGTGGTCAGGTCGTCGACGACGACGACGTCCTCTCCGCGCTGCTGGAGGAGCCGCACGACGTGGGCGCCGATGTAGCCGGCGCCGCCGGTGACAAGAGTGGTCATGGGCGCCAGCCTAGGGGCACCCGCCGAACCTCCCGCCGTCATCGGACGCCGAGCGCCATGAGAGCGACGGACCCTGCCCCGGCCAGTACCTCGACGCGGGTCAGGGCCGCGGTCCCGCGCTCCCCCTGACGGCGCCCGGCCGCCACGAGCACGCTCGCGACGACGACCGCCGCCGAACCCGCGAGCGCGAGCGTGAGGACCGGGTCACCGCCGTGGCCCGGGTGTCCTGCGTGCCCCAGGTGGCCCAGGTGCCCGGATCCGGCGGCGTCTGCGTGGCCGAGGTCCATGGCGGCCGTGAGCACGCCCATCGCCAGCAGGCACGCGACGTGCAGCCGGTGCAGGGGGCGGCAGGCGTCGTCCGTGTCGCGGCCGGCGAGCGCCGCGGCCACCCCCGCGCCGAGCAGCACGCCAGCCCAGACGAGCGCGGGCAGACCTCCGGGGGCGATCGCGACGTCGGCCATCGCGGCCACCATGAGCAGCCCGGTGACGACGGCGGTCGTGCGCCCGCTCCCGGCGGGGCGGCGTGCGGCGCAGGCCACCGTCACGCCCGCCGGGAGCAGTGCTGCCACGTGGAGCCAGTGCATGTCAGCCGTGGTGCGGGCAGGGGCCGTCGCCGTGCGCGCCGCCGCAGCACTGCCCCGCCGGGCGCAGTGGGACGACGCGGATGCGGGGACGTCGAGCGCGGGGTTGCGGTCGAAGAACCCGCAAGGCTTGAGCGTGAACTTCGCGTAGTCGACGGGCATGACGGGCCAGTCCTCGGGGCGGGGGAAGTGCGTGAGTCCGAACGTGTGCCATACGACGACGTCGGTGCCCTCGAGTGAGCGGTCGGCCGCCTGGAAGGCCGGCAGGCCGGCCCCGCCGGAGTGCTGGTTGACGTGCGTGCCGGCGGCGTAGCGCTCGTCGTCGGCGAACTGCGTGACCCACACGTGCTTGGTGGCGAACGCGGCGCGCTGCGCGATGGACGAGCCGGACGCGGCCATGAGCGTGGGGGTCTCCTGGGCGTAGAGCGCGTACGCCGTCGGGCGGCCGAGGCGGTTGGTGCGCTCGGTCGAGCTGATGTGCCACGTGCGGCCCACGGCGCCGTCGGCGACGCGGGCGGCCTGGGACTCCGACGTGAGGCGGGTGCGGCGGCTGGTGAACGCGTTGCCCCACGGGTTGGCGTCGCTGACGGGCAGGCGCACCGCGTCGACCTCGTCGACGGCGTTGGCCGTGCCGTCGACGTCGAGGTCGAGCCGGGCCGAGAACAGGTGCTGGTGGTAGGGCGCGCCCAGACCGGGGGCCACCTCGGAGGCGAAGCCGTAGGGCTGCCCGTCCGCCCCGTCGCCGGGGTAGGCCGAGGAGAAGAGGAACCCGGTGAGCTTGGCCTCGCACTCGATGGTGCCGTCGAGGTACAGGTACCAGTAGAAGCCGTAGTCGTAGTTGCCGACGGTGGTGAAGAACGAGATGACCATGCGCCGCTGGCGGCGGGTCTCGTTGACGCCCGTGAAGATGTCGGAGTGCTTCCACAGCACGCCGTAGTCCTCCTCGTGCATGCAGATGCCGTTCTTGACCACGCGCGGGTTGCCCGACTCGTCGGCGAGCGTGACGTCCAGGTAGTGGATCTCGCCCAGGCAGTCGCAGCCCAGCTCGAGCGAGTTCACGTACCGCCCGAACAGGTACTCGCCGGTGTCGAAGTAGTTCTGCCAGAACCGCGTGGGCGACGGGTCGGCATACGGCACGACCATCTCGGAGATCGAGGCGCGGTAGACCACCGAGCGCTGCTCGTCGCCGTCGGCGATCGACATGCGGTGCAGCACCAGGCCCTCGCGCGCGTCGAAGGCCACGCGCAGGCGCCAGCCCTCCCACGTGACCTCGCCGTCGTCGGACACCTGGAACGAGGCGCCCTGCGGCTGGGTGATCTCGATGGGCTTGAGCGTGCCGTGCGCCGTCCCGGTGATCCCCGCGAGCGACGGGTCGGTGTAGTTGCCGTGCTCGGCCGGCACGGGCATCGTCGCGTGGTCGATGACGCGCGTGACCTCGCGGCGCGTGAGGTCGACGTAGGCGACCAGGCCGTCGACGGGGTGCGCCCACGGGTGGTCGGCGGCGTGGTCCATGCGGAACCCGAAGACGCGGGCCATGCGCCGGCCGGCCTCGCCCTCGAAGCCGAACTCCCCGGCCGACAGCGGCACGGTCACGACCTGCTCGGGGGTCAGGTCACGCTTGGCCAGCGCCGCGACCCACGCGGGCGAGGCGGCGACGATCTCGGGGATCAGCTCGAACTCCGTGTCGAGGATGGGCAGCTGGCCCACCCGCGCGGTGTCGAGCTGCTCGACCGAGACGAGGTCGCCGCCGGTGACGTCCGCGACGACGTCGTGCTGGACCCCGGTGGCGAGCTCGAGGAGCTGGACGCGCACCTGCCGGGCAGGCAGCGCGCCGGTGCCTGACTCCCAGGCGAGCACGGCGGCCTTGGGCGCCTCGAGCAGCCCGACGTAGACGAACTTGGTGGTCTCGCGCACCAGGCCGGCGTCGGCGACGATCGCGGCCGCAGCCGTGATCTCGTCGGCGCGCAGCGTGGCGAGCGGGTGGGTGGTGGTCGTGGAGAGCGTGGCGGTCATCGTGATCGTTCCTTTCAGCCGATGGCCTCGGTGATGCGGGCATAGGACTCGGGGCGCCGGCGGCGCAGGATCGCGGCCTGCACCCAGCCGACGAGGGGGAAGAGCGCGACCAGGCCGAGCAGCACGGCGCTGACGGCTCCGAAGCGCTGGGCGCCTGCGGCGTCGACGTCGCCGACCAGCAGCGGGAAGTTCGCGACGATCGCGACGGCTGCGGCGGCCAGGCCCAGCAGGCCGAGCGTCGGCGCGACCAGGGTGTTCCACCGCCGGGAGTCCACGCGGGTGCGCCGGAACCAGACGATGACGGCCAGCGACGTGACGGCCATGAGGATCGCGATGGCGAGCGTGGCCACCCCCGCGAACCACGTGAACACCTGGAGCACGGGGTCCAGCCCGAGCAGCGCGAACACGCCGACGAGCACCGCCGCCGTCGCCGTCTGCACGAACGACGACGTGTGCGGCGACAGGTGCCGCGGGTGCACGGACCCCACGGCCGCGGGCAGCAGACCCGCGTTCGACATCGTGTGCTGGTAGCGCGTGATGACGTTGTGGAAGCTCAGCACGCAGGCGAACATGCTGGTCACGAGCAGCACCTGGACGATGACCTCGCCTGCGGTGCCGAGGTACGTGGCCGTGGTCGCCACGATCATGCCGCCCGGGTCGGCGGCGACGACGTCGAGCACGTGGCTCGGGCCCCACGCCATGACCAGGCCCCACGACGCCAGCGTGTAGAAGACGGCGATGCCGATGACGGCCGCGTAGGTGGCGCGCGGGATGGTGCGCTCGGGGTCCCGGGCCTCGTCGCGGAAGATCGCCGTCGCCTCGAAGCCGATGAACGCCGCGATGGCGAACATGAGCCCGATCGCCGGCGAGCCCGACAGCACCGTGGACGGCTCGAACGGCGCCGCCGACAGGCCCTCGGCGCCGCCCGTCAGCAGCACTCCGGCGACGACGGCCAGCACGATCCCGACCTCGCCCACCAGCAGCGCGCCCAGCACCTTGGACGACAGGTCGATGTGCCGGTACCCGAGCACCCCGACGACGGCGACCACGCCCAGCGCCCACAGCCACCACGGCAGCACGGGCAGGCCGAGGCTCGCGAACGTCCCCGAGAGGATGAACCCGACGTACCCGTACACCGACACCTGGATCGTCGTGTAGGTGAGCAGCGCCAGGTAGGCGGCGGCCAGGCCGGAGCGCCGCCCGAGCCCGTACCCGACGAACGAGAAGAACGCTCCCGGCCGCGGGACGACGCGCGTCATCGCGGCCAGCCCGACCGAGAACAGCAGCAGGATCACCCCGGAGACGGCGTACAGCGCCGGGAACCCGACGCCGTTGCCGAGCAGGATCCCGAGCGGCGCCGCCCCGCCGACGACGGTGAGCGGGGCCGCGGCCGCGACGACCATGAAGACGATGGCGACCGGGCCGAGCCTGCCGGTCAGCGCGCGCGGCGGCGCGGCCTGACCCGCCGGGCCCGGCGCGGTGGTGGGGACGAGGGCGGACATCTGACCTCCCGGTGGAGCGCTCGTGACGAGCGACGGTTCGTGGCGGCACCAGCGTCCGTGGCGGCGGTTGCCCCGCCGTCTCGGCCCCGTAACGGTTGGCGCAGCGCGTGTGAGACCGCGGCCGCCTGCCCGTCTCGTTCGAGGTCACACCCCCGAAACACAGGCCGCGGCGCCCCGCAACAGCCGGTCGGTACGGTCACGCGCGTGAGCTCCCGCCCCGTCGTCGCCGTCCGGTCGCCCGTCCACGGGCTGGCGCGGCGGTCGCTGCCCGTGATCGACGTGATCGCCCAGCCGTTGTCCGCCGTCGCGCCGTCCGCGGCCGCGACGACGCTGCCGCTGCTGGTCGCGGCGGCGTCCGGTGCCGGCGCGGTGCTCGTGGCGGTCGCCGTGGCGCTCGTGCTCGCCGTGGCGGTGGCGGCGTGCGTCAACCAGTTCACGCGGCGGATCGCCGCGACGGGGTCGCTCTACACGTTCGTGGTGCGCGGGCTGGGTCCGCGCGCCGGGGTCGTGACGGGCGTGGCCATGCTGCTCGGCTACGGGTTCGTCGCGTCGTTCGCGCTCGCCGGCGCGGGCTGGTCGGCCCAGCGCCTGGCCGCGCGCGCATGGCCGGGCCTGGCGACCGGCGACGCGCCCGCCCTCGTCGCGGTCGTGGCCCTGGGCGCGGCCGTGTGGTGGGTGCTGCGGCGCGGGATCCGGAGGTCGGCCCGCGTCACGCTCGTGGTCGAGGTCGTCTCGATGACCCTCATCGGGGTGCTCGTGGTCGCGCTGCTCGCCGCGGCAGGGCCGGGCGCGGTCGCGCGGGCGGCCACCCCGCAGACCACGGTCCCCGACGTCGTCGTCGGCACGGTGGTCGCGCTGACGGCGTTCGTCGGGTTCGAGAGCGCGGCCACCCTCGGCGCGGAGGCGCGCCGGCCGTTCCGCACCGTGCCGCGCGCGATCCTGTGGACGGCCGCCGGCACGGGCGCGCTCTACCTCGCGGCGGCCTGGGCGCAGCTCGTGGGCTACGCACGCGCCGGGACCAGCCTCGCCGACGGCGTGTCGCCCGTCGACGAGCTCACGACGGCGTTCGGCGTCGCCTGGGCGGGTCCGGTGCTCGACGCGGCCGTCGTCGCGTCGTTCGTCGCGTGCGCGATGGCGTCGACCACCGCGCTGGTGCGCGTGCTGTTCACCATGGGACGCGAGGGCCTGGCTCCCCGCGGGCTCGGGCGCGTCCACCCCGGGCTCGGCACGCCGACGCCGGCCCTGCGGGTCACGCTGCCGCTGCTGACCGCCGTGCCCGTCGTCGCCGTCCTCGCCGGGGCGCGGCTGTGGGAGGTCATGCAGGCGCTGCTGGTGGTCGCGGCGGGCGGGTACGTCGCCGCGTACGCGCTGGTGTGCGCGGCCGTTCCGCCCTTCCTGCGGCGCGTCGGTGAGCGCACGCGCGGACCGGTCGTGCTCGCGCTCGCCACCGCCGTCGTGCTCTCGGGGGCGCTCGCCGGGATGCTGCTGCTCGCGCACGGCACGCCACGCCGGGCCGGCGCGTGGGCGTTCGCGATCCTGCTCGGCGCCGGGGCGGTCGCCGGGCTCGCGCGCCTGCGACGGCGTCCGCCGCTGCGCTCACGGCTCGGGGTCTACGACGAGCCCGTCGCCGCGGACCTGCTCGGCGAGGCGGCCTGATGGGCCGTCCGGTCTTCGCCAGCCCCGACGCCGCGGCCCGGCTGCTCGGCGCGCCCGCCGCCCCGGGCGACGACGTGGGCGGCCGTCAGCCACGCGCGGTGCGTCACGCGCTCCAGGTGCTCGCGTGCGTCGCCGCCGCGGGTGCGGGCGTGACCGCGCAGGAGATCTCGGCAGCGCTGGGCCTCTCGCGCGCGACGACCTACCGGCTCGTGCAGATCCTCGTGGAGGACGAGTACCTGGTCCGCCTGCCCGACCTGCGCGGGTTCGCGCTCGGGCACCGGGTCGCGGCCCTGGCCCCGCGCCCGACGCCGCCCCGCCCGCCCCGGGCGGCGCGCGACGTGCTCGCCCGCGTGCGCGCCGAGACGCGCGGGGGCGTGCACCTGGTGCGGCTGGACGCCCCGGTGCCCGTCGTCGTCGACGAGGACCCCGACTTCCCGCTCGTCGCGGGACCGGGGGCCCGTGAGCTGCTCGACGCCGCGTGCGACTGCCTCGCGTCAGGTGCCGGGAGCGTGCTGCGCTCGGCGGGTGCCTGGTCCGCCGCCGGGGCCGTGACCACCGACGACGACGGGCGGGCGGTCGCCGCGCTCGTGGTCCTGGTCCCGTCCGACCGGCTGCCCGACCCGGAGGGGACGGCCGCGCGGCTCGGCGCCGCGGCTCGGCGGCTGGGCCCGCTGCTGGCCTGAGCGGGCGGCGTCAGTCCCAGCCCAGCTCGTGCAGCCGGTCGTCGTCGATGCCGAAGTGGTGCGCGATCTCGTGGACGACGGTGACAGCGACCTCCTCGACGACGTCGTCGCGCGAGTCGCAGATCGCGAGCGTGGGGTTGCGGAAGATCGTGATGCGGTCGGGCAGCGACCCGGCGGCCCACGACAGGCCGCGTTCGGTGAGCGGGACCCCCTCGTACAGCCCGAGCAGCTCGGGATCGTCGCGCGGGGCGTCGTCCTCGACCAGCACGACGACGTTGTCCATCATCGCCGTCAGCTCAGGGGGAACGATGTCGAGGGCGTCGGACACGGCATCCTCGAAGTCGGCACGGGAGAAGTCCATCACGCGACCATCTTCGCCCAGGTAAGATCGTCCCGTCCTGCCCCATCGTCTAGCGGCCCAGGACCCCGCCCTTTCACGGCGGTAGCACGGGTTCGAATCCCGTTGGGGGTACTGAGGAAGTGCATCACAGCAGGTCAGCGGCCGATTTCGGGTTTGCGGCGCTGGTGGGGTACGCTTCTACCCGGCCCGAGAGCGACATGATCGCCAAGGGTCGAGGCCCTGTAGCGCAGTTGGTTAGCGCGCCGCCCTGTCACGGCGGAGGTCGCGGGTTCAAGTCCCGTCAGGGTCGCGCATGTCACGCCCGGTGTCGGCAACGACCCGGGCGTTCGTGTCCAAGGCTCTGTAGCTCAGTTGGTAGAGCGCACGACTGAAAATCGTGAGGTCAGGGGATCGACGCCCCTCGGAGCCACCTCAAGCCCCCGGATCCCCGATCCGGGGGCTTTTCACGTCGTCGATCTGAATCCGACGTTGGAATTGCCGCGACCAGCGGAAACGGGTTGAGTGTGAGCATGAGTGACCCGGACGACTCCCCTACCCTCGGACGGCTCGTCGAGCAGCTCTCCGAGCAGACCAGCCGGCTCGTCCGCGCAGAGGTCGCACTGGCGAAGGCCGAGCTGGCCACGAAGGCCAAGGCCTCCGGCATCGGCATCGGCCTGTTCGCCGCGGCCGGCGTCATCGTGCTCTACGCGATCGGGGTGCTCATCTGGTCGGCCGTGCTCGGCCTGGGCGAGGCCTGGCCGTTGTGGCTGTCCGCCCTCGTCATCGGCGTCGTCATGCTGCTCCTGGCCGGTGGCCTCGTCATGGGCGGCGTCAATCTGCTCCAGCGGGCGTCGACCCGGCCCGAGTCGATCGACCGCGTGAAGCGCGACATCGCGACCGTGCGCAGCAGCCTCGCCTCCACGACCACGAAGGAGGACCTGTCGTGACCGCCGAAGAGCAGCTCCCCCGCCCCGCCGTCGGCTCGCCCGCCGGCACCGGCGCAGCCCCGCCGGCAAGCACCCCCATGACAAGGGCCCCAGCCCGCTCGAGCTCCAGGCCGAGGTCGAACGCACGCGCGCCGAGCTCGGCGCGACGATCGACGCGCTCACCACACGCCTGTCACCCGGCTACCAGGCGAACCGGGTCAAGGAGTCGACACGCACCGCCGCCGCGGACGCCGCCGCGTTCCTCACGGGGGGCGGTCTGCCCGCCGACGACGCGAAGCGTGCCCGCAACGTCAAGGTGCTGTTCGTCGCCGCAGCCGCGCTCGCCGTCGTCGTGACGATCACGGTGACCCGGCGGGTGCGGCGCTGATCCGCCACACCCGGCCGAACCCGCGACGCGTCACCGGGTCCCCGACCCGCCGCTTCCGTGCTAGTCCGCGGGATGCTCAACGTTCTCCGACGCCGCGCCGAGCAGCGCACGCACCTCGGCCTCGCGGTAGCGCCTGTGCCCGCCGAGCGTGCGGATCGACGAGAGCTTGCCCGCCTTGGCCCAGCGCGTCACCGTCTTGGGGTCGACCCGGAACAGGCTCGCCACCTCCGCCGGTGTGAGCAGGACCTCAGACTCTCCGTGGAGCGACATCCTGTACCTCCCCTGTCACAGCAACTGTGCCGGCCGGGCCCCGGCGGAGCTCGGTGTGACGTCCACGACCAGCACTCATTCATTGTGGCCCCGTGGCCGATTTGTGCGACTTGGCGCGTGGATGAAATGGGCGGAACCCGTCACCGCGGGGTGCTCCTCGCCCCACCCGGGCCAGAAAACGATCGCGGAGTGGAGGGAATGCCTGGCGCTCATGTACCGTTGGTCTCTGAACAGACACGCACTTGATCCGGGGCCGCACGTCTGGAGACGTCGCCGCCCCGCTCCACGTTGAGGGGAGCCATGGGCCGCGGCCGTCAGAAGGCAAAGCAGACCAAGGTTGCTCGCGAGCTGAAGTATTTCAGCCCCGCGACGAACTACCACGCGCTGGAGCAGGAGTTGCGAGGCAGCGGACACACCGACGTCGCCACCGAGGATCGGTACTCCGCGCACGACGAGGACTACGACAACACGTACTCCGCGTGGAACGACGACGAGCGCTGACCGAGCGCCTCACTGCACGTGCGAAGGGCCCGGACGGCTGATGCCGTCCGGGCCCTCGTGCATCGGCCCTCATGCATGACAGGGCCGTACCGGCCCGGCTCCCTCAGAAGCGGTAGTCGCCCACGAGGCGCACGGCGCCGCCGTCGACGCCCTTCGTGCCCGCGACCAGATCCTCCCGCGTCGCGGACGCGTCGAGCGGCGCGACCGTCCCGAGCTCCCAGGCGGGAACACCCAGTGCCGCCAGACGCGCCAGGGCCGCGTCGACACCCTCGGCCCCGACCACGGCGACCATCCCCACACCCAGGTTGAGCGTGCCTTCGATGTCGCCCGTGGGCACCTGGCCCAGCGCGCGCACCAGGCCGAACACCGGGGGCACCTGCCAGCTCGCACGGTCGACGGTCGCGACGAGACCCGCCGGCAGCACGCGGGCCAGGTTGGCGGCCAGGCCGCCACCCGTGACATGCGTGAAGGCGTGCACCTGCGCGGCGTCGTCGGCCGCGAGAGCCAGCACGTCCGAGGCGTAGACGCGCGTGGGCTCGAGCAGCTCCTCGCCGAGCGTGCGGCCCAGCTCGTCGACCTGCCGGTCCAGCTCCCAGCCCGCGTGCCGCACGACGGCGCGCACCAGCGAGTAGCCGTTGGAGTGCAGGCCGCTCGAGGCCATCGCGATCAGCACGTCGCCCGCGCGCACGCGGTCCGGGCCGAGCACGCGGTCGGCCTCGACGATGCCGGTCGCCGCGCCCGCGACGTCGTACTCGTCCGGGGCGAGCAGGCCGGGGTGCTCGGCGGTCTCGCCGCCGACCAGCGCCGTCCCCGCGACCTCGCACGCCTGCGCGATGCCGCGCACGATGTCCGCGATGCGCTCGGGGACCACCTTGCCGGTGGCGATGTAGTCCGTCATGAACAGCGGCTTGGCGCCCACCACGACGATGTCGTCGACCACCATCCCGACCAGGTCGAAGCCGATGGTGTCGTGCTTGTCGAGCGCCTGAGCGATGGCCACCTTGGTGCCGACGCCGTCGGTCGACGTCGCCAGCAGCGGCGCGCGGTACTCCTTGAACGCCGCAAGGTCGTACAGGCCGGCGAAGCCGCCCACTCCCCCGAGCACCGCCGGGCCGTGCGTGCGGCGCACGGCGTCCTTCATCAGCTCGACGGCCTTGTCGCCCGCCTCGGTGTCGACGCCGGCGGCGGCGTACGTCAGGCCTTCGTTGCTCAATGCTGCTCCCTGGTGGTGCGTCACGGGTGGGCAAGGGCGCCGGCGCCGCCCAGGGCGACCGACAGCGTGTGCAGGCCGTCCTCGGGCGCGCCGAGCGGCAGCTCGTCCTGCTCGAGCAGGTGCTTGCCGAGCTGGTCCTCGGGCGGCAGCTCGATCGGGTACTTGCCCGTGAAGCACGCGGCGCACAGCTGCGAGGCGGGCTGCTGCGTCGCGGCGATCATGCCGTCGAGCGAGATGTACCCCAGCGAGTCGGCGCCGAGCGACTGGCCGATCTCGTCGACCGCCAGGCCGTTGGCGATGAGCTCGGCGCGCGAGGCGAAGTCGATGCCGTAGAAGCACGGCCACGTGACGGGCGGCGAGGAGATGCGCACGTGCACCTCGGCCGCGCCCGCCTCGCGCAGCATCCGCACCAGGGCGCGCTGGGTGTTGCCGCGCACGATCGAGTCGTCGACGACGACGAGCCGCTTGCCGCGGATGACCTCGCGCAGCGGGTTGAGCTTGAGGCGGATGCCGAGCTGGCGCAGCGTGTCCGACGGCTGGATGAACGTGCGGCCCACGTACGCGTTCTTGGTCAGGCCCTGCCCGAACGGGATGCCCGACTCCTGCGCGTACCCGACGGCGGCCGGTGTGCCCGACTCGGGCGTCGGGATGACGAGGTCGGCCTCGACGGGGTGCTCCTTGGCGAGCGCCCGGCCCATCTCGACGCGCGCGGAGTGCACGGAGCGACCGTTGATGACGGTGTCGGGGCGGGCCAGGTACACGTACTCGAAGACGCACCCGGCACGCTGCGGCTCGGCGAACTTGCGCGACCGCAGGCCGTCCCCGTCGATCATGATGAGCTCGCCCGGCTCGACCTCGCGCACGTACGACGCGCCGACGATGTCGAGGGCCGGCGTCTCGGACGCCACGACCCAGCCGCGTTCGAGGCGGCCCAGCACGAGCGGGCGCACCCCCTGCGGGTCGCGCGCGGCGTACAGGGTGCGCTCGTCCATGAAGACGAGCGAGAACGCCCCGCGCAGACGCGGCAGCACCTCGAGCGCCGTCGCCTCCAGGGTGTGGTCGGGGTCCCCGGCCAGCAGCGCGGTGACGAGCGCCGTGTCGGTGGTGTTGCCGCGGGCGAGCTCGCCCCGGCGCTGCGCGCCGTAGCGCTCGGCGACCAGGTTGACGAGCTCGGCCGAGTTCGTGAGGTTGCCGTTGTGGCCCAGGGCCACGGTGCCCGACGCCGTCGCGCCGAGCGTCGGCTGTGCGTTCTCCCACGTGACCCCGCCCGTGGTCGAGTAGCGGCAGTGGCCGACGGCGATGTGGCCGCGCAGCGCGTCGAGCGCCGTCTCGTCGAAGACCTGGGACACGAGGCCCATGTCCTTGTAGACGAGGATCTGCTCTCCGTTCGAGGTGGCGATGCCGGCAGACTCCTGGCCGCGGTGCTGGAGCGCGTACAGCCCGAAGTAGGCGAGCTTCGCGACCTCCTCACCGGGAGCCCAGACCCCGAAGACGCCGCACGCGTCTTGAGGGCCCTTCTCGCCGGGCATCAGGTCATGGTTGAGGCGACCGTCAGGGCGCAAAGGCATGCCTCAAGTATCACACGGAGCGATTGGCGTCACGGCGCCGCACGCTGCGGCGGTCGACGACGCTCGCGACCAGGCCCGCGAGCAGGGTCGTCAGCGCCGTCGTGCCCAGGACGGTCACCGTCAGCCACACACCGGGCTTGCCGAGCTCCTGGTCGCGGCCCGGCTCGAACGTGGACAGCAGGTAGAGCCCGAAGGCGAGGCCCAGCACGAGGCCCGCGACGACGCCGACCACGAAGAAGCCCTTGTACCGGGGGGCCCGGCGGACGGTGGCCGGATCGACGAGCGCCCGCACGTCGACGTCGGCGGGCACGGTGTCGGGCACGGTGTCGGGCACGGTGTCGGGCACAGCCGCGGGCTCGGGTGCAGGCTCAGCCGCGGGTTCGGACTCGGGCGCGGGGGCGTGGTCTGGCTCGGGCGCGGTGCTCACCCGGCCAGGGTAGCCGCGTGCCCCCACACGCCCGCACACGCCGGAGGCCGGGCCCTCCCCTCGCGGGGACGGCCCGGCCTCGGGCGGTCAGGGGTGCGGCAGAGCCGGCGTCAGATCGCCCCCAGGTCCTTCCACGGGCCGTACGCGTCGGCCCCCGGCTCCTGGTTGCGGGTCCACCACTGGGCCTTCCAGCGGTGCCCGTCGTGGACCACCGTCTCGCCGCCCGTGTAGACCCACGAGCCGGTCCACTCGAGGAACGTGCCGGCCGGCGTCTTCACCTCGGCGCCGATCTCCATCCACGATCCCCAGGGCGAGGCGTCGGGGGCCGTGCCCAGCGTCCACCACTGGGCCTGGTACGCCGTGCCGTGGTAGGTCACCTTCTCGCCGCCGGTGTAGACGAGGCCCGGCAGGAACGCCGGGTACAGCGGGGCCGGGGCGGCCTCGACCGTGACCGGCAGCAGCGTCGTCGTGCCCGACGGCGTCGCGACCACCTTGAGCGCGTAGGCACCCGCCGCGGTCCCGGCCGGGATCGTGACGGCGACCGTGGCGGCACCGCCGCTGACGGCCGTCTCGCCCAGGGCGACGCCGTCGGACGCGGTGTCACCGGCGGGAACGAGCGAGACGGACGCCGACGTGTTGGCCGGGGAGCCCAGCGAGGTCAGGTCGAGCCCGCTCAGGGACGCCGTGGCCTGGCCCCCGGCCGTGACCGTGCCAGGCAGGGTGCCGGCGACGGTCCGCGTGCGGGCGAACGACGGCGTGAGCGGCGAGTTGGCCTTGATGTAGTCGATCCACGCGTCACGGTCGACGAGGCCCGAGTCGCGCACGTCGGTCGCCTGCGTGAAGGCGCGGAAGTTGTCGCCGCCCGTGCCGAGGAAGCTGAACGTCGCCACCCGGAAGGTGTCCGTGGGCTTGACCAGCGTGCCGTTCACGTAGACCGCCAGGACGTTGCCGCCCGGGGTGGCGTTGCCGTCGGCCGTCTTGGCGACCCACGTGACGTTGTCGGACAGGCCCAGGGCCAGGTACGGGCGCGACGGGCGCGTGCCGTCCGTGTTGGTCTGCCACTGCTGCTCGAGGACCTCCGTGAGCTGGGCACCCGTGAGCGTCAGCGTCCAGAGGTTGTTGACGAACGGCAGCACCGCGTTGGCCTCGGCGTACGTGATGACGCCGTCGTCTCCCTTGAGGAGCTCGGCCCGCAGGCCGCCCGGGTTGACGATGCCGATCTGCGCGCCGCCGCGCTCCGGGGAGGCGAGCGAGTCGCGCAGCGCGTCGCCCACGAGGTTGCCCAGCGTGGACTCGGACGCGCGGTCGTCGCGGGCGCCGCCCGCGAAGGCCGTCGTGATGTCGGCCGTGACCTTGCCCACCGGCTGCGAGCCGATGACGTCGGCCTGGGCGAGCGCCGCGTCGACGATCGTCTTGACCTGCGCCACGCGCGGGTAGGTGGCGACCAGCTCGGCCGCGGGCGTCGTCGAGCGGGGGACGTTCTCGACCGTGTAGTCGGTGACCTCGTCGGTCGCGGGGTCGACGGTCAGCGACGTGTGGCCGACGAACTCGCCGTAGTTGCCCGTCTGGATGATCGGGCGCGTGCGGTCGGTGCCCGTGATCGGGGCGTCCCACGCGTACTGCTTGTGGGTGTGGCCGGTGAGGATGGCGGCCACGCGCGGGTCGGTGTCGGTGACGATCTCGGCGAACGGGCCGCCCGCGGCGACCTCCTGCTCGAGCGTTGCACCGTCGGGCGTGCCGGCGGAGGCGCCGTCGTGCACGAGGGCGATCACGACGTCGGCCTCGCCGTTGGCGGGGTCGCCGTCCTTGAGCTGGGCGGTGACGCGGTTGAGCGCCTCGACCGGGTCGCCGAAGTCGAGGCCGGAGACGCCGGCCGGCGAGACGAGCGACGGGGTCTCCTGCGTGACGACGCCCACGAAGCCGACGTCGAGACCGTTGACCTCCTCGACGTCGTACTCCGGCAGTGCCGGTGTCGTCGTGCCCTTGGTGTAGACGTTGGCGCCCAGGTACGGGAAGCCGGACTGGTCGGCGACGCGGCCCGTGAGGTCCGCGAAGCCCTGGTCGAACTCGTGGTTGCCGACGGCGCTGACCTTCAGGCCCAGCGCGTCGAGCACGTCGAGCGTCGGGGTGTCCTGCTGGAGCGCGGAGGCGAACAGCGAGGCGCCGATGTTGTCGCCCGCCGAGACGAAGACGGTGCCGTCCGGGTTCTGGGCGCGCAGCTGCTCGACGGTGCCCGCGACGTTGACCGTGCTGGCGTCGATGCGGCCGTGGAAGTCGTTGAGGTTGACGATGTCCAGGTCGACCGGGCCGGGGTTGCCGGCCTCGCCGCGCGTGAGGCCCACGACCACCGGGTCGTGGTCGGAGGACGCGTAGGGGTCGGGCGCGTAGAAGAGCGTGCCGTGGTAGTTGTACCGGCTGTACTCCAGCGCGATGGACTCCTCGGCGTTGATCTCCCAGATGTCCGCGCCCGTCGCGCGCTCGAGCGCGGGGGCGTTGAGGAGCACGTGGTCGAGCGAGCCGGACAGGCCGCTGAACGAGTACGAGTACTGACCGCTCGAAAGGTGCGACGCGGCGTCGGTGTATCCCGCCGCGTAGAGCACCTGCAGCGGGTCCTCCTGCGTGTAGGAGTTGAAGTCGCCGATGAGCGCGACGGCCTCGCCCGGCTCGGTCACCGTGCCGACCCAGTCACGCAGCGCGGTGGCCTGGCGGACGCGGGACTCGTTGGACGAGCCCTGGCCGTCGCCCGTGTCGGCGTCGCCCGGCCAGGGGCCGGCCGACCCCTTCGACTTGAGGTGGTTGACCGCGACGAAGAACGGCTCGCCGCCGCCCACGGGCGCGAACTCCTGCCCGATCGGCTCGCGCGCGTTGTCGAACGCCTGCCCGGCGGCCGACGCCGTGCCCAGCGCGCGCGACTGCCCGACGCGCTCGACGGCGGCCGGCTTGTAGATGATCGCGTTGCTGATGACGTCCATCTCGGCCGGGTCCGGCAGCTCCGACGACGACGGTACGTAGGCCCACACGTCCGAGCCGGCCGCCTCGTTGAGGGCGGCGACCAGCGTGGCCACGGCCTCGTCCTTCGGCTCGCCCAGCGCGACCGAGTTCTCGATCTCCAGCAGGCCCACGACGTCGGCGTCGACCGCGTTGATCGCAGCGACGATCTTGCTCTGCTGACGCTGGAGGCTAGCGGCGTCCCACGCGCCGCGCGGGCCGTTGCCCGGGCACGTGTTGACCGCGATGGGGTTGCCCTGGCGGTCGGCGTAGTACGAGCAGCCGCCGTAGGCGTCGCCCGTCGTCGTGAAGTAGTTGAGCACGTTGAACGTGGCGACCTTGAGGTCTCCGCCCACGTTCTGCGGGGCCGCGGTGCGGGTGTGCTCGAACGTCACCGGCGTGGGGCCGCCGGCCGTGACCTGGTGGGTCGGGTTGAGCTTCCATGCGTCGTTGCGGTAGTCGACGATCACCGGCTCGGTGAACGTCACGGCCGCGCCGACCCGCACCGGGTCGTCGAGCGAGACGTAGGGCGGCGTCAGGCCGCTGTTGGCCGAGCTGAGGAAGTTGAGCGTCGAGGCGTCGTCGAGCACCACGCCGCGGGCGGCGTTGTCGGCCTTGATCGCCTCGGCCTCGGTGCTGCCCGGGCGGGCGGCGTCGGTCCACTGGATCAGCGGCGTGTCACCGGCGGCCAGGCCGACCTCCGAGTACTGGTTGGCCGTGTAGGCGTTGCTCACGGTGAACGCGCCCGGGGCGTAGAGCATCGACTCGATGGACTCGCGCTGCGCGGCCGAGCCCGGCCAGGCGGCCGTCGCCGGGGCGACCGGTGCGGCGTCGGGCAGGAGGGCCAGGTGCTGCGTGCCGTCGACGGTGATCTCGGTCAGGCCGTTGAACTCGCTCACGGTGCCCGTCACCTGGACGGTCTGGCCGACGCGGACCGCGGCAACCGTCGAGGACGAGTAGACGAAGACGGCGTCCGAGGCGGTGTGCGTCGTCAGGTCGAGCGCGCCGCCCGTGCCCGGCGTCTGGATGACGTAGCCGTTGAGGCCGCCGGTCGGGTAGGCCGCGGTGACGACGCCCGTCGTCGTGACGGTCTGGCCCACGAGCGGCGAGGCCGCGCCCGTGCCCTGGATCTGCGCGATCGTGTGCGTGTCCTGGCCCGGGGTGGCGGTCGGCGTGGGATCGGGCGTCGGCGTCGGCGTCGGGTCGGGGTCGGGCGTGCCGCCCGTGTCGGCGGCGTTGGCCGGTGTCGGCGCTCCCGCCACGAAGTCCGCGCCGTTGACGCCCGTGTTGGCGTGGTCGGCGCGCGCGATCGAGGTGCTGTTCGACGTCGCGGGGGCCGCGGTGGCTCCGGCCCAGGCGTTGACGCCCGATCCCCAGCCGACCAGGTCGACGACGTCGGGGACCGTGGCGCAGGCGGCGCCCGTGCAGCCCAGCCGCGTCGTGGTCTGGACGAGCGCGACCTTCGCGCCCGTGCCCGACATCGCGATGGTGCCGGTGGCGTCGGGCGCCGGCAGCGACGGCAGCGCGGTGTTCGCGCCGAACGCCTCGCCGACGAGGTAGTGCCCGTGGGCGGGGATGGTGCCCGTGAGGTTGGTCTGGGCGCCGTTGGCCCAGGTGCCGCCGCTCGACGCGTACTGGATCGACCAGCCCGCGAGCGAGACGGGCTCATCGGTGGTGTTCCACAGCTCGACGAAGTCCTGGCTCAGCGGCGCGCCGCTGTTGCCGCCGCCTCCGAACACCTCGTCGATGACGACCGGGGACTGCGGGCTGACGTTCGCCGCCGCGGGGGCGGCGAGCGCGAGAGTGGTAGGGACGGCGACGGCCGCGGACAGGAGCGCCGCGAGGGCGCCCTTCCTGCGTCGTCCGGCAGGGGACGTGATGGTCACACTGGCTCCTCGGTGAATGCGCTGGTGGCGGACACACGCAAACAGGCACAGGTGAACCGGTAGTGAACGTTCTCCATCGCGACGGCGTCCGCCGGACGGCGAGCGCACAGTGACCGGGATCACGCTGCGAGGGGCACCGTATCCGCAGGTTGTGACGCGGGCATGTCAGCGCTCGCGCGCCGCCTGCAACGGAAGGAGCGACGAGAGGTCCGAACGCTCGCCCGAGGCGCGCACGCGCCCGTCGTCGACGGCGTCGGCCCATCGCACGCGGCCGGTGACCAGGCCCAGCCACGTCTCGACGTCGGTCTCGACCACGTTGGGGGGCGTGCCGCGCGTGTGCCGGGGGCCGGGCACGGCCTGGACGGCACCGGCCGGCGGCACCCGCACCTCGACGGCGTTGCCGGGCGCGACGTCCGCGAGCTCCTCGAGCGTGAAGCGCACCGCCGTCGTCGTCTGCGCGCGCACGGCCTCACCACGCAGCCAGGCGCCGACGGCGGCGCGTCCGGCGGCGGGGTCGGTGCGGCGTCGGGCGGGCATGGCGCGACCCTATCCGCCCGCCCCGTCAGAGGCGGAAGCGGACGCGGCGCTCCGGCACCGACGCCTCGGCGAGCGTCACGCGCGTGCGCGCACCGAGCGGCAGGTTCTCACCGTCGACGCGGGCGCGCACCGCGGGGTCGCGCAGCACCACCTCGCCGCGGGTCGCGGGTCGGCCGTTGCGCTCCTCGACCTCGACGACGACGGCGTCGAACGTCTGGCCCACGCGCGCGCCCAGCAGCGCGGCCTCGACGACGTCGACGCACGAGCGCTCGAAGGACGACGCGACGCGGCCCGTCGTGCTCATGGTGCGCGGCAGGCCGGGCAGCGCGTCGGCGACCCAGCGCGGCACGTCGCGCCCGCCCGAGTGGGCGAGGCACACCTCGATGCCGTAGCGGTCCACGAGGCGGCGCAACGGCGCGGTGACGTGCGCGTACTCGGCGGCGATGGCGGCGTGGCGGGCCCCGCCCTCGGCGGCCGAGGCGCCGTCCGGGAGCCGTACCGTCGTGCCGTCCTCGCCGGGCACGCCGAACGCGAGGTAGCCCGCGCCGCGGAACAGCGTGGTGGCCTCGTTGAGGAACGCCGCGTGCGTGGGGCGGCGCGACTCGAGCCGGTGCAGCAGCTCGGCGTACGGCAGGTCGTCGGGCCAGTCGATGCCCAGCGCGACGGCGGTGCGGCGCAGGCGGGCCAGGTCGCGCGGGTCGGCGGGCGGCAGCGTGCGGAAGATGCCGACTCCGGCCTCGCGCATCATGCGCGCCGCCGCGATGCCGGTCAGCAGCGAGATCTGCGCGTTCCAGCCCTCGACGGGCAGGGTGCGGCGGAAGGCCAGGGCGAACGAGCCGTCGGGCCGCTCGACGACCTCCTGCTCGGGCACGTCGAGCGACACGCCGCCGCGGTCTCGCTCGCGCGCCTGGCGCAGCCGGCCGACGTCGGCGAGGAGCTGGAGCGGCTCGGGCGCGGTGCCGTCGTCGAGCGCGGACTGTGCCTCGCCGTAGGTGAGGCGGGCGCGCGAGCGCACGAGCGCGCGCGCCACGGTCGCCGAGGTGAGCTCGCCGTGGGCGTCGAGGCCGATCGTCCACAGGGCTGCGGGGCGGTCCTCTCCGGGCAGGAGGCTCGCCGCGCCCTCGGACAGCACGGGCGGGTGCAGCGGCGTGCGCGTGTCGGGGCCGTAGACCGTGGTGCCGCGGCGGTGGACCTCGCGGTCCAGCCGGCTTCCCGGCGTCACGAAGGCGGCGACGTCGGCGATGGCGTAGCGCACGATGTACCCGTCGCCCGACGAGGCCACGTGGACGGCCTGGTCGAGGTCCATCGAGCCTGGCGGGTCGATGGTGACGAAGTCCACGTCACGGCGGTCCTGCCGGTCGCGGGTGACGTCACGGGCCGCGGCGGCGCGCGCCTCGTCGTTGACCGCGAGCGAGAACATCGCGGGGAGGCCGAGCTCCGCTCGCAGCGCTGCGAGCGCGGCCCGCACCTCGTCGGAGGAGGTCGAGGCGAGGCTGAGGTGTCGGGAAGGCACGTCTCGACAGTAGGGCCGCGCACCGACGTCGGCGCGCCGACGCGGCCGCTGCACGGGTGGGTCGTGCCGCGCGCGCCCGCTCGCTCGACGACGATCAGCGGGTCTACTATGGTCTGACCACATTCCTGCCACGCCGAGAAGCAGAGGCCGTCGTGTCCGAAGTCCTGACCATCGCCAGCACCGTCTCGCCGACCGCCGTCGTCGACGAGATGGTCGCATCCGGGGCCTACAAGGCCGCGCGGCCCGCCCGCAAGATCATGGTGCAGGCGATCCTCGCCTCGTTCGTCTTCGGAGCCGTGACCCTGCTCGCGGGCACCGTAGCCACGCAGACCGGCATCACCTTCACCGGGGCGCTCGTCTTCCCCATGGCACTGGTCATCGTCATCCTGCTCGGGCTCGAACTGGTGACCTCGACCATGGGGCTCGTACCCCTCGCCTGGTGGCGCGGTCAGGCGCGCGGCGTCGACGTGTTCCGGGCGATCGGCTGGGCCCTGCTCGGCCACATCATCGGCTGCGGAATCTTCGCGGTCGTCGCCTGGGCCACGGTCACCGAGATGGGCCACACCATGGACGCGCCCGTCGCCGAGTGGATCCGGAACCTCGCCGAGCACAAGACCCTCGGATACCAGGCGCTCGGCGCCGGCGCCGGCCTCGGTCTCGTGTTCCTGCGCGCGATCCTGTGCAACTGGCTCGTCTCGCTCGGTGCCGTCATGGGCATGACGGCACGCACCACGGGCGCCAAGATCGCCGCGATCTGGCTGCCCATCACGCTGTTCTTCGGGCTCCAGTGGGAGCACTCGGTCGTCAACCTCTTCGTCATCCCCGCGGGCATGCTCATGGGTGCGGACATCTCGTTCTCCGACTGGTGGCTGTGGAACGAGATCCCCGTCATCCTCGGCAACCTCGTGGGTGCGGCGACGCTCACCGGAGCGGGCCTGTGGCTCGCGCACCACGGCACGCTGCCGTGGAACCGCCGCGACGCCGTCGACGCACCGCACTGACGTCGGCGGGACCACGCGTCCCGCACCGCGGGCATCCCGCATCGTGAGACTCATCACCCTGAGGGTGGACGTCCTCGCACGGCAGCCGTCAACTACTGCCAGGTCACGAGTCCCAGCGCCAAGTCCCGGCTCGCTGGGCAGCAACCCCAAGCCACGACGGGGTGCTCCGGGAGATGACCTGGCCGCCGGCCGCCCACGGGCGAGTCGCCGCGCGGCAAGCGTGCGACCACGAGGAGCCCACGATGCCCACACCCTCGTCCCCCACGACCCCGGTCGTCGTCCTCTCCGGCAACCCACGTGCCGGGTCACGAACCCTGACGGCCGCACAGGCCGTCGCCACCCGCCTCGCCACCCGGCTCGGCATCGGAACTGACGACACCCTCGACACCATCGAGCTGGCCGACCTCGCCGGCGAGATCCTCGCCCCCGCCCACCCGGCCGCCGACGCCGCCCGGCACCGCCTCGCCCAGGCGACGCTCGCCGTCGTCGCCACCCCCGTCTACAAGGCCTCCTACACCGGCCTGCTCAAGGCGTTCCTCGACCTGTACGGGCCCGACGGCCTCGCCGGCGTCGTCGTCGTCCCCGTCGTCGTCTCGGGCAACCCCGCCCACCAGCTCGCCGGGGAGGTCCACCTGCGGCCCCTGCTCGTCGAGCTCGGCGCCGTCGTGCCGACCCGCACGTTCGCCGTCACCGAGGCCCAGCTCGCCGACCTCGACACCGTCGCCGACGACTGGGTCGCAGCCAACGCCCCGCGCTCGAACGCGCGCTCGGCGCGGCGCTCGTGGGGTCGACGCGATGACCACCGAGAACCTCACCACGCTCGAGGTCCTGCTCGCCGAGCAGGACGAGCCGCAGCTCACGGCCGCGGCGTTCAAGGACGTCTTCCGCCGCCACCCGGCCGGCGTCGCCGTCGTCGCCCTGCGGCACGGCGACCAGCCCGTGGGCTTCACCGCGACGTCCGTGATCTCGGTGTCGGCCCAGCCGCCGCTGTTCGCGTTCTCGCTCGCGTCCTCGTCGTCGTCGTGGCCCGCCGTCAGCGCGGCGCAGACCCTCGCCGTGTCCTTCCTCGCCGACCACCAGGGCGACGTCTCGGCCCGCTTCGCGACCAGCGGCATCGACCGGTTCGCGGCCGGCGGCTGGACCGCGCTGCCCACCGGCGAGCCCGTGATCGACGGCGCCGTCTCCTGGATCCGGGCGCGCATCGTGCAACGCACACCCGTCGGCGACAGCTACCTCGTCTCGCTGCGCGCACTCGACGCCGGCACCACACAGGCCCCGCCGCTCGTCTACCGCGACCGGTCCTACCACCGCCTGAGCCACGGCACGGCGAGCTGATGACCGCCCTCGCGGAAACCGGCACGGACGTCCTCGACGCCGCGCCCTGGTCGTCCCTCACGGGGGCGCACGCGCACCTCGCCGAGGGCAACGAGCTCGTGCTGCGCTACCCCGCCGACGTCTCGCCCTTCGCCGCGGTGCGGTCCTGGGACGAGCCCGAGGTGTTCGCGGCGATCCTCGCCGTCGTCGGCCCCGGTGCGTCGTTCCCCGCGCCGCCCGACGACGTCGCGCTCCCGCCCGGGTGGGCGCGCGAGCCGCACCTTCCCGGCGTGCAGCTCGTCGAGACCGACGCGCTGCGGGCCCGCACCCGGCCGGACGACGAGGCCGTGGTGCTGGGCGCCGACGACGTGCCCGAGATGCTCGACCTCGTCGAACGCTCGCGCCCCGGACCCTTCCTGCCGCGCACCTACCTGCTGGGCCGCTACGTCGGCATCCGGCGCGACGGGCTCCTCGTGGCCATGGCGGGCGAACGCCTGCGCCCCACCGGGTGGACCGAGATCAGCGCCGTCACGACCGACCCCCGCCACCGGGGCCGCGGGCTCGCGACCCGGCTCGTGCTCGACGTCGCCCACCACATCCACGCGCGCGGCGACCGTGCGCTCCTGCACGCCGCCGCCTCCAACACCGGCGCCATCCGCCTCTACCAGACCCTCGGCTTCACGCTGCGCAGGACGACCGGCTTCGGGTCCGTGCGCACACCCGAGGCATAGGAGACATCATGACCATCCCCTTCTTCGTCGGCCTCGACGTCGACGGCGCGGGCGCCCACCCCGCGGCCGCCACGGCGTCCGGTCAGGCCCCCGCCGACCTGCTCTCGGGCGCACGACTCGCCCGCTCCGTGCGACAGGCCGAGAACGCCGGCGTCACGTTCGTGACCTTCACCGACGCCCTGCTGCCCGCCGTGACCGGCCACGCGTCGTCCGGACGGCTCGACGCCGTGACACGCGCCGCGTTCGTCGCACGCACGACGACGGCGATCGGCCTCGTGCCGCAGGTGCCCACCACGTACCCCGAGCCGTTCCACGTCGCCGCACAGCTCGCGTCCCTCGACCACGCCGCCGCGGGGCGCGGCGGGTGGCTCGCGGGCGTGACCCGCACGCCCGAGACCGCCGCCGCCTACGGCCGCGCGGCCGTGGACGACGTCGAGCGTGAGGCGCGCGACGTCGTCCAGGTCGTGCGCGACCTGTGGGACACGTGGGAGGACGACGCCGTGATCCGCGACGTCGCCACCGGACGCTACGTCGACCGCGACCGCATCCACTACCCGCGGTTCGAGGGCGCCAGCTTCTCGGTGACCGGCCCCCTCATCACGCCGCGACCGCCGCAGGGCCAGCTCGTGGTGCTCGCCGCCGCGGGTGACGTCGCGCCCGGCTCGCGCGAGCCGCTCGTCGACGTCGCGCTCGTCGGCGGGACCGGAGCCGCCGACGCGACGGCGGCGGCGCTGGAGTCGCGGGCACGGCCCGCCGGCTCCGCGCTTGGCACCGCAGGACCGGACACGTCGCAGCGAGGCACGGCCCAGGCCTCCGATGCGCGCGCCGTCGACGGCCGTGCGCCGCGCGCGGGCGTCGAGGTCGAGGTGGTGCTCGACGCCGACGGGCGGCGCGCCGCCGACCGGCTGCGCGACCTGGACGCCGCCACACCCGGCGGCGTGCGCTCACCGTGGGGCGCACCCGCACCGTCGGGCACGAGCCCGCTGCGCTACGTCGGCGACGGCGCCGGACTCGTCGCGCTGCTGACCTCGCTGGCCGCGAGCGGTGTGGACGGTGTGCGCCTGCTGCCCGCGGTGCTCGACACCGACCTGCGCGCCCTCGTCCGCGAGGTGCTGCCCGCGCTGCGCGCCGCCCGCGTCGTCGTCCCGCCCCGGCCGGGAGCCACGCTGCGCGAGACGCTCGGCCTGCCGCGACCCGCCAACCGCTACGCACGCGTCGCCTGACGCCCGGCATCGACCCAGGAGCTTCCATGAGCACGCAGCACCCGATCGTCCGCCCCGGCGCCCAGGTCCACTTCGGCGTCTTCTTCCAAGGCGTCAACCACACCACGATCTGGTCCGACCCCGAATCCGGGTCGCAGACCGAGTTCGCATCCTTCGAGCGCGTCGCCCGCACCGCAGAGCGCGGGCTGTTCGACGCGTTCTTCCTCGGCGAGGGCCTGCGGCTGCGCGAGTCGCGCGGCCTGCTCCACGACCTCGACGTCGTCGGGCGCCCCGACGCCATCACCCAGCTCGCCGCGCTGGCCGCCGTCACCGAGCGCATCGGCCTGGTCGCCACGCAGAACACCACGTACAACGACCCCGCAGACCTCGCGCGACGCCTGCAGAGCCTCGACGTGCTCTCGGGCGGGCGAGCCGCGTGGAACGTCGTGACGACCGACAACGCGTGGACCGGGGCGAACTTCCGTCGCGGCGGGTACCTCGACCACGCCGACCGCTACGAGCGCGCCGCCGCCGTGCTCGCCACCGCGCGTCGCATCTGGGACGCGTTCCCCGACGCCGGCACCCCCGGGACCGTCGCGCGCGTCACGGCATCCGCCGCCGACCTGCGCACACCGCTCGACGCCGTCATCGACCCGACGACGCCGCGCAGCCCACAGGGCCACCCGGTGATCTTCCAGGCGGGCGACTCCCCCGCCGGGCGCGACTTCGCCGCCGCCAACGCCGACGTTATCTTCTCCGCACACGGATCGGTGCTGACCGACGCGCTCGACTTCGCCGCCGACGTACGCCGGCGCGTCGTCGCCGCCGGACGCCCCGAGGACGACCTCAAGATCTTCCCCGGCACCTCGATCATCGTGGGCGACACCCCCGACGAGGCCGAGGAAAGGGCTCGCTGGGTCCGCACCCAGCAGGTCACCCCGGCCACCGCGCTGTCCATCGTCGGCAACATCTGGGGCGAAGACCTGTCGGCCTACGACCCCGACGGGCCCCTGCCCGCACACGACCCCGTCGTCGAGGAGCTCGGCGGCGAGCGCGGGTCGGCCACCACGGGCGCGCGCACCCGTGAGATCGCGCAGCGCTGGCGTGCGATCGCCGAGACCGAAGGACTGTCGATCCGCCAGCTCGTCATCCGCAACAGCGGAGAACGCGGGTTCGTCGGCACACCCGGCTCCGTGGCCGAGGACCTGACGCGCTGGGTGCGGACGGGAGCCGTCGACGGGTTCAACATCAGCCCGTGGATCGTGCCCAGCGGACTCGACGACATCGTCGACCGCGTGGTGCCCGAGCTCCAGGAGCGCGGTGCGTACCGGACGGCGTACGAGGGCACGACGCTGCGCGAGCACGTGGGGCTGCGCGAGCCGCTGCCGTGGCGCACGGAGCGACGAGACGAGCCGCGCGAGAGCGGGGCACGCGCGGGTGCAGGGCAGGAGGGAGAGGCGGCGGAGTCGGCGGCGTGACGGCGTGACGGTGTGGCGGCGTGACGGTGTGACGGCGCGACGGCGCGACAGCGCGACAGCGCGACAGCGCGACAGCGCGACAGCGCGACAGCGCGACAGCGCGACAGCGCGACAGCGCGACAGCGCGACAGCGCGACAGCGCGACAGCGCGACAGCGCGACAGCGCGACAGCGCGACAGCGCGACAGCGCGACAGCGCGACAGAGCGACAGCGCGACAGCGCGACAGCGCGACAGCGCGACAGCGCGACAGCGCGACAGCGTGGGCGGCATGACGGAGCAGCAGCGTGACGGCGCGGGGACGCGGGGACGCGGGGACGCGGGGACGCGCATGGTGACGCGGCACGCGGCAGACGCCCGCGCGGCACGTCAGAACGGCGGGTCGCCCCAGTCGGGTGGTTCGTCGCCGGGGTCGGGTGTCCGGTGCACCGTCGCGGGCACCGGGTCGGGCCGGGTGACGTAGGTGCGGCCCGTCGGGGTGGTCCACGTCAGCGTGCCGTCACCGACGGCGGACTGACTCACCGTGAAGCGTGACTGGTGCTTCAGCACGTGGTGCCGGCGGCACAGTTCGGCGAGATTGCCCGCATGCGTGCCGCCGCCGTCGGCGCGGGCGATCGTGTGGTCCGCGTCGGCGGCCGACGCCGGGCGCGCGCACCCGGGGAACCGGCAGGTGACGTCCCGCACCTTGAGGTAGTGACGCAGATCGGCGGGCGGGCGATACGACGAGGAGCCGACAGCCAGCACCGCTCCGTTCTCGGGGTGGGTCAGCAGGCGGGTGAACGACGTCGCAAGACCGGCGAGCTCGCGCGCCGTCTCCGGGTCGATGGGCACGCTGCCGTCGAGCATCGCGGGCTCGTCCGCGCGGCCCAGCAGCGTCAGCACGGGGACCGTGACGTAGATCTTCGGGCGCACCGAGCGCGCGACGGTGGCGAGCGAGAACCCGGTGCGGCCGAACGGCTCCGACCCGGCGCGTGTGCCGTCGTCGTCGGCCCCGACCGCGTCCCCGCCGTCGAGGTCGGCCCCGGCGCCCGAGGCGCCGCCCTGGCGCGACCCCGCGCATGCCGCCACGGAGGCAGCCGAGGCGAGGTCCAGGGTGCCGTCGTCGAGCAGGAGCGCGCACGCCACGTCGGCCCGGAGCTGGGCCAGCGTCCGAGCATCGCCATCGGCACGCGCGGCGCGGCCCACGGTCTCGATCCGGTCGCCGATCGCATGCACAGCAGGCGCCGGGGCGCACAGGGTCAGATAGGCCATGCCGTCTGCGGCACGGTCGATCCAGACGCCTCGCTTGGTCGCGGCCTCGGCGTGACGGACCTCGGCCGGCGTCGCGTGCACGGACTCGCGCACCCTTCGGACGGTCCTCGCAAACCGCTGCGGACTCTGACGGGCGGCGTGGTGCGCGACAAGCTCGTCGAGGCGGGCCGCGGCGGACAGGTCCAGCTCGGCCACGGCGTCGGCCACCTTCGTGGCATTGCGCCACGCGACTCGCCCGGCCAGCGCACCAGCCAGGGTCTGCGGTGCCCGTTCCACGAGCGCCTGCGCACACCCCGCGCGCACGGCGACCGCGTGCTCGTCCTGATGGATCGCCAGCGCGATCTCGGAGACGACGGCGCGGCGGGCGAGGTCACCGCGCCGAACGGCGCCCGCCGCGCGCACCTGGGAGTCGCCGTCGTCGAGCACCACCGCCTCGGCGCGCAGCGCCTGCCGACGCGCACGCTCGAGCAGCAGCGCCTCGACCGCCTCCCAGGCGTTCACCTGCGCCCGCGCTGCGGCGACGGCGTCAAGCGTCGCGTCCAGGTCGTCGATCCCGACGGCACCGCGCACGTCCACCAGCGCGGCCGCGTCTGCCGGCAACCCCCGGGCGTCGCTGCCCGCACCGAGCGGGTCGATCGGAGCCCGCCCGAGCAGTGCGTCGACCAGGTCCGGCTGGTCCCACAACCTCGACGCCAACGACCCGTCGTCCGCGATCCCGGCGCGCGCCAGCGCCGCCGCACGCTGCCTGACCAGGTCGCGGAACGACGCCCGCTCCTCGTCCTGGTGTGCACGGAGCGCGTCGGCGCGGAGCACGTCGGCGCGGAGCGCGTCGGCGCTGAGCACGTCGGCGCGGAGCGCGTCGGCGCTGAGCACGTCGGCTCCAGGGCTCGCGCCCACCGGCCGCTCGTTCGCCGTGCTCGGCGCCGTGTCGATCATGCCGTCATGATATCGAACATATGTTCGACATGCGAGGTCTGTGCGCGAACACGTCATCACGACACAGGTGCGTTCACCCGCATCACCGACCGCACGCCGACGGGCGCGCACGCCGCAACCACGCGGCTGCACCCGCGCGCGCCTCAACCGCTCGACTGAACCACGCGGACACCCCGACGCCGGAGGCGCTCGCCGGCGAGATCGGCGCCGTCGGCGCCGGAAGGCGCAAGGACGTCGTCACCAAGGCCCTGGTCGAGGCCCCACGCCCGCCGTCGGCCAGCGCCCCCTGCGAGACCTGCGCCGGGCCGTCGATCGCGGGCAGGACGACCTGCACGAGACCCTCGCGCGCGGCACCGCCCGCGCTGCCCAGATCGCCGACCGCACGCTCGACGAGGTCCGCGACCTCACGGGTTGGCGCGCCGACGTCAGACCGCCTCCGCCGGACCAGACCCGGCCCGCGGCCGTCCAGCGCGGGTCGACGCCGTCGTGCCGGTCTGCGAGGAGGGCATCGCGTTCGCGCGCGGAGCCTGGCCCGTCGGCGCGGGTGACGGCAGCAGTCCTGGCGCCTCGGCGCCGGCGCGATCCCATCAGTTCCGTACGAGGCCCCAGGTGCTGCGGTTGCTCTCCCAGGTCAGCGCGCCACCGACGTCGCCCCGCGGGCACCAGCGATGGCCGTCGTGCTCGTCCGGGCTTGTCGTCACCGCTACCGGGGACCGCAGGTGGACGACGAACAACGTCTTGACGACCTGGAGGCTGTCACTGATCGGGACGACGACGCCCTCCGCGACCTGCACGAGCGCGTCCGGCTCGAGGCGCAGGGCGGTCTCCTCCCAGACCTCTCGCACCGCGGCGTCACGTGGGCTCTCGTCCCGCTCGATCCCGCCGGTGACCGGCTGCCAGAAGCCGTCCGGTGGGAACGCCCCAGCCGCGACGTGCAGCAGCAGCACCAGATCGCTGCCCGCAAGGACCCAGCACTCGATGCTCTCTCGCGTCCGCACCGCCCTGCCCCGCCCCATGCCGCTCGCACCCGATGCCGACCACCCCGCTGGACGCTACAGGTGCGTGACGCAGCCGACGCCGCCCGCGCCACGCAGGGCACCGGCGTCGGAACGACCGCATTCTCCAGAGCACCACCACCGCGCGGAGCGTGCCCGGGGCACATTCCGCGAAGACGACCGGCGAAGACGCCGTCCTACCCGCCGACGGCCTCGCGGTGCCGCCGGGCCAGCTCCTCGTAGTGGAGGGCGTTGCTCGCCACCCGCTCGCGGCCCGCGTCGTCGAGCTCGCCGCGCACCTTCGCGGGCACGCCGACGGCGAGGTGGCCCGCCGGGATCACCTGCCCCTCGCGGACGAGCGCCCCGGCGGCGACGAACGCGCCCTCACCGATCACGGCGCCGTTGAGCAGCGTGGCTCCCATGCCGATGAGGCTGCCGTCGCCGACCGTGGCGCCGTGCACGATCGCGCCGTGCCCGACGCCGACGCCCGCGCCGATGTGCGTAGGGACGCCCTCGTCGGTGTGGACGACGCAGTTGTCCTGAAGGTTGGAGCCCTCGCCGAGCACGATCTCGTCGAGGTCGGCGCGCAGCACCGCACCGTAGAAGACGCTTGCGCGCGGTCCGATCGTGACCCGCCCGACGACGGTTGCCGTCGGGGCGAGCCACGCCGTCGGGTGGATCTGCGGGGTGTGACCGCCAAAGGAAAGCACCGTTGCCATGTGCCGGACCCTACCGGGACGCGCTCCCGGCGGTCGCGGGCACCAGGGCGGTGAAGCCCTTCGCCCGCCGCTCGTCCGCCGTCGTCCACAGGTCCGTCGTCACCTCGGCCTGGACCACGGGGATCACCTCCTGCGCGAACCTGCGCAGCACGTCCTCCTGCTGCGCGGGCGGCAGGAGGTGGTTGACGGACACCGACTGGAGCACGTGGCCGAAGCTCCGGTGGTAGTCGAGGATCTTCTCCGCGACCCGCTCCGGGGACCCGACCAGGGCGGGGCCGCGCTCGACGGCCTCCTCGATCGTCTCGAAGCTCAGCGCCTTGCCGACGTGCGTCGCCGGGTCGTACCCGCGCCGGCGCATCGACGCGACCTGCGCCTCGTACAGCGGCCGGTACTCCTCGACCGCCTGCTCGGTGGTGTCCGCGAGGAACAGCCCGCCCGACCCGGAACCCACGAACCCGTATCGCGCGTCGTGCCCGTGGGCGGCGTACTGCTCGCGGTAATGCTCGAGCAGCACCTGGTAGTTCTCACGCGGCTGCAACGCGTTGGCGGTGATGACGGGGTCGCCGTGCTTGGCGGCCAGCTCGACCGCGAACCGCGACGTCGCCGAGCCGTGCCAGATGCGGAACGGCCCGGCGAACGGTCGCGGCAGCGTGGTCGCGTGCTCCAGGCGGTGCCGGTGGCGGCCCTCCCAGGTCACGTCCTCCTGCGAGAGCAGCAGGCGCAGCAGCTCGTAGTTCTCCTCCAGGTACTCGTACTGCTTGGTGATGTCGAGGCCGAGCAGCGGGTACTGGAGGTCCTCGTTGCCCTTGCCGATCGTGATCTCCAGGCGGCCGCGCGAGAGCTGGTCGACCGTGGCGAGGTCCTCAGCGACGCGGATCGGGTCGAGCAGCGAGAGCACCGTGACGCCCGTGCTCAGCAGGATCCGGTGGGTCGCCTGGGCGACCGCACCGAGGATCACCGTCGGCGCCGACGACAGCACGTCGCCCGCGTGCCGCTCCCCCACCGCGAACGAGTCGAACCCGAGCTCCTCGGCGAGCACCGCGTGCTGGACCACGCGCTCCAGGCGGTCCGACGGCGGCACGGCCTCGCCCGTGACCGGGTGCGGCGGGTTGAACACGATGTCCAGGAGCTGGAAGCGCATCAGGCGTCCCTCCCCTCGTGCACGGCCGCTCCCGCGGCGTCGCGTCTGCCAGTCCTCGTGGTGGCGGTCGTCAGGAAGTCGACGGGCACGGCTCTCTGTTCTCCTTCGGGTGCGGTTCAGGGGGTAGGCCGGGTGCTGCTTGCGGTCAGGCGCCGTCGGCGGCGAGCAGGCCGGCGTCCTTCCAGGCGCCGAATCCGCCGTCGACGTGCGAGACGTCGGTGTACCCGCGGGCCGCGAGCGCCTCGGCGACGGGTCCGGAGCCGTTGATCGACCCGCACACGACGACGACGGGCGTGTCGTGCGCGACCGCGGGCGCGGCGGCCGGGCCGAACAGTGCGTCGAGGTCGTCGCGGTCGGCGATCGTCGCGCCGGGGATCTCGCCGGTCGACGCGCGCAGGGCGGCCGAGCGGACGTCGATCAGCAGGGCGCCGTCGGCGACCTTGGCGCCGGCGTCGGCGGCGGTCTGGAGCTCGGGGCTGGTCACGTGGTCCTCCTGGGGTTGTGGGAGTGGGTTCTAACCGGCGAACGCGGCCGCTTGTTCCGTGCGCGGGGCGCGGTCGGCGCCCGCGCCGGCCCATGCCTGGGCCAGCAGCGCGTACGAACGGCGGGCGTCGGCGGGGTCGTGGGTCGCGGTGGTGACGAGCAGCTCGTCGGCGCCGGTGACGCGCTGGAGCGTCGCCAGGCGCTCGACGGCGGTGGCCGGGTCGCCGACGATGCGCGTGTCGACGCGGTCGGCGACGACGGCGCGCTCCGGTTCGGTGCGCTCGGTCCACGGCGTCGCGTCCTGGGGGCGCGGGTAGGCGATCGCGCCGTCGGCTCCGCGACGGATCGAGGCGACCCAGTCGGCGAAGGGGGCGGCGAGGTCGTGCGCGCGCTGGGTGGTCTCGGCGACCAGGACGTCGGCGGACACGACGACGTACGGCTCGGCGAGCACGCCGGGACGGAACGCGGCACGGTAGGCCGCCACCGTGTCGAGCGTGGTGTGGGGGCTGACGTGGAAGTTCGCGGCGATCGGCAGGCCGAGCCGGCCCGCGACGCGCGCGGACTCCCCGCCTGAGGACGCGAGCACGAACAGGTCGAAAGCCGCGTCCTGGACGGGCGGCGACACGTAGTGGTGGCCGGCGTCGTCGGTGAACGTCCCGGCCCGCAGCCCCAGCACGAGCTCGAGCTCGGCCTGGAAGCTCGCGGGGGCGCGCGACGCCCCGACGACGGCGGCCTGCGCGAGGAATCGCTCACGCAGCGCGGAGTCGTTGAGCGTCGGGGGTGCGGCGGGCACGTAGAGGCCGTCGACGACGCGCGGCCCGGCCTCGCGGGGTGCCGGGCGGTCGGCGGGCCTGGGGGCGTCGGCCTGCGGGGCCTCCCCTGCCTTGTGCCGTGCCGCGCGGTCGCCGGTCGGCGGGGTGAACGCCCGGCCCAGGCCGAGGTCGACGCGCCCGGGGTGGAGCGCCGCGATCGTGCCGAACTGCTCGGCGGCGACGAGCGGGCTCGTGGTGCTCAGCAGCACCGCCCCGGATCCGACGCGGATGCGTTCGGTGCGTGCGGCCGCGGCCGCGGCGAGCACGGCCGGTGACGCCGACGCGACGCCGGGCGACAGGTGGTGCTCGGCGTACCAGACCCGGCGGTAGCCGAGGCGGTCGAGGTCGACGGCGAGCGAGACGGCGTCGCGCACGGCCTGTGCGCCCGTGCCGCCGTCGGGCACGAGGGCGAGGTCGAGGACGGAGAGCGGGACCCGGGTCGGGACGGTCATGGTGAGCTCCGAGGGTGACGGTGGGCCGGCCGGTGGCGGCGCCGCGGGGCGACGCCACCGGACGGGGTGGCGGGTGCGGGGCGGGACGCGGGCGCGTCAGCTCGTCTTGGGCAGGCCGGGCGGGTTGGTCTCGGGCTGCTCGATGGCCTCGGCCTCCAGGCCCCACCGCTGGAGCACCTTGGCGTAGGAGCCGTCGTCGAACGCGCCCTGGAGCGCGGCCGTGACGGCCGGCGCGAGGTCGTTGCCCTTGAGGGTCGCGACGGCGATCTGCGCCTTGTCGGGCCACCCACCGTTGAGCGTTCCGACGACGGCGAAGTCCTGCGGGGAGACCTTGGCCTTGTACGACGCCGACGCGTTGGGGCCGAACGACGCGTCGATGCGGCCCGACTGCAGGGCGAGGGTCGTGTCGCTGTCGTTGTCGAAGTACTCGACCTTGACGGGGGCCAGTCCCGCCTTCGTGTTCTCCTCGTCCCAGGCGAGCAGGATCTTCTCCTGGTTGGTGCCCGAGCCGACGGCGACCGTGAGCCCGGCGATGTCCTGAGGCTCGGTGATCGTCGTGTCCGCGAGCTTGCCGCCCGCCTTCACGAGCCAGCCCAGCTCGTCGTTGCGGTAGGAGGAGAAGTCGTACAGCTCCTTGCGCTCCTCGGTCACGGTGACGTTGGTGATGACGGCGTCGACGTCGCCGGACTGCACGGCCAGCGGCCAGTCGGCCCACGCCTTGACGTCGAGCTCGAGCTTCTTGCCGAGGGCGTCGGCGACGAGCTGGGCGATGTCCGTCTCGTTCCCGATCGGGGTCTTCTCGTCGTCGGCGAGGAACACCAGGGGTGGGGCGCCCGTGGCGCTCACGGCGACCTTGAGGGTGTCCGTGTCGGCGAAGGCCGGCGGGAGGAGCGCGATCGCCTCCGGGTTCGCAGGGGTGTGGATCCGGTCCTGATGCGGGGAGGTGCTCACCTCGAGCCCGGCGGCCTGTGCGGCGTGCTGCAGGTCGTCGGACTCCGCGGCGCCGGACGTGCCGCCGCAGGCGGCAAGGAGTGCGACGACGGGTCCTGCTGCGAGCGCGGCGAGCGCGGCGCGGGGGCGCCGGCGGGCGATGGAAGTCATGGGTGCCTCTCGTGGTAGGCGGGTGGTCGGTGGCTGGGAGCTGTGGCTGGGGGGTCTAGGGCAGGGGCTACAGGACCTTGGCGAGGAACGCCCTGGTCCGCTCGTGGCGGGGGTTGCCGAGCACCTGCTCGGGCGGTCCTTGCTCGACGACGCGGCCGGCGTCCATGAACACGACGGTGTCGGCGACCTCGCGCGCGAAGCCGATCTCGTGCGTGACGACGACGAGCGTGGTGCCGCCGTGCGCGAGGTCGCGGATGACGTCGAGCACCTCGCCGACGAGCTCGGGATCGAGCGCCGACGTCGGCTCGTCGAACAGCAGCACCGAGGGCCGCATCGCGAGGGCGCGGGCGATCGCCACACGCTGCTGCTGCCCCCGGAGAGCTGCCGGGGGCGCGCGTCGGCCTTGTCCGCCAGCCCGACGCGGGCGAGCAGCTCGCGCGCCTCGGGCTCGACCTCGGCGCGGCGCCGGCCCTGCGCCGAGACGGGCGCCTCGACGACGTTCTCGAGCGCGGTCAGGTGCGGGAAGAGGTTGAACGACTGGAACACGAACCCGATCCGGGTGCGCTGCCGCAGCACCTCGCGCTCCTTGAGCTCGCGCAGCACCTCCCCGCGCCGCGTGGCACGGCGCGCGTAGCCGACCAGGTCGCCGTCGAGCTCGACGAACCCGGCGTCGACCTTCTCCAGGTGGTTGACCAGGCGCAGCAGCGTCGACTTGCCCGACCCGGACGGTCCGAGGATCACGGTCACCTCACCCGGGCGGACCTCCAGGTCCACGGCGTGCAGCACCTCGAGGGTGCCGTATGACTTGCGCACGCCGTGCAGTCGCAGGTGGCCGCCCGCGGGGTCGCAGTTGTGTTCACAGTCGTGCTCGCCGTCGTGTTCGCGCTCATCGTTGTGCTCCGTCGAGGGCCGGGGTCGTGGCCGCGGTGCGGGTCAGGTGCCCGCGTGCACGCAGGGCGCGCACGAGCCGCTGCCGGGGAGTGGGTGGCACGGTGCGCAGCGCGCCGCGGGCGTAGTGCCGTTCGAGGTAGTACTGCGCGACGGTCAGCACCGTGGTGATGACCAGGTACCAGATGCCCGCGACCAGCAGCAGCGGGACGACGCGCTGGTTGCGGCCGTAGATGATGCCCACCGTGTAGAACAGCTCGCCGTAGGCCAGGACGTAGACGACCGAGGTGCCCTTGACGAGGCCGATCATCTCGTTGACCGACGTCGGCACGATGGTGCGCATGGCCTGTGGCAGCACGATGGCCCACTGCTGGCGCCAGCGCGGGATGCCGAGCGACGCGGCGGCCTCCTGCTGGCCCTGGTCGACGCCGAGGATGCCCGCGCGCACGATCTCTGCGCTGTAGGCGGCCTGCGACAGCCCCAGGCCCAGCACCGCGGCGCCGAACTTGTCGACGATGTCGAGCGTGTCGAACGAGGCGAAGCCGGGCCCGAACGGGATGCCGACGCTCAGCTCGGGGTACAGGTAGGCCAGGTTGTACCAGAGCAGAAGCTGCAGGATCAGCGGCACCGAGCGGAACACCCACATGTAGGCCCAGGCGACGGACTGGAGCAGCGGCGAACGCGACAAGCGCATGAGCGCGAGCACCGTGCCGAGCCCGAACCCGATGACGATCGAGGCCGCGGCGAGCCGGATCGTGCCCCACAGCCCGTCGAGGACCGACGGCCAGGTCAGGTACTGCGCGACGACGTCCCACTCCCAGTGGTCGTTCGTCACGAGCGAGCTGACCACCATGGCGAGCAGGACGGCCACGACACCGGTCGCCGCCCATCGTGCGGGGTGCCGCGCGGGCACCACGCGCAGGCCCGCGTACGACGGCGCGGCCGACGGGCTCGCGTCGGCACCTGCCGAATGATCGGCCGACGGCGGAGCGACCACCCGCGCCGTGGGCAGGGCCGTGGCGCTCATCGGGGCGCCTTCTCCCCCGCCGGCACCGCGAACGGCACGTGGTTGCCCGGCGCCGGGGCGGGGCACGTGCCGTGCTCGGTGAACGCGAACGGCAGGTTGCGGGCCTCGTTGAAGTCGACGCGCACCGTGCCCGACCCACCGGGGGCGAGCGTGCCCGGCAGGTCGACGGCGAGGATGCGCCACGGCGCCACGCCAGGGGTCTCGTCGGAGAACAGGATCGAGGCCCGGTCACCCGTGCCGGTCAGCAGCAAGGTCACGGCGTGGCCGGCGTGCGCGAGGTCGACCTCGCCGATCACCTGGACGTGATGGAGCAGGCCGGGGCGGGCCGCCCCCACGACGATCTCGCGCGGCTCCGCGTACTGGCGCACGCGCCCGTCGAGCACCCACGCCGGGTCGAACGGGAACGTCGGCACGCCCGCGAAGTCCGCGCGCGCCGGGGCGTGCGGGTCGCGCAACCGGATCGCGTAGCGGCCCGTGCGCTGCACGACCTCCACGGCCACCACCGCGGTCTCGCCCCCGCCCCCTCGGGCAGCGGGGCCCGGCCTGCGGGCAGGTACGACCCGAGCACCACCGACCCGCCCTCGGGCACGACGACGTCACCGGACCCGCGGGCGAGACGCTCGCCCACGAGGCCACCAGCCCCAGGCGCGGCGGCACCGGGCCCCGACGCGAGGCGGTCGCCGGCGAGCGCGGAGGGGACGTCCTCCCGCGCTTGGGCGGCATGCCCGACGAACACGGCGTCGGCGGCGCGACCAGCGGCGGCGTCGGCGGCGCGACCGGCGGCGGGACCCGCGCCGTCGGCGGGCCGCACGTGCGCCCCGGCGGCGTCGGCCCACCACAGGCCGGGCACGCCGGGCAGCGCGGCGGGCTCGGCGGGCAGCCAGTGGAACGCGACGACCGACAGCCAGCCGTGCGGCGCGGCCAGGGCGCGCTCACGCTCCGCCTGCCGCGCGGGCCTGTCCAGGATCTGCGTGCTCATGCGATGCCTCCCACAGGACTCTCCTCGGCCCCGGCGCGGGCGCGCCCGGGGATCGCCGAGACCAGCTCGGCGGTGTACGGGTCGGCCGGGTGGTCGAAGACGTCGGCCACCGGCCCCGTCTCGACCAGCCGGCCGCGGCTCAGCACGCCCACGTGGTCGGCCACCTGCCGCACCACGGCGAGGTCGTGCGAGATGAACAGGTAGGTCAGCCCGCGTTCGGCGCGCAGCTGGCCGAGCAGGTCCAGGACGTGCGCCTGGACCGAGACGTCGAGCGCGCTCGTCGGCTCGTCGAGCACCAGCAGCTCGGGGTCGAGGGCGAGCGCGCGAGCGATCGCGACGCGCTGCCGCTGCCCGCCCGACAGCTCCTCGGGGCGGCGCGCGGCAAGCTCGACGGGCAGCCGCACCGCCGCGAGCAGCTCGGCGACACGTTCGCGACGCTGTGCACGCGAGCCGGAGCGGTGCGCGCGCAACGGCTCCTCGATCACCTGCGCGACGGTGAACCGCGGGTCGAGCGACGCGTACGGGTTCTGGTGGACGAGCTGGGTGCGGCGGCGCAGCGTACGCAGCACGTCGCCGCGCGCCGCACCCACCTCGCGGCCGTCGAACCGCACCGAGCCCCCGTCCGGGCGTTCGAGGCCCAGCACGAGCCGCGCCGTCGTCGACTTGCCCGAACCGGACTCGCCGACCAGCGCGAACGCGGTGCCGCGCGGCACGGCGAACGAGACGTCGTCGACGGCCCGCAGCGTGCCGCGAGCGCCGAGCGGGAAGTCCTTGCGCAGGTTCTCGACGACGAGCAGGTCCGGGGCTGTGAGCAGGTCCGGGGCGGCGGGCGTAGTCGCGGACCGCTCGGCCACGCGCAGGGACGCGGCGGAAGGCGCAGGCGTGGCCCTCTCGGCCACGCCGAGGGACGCGAAAGGCGGCACATCAGTCACCCCCTCGGCCACGCGCGGATCCGGAGCGACGGGCGCTGGCGTGGAACGCTCGGCCACGCGCAGGGACTCGACAGACGGCACATCAGCCGCCCCCTCGGCCGGTCGCGGATCCGGGGCGACGGGCGCGATCGCGTCCCGCTCGGCCCCGCGCGCGGGCGCCTCGGCCGGCGCGGGGCCCGCCTCCTGCGGCGCGGCGGCAGGCCTCGTCGTCGAGCGGTCGGCGATCCCGTCGGCGGTCCCGGCCGCATCGGTGACGGCCGCGGTCCGGGCGCTCGCGCCTGCGCGGGAGACGGCGCGCAGCGGGGCCGCCGCGAGCAGCTCGCGCGTGTACGGGTGCTGCGGGTCGCGCAGCACCTGCGCGGTGGGTCCCTGCTCGACGACCTCCCCGCCCTGGAGCACGACGACGCGGTCGGCGCGGTCGGCGGCCACGGCCAGGTCGTGGGTGATGAGCAGCACGGCCGACCCGGCCTCGCGCGTGAGCCGGGCGAGCAGGTCGAGCACGCGGCGCTGGACGGTGACGTCGAGGGCGCTCGTGGGCTCGTCGGCGATCACGAGCTCGGGCCGGCAGGCGAGCGCGATGCCGATGAGCACGCGCTGGCGCATGCCGCCCGAGAGCTGGTGCGGGTACTGCCGGGCGCGCTCCTCGGGTGCGTCGAGGCCCACAGAACGCAGGATCTCGACGGCGGCCGCGGCGGCCTCGCGCCGCCCCGCGCGCCCGTGGATGCGCAGCACCTCGGCCACCTGGTCGCCGATGCGCACCACGGGGTTGAGGGCCACGCCCGGGTCCTGCGGGACGAGCCCGACGCGCGTGCCGCGCACCCTCTGCCACGCCCGCACGGGCAGGCGGGCCAGGTCGAGCCTGTCGTGGAGGTCGGCGCCCAGGTCGAGGCTGCCGGCCGTGACGTGCCCGGTGTGCGGCAGCAGCCCGACGGCGGCGTGCGCCGTCGTCGACTTGCCGGAGCCGGACTCGCCGACCAGGGCGACGACCTGCCCGGGCAGCACGTCGAACGACACGCCGCGCACGGCCTCGACCGTGCCGCGGCGGCCGCGGTAGGCCACGCGCAGGCCGCGCACGGACAGCACGGGCGCGGGCCGGTCCGCGGGGCCGGACGGGTGACCGGACGTGTGGCCGGTTTCGGGGCGCTCGCTCGCCGCCTGCACGAGCGGGGGCGCCGCGACGCTGATCGTCGGGGTCTCGCTGAGGGTCATCGCACGGGCCTCCGGTCGTGGGAGAAGGCGCGCCCGAGGCGTCCCACGGCGACCACGAGGGCCGCGATGACGACGCCGGGCAGGGTCGAGTACCACCAGGCGGTGGCGAGGTAGTTGCGCCCCTCGGCGACGAGCGAGCCCCACTCGGGTGCGGGCGGCGCGGCACCGAAGCCGAGAAAGCTGAGCGCGGAGACGGCCAGCACGACGGCCCCGAGCTCGACGGCGGCGAGCACGAGCACCGGCCCGGCCGCGCCCGGCAGCACGTGCCGCAGCACGACGGCGGTCTCGCGCACCCCGGCCAGTCGTGCCGCCTCGACGTACGTCGCACCGCGCACGCGCAGCACCTCGACGCGCATGACGCGCGCGAACGTCGCGACGGTGGCCACGCCGACGGCGACGGCGACCTTGACGGTGCCGAAACCGAGCGCGGTCACGACGGCCAGCGACAGCAGCAGGCCGGGGATCGCGAGCAGCACGTCCGACGCCCGCATGACGACGGTGTCGACCCACCCGCCCACGAACCCGGCCACCAGGCCGAGCGCACCGCCGACGAGCAGCGCGATCGCGATCGCGATGAGCGCCGCCTGCAACGACAGGCCGGTGCCGTGCACGGTCCGGGAGAACAGGTCGCGGCCGAGGTGGTCGGTGCCGAACCAGTGGGCGGCGCTCGGGCCCTGGAGCTTGTCGGCCGGGACTCCCGTGACGGGGTCCTGGTGGGCGAACACCCCGGGCAGCACGGCCCACGCGAGGATCACCAGCACGACGGCGAGGGCGAGGAGCGCGCCGGGCCGCAGCAGCGGGTGGCGCACCGCCCGCACGCGCTGCGCCGTCGGGTCGGCGAGGGCCGCGGCCGCGCCGGGTCGGTGGCCGGGGATGCGTGAGGCGGACAGCAGGCTCATGCGGCCCTCCCGAGGGCGGTCGTGCGCCGGGCGGCCGGCGCACGGCGGGGGCGGAGCACACCGGTGAGGTCGATGCGCGGGTCGAGCAGCGGGTAGGCCAGGTCGACGGCGAGGTTGACGACGACGAACACGGCCGCCGCGACGACGACGAGGCCCTGGACCACGGGGATGTCCTGCGTCGTGACCGCCTGCTCGACGAGGCGGCCGAACCCTTGGCGGGAGAACACCGTCTCGGCGACGACGGACCCGGCCAGGAGCTGGCCGACCAGCACGCCCAGCACGGTCAGGACGGGCAGCACCGCGTTGCGCAGCACGTGCCGCCCGAGCACCCGGCCGCGTGAGGCGCCTTTGGCGAACGCCGTCTCGACGTAGGGCGAGCGCCAGGCGGCGCCCAGCCCTTGCGAGAGCACCTGCGCGACGGTCGCGGCGCCGGGGATGGCGAGCGTCACGGCCGGCAGCACGAGCGACGCGAAACCGTCGTTGCCCACGGCGGGGAACCAGTACCAGCGGAAGGAGAAGAGCTGGAGCAGCAGCAGCCCCACCCAGAAGCCGGGCACGGCCACGCCGAGCGGCGGCAGGGCGAGCAGCAGCCCGCGCAGGCGGCTCGACCGTGTCCACGAGGCGAGCACCGCGGTGCCGCCGCCTACGGCGACGGCCAGGACGAGCGCGAACGCCGCGAGCGCCGCCGTCTGCGGGAAGGCCTGCGCGATCAAGGTCCGCACGGGCGCCCCCGAGGTGAGCGACGTGCCGAGGTCGCCGGTCACGGTGTGGCCGAGCTGGCTCAGGTACTGCTCGACGGGGCCGCGGTCGAACCCGTACTGGGCCCGCAGGGCTGCGGCCTGGGCGGGGTCCACCGTCTGACCGGCCGACGCGTTGTCGAGCATCACGCTCACGGGGTCGCTCGGGAGCAGGTACAGGACCACGAAGGACACCGTGACGGCGGCCCACAGGACGGCGACGGCCGCGACGACCCGGCCCAGGACGTAGCGCGTCATGTCAGCCCTGCTCCACCCACGCGTCGTGGAACAGCAGGCGGCTGGAGGCGTCGAACGTGACGCCGTGGACCTTCGCGCCCACGCCGATGGACTGCGCGAGCTCGAAGAGCGGGATGGCGTAGCCCTGGTCGACGATCTGGCGCTGTGCCTGCGCGATGGTGTCGGCGCGCTGCGCGGCGTCGGACTGCGTGAGCTCGGCCGCCAGCAGCGGGTCGAGCGCGGGGTCGGCGGGGCGGCGGTTGCGGTTGCCTTCGGCGGCGGGGAACTGCGTGCGCAGGATGTCGCCGTCGGCGCGGGTGACGTTGTAGTAGTAGGTGTCGTAGTCGCCGCTCTTGTCGAGCGCCGACTGCTCGGCGGGGGTGACCTGGCGCAGCGTGAGGTCGACGCCGACGGCGCGCAGCTGCTGCTGGGCGAGCTCCAGGACGGCCTGCGAGCCGGTGAACAGCGGGGCGTAGACGACGTCGAACGTGGCCTTCTGGCCGTCCTTCTCGCGGATGCCGTCGGCCCCGGGCTTCCATCCGGCGGCGTCGAGGGCGGCCTTCGCGGCGTCGGGGTCGAACGCCAGGTCCTGCGACAGGTCGGTGTACCCGGGTGTGGTCGAGGCGAGGACGCTCGTGGCGGGCTTGAACGCGTCGGACAGCACGGTGTCGACGAGCTCGGGGCGGTTGATCGCCTGGCTGACGGCGCGGCGCACGGCGACGTCGGCGAGGAACCCGCGGGTCACGTTGGGCTGGAGCACGAACGTCACGCCCGGGTTGGTGCGGGTGAGCACGGAGCCGCCGGCGGCGGAGATCTGCTGGACGTCCTGCGGCAGCACGTCGCCGACGGCGTCGAACTGGCCCGAGGCGAGGCCTCCGGCGCGCACGCCCGACTCGGGGACGATGCTGAAGTCGATCTCGTCGACGTAGGCGGGGCCCTCGTGGTCGGAGACGGCCGAGGCCCAGCCGTAGTCGGCGCGCCGGGTCAGCACGGCCCCCTGGTCCTGCGTGTAGGACTTGAGGACGAACGGGCCCGAGCCGACGATCGTGCCTTGCAGGCGCGCAGCCGCGTCGGCGCCGACCGACGCGTCGGACAGGATCGCGAGCGACACCGTCGAGGTGGCCTGGAGGAACTGGGCGTTGGGCGCGTCGAACGTGACCGTCACGGTGTGGTCGTCGACGACGGTCGCACCCTGGTACCCGGCCAGGTAGGAGGCGGCCAGCGGCGCGGAGGCGCCGAACGGGCCGGTCAGCGCGTCGAGGTTGGCCTTGACGGTGGTGGCGGTCAGCGGCGTGCCGTCGGAGAACGTGACGTCGTCGCGCAGGTGGAAGGTGAACGTCGTCAGGTCGTCGCTGACGTCCCACGACGTGGCGAGCCACGGGACGATCTCGCCGGTCTTCGGGTCCTGGTCGGTCAGCGAGTCCGCGAGCTGGCGGGCGATGTAGATGCTCACGTTGGTGCCGACCTGCTGCGGGTCGACGCCCGACGGCGAGGCGCCGAGCGCGAAGCGCAGCGTGCCGCCCGGTGTGGGGTCTCCGGTGGGCGCGGCCCCGGCGGGGCCGCCCTGGGTGGCGGCACCGCCAGGTCCGGCGCACGCGGCGAGCGCGAGCGCGGGGGCGAGCAGGGCGACGGCGGCGACGTGGCGCCACCGGGGCGTGGTGCGTGGCATGGGTGTCTCCTGGATGGGCGTGGCGGATCGACGTGACGGGATCGACGTGACGGGATCGACGTGGTGGATCGATGCACCGGACGGGCGTGGCGTACCTGGCTGGTGGGGTGTGGTTCGGACGCCGCGGGTGCGTGGCGGGCACCCGCGGCGTGTGCTCAGGCGGGTTGCAGGGCCCGCACGGGAGCGGCCGGGCCGTGCAGGCCCAGGCGTTCCCGGAACGAGCCGGTGGTCTTCTCGACGGGGAACAGCCCGCGCGCCTGCAGGTCGGGCACGAGGCCGGTCACGATGGCGTCGAGGTCGGCCTCGAGCGCGGCGGGCCGCAGCACGAACCCGTCGACGGTCCCGGCGGTGACCCACTCGGCGACGACGTCGGCCAGGTGCCGCGGCGTCCCGGCGACGACGAAGGCGCCGCCCCCGGCGCTGGCGCCCTCGATGTCCTCGATCATCGCGAGCCGGGCCAGGGCGCTCTCGCGCTGGGCGGCGAGCACCACGTAGGCCTCGGCGAGCACGCGCAGCTCGTCGGGGTCGCGCCCCTCGGCGGCGGCGGCCTCGCGCACCGCGGACCGCAGCGCGAGGACGCCCGCCTGGTCGGGGGCGACGATCCGGACGACGTCGGCGACGAGCGCCGCGGCCCGTGCCCCCGTCTCGTCCGTGACGCGCACGACGACGGGCGGGCGGCCGTGCGGCGCGGCGATCGGCTCGGCCGGGCGGCTCACGGCGAAGCGGATGCCGTCGTGGTCGAGGCGCCGCCGGCCGTCAGGGTCGCGCGTTGCGGTCCGCGCGTCGGCGTGGTCCCACAGCCGCCCGATGCGGCGGGCCGCGACGACGGCGTGCCGGGCGAGGCGTTCGTCGCCTGCGGGCAGGCCGACCTGCCAGGCGGCGCGGCCGCCGCTCGCGCGGTCGATCCCGGCGACCGCGCCTGCGATCGCGGACGGGTCGAGGTGGAGGGGGTCGACGCCGGCGACCAGGCCGATGCCCGGCGCGTGCGGCGCGACGCGGGCGGCGGCCACGGCGGCGTCGAGCCGGCCGGCGACACGGCCGCGCCCCGGGTGCAGCAGGAAGGCGGCGTCGAGCACGACGAGGTCGACGTGGCCCTGCTCGGCGGTGCGTACGAGGCGCACGAACCGCTGGCCGTCGAACGGCAGCGCGGCGATCCCGCCGCGGGTGCGGTGCGCGCCGGGCCGCGCTCCGGCGGCGGTGAGGTCGACGCCGACGATCGCGCGGGGCCGTCGGAGGGGACGGGGGCAGGAGGAAAGAGCACGGGGAGGCTCCGTTCATGAGCGTCGCCGCGCCACGCGTCAGCGCGGCGGCAGGGCGACCGGGATGCACAGGACCGCACGGGGGCGGCGATGGCCGTAGGCCGGTGTGGATCGAGGGGACGGGCTCAGGCCCGCGGACCGCGCGTAGCGGCGTCGCTGGTCAGCGACAGCAACAGCGACACTGGCTCCGGTACATCGTTCCTCCTCTTCGCCCGCGAGGGCTCGCGTGTTGTCTCACCGCTGGCGCGGCCAAACCTGGTCCTCACCCGGGGCACCCACCCGCGCGGGGGGTTGCCGTCCGACCAGCCGGGGCTTGACGTCGGAGCTCATGACCCGAGGCCCGGGGGCCTCGACACGCAGGACACTACGGAGCGCTCGTACGCAGGGCAACGGCCGTTTCACATTTCGAGACATCGTTTTGAGACGCACGAAGCGCGTCGCGCATTCCGGTGAGCACGGCCCGTCAAGTATCTTGATATCGAGAAAACCCGCCCCGCTGCCACGAGCAGCGGCACACTCACCAGGGAGCGACGCCGCCCATGGCCGGTCAGTCCACGATCATCTACACCCACACCGACGAGGCCCCGCTGCTGGCGACGTACTCGTTCCTGCCGATCGTCCAGGCGTTCGCCCGGCAGGCCGGAGTCGCCGTCGAGACCCGCGACATCTCCGTCGCCGCGCGCATCCTCGCCCAGTTCCCCGAGCGCCTCACGCCCGAGCAGCGCGTCCCCGACGCCCTCACCGAGCTCGGCCGCCTCGCCGAGGAACCGACCGCCAACATCATCAAGCTCCCCAACGTCTCCGCCTCCGTGCCGCAGCTCAAGGCCGCCGTCGCCGAGCTCCAGGCCCAGGGCTTCGACGTGCCCGACTACCCCGAGGCGCCGTCGTCGGACGAGGAGAAGGACGTGCGGGCCCGCTACGACCGCGTCAAGGGCTCGGCCGTCAACCCGGTGCTGCGCCAGGGCAACTCCGACCGCCGCGCCCCCGCCTCGGTCAAGGCCTACGCCAAGGCCCACCCGCACCGCATGGGCGCGTGGTCGCCGACGTCACAGACCACCGTCGCCACCATGACGGCCGGCGACTTCTTCCACAATGAGAAGTCCGTCGTCATGCCCGCCGACGACACGCTGACCATCCGCCTCGTTGCCGAGGACGGCTCCGTCACCGTGCTGCGCACCGGGCTGAAGGTCCTCGCGGGCGAGGTCGTGGACGGCACGTTCCTGTCGGTGCGCGCCCTGCGCGCCTTCCTGACCGAGCAGATCGCGCGCGCCAAGGCCGACGGCGTCCTGTTCTCGGCGCACCTCAAGGCCACGATGATGAAGGTCAGCGACCCGATCATCTTCGGGCACGTCGTCCAGGCGTTCCTGCCCGAGGTCTTCGAGCAGTTCGGCGACTCGTTGCGCGCCGCGGGCGTGTCCGCCAACGACGGCCTCGGCGCCCTCCTGGCCGCCACGCAGACGCTGCCCGACGGCGAGGCCATCCGCGCCGCCGTCGAGCGCGGGCTCGCGCAGGGCCCCGCGCTGGCCATGGTCAACTCCGACAAGGGCATCACCAACCTGCACGTGCCCTCCGACGTCATCATCGACGCGTCCATGCCCGCGATGATCCGCGGCGGCGGCAAGATGTGGGGCCCCGACGGCGCCGAGCACGACACGCTCGCCGTCATCCCCGACTCGTCCTACGCGGGCGTCTACCAGGCCGCCATCGACGACTGCCGCGAGCACGGGGCGCTCGACCCGGCCACCATCGGCACCGTGCCCAACGTCGGCCTCATGGCCAAGGCCGCCGAGGAGTACGGCTCGCACGACAAGACGTTCGAGATCCCCGTCGCGGGCACCGTCGAGGTCGTGACCGCGGCAGGCGAGGTGCTTTTCTCGCACGACGTCGAGGCCGGCGACATCTGGCGCGCCTGCCAGACCAAGGACGCCCCCGTCCGCGACTGGGTGGGCCTGGCCGTGCGCCGCGCACGCCTGTCGAACACCCCCGCGGTGTTCTGGCTCGACGCGCAGCGCGCGCACGACGCCAACCTCATCGAGAAGCTCGAGAAGTACCTCCCCGACCACGACACCGACGGCCTCGAGATCCACGTCATGGCCCCGGCCGAGGCGACCGCGTACTCGTTCGCGCGCATGCGCGCCGGCCTCGACACCATCTCCGTGACCGGCAACGTGCTGCGCGACTACAACACCGACCTGTTCCCCATCCTCGAGGTCGGCACCTCGGCCAAGATGCTCTCGATCGTGCCGCTCATGAAGGGCGGCGGCCTGTTCGAGACGGGCGCAGGCGGCTCGGCACCCAAGCACGTCCAGCAGCTCGTCGCGGAGGACTACCTGCGCTGGGACTCGCTCGGCGAGTTCTTCGCCCTCGCCGCGTCACTCGAGCACCTCGCGCAGACGACGTCGAACACCCGCGCGCAGGTCCTCGCCGACACGCTCGACCGTGCCACCGGCACGTTCCTCGACGAGGACCGCTCCCCCGGCCGCAAGCTCGGCACCATCGACAACCGCGGCTCGCACTTCTACCTGGCCCTGTACTGGTCCCGTGAGCTCGCCGCCCAGACCGACGACGCCGGGCTGGCCGCCGCGTTCACCCCCCTGGCCGCGGCCCTCGCGGCGAACGAGGAGGCCATCGTCGCCGAGCTGCTGTCGGTCCAGGGCAAGCCCGCCGACATCGGCGGCTACTACCGCCCGGACGACGCGCTGACGACGGCGGTCATGCGCCCGAGCACCACGTTCAACACGGTCCTCGCGACCCTCTGAAGCGAGGCCACGCCGGGAGCCCCGGTCCCCCGCCGCGCGGGGGCACCGGGGCTCACCAGCTCCAGCCGCGCGAGGCCAGCTCCAGCTCCTCGCGGAGCCGTTCGGCCTCCGGGGTGCGGTCGGTCACCAGGTGCGGGGCCTCGACGGGCAGGCCCGCGCGGCGGCACGCCTCCGCCAGGAGCGCGTCGTAGGCCGCCTGGGCCGCGCGCGTGTGGTGCGCGACCGCGAAACCGCGGCTCCCGGCCAGGGCCTGGATCTCGCGGGCGATCTCACCGAGGCGCAGCTGCAGCGTCAGCGTGTCGATCGGGTCGCCCGCGGCCTTGCGCCGGCGTTCCGCCCGACGACGCAGGCGCGTGCGCACGATGGCGCACAGCAACCCGACCGCGACCGCGAGCATCGACGCCACGGACAGGCCGAGGAACATCGCGAGCTGCCACGTCATCGCGCCTTCGCCTCCCTGTCCGGGCGCCGCTCTGCACCGGGAGCACCCCTGGTGCGAGCGGCCCCTCGCACCCATGATGTGCCCATGACGCGGTTTCGGAGAGCGGTAGGCGCCTGGGTCGCTGCGATGACCCTGCTCGTGCTCGCCGCGTGCGGGCCGGCGGACCCGACGACGGCGGGCGCCACCGGCCCGCTCGCCACCGGCCCGCTCCCCGCAGGGACGTCGGGGCAGGTCCCGCTGGACGGCCGCCCCTTCGCGCTGACCGTCCCCGCCGGGTACGACGCGGGCACGCCGGTGCCGCTCGTCGTCGGACTGCACGGCTACACGTCGTCGGGCGCCGAGCTGGCCTCCTACCTGGGGCTCACGGCGCAGTCGCAGGACCGCGGGTTCCTGCTGGCGACCCCCGACGGGACGCCCGACGCCGACGGCAAGCCGTTCTGGAACGCGACGACGGCATGCTGCGACTTCCACGACACCGGCGTCGACGACTCGGCATACCTCGCGCACCTCATCACGACCGTCGAGGCGCAGTACGCGGTCGACCCGGCGCGCGTCTACGTCGTCGGCCACTCCAACGGCGGGTTCATGGCGCTGCGGATGGCGTGCGAGCACGCCGACCTCGTCACCGCCGTCGTCTCGGTCGCCGGGGAGATGACCGACGACGTCTCGTCGTGCACGCCCGCACGTCCTGTGAGCGTGCTCCAGGTGCAGGGCGACGCCGACGAGACCATCCGCTACCGCGGCGGCAGCAACGGCCCGGGCCGGCGCTACCCCGGCGCGGAGCAGACGGTCGCCGACTGGGCCGGCCTCGACGGATGCGCGGCGGCGCCCCAGGAGGGGCCGGCGCTCGACCTGGAAGACACCGTGAGCGGCGCCGAGACGACGCCGCTCACGTGGTCACCGTGCGAGGCCGGCACCGAGGTCGCGCTCTGGACGATCGCCGGCGGCCGCCATGTGCCGGCATGGTCGCCGACGTTCGGTCCGGCGCTCGCGGACTGGCTGCTCGCCCACGCCCGCTAGCGCCGTCGTCACCCCTCGGCGTCACGGACCACGGCGCACGCCCCCGGTCCGTACCCGGCGCCCTCCAGCACCCGCCGGGTCTCGTCGCCGACCCGGGACACCAGCGGGGTCGCCGTGGCCACGACGGGAAGCGTCTTGACGTCGACGGCCCCGGCCGACCGGAGCGCGGTGAGGCCGAACAGAGACGTCGACGTGTCGAGGCTGGTCTGACCCCCGACGTTCCACGCGAGTCGCTGGAACGTCAGCGGGGAGCGCACCCCGTGCAGTCGCGCCGCCATGGTCGAGAGCATGGCGCCCACGCCGGCCGCGCGGTCGAACGCGCCGGTGCGGTCGTCGACCTGCTGCCACACGCCGTCCACGAGCGTCTCGGTGTGCCGGGAACGCACCAGCGACAGGGCCTGCACCCCGTCGAGGCGCTGGACCCCCGCGGGCAGGTCGAGGCCCGTGCTCAGGTCGCGCGTCGGGGCGGGAAGGGTGACCTCGACGCCGCCGACCGCGTCGACCGCGCCCGCGAAGCCGCGCATGGTCACGGCGACCAGATGGTCGGTCGGGATCCCGAGGCCCTCGCACATCCCCGTGACGAACGCGTCCCACCCCCGCGCCACGAGAACGCCGACCCGGTCGGGCTCACCGTCGGCCGGCCGCACCCGCAGCTCGCGGGGCACCGCGAGCGCCGTCGCGTGACCGTCCTCGACGGTGAGCACGACGATGGCGTCGGCGTGCGGCGGGTCGGTGACGGCCTCCGCGATGCCGTAGTAGTCGGGCCCGTCGGGGGCGGCGTCGCGCGAGTCGAGACCGACCAGGACCCAGGTCTGCCGGTGGGTGCTGCGGGCGCCGGTCGACGCGGTCGCAGGGATCGCGACGCGGTCGACCCGGGCGGCGATCGTGGCGACGTCTGCCGCGACGGCCGCGACCAGGGCGAGGACGGCCGTCAGGACGACGGCGCGGCGACGCGGCCAGGCCGTCACCGCTGGGCGGTGGTGGTCTCGAGCTGGGCGAGGACCACGATGTTGTCCTCGGCGTACCCGGCGCCGGTCAGCGCAGCACCGGCGCGATGGTCGCAGGTGACCAGCAGCAGGCGCCCGGGGACCTGCTCGACCGCCTTCGGCAGGCTCGTGTAGCCGTCCTTGCCGACCGTGATCACCTCGTGCACGTCGTAGGTCAGGGGGCCCGCGCTCGTGGTGATCTCGATCGTGTCGCCCGCCGCGAGCTCGCCGATGCGGGAGAAGATCGCCGTGCCCGTCGCGTCGGCGTGCCCGAAGAGGTACACGTTCTGCTGGGCCTGAGCCGAGGGGGCCGCGCCGTAGAGCACGCCGTCGCTCGCGCCCTGCTGCCACACGACGTCGGCGAGGTCGACCGGGTCGATGCACACGATTCTGCCGTCCACCAGGCACGGCGTCCCTGCGACCTCGTCATACCCCTGAGCGGCCTCTTCGGCCGTGTAGGCGTGCAAGGGGGCGTCGATCCCCAGGCTGGAGATGGTCAGCTGCGGGGCCTGGCCGAACGCGAGGGACGTAGCCGTGGGCAGCGGGGCCGCCGGCGTCGCGCTCGCGGTCGGTGAAGCCGCTGCCACCGGATCGGGCTTCGGCGCGTGCCCGAAGACGAGGACGCAGGCCGCCACGACGACTGACACACAGGCGACGGACACCAGGGCGAGCGTGACAGCGGCCCGCCGACGCGGTGCGCGTCGACGGGCCGTTGCGTGATTCGGAGCTTCGCCCACGTCAGAGGACGACGTCGTTGGCTGCGCTGGGCAGGACCCCGGCGCCGCTCGGCGACTTGGCCGGCGCGGTCGGAACGAACGTCGGCGGGGCCGGCGCGGCCGGGACCGGAGCAGCGGTGGCGCTGACGACGGTGAACGGCAGTTCCACGGCGCCCTTCGTGCTGACACCGACCAGGCGCAGCGTGTGGGCACCGAGCGTGCTGCCGTTGCCGGTCGCAAAGGTTCCCGAGATGGTGCCGTCGGCATCGGCCGTGTCGGTCGCGAACCGCTCGCCGTCGAGGTAGACCTCGATCGACTCGCCCGGCGCGAAGCCGCCCGCGGTGACCGCGGTCTCCTGACCGGTGATCAGAAGCGACGTGTCCTCCATGGCCCCCGACAGCTTCGCCAGCGTGGTCCAGCCACCCGATGCCGGCGCGCCGGTCGCGCCGGCATAGTCGATGCAGTGGGCGGTGTAGGTCCACGTGCCCACGGTGGCGCCGTCGATGATGGTCCCTACAACGGCCCACGACCCGTCGTCTTCGAGGTCGTACACGCCGCCCTCGTTGTCGACAACCGTCCCGTTGTACGTCGCGGTCAGTTCGACATAGCCAGTCTCGCCCGTCAGCCCCGAGCACGTCCCCCGATGGAGACGGCGTCGCCGTAGCGGACGTACTGCGTGGCCGGCGTGAAGGTGATCGTCGCGTCGGCGGGCGCGGCATCGGCAGTCGCGGCGCCCGCTCCCATGACAAGAAGGCCGACCATGGGGGCGACGAACCCCGCTCGGCGCAGTGACAGAGAACCGCTCACAGGAACTCCCCTTCGGTAGGGCGGCAGGTCAGAGCCGGGGACTGGCCGACTCACCGAAGGAACTATTCCCCGCCTTGGCGCGCACGGTGCCGCGATGTCGCAAGGAGGCTGACCGTCGTCGCACCGCGGCACGTGCGCTGCCTGGACATCAGCCGAAGAGCTGCGGCAACGTCCCCTCGTGGGCCTCGCGAGCCTCGGCCAGCGCGATGGTCACGTCGTCGATCACGACGGCGTCGCCGCCCGTCGTGCCGAGCGGCAGGACCGGGACGCCGGCGGCCGTCGCCGCTGCCACCAGGTCGGCCTCGCGTGCCGGGTCGACCGCGACGAGCGCGCGCGCCGTCGTCTCGCTGAACAGGGCCGCGAACGGGCTGACGCCGTCTCGCTCCACCACGCCCGCGACCGATGCGGTGACGCCCACGCCGTAGCGCAGCGACGACTCGACGAGGGCCTGGACCAGGCCACCCTCGGACAGGTCGTGCGCGGCCACGGCGAGGCCGGCCTCGCGGGCGCCGATCAGCACCGACGCGAGCGCCTTCTCGGCCGCGAGGTCGACGCGCGGGGGCACGCCGCCCAGGTGACCGTGCTCGACGTCCGCCCAGGCGGACCCGTCGAGCTCGTCGGCCGTCGCGCCCAGCAGCAGCACGCGCAGCCCCGCCGCACGCCAGCCCGAGGGCACCGCGGCGCGGACGTCGTCGAGCACGCCGAGCACGCCCACCACGGGCGTCGGGTGGATGGCCGAGTCGGCCAGGCCGGGGGCGCCCGTCTCGTTGTAGAGCGAGACGTTGCCGCCGGTCACGGGGACGCCCAGCGTCTGGCAGGCGTCCGCCAGGCCCTCGATGGCCTCGACGAGCTGCCACATGGAGTCGGGGTTCTCCGGGGAGCCGAAGTTGAGGCAGTCGGTCACGGCCATGGGCGTGGCCCCCGCCGTCGCCACGTTGCGGTACGCCTCGGCGAGCGCGAGCTGGGCGCCCGTGCGCGGGTCGAGCTTGGCGTACCGGCCGTTGGCGTCCGTGGCGAGCGCGACGCCGAGGTTCGTGGTCTCGTCGACGCGGATCACGCCGCCGTCGTCGGGCTGGGCGAGAGCCGTGTTGCCCTGCACGAACCGGTCGTACTGGTCGGTGACCCACGCCTTCGAGGCGAGGTTGGGCGAGGCGAGCAGGCGCAGCGCGGCGGCCCGGAAGCCCGCCGCGTCCGACGGACGCGGCAGCGTGGCCGTGGTGTCCGCGACGAGCGCGTCCTGCCAGGCCGGGCGCGCGTAGGGCCGGTCGTAGGTGGGGCCCTCGTGCGCGACGGTGCGCGGGTCGACGTCGACGATGCGCTGGCCGTGGTGGTCGATGGTGAGGCGCCCCGAGTCGTTGACCTCGCCGACGATCGACGTCTCGACGTCCCACTTCGCGGTGATCGCCATGAACTGGTCGAGCTTGGCCGGCGTGACGACGGCCATCATGCGCTCCTGCGACTCCGACATGAGGATCTCGCCCGCGTTGAGCGACGGGTCGCGCAGCAGCACGTCGTCGAGGAACACGTGCATGCCGCCCTCGCCGTTGGACGCGAGCTCGGAGGTGGCGCACGAGATGCCCGCGGCGCCCAGGTCCTGGATGCCCTCGACCACCTGGGCGGCGAACAGCTCCAGGCAGCACTCGATGAGCACCTTCTCCATGAAGGGGTCGCCCACCTGCACCGACGGGCGCTTGGCGGGCACGCCGTCCTCGAACGTCTCGGACGCGAGGATCGAGGCACCGCCGATGCCGTCGCCCCCCGTGCGGGCACCGAACAGGATGACCTTGTTGCCCACCCCGGACGCGTTCGCGAGGTGGATGTCCTCATGGCGCAGCACGCCCACGCACAGCGCGTTGACGAGCGGGTTGCCCTGGTAGGAGGCGTCGAACACGAGCTCGCCGCCGATGTTCGGCAGGCCGAGCGAGTTGCCGTACCCGCCGACGCCGGAGACCACGCCGTGCACCACGCGGGCCGTGTCGGGGTGGTCAACGGCACCGAAGCGGAGCTGGTCCATGACGGCGACCGGGCGTGCGCCCATCGAGATGATGTCGCGCACGATGCCGCCGACGCCGGTGGCCGCACCCTGGTACGGCTCGACGAACGACGGGTGGTTGTGCGACTCGACCTTGAACGTCACGGCCCAGCCGTCACCGATGTCGACGACGCCGGCGTTCTCGCCGATGCCCACCAGCAGGTGCTGCTTCATCTCGTCGGTGACGCGCTCCCCGAACTTCTTCAGGTGCACCTTGGACGACTTGTACGAGCAGTGCTCGCTCCACATGACCGAGTACATGGCGAGCTCGGCGGCCGTGGGGCGGCGGCCCAGGATGTCGCGGATGCGCTGGTACTCGTCGGGCTTGAGGCCGAGCTCGGCGAAGGGCTGCACCTCGTCCGGGGTGGCGGCGGCGTTCTCCACGGTGTCGAGCGTGGGGCGGGCAGCGGCGGCGGTCATCAAGCTCCCTCGAGGTCGCACTGTTGCCACGGCCGGGTGAGCTCCGCGCTGGTGAGCGGCGGTTCCGGCGTCGGCCGTGGCGGGTGTGGTGCGCGAGACGCGCGTGGACAGTCTATCCGCGCGCGGCGGCGCTCCCCGTGCCCGGGGCGCGGCGACCGGCGGCGAGTCGCCGGGCGGCCGGCTCACACGATCGAGCCGGGCGGGCCGGGCGCAGCGCCATGGCCCGCACTCGGTCTCGCGGAGGTGATGGCCGGCGCGATGGTCGTCCCCGCGCGGCACGCGGAGCGGCCGACGACCGGTCGCCGCGCGCCAGAACCACCGTCCCCGGGCGCCAGACGGGCCGATCCTGGTCCACACGCCGGGCGGGCGCCCGACGCTTCTCCGGCAGGAGGTGGGCACGATGGCGGTTCCGGACGCGGTGTGCTGGGGGCTCAGCGACGAACCCTCGAAGGACCGGCTCGTGACGCACACCCGCCTGCCCGTGGTGCCGTGGCGTGTCCGGCTCCCCGCCCCGATGCCCGCGAGCTGGGTCGCGTACCTGCTGCTGGCGGCCTTCGCGATGTCGCTCGTGACGTTCATCGGCATCACGTCCACGGGCCACTCGGCCCGGGTCGCGGTGGTCGCCGCGGCGTTCGCGGCGTGGGCGCTCGGGCGCTGCCTGCGCCCCTTCGCCGAGGTGCGGCTGCGGCGCGAAGCCTTCGCCGTGCTGAGCGTCCTGTACGAAGACCGACCCGACTCGCGAGACGCCGGGACGTGACGGGTGGGCGCGGCGCGGATGCGCGACGCCGCGGTTCGTCGCCCCGTGGGGCGAGAGGCTGAGGGAGCAGCCACCTGAGGGCCCGTGCTGCTGGCCGGAGCGAGGATCGCCGTCGTGGACGCGGCGGTGCTCGACACGAGCCTCCTCATCGAGAACGGGTCGCCGCGAGCGGCCGGTGCGCACGACCTCATGACCGGTGCGCGATATGCACTCTTGGTGCACAACTCGTGCACAACCAGGTGCTGGAGGACACGCTAGCGAGGGCGCCGGAGCCGCTCCCCGTCGCGGCCGCGGCGTCTTGACGACGTCGCGGCCGCGACCGGCCGGCACCTTGCCGACGCGTCAGCGCGCGCGGGCCTTGAGCGACTTCTCCGGCGTGGGGGCCTTCCCCGACTCGCGCTCGGCCGCGTAGTACGCCCGGGCCTCGTCCTGGCGGACGCGCTCGGCGCCCGTGGCGATCGCGGCGCGCAGGTGGTCGTCGCCCAGACCCCACGCGTCGACCAGGTCGAGCACGTGGGGGCGCAGGCGGCGCAGCAGCCCGTCGAGCTCCGACTCGACGGCGCGGGCCCGCGTCGTCGAGAGACGGCCGTGGGCGAGGAACCAGGCGAGGTCCTGCTCGATCACGGTCAGCGCGTAGACGTCGCGCAGCCAGCCGAGCACGGTGCGCGTGCCGGCGTCGGGCGTCGCGTCGACCGCTGCGGTGAACGCGTCCCAGCGCACCAGGTCGGCGTGCGCGCGGGCGGCGTCGACGAGCGCGACCTGGTGCCGGTCGAAGATCGCCTGCCCCGTGACCGGGTCGGCCGAACGCGCGGGCCGCAGCGCGAGCGCCACGGCCTCGACCTTCGCGGCCACGCGCCCCGCGAGCAGCTCGTGCTGGGAGCCGGCGTCGAACCACGCCCCGGCGGCGGGGCGCGCGACGGCGTCGGCGACCGTCTGGACGGCGGCGCGCAGCGGCGTGCGGTGCAGGGCCGTGTCGATCACGCGGTCGAGCACGAACCGGGCCTTGCCCTGACCGGTGCGCACCTGCGCGCCCATGGCCTTCGCGTAGTCGCCCACGAGGCGCTTGCCGACAAGCTGGAGCAGCACGGTGTTGTCGCCCTCGAACGTCGCGTACACGTCGAGGTCGGCGCGCAGGCTCGTGAGGCGGTTCTCGGTGAGGAAGCCCGCGCCGCCGCACGCCTCACGGCACTCCTGAAGGGTGCCGAGCACGAAGTCCGTCGAGGTCGCCTTGAGCGCGGCGGCCATGGTCTCCAGGTCCTGGCGCTGCTCCGGGGTGTCGCCGCGGCCGCTGAACACCTGGTCGAACAGGTCGAGCAGGCGCTCGTGGGCGTAGTGCATCGCATACGTCTCGGCGATGCGCGGGAACAGGCGCTTGCGGTGCGTGGCGTAGTCGAGCAGCACGACCTCGTCCTGCGGGCGCGCGCTCGCGAACTGGCGGCGCTGCGCGCCGTAGCGGATCGCGATGGCCAGGCCGATGCGCGAGGCGACGCCCGCGGCGCCGTCGAGCGAGACGCGACCCTGGACCAGGGCGCCCAGCATGGTGAAGAAGCGGCGGCCGGGGCTGTCGATCGAGGACGTGTAGGTGCCGTCCGCGGCGACCTGGCCGTAGCGGGCCAGCAGGTCGGCGCGCGGGACGCGCACGTGGTCGAACCAGAGCCGCCCGTTGTCGACACCGCGCAGGCCGCCCTTGAGGCCGTCGTCCTCGCCGCCGACGCCCGGCAGGAACCGGCCGGTCGCGGCGTCGCGGATCGGCACGTAGAAGCAGTGCACGCCGTAGTCGACGCCGCCCGTGACCAGCCGGGCGAACACCGTCGCGGCCGTCGCGTGCAGGGCCGCGTTGCCCAGGTAGTCCTTCCACGCCGCGCGGAACGGGGTGTGGATCACGAACTCCTCGGTGTCCGGGTCGTAGGTCGCCGTGGTGCCGATGGCGGCGACGTCGGAGCCGTGGCCCGTCTCCGTCATCGCGAACGCACCCGGCACCGACAGGTCCATCGCGCCCGGCAGCAGGCGGTCCTGCTGCTCGGGCGTGCCCAGGTGCAGGATCGCCGCGGCGAACAGGCCCCACTGCACGCCCGCCTTGATCTGCAGCGACGGGTCGCCGATCGCGAACTCCTCGAACCCGGCGAGGTTGGCGCCCGGGGCGTCCCGGCCCCCGAGCCGCTCGGGGAACGCGAGCCACGACTGGTGCTGCGGGTCCTTGGCCATGAGGTGGCACTGGGAGAGCACGCGCTCGCGATGCTCGTCCATCGACAGCGACTCGTCCTTCCAGAACTCGGGCTGCGCCGCCCGGGCCCGCGCAGCCGCACGCCACTGCGGCCAGGCGCCCAGGAGCGCGTCGTGCAGCGCGGCGACGGCGACGCGCGGCTGGCCGGCAGGGCTCGTGGCCTCGGCCACGGGTGCCTCGGCGGGCGCGGCCAGCGGGCCGGGCTCGGTCGTGGTGGTCATGCGTGGATCCCCCTCGTGTCGTGGTGGGTGGGGTGGCTGCCGGCCGTGGCGCCGGCGGGTTCGCGGTGCAGGACCCCGACGGGGCCCTGCCAGAGCCAGAGCGTCACGTGCTCGGTGAGCTCCTCACGGGTCATCGCGGTCGTGCCCGCCTCCCGGTGGGCCAGCCACCACTCGCCCGCGCCGCGCACGTGCCCGACGGCGCCCGCCGCCCAGGCCGCGGCGACGTCGTCGGACACCCCGGCGAGCTCGGCGAACGGGCGCGCGACGATCTCGATGACCGAGTCGAGGTATGCCGACAGCGGCGCCTCGGGCGTCCCGACGACGCCGGGGCCGGCGTCGCGGTCGTCGGGCTCGACACCGGCGATCGAGGTGCGGGTGACGAACCAGTAGACCTGCGGCGACTGCTCGATCATCTCGAGGTAGACGCGCACCATGGCGCGCAGGCCGCCGAGCGGCGTCGGCGCGTCCTCGGCTGCCCGTGCGAGCGCGTCACGCATGTCGGCGACGACCGCGGACGAGACGGCGAGCCGCAGGCCCGCCTTGTCCTCGAAGTAGCGGTAGACGATCGACTTCGACGTCCCCGCTGCGGCAGCGATCTCGTCCATCGAGACGCCGGGGCCGCCGCGGTGCACGGTCTTGCGGGCCGCGCTCACGAGCTCGGCCCGTCGCGCGGCGCGGTGGTCGTCCCAGCGGGTCGAGCGCCCGTCCTGGTCGCGTGTCATCGCGTTCCCCGGTGAACACGATCTCCTGTGATGTGGCTCACGGGACGAACAGTATCAGGTACTGTGAGTCCTACGTCACAGTTGCTCCACCACGGGGGCAGCGCGACGATCGACGAAGATCACGGCCAGGCGGCGCGCGGGACGGCGCGCCATCGGCCCAGAGCGAAGGAAGCGACGCAGTGGCCACACGAACCACCACCCGCACCAGCCCGCCCGGCGTCCGCGACGCCGTCGTCGTCGGAGGCAACCGCATCCCGTTCTCCCGGGCCGGCCGCACCTACGCCGACGCCTCGAACCAGGAACTGCTCACCGCAGCCATCGACGGGCTCGTCGCCAGGTTCGGCCTCCAGGGCGAACGCCTGGGCGAGGTCGCGGGCGGCGCGGTGCTCAAGCACTCGCGCGACTTCAACCTCGTGCGCGAGTGCGTGCTCGGATCGTCGCTCTCGCCCCAGACCCCGGCCTACGACGTCCAGCAGGCATGCGCGACCGGCCTGGAGGCCGCGATCGCCGTGACCAACAAGATCCGCCTCGGGCAGATCGACTCCGGCATCGCGGGCGGCACCGACACCGTGTCCGACGCCCCCATCGCCGTCGGCGAGGGGCTGCGGCGCGTGCTGCTCGAGGTCTCGCACGCCAAGACCGTCCAGGCGCGGCTGCGAGCGCTCGCCAAGCTGCGCCCCGCCGACCTCAAGCCGCTCACGCCCGTGACCGACGAGCCCCGCACCGGCCTGTCCATGGGAGAGCACCAGGCGGTCACCACCGCCCGCTGGGGCATCACGCGCGAGGCGCAGGACGAGGTCGCGCTGGCCTCCCACCAGCACCTCGCGGCGGCATGGGACGCAGGCTTCTTCGACGACCTCGCCACCCCGTTCCGCGGGCTGACGCGCGACGACAACCTGCGCCCCGACACCTCGCTGGAGAAGCTCGCCGCGCTCAAGCCGGTGTTCGGCAAGGCGCTCGTCGGCCCTGCCGAGCCCACCATGACCGCCGGCAACTCCACCCCCCTGACCGACGGCGCCTCGGCCGTGCTGCTCGCCTCGCGCGAGTGGGCGCACGAGCACGACCTGCCGGTGCTGGCCCGGTTCGTCGACGCCGAGACGGCCGCCGTCGACTTCGTGCACGGCCACGAGGGCCTGCTCATGGCCCCCGTCCACGCCGTCCCGCGCCTGCTGGCGCGCAACGGGCTCACGCTCGACGACGTCGACTTCTACGAGATCCACGAGGCGTTCGCCTCGACCGTGCTGACCACGCTCGCCGCGTGGGAGGACGACGAGTACTGCCGCACGGAGCTCGGGCTGCCGGGGGCGCTCGGCAAGGTCGACCCGGCCCGCATCAACGTCAACGGCTCGTCGGTCGCGGCCGGGCACCCGTTCGCCGCGACCGGGGGGCGCATCGTGGCCACGGCGGCCAAGCTCGTCGCCCAGCGGGCCGCGCAGACGGGCAAGCCCGCGCGAGCGCTCATCTCGATCTGCGCCGCCGGTGGGCTCGGCGCCGCCGCGATCCTCGAGTCGGCGTGACGCCGCACCACGCCGGACCTCAGGGGAAGAACCATGACTGACGCGTACACCCGGGCCGTCAACACCGGCCTGACCAAGACCCTCGCCAGGAAGCTCGGCCTGCCTCGCCCGGCGCTCCTGCGCCGCTACAAGCCGGGCGCCCCTCTCACGACGGGCCCGGTGCTGCTGATCTCCGACCCCGCGAGCGCCGCGACCGCCGACGCCGTCGCCAAGGTGCTGGCGGGCTGGGACCTGGCGGTACACCGCGGCAGTTCGTCGTCCGATCGTGCGCCCGAGGGCACGATCGGACGACAGACTGCCGAGGAGCCCCGCTGGGGCGCGGTCATCCTGGTGCTGGCCGACGCCGAGGGGCCGGGCGAGGTCTCTGCCGCGGTGCTGGCAGCGGGGGCGGCGGTCAAGCGGCTCGCACCCAGCGGGCGCGTCGTCACCGTGTCCCGCGCCGCGGAGCCCGGCGACCCGCCCGCGGTCGCCGCCGTGCGGCAGGGCGTCGACGGGTTCGTGCGCTCGCTGGCCAAGGAGCTGCGGGCCGGGGCCACCGGGAACGGCATCGTGCTGACCGGGGGCGCCACCGGCGACGACACGAGCACGCAGGCCGCGTTGCGGTTCTTCCTGTCCGCCAAGAGCGCCTACGTCGACGGCCAGCTCCTGTCCGTCGGCCCGACGCCGTTCGGGCTCGCGGCGTGGACGCCCGCGTACTGGGACAAGCCCCTCGACGGCAAGGTCGCGGTCGTCACGGGTGCCGCGCGCGGCATCGGTGCGGCCATCGCACGCACGCTCGCGCGCGACGGCGCCACCGTGGTGTGCGTCGACGTGCCGGCCGCCGGCGAGGGCCTGGCCCGCACCGCCAACGCGGTGCGCGGCACGGCACTTCAGCTCGACGTCACCGCGCCCGACGCCGGCGAGAAGATCCTCGCGCACGCCACGGCACGCCACGGGCGCCTCGACGTCGTCGTCCACAACGCAGGGATCACCCGGGACAAGCTGCTGGCCAACATGGACACGGCGCGGTGGGACTCGGTGGTGGCCGTCAACGTCGAGGCACAGCTGCGCATCAACGCGCACCTGCTGGAGGCGGCCGGGCGAGGCGAGCTCGACGGGCTGCGCATCGTCTCGCTGGCCTCGACGTCGGGCATCGCGGGCAACCGCGGGCAGACCAACTACGCGTTCACCAAGGCGGGAGTCATCGGGCACACGGCCGCGACGGCGGCGCTGCTGGCGGAACACGGCGGCACCGCCAACGCCGTCGCGCCCGGGTTCATCGAGACCGACATGACGCGGCACATCCCCTTCGCGACCCGGCAGGTGGCGCGGCGGCTGTCGTCGCTGCTGCAGGGCGGCGAGCCCGTCGACGTCGCCGAGGCGATCGCGTTCCTCGCCTCACCGCTCGCAGCGGGCGTCACGGGGCAGACCCTGCGGGTGTGCGGGCAGAACATGGTGGGCCGGTGACGGCGGCGGCGCAGGTGAGCGCCGGCGGTACCGCCGGCGACCTGAGCGTCGAGACCCTTCCCGCGCTGCCGGGCCTCGCCGGTCTCTACGCGCGCGGGGCGGCGTCGTCGGGGCGTATCGCCGCCGGGCGGGCGCTGCCGGGCCGCGGGCCGGCACCGGCGTCCGACGGGCTGCTGACGCTGCCGCGCGTCGCCTACCGCGTCGCGGGCGTGACCACGGACGGCCTGGCGAGCCACCTGCGCGACTACCAGCGGCTGCTGCACGAGCCCGGCACCGACGCCCTGCCCGCCGGGTACCTGCACGTGCTCGCGTTCCCGCTCGCCACGGCCGTCATGGTGCGCGGCGACTTCCCGCTGCCGCTGCTGGGCATGGTGCACCTGGCCAACGACGTCACGCTGAGCCGGCCGGTGGTGCTGGGCGACGTGCTGGAGGTGCACGCCTGGGCCGAGGGGCTGCGGCCCCACCGGCGCGGGGTCCAGGTCGACCTCGTGGCCGAGGTGCGCGTCGAGGACCGCGCGGGCGGGGAGCCGCAGCTCGCGTGGCGCGGCGTCTCGACGTACCTCGCCAAGGGGTTCCACCTGCCCGACGACGACGCACCGGAGCAGGCCGCTCCTGCGACCGAGGGCGGACCCGAGGGTGCCTGGGTGCCGCCGCTTCCGACGGGCCGGTGGGCGCTGCCGGGCAGCACGGGCCGGGCCTACGCGGCCATCTCGGGCGACCGCAACCCGATCCACCTGTCGGCGCTGTCGGCCAAGGCCTTCGGGTTCCCGCGGGCGATCGCGCACGGCATGTACACGGCGGCGCGCGCGCTCGCGGAGGTCGGGCCGTCACGCGGCGCGACCTACCGGTGGACGGTCGAGTTCGCCAAGCCGGTGCTGCTGCCGGGCACGGTGGACGTGGCGATCAGGCCCGCCGACTCGGGCCACACGTATCTGGGCTGGGCCTCGACGCGGCGGCTGCGGCACTTCCAGGGCGAGGTCACGCCGCTGTAGCGGCGCGACGGGCCGGGGCCCAGGTCCCGGCGCGTCGGGGCTTAGGTCCCCGCGCGCCGGGGCCTGGGTCCCTGCGCACCGGGGTTCGGTGCCGGGCTCGGTGACGGGCTCCGTGACGGGCTCGATGCTGGGCTCGCTGCCGCGTTCGGTGACGGGTTCAGTGACGGGCCCGTGACGGGCTCGGTGACGGGCTCGGTGACGGGCTCGGTGGCGGGTTCGGTGACGGGTTCGGTGATGGGTTCGGTGACGGGCTCAGCACCGGGTCAGGCGACGAGCCGGGCCTGCAGGCCGGACCGGACGCGGGGCCACTCGTCGTCGAGGATCGAGTAGTACGCGGTGTCGCCCGGGCTGCCGTCGGCGGCCAGGCGGTGCTTGCGCAGCACGCCCTCGGGCGTCGCGCCCAGCCGCGTGATCGCGGACCGCGAGCGGGTGTTGCGGGCGTCGGCGCGCAGGGCGACCCGCTGGAGCCCCCACGTCTCGAACGCGTGCGTGAGGAGCAGCAGCTTGCACGCGGGGTTGTTCGACGTTCCCCACCAGCGGCGCGCGGAGAACGTCGTGCCGATCTCGACGCGGCGGTGCGCCCGGTGCAGGTCGTAGAACGAGGTCGACCCGCGCACCTCGCCGTCGGGGCGCGGGCGCCCGTCGCGGTCGGCGGCGTCGCCCGCGCTCACGACGGCGAAGGCGAGCCGTGCGGGGTCCGCCACCTGGCTGCCCACCCACGCCTGCCACTGCGCGAGGCCCTGCGGGCGGGGCGAGCCCATGCAGAACCACAGGTCGTCGTCGACGATCGCGTCGAAGGCGGGGGCGTGGGCGGGCGTCAGCGGTTCGAGGCGCACGCCGTGGCCGGTCAGGACGAGGTCGTGGATCACGCGCGCATTTCATCACGCGCCCGTCGGTGCCTGCTCCTAAGGTCGGCGCATGGTCACGCTCGGGTGCATCGCGACGCCGGATCTCGCCCCGGCACGGTTCCTGCCGCTCGCGCGGGCGGCAGAGTCGGCCGGGCTCGACGAGCTGTGGCTCTGGGAGGACTGCTTCAAGGAGTCGGGGGTCGCGGCGGCGGGCGCGATCCTCGGGGCGACCCGCCGACTGCGCGTCGGCATCGGGATCCTGCCCGTCCCGCTGCGGAACGTGGCGTTGACGGCCATGGAGCTCGCCACGCTCGACGGCATGTTCCCGGGACGGCTCGTGCCCGGCATCGGCCACGGCGTCCAGGACTGGATGGCGCAGATCGGTGCCCGGCCGGCCTCCCCGCTCACCCTGCTGCGCGAGCACGCCGACGCCCTGCACGGCCTGCTGCACGGGCAGCGCCTGACCGTCGGCGGCCGGTACGTCACGCTCGACGACGTCGCGCTCGACTGGCCGCCCGCGGCACCGCCACCCGTGCTGATGGCGGGTCAGGGGCCGCGCACGCTGCGACTGGCCGGCGAGGTCGCCGACGGCGTCGTGCTCACCGGCGGTACGACGCCGTCGGGGGTGCGGGACGCGTTGGCCCTGGTCGAGGAGGGCCGGGCGGCCGCGGGGCGCACGGACGCGTTCGCCGTCGTCGCCTTCGTCGCGGTGCCGCCCGGGTCACGCGCCCGCGGCGCGCAGGCGTGCGCCGACCGGCTGCGCGCCTGGGCCGAGGCCGGGGCGACGACGATCGCGGCCATCCCCCTCGACGGGGCCCCGCAGGAGGTCGCGTCCTGGCTGGGGCAGGAGGTCCGCCCGCTGCTGTGACGTCCGTCACGAACCGCCGGAAGGGCGCTCGCTAGTGTCGAAGAACCGCCGCGTCCCACGCGTCACCGCCGACGGGACGCGGCGTACCGCGTGCCCGTCACCCGAGGGCCGCGGCTCGACACGACCGAAGGGAACCGACGATGAAGCACCTTCGAGCCCCCAGCGCGACGACCGGTCGCCTCGGGACACTGTGCCTGGCTGCTGCGACAGCGCTCACGCTCGCCTCCTGCGCGCCCGGTCAGGCCGGGGGCCAAGACCCGCCCGCGGCGACACAGAGCGCCACCCTGAGCCAGGAGAACTTCGTCGGGGCGGTCGTCGCCTCGGTGGAGGGCATGACCTCGATGCACCAGGAGATGACGTTCGCCGGCAACGTGTTCGACTCCGCAGGGTTCGGCGAGACCCCGATCAGCGCCGACATCAACCTGGCCGGCAAGACGCCGGAGATGCACATGACGATGTCCACGGCGGGCGGCAAGACGGAGGTGATCATGACCGGCGGCGAAGTGTTCATCTCGCTGGGCGACCTGTCGGGAGGCAAGTACCTGCACATGACCAAGGCCGAGCTCGCCGGCGACGACGGCTTCTCGCGGATGCTGGAAGGCGCCGGAGCCGACGACCTCGCCGCGCAGGTGGAGGGGTACATGGCCGGTGTCACGTCGTTCGAGTCGACGGGCACGGACGTCGTCGACGGCACCGACGTCACGCTCTACACGATGACGGTCGACCCGTCCAAGGTGAACCACGGCGCCCTCGGGCTCGAGGAGAGCGCGCTCTCCTCGGCCGGGGAGATGACGGTCGTGTACGCGCTCGACAAGGACAACCTCCCGCGCCGGGTGGCGGTCACCATGGCACCCTCGGGCGAGGGGAAGACGATGACAGTGACCAGCGTGATCTCCAAGGTCAACGAGCCCGTGACCATCCAGGCGCCCGCCCCCGAGGAGACCGTGCCGTACAGCACCATGTTCGGCAGTTCCGGACCGTGATGGGGTGACCTCGTGACCGACCTGCACGAACGTTCCGCCGTCGAGCTGCGCGAGCTGCTGCTCGGCGGGAGCGTGTCCCCCGTCGAGCTGACCGAGCACTACCTGGGCCGCGTCGCCGAGCGCAACCCCGCCCTCGGAGCCTTCGCGACCGTGACACCGGACCGGGCCCGCGCTCGCGCGCACGAGCTGCAGCGCGAGCGCGAGGTCGGCGACGCGCTGGGCGACCCGGGCGACCCCGTCGACGAGCAGGTGCTGTGGGGCCTGCCCTCGGGCGACAAGGACCTGTGGGACCGTGCGGGCGTGCCCACCGGCTTCGGGTCGCGGGCCTTCGCGGGCACCCACGCCTGGGTGCCCGCCGTCAGCGCCGACGTCGTCGCGCAGCTCGACGCGGTCGGCACGATCAGCCTGGGCAAGACCGCCGCACCGGAGCTCGGCTTCCCCGCGTACACCGAGCTGCTCGCGGGGCCGCCCGCGCGCAACCCGTGGGACCCGACGCGCACCGCGGGCGGGTCGAGCGGCGGCGCGGCCGTGGCCGTCGCCGCCGGGATGCTGCCGTTCGCGCCCGGGTCCGACGGCGGCGGGTCCATCCGCATCCCCGCCGCGGCGTGCGGGCTCGTCGGGCTCAAGCCGAGCCGGGGCCTGCTGGCCGCGGGAGGCGGCCTCGACGGCCCGGGCGGGCTCGTGGTGAACGGGCCCCTCGCGCGCACCACGGCCGATGCCGCGCTGCTGCTCGAAGGGCTCATCACCCGCACCCCCGACGGCGCGGCGGCACGCCCCTACACGCTCGGGCAGGCCGTCGGGCCGCGGTGGTCGTACCTGGCGGCGGCCCTCGACGGCGAGGTCCGCGGCGGCCCCGGCCGCACGACCCGGTTCCGGCTCGGCGTCAGCCGGTTCAGCGCCTGGGAGGGCTTCTACGACATCGCTCCCGAGCCCGAGGCGCTCGCCGCGCACGCGGCGGGGGTCGCGGCGCTCGCGGGCCTGGGTCATGACGTCGAGGAGGTCGCCTGGCAGCCCGACGCCGCCTACGCGCCCGCCTTCCGCACGCTGTGGATGGCGGGTGCGGCGGCCCTGCCGATCGACGACCCGGAACGCCTCGCGCTGCTCGAGCCGCTGACGCAGTGGCTGGTCGGGGTGGGCCGCAAGGTCGGGGCCCGCGAGCTGGTCGACGCGCTGCGCGCGCTGACCGCGTTCGAGCGCGCGACGGTGGCGCGGCTGGCGCCCTACGACGCCGTCGTGCTGCCCGCCCTCGGCATGGTGCCGCCCCCGCTCGGGTGGTTCGACCCGGCCGACCCGGAGCGCAACTTCGAGCAGCAGTGCCTGTTCACGCCGTACACGGCGATGGTCAACGTGGCCGGCCTGCCCGCGATCACGCTTCCCGTGCAGTGGACGGAGCCGACGGCGTCGGCGCCCGCGGGCATGCCCATGGGCGTGCAGCTCGTCGGGCGGCCGGGGGGCGAGCACGCGCTGCTCGCGCTGGCCGCGCAGCTCGAGGGGGCGTTGCGCCGGCCCGACCGGCGGCCGCCGACGTGGTGACGGTGCCCCCGGAGGTGCCCATGAGGTGCCCCCGGACTCGCCTCAGTACGTGACGCACCCGAAGGCGTCGGTGGTCGTCGCCGACGTGGTGACGGCGCCCCCGGAGGTGCCCATGAGGTGCCCCCGGACTCGCCTCAGTACGTGACGCACCCGAAGGCGTCGGTGGTCGTCGCCGCCGTCGCCAGCAGGGCGTCGAGGCCCAGCCCGTCGGGCACCGGGCGCGGGTCGTCGACCACGACCCACAGCCCGTCGACGACGTCGTAGCGCGCCTGCGGACCGTCGGCGACGAGCGCGCGCACCGCGGCGAGCAGCCGCTCGACGTCGGAGCCCGGCGTGCCGACGCCGACCGACGCGCGCACCGCCCCCGCGTCGAAGCCCAGGCGGCCCAGCAGCGGGTGCGCGCAGAAGCGGCCGTCGCGCACGCCGATGCCGTGCTCGGCCGACAGGTAGGTCGCCACGAGCCCCGGGTCGTAGCCCACGACGGTGAACGTGACCACGCCGACCGGGTCGACGGCGTCGTCCCAGGCGCGGACCACCCGGACACGCTCGATGGCCTCGAGCCCCGTCACGAGCCGGGCCCGCAGCGTCGCCTCGTGCCGCTGGAGCACGCCGGGGTCGAGCGCGCCGAGCGCGTCGGCGGCGGCCGCGATCGCCACCGCGCCGATCACGTTGGGCGACCCGGCCTCGTGCCGCGCGGGGCCCTCGTGCCAGCTCGTGTCGGTGACGCGCACCCGGCGCACCGCCCCGCCGCCCGCGAGGTACGGCGTGCCGGCGTCGAGCCAGTCACGGCGACCTACCAGCGCTCCCGCGCCGTAGGGCGCGTACGTCTTGTGGCCCGAGAACGCCACGTAGTCGACGCCGCTGCGCGCCAGCGAGAAGCGGCGGTGCGGCACGAGCTGGGCGCCGTCGAGCGCGACGCGTGCGCCGACGGCGTGCGCCGCCTCGACGACGGCACCCACCGGGAGCGCCTCGCCCGTGACGTTGGAGGCGCCGGTGACCGCGACCAGGGCGTACGGCGCCCCGGAGCGCGCTGCGTCCTCGAGCTCGGTGCGCAGCTCGTCGAGCGTCGCGGCGACGCTGCGGGCACCCGTGAGCACCGTCGCCTCGGTGTCGCGCTGCCACGGCAGCAGGTTGGCGTGGTGCTCGACGTCGAGCACCAGCACACGGCCGGGCTCGCCGGTCGCCGGGTCGGCGGGCACGCAGCCGGCGAGCAGGTTGAGCGAGTCGGTGGTGTTGCGCGTGATGATCGTCAGGTCGTCGTCGCGCGCGTCGACGAGCCGTCCGACGGTGCGGCGGGCCTGCTCGTACAGCGCCGTCGAGACCTGCGACAGATACCCGGCCCCGCGGTGCACGCTCGCGTACAGGGGCAGCACCCGCTCGACGCGCTCGGCCACGGCCACCAGCGCGGGCGCGGACGCGGCGACGTCGAGGTTGGCGTACGGGACCTGGCGCCCGTCGACCAGCGGCACGAGCGTCGACCCGCCGACGACCGGCAGGACCGGTGCGACGTCGTCGACCCGGGCGGTGGTGGGTGTCACGGTGAGCGTGGTCATGCGTCCTCCTCGGCGTCGCCGGGGAGCGTGTTCTCCCCGCGCTTGCCGCACCGAACCGTGCGGCCAGGTCGTCACCCGGGGCACCCCGCCGCGAGGGGAGGGTTGCCGGCCAGCGAGCCGGGGCTTCGCGCTGGCGCTCATGACCTGGCGTCAGGTTGCCGTGCCGAAGGCGTGGACGTCAACCGCTGGGCCGAGCAGTCCCGACAGCCGGGACGCCGGGCACCTGACGTCAGCGAACGCGCGCAGCGAGGCCAGGAGCCGCCCCTCGTCCGGCGAGAGCACACCGCTGCGGATCAGCTCCGCGAGGAGGGTGTCCTCCTCCTCGGCCGCGAGCTCGCGGACCACGACGATCGACGCGGGCCGCCGCCGCGGAGGGTCGACGGGACCGCGGCGCCGTCCGCTTGCCGACCAGTCCGGCAGGTCCGGCGCTCCTAACGGCACGCGCGACGCCGCCGACCCGTCGACGTGACCTGGGCGGGCCCGGCAGGCAGGGCCGCGAGGGCGCCGGCGATCCCGGCGGCCGGCACGTCGTCGGGACGCTGCCCGCCCGGGGAGGGGACGGGAGCCGGCACCGAGGTCGCGGCGGGGGAAGGCTCCTTCCCCGGCGCCGACGGCGACGGCGACGGCGCGGGTTCTGAGGTCGCAGGGGGACGAGGCGTCGCGGAGGGTGCGGAGGTCGCGGGCGGCGACGGCGGCGCGGGCGCCGGCTCGGTCTTGCCCGGTGACGGCGCGGGCGTCGGGGAAGCCGGCGTCGGGGAAGCCGGCGTCGGGGAAGCCGGCGTCGGGGAAGCCGGCGTCGGCGCAGATGGCGACGGCGTGCGCGGAGCGGCCGACGGCGACGGCGACGGCGACGGGGACGGGGACGCAGGTGACGGTGTGGGTGACGGTGCAGGCGACGGTGTGGGCGACGCCGTGCCGGGCAGGCCGGAGTCGGTTGCCGCAGGGGGCTCCGACCCGGTCGCCGGCGCGTCGGGCGTGCCCGCAGGGGCCTGCCCCACCGGAGACGTCCCCGTGTCGGACGCGAGCCCCGTGGTGGTCGTGCCGTTCGTCGACCCGGGCGCGGGGGCCTTGGCGCCCGGCCTGCCCTTCGTGCCGCCCTTCGTCGTACCCTGCGTGCCGTTGAGAGCGGCGATCTCGTCCTCCGAGAGCGCACGGTTCGGCACGGGGCCGGCCGCGAAGAACTCGAAGTGCCAGGGTTCGGGCTTGGAACCGTCGAGCCGTGCCCACGACGGGTTGTCCCACCCGTAGTCGGGTCCGTGAAGCCGCAGCCAGCGGTACTCGTCACCGAGGCCGGAGCTCACCGGGGCCCCCAGGTCGACGGCCAGGCCCCACCCGTGGTTGGAGTAGCCGGGCGTCGCGGCGAGAGCAGGCTTCGTCTGCCGCAGACGGATCTGCGACTCGATCGACCGGTAGGAGTCGGTGACCGCGAGGTGCGCGCCGAACTGCTCCGCGAACGCCGCGTCGAGCGCGACGAGCTGCGCCGCGGCGTCGCAGCGCAGGCGCTGCCCGGGGGCGAACGGCAGCGGGCACAGCACGTCGGCCGGGATGCGGCCGTTGCTGTAGCCCGACGTCGAGTTGCCGTACCGCGAGACGACCTCGCGCAGGCTCGCGGCGAGCGAGCCGTCCCCCGCGGCGTCGTCGCCGCTGACCTCGACGACCGTGCCCTCATAGGCGCGTGACGGGTCGAGCATGTCCGCCAGGCGCAGGGCGGCCGCGAAGAGGACCTCGAACGTGACCTCGGCCTCGTCGCCACCCGGCTCGGTGGCGTCGGCCCGCGCAGCGCTCGACAGGAGGGTGCTGGTCAGCCCGCTCGGGTCGGCCGGCGTGGGCAGGGCGTCCAGGTCGGCGGCATGCTGGTCGAGGTACGTCGCCAGGAGCACGCCGAGCTCGCTCGCGGACTGCTGGGCGGCCGGGGTGATCGTGACCCCGGCCGCGCGGCCCGACCGCTCCGCACGATCGACGACCGACAGGACCTGCGAGATCGACCACAGGACCTCGGGGTCGACGACGTCGACCACGGAGGTCGCGCCCTCTTCGCTCGCGTGCGCGACGTTGAGGGACAGCCCGAGGCGGGGCACGTCGGGCGGCAGCGCCACCGACGAGGCGAGCGTGCCGGTGGCCAGCAGCAGCGCTGCAGCCATGCTCGCCGCACGCCACGCGCGGCGACCGCGCGCGGAGCGAATGCCCCAGGCAGGAACCCTGGCCTGACGGAACGGCTTCACGACACTCTCTCCCGTCTGCGGTCCGCGCGCCCAGGGGGCGGAGCCTGGACGCCGTCACGTCGCAGTCTTTCCCCCGGAGGCATCGGGGCCGCGACCGTGACGCATCGAGACGGGCCGGCGTCGCGCCTGGGCCGACCGCGCCGCGCGACCAGCCCGACCAGCCCGACCAGCCCGACCAACACGGCGAGCACGGCGAGCACGGCCGCCGGGCTGCCGAGCGCGGCCGGCCACGCGCGCCCGGCCACTGCGTGCCCGCCCGTCCCCGCGACCGCGCCGTCCTGCGGGGTCGGGGTCGCGGACGCCGCCGCGGGCGTGGGCACGCTCGCGGCAAGCCCGACGACGGCCTCGGACGCCCGGCCCTCGACCGGCTCGACCCCTGCGGGGCCCTCGGCCAGCACGACCCCGGCGCCCCGGACGGTCAGCGGGTCGCCGAGCGGAGGCTCGACGTCCACGACCCCGACGCACCGCGTGTCCTCGCCCGGCGCCAGCACCGCGGCGTCGCACGGGGCGTCCACGTCGACGACGCGCGCCCCCGCCGTCACCTGGAGCCGGGCGGCAAGACGGCGCAGCGTGACGTTGCCGTCGGCCGTGACGGCCACGGCGAACTCCACCCGTGCGCCCTCGCCGGCGTGCCCGGGCCGGTCCAGGACCGCTGCCGTCGTCCGCACGGCCAGCGACGGCACCTGGCGCGCCTCGACGGCCGCGACGGACTCGGCCTCCGCGCCCGCACCCGCGGCGGCGAACCGCACGACCACGACACCGTTGTCGAGATCGGCCTGCGCGACGTCGTACCCCACGGTGCACCGCGTCGACTCACCGTGACCGAGGGCGGCGGAACCGCACGCCGTCGCGGCCCCGAGCCGGCCGAGGGCCAGCTCCGGCCGGCTCTCGACGCGCAACCCCCGCACCGGGTCGGACCCGCGGTTCGTCACCACGACGTCGAAGCGGATCTCGTCGTCCGCGCTCGCGACGACGGCGGTGCCGGCGCCGTCGACACGGGCCGACACCGTCACTTCGAGGGGATCCTCCCCGCCCTCCCCGGCACTCGCCGCGGCCGGCAGCACGGCCGGCACCGCGGCGAGCGCCAGCACGGCCAGGCACGCTCCGCCGCCGGTCCACCGGCGCGGTCGCAGGGACGGGGGGCGCGGGATCACTCTGCCAAGGTGGCCTCGACCACCAGATTCTTCAGCGAGCGCCCGGCAGCGCGCTGCAAGCAGGTCACGAGCACGAGGCGCCCAGGCTGCGGCTCCCACAGGCGCGCCACCGACGGCAGCTGGGTCTTGGGGATGAGCTCGACCGCCGTCACGTGGTAGACGAGGTCGGAGACGCGCACCTCGTCGCCAGGTCCGACGGTCGCGATGCCCTGCGGGATGTTGATCAGGTAGTTGCCGGGCGCACGCCCGCCGCGCACCGAGTGGGTCGCCATGTAGACGGTGCCCTCGGAGGCGTGGTCGAGGTCGACGCCCATGTTGCGCACGAGGTACACGGACGTGAACCCCGGCGGCCGGATCATGCCGTCGACCTCGTTCATCTCGCCCAGCGGTGCGTCCAGGCCCACCTTGGGCACCTGGACCCGCATGCCGATGTCGTCGACCAGCTTCATCCGGGAGACCTCGCTCACGCTCGGGACGCTGCCCGGGTCGGCCACGACGAGGTGGCCGTCCATGTCGGGGAGCGGCTCACCGTGCGTCGACGGCGCGGTCGCCGCTACCAGCACCAGGGCGACCAGCGCCGCGGCGGAGACACCCGCCGGGCGCCACACCGGCCACCAGCGCCGCCGTCGGCGCACTGCGCCGTCCGACGCACCGGACGCCGGGGCGCTCGGCATGGTCGCGTCCGGCTGGACGTGACGGTGTCGGGGCACTTGCTCCTCCTCGGGTGAACACGCGCACACAGCGCCGGGCAGGCGCGCGGGCGTGGTCCGCGCCTCCTGCCCGGCGTGTGCCGCATCAGATGCCGACGTTGCTGTACTGCTCGCGCAGCTGCTTCTTGAGCACCTTGCCCGTCGCGTTCTTGGGCAGGGCCTCGACGACGAACACGTGGCGAGGAACCTTGAACCCGGCGACGTGCTTGCGCGCGAAGCCCTGGACCGTCTTCTGGTCGAGGCGGGCGCCGTCGCGGGGAACCACGACGGCGACGATGGCCTCCAGGTAGACGGGGTCGGCGACCCCGAACACGGCGACCTCGGCGACGTTCTCGTGGGCGAGGATCGCGTTCTCGACCTCGACCGTCGAGACGTTCTCGCCGCCGATGTTGATGGTGTCCTTGATCCGGTCCACGAAGTACAGGCGCCCGGTGGGTGCCCGGTACCCGACGTCGCCGGTGTGCAGCCAGCCGGAGCGGAAGAGCTGGCGGGTGGCGGCCTCGTCGTTGTAGTAGCCGAGCGAGGCGTGCGGCGACCGGAAGCAGATCTCCCCCAGCACGCCGTCGGCGACGGGCTTGTCCGCCTCGTCGAGGATCGCCATCTCCACGTTGAGCGCAGGGCGCCCGGCCGAGCCGGGGAACGCGATCTGGTCCTCGGGCGGCAGGATCGTGGCCAGCGGAGCCATCTCCGTCTGCCCGTAGTAGTTCCACAGCCGCACGTGCGGCAGGGCCTCGCGCAGCTGGCGCAGCACCTGCACCGGCATGGCCGACGCGCCGTAGTAGGCCTTCTTGACGCCGTCGAAGATCGCCGGGTCGAACTGGTCGGAGCCCAGGATCTCGATCCACTTGGTCGGCGTGGCGAAGATCTTCGAGACCTTGTACTGCTTGATCGCCTTGAAGACCTCGGCCGGTGCCCCGCTGCGCACGATCACGTTCGTCGCACCGATGTACAGGTCGGGGCCGAAGAACCCGTCCATCTGCCCCGTGTGGTACATCGGCATGAAGTGCAGGTCGACGTCGCCGCGCTCGTACTCGCCGTCGGCGACGACCGACGCGTACTGCCACAGCAGCGAGCGCGACGTCAGCACCACGGCCTTCGGGGTCGCCTCGGTGCCCGAGGTGAACATGTACCGCACCGGCTCGTCGTCCTCGACGTCGACCGGCTCGGGCGTGCCCTCCTCGGTCACCCACGCACCCAGATCACCCCACCCGGCCTCGGTGGCCTTCTGGTTGGGCTCGATCGCCAGACGCACGACGTCGCCACGCCCGGCCAGCTCGAGCGCCGCGGCGGCCGTCTCCGCCGACTGCCGGTCGGTCACGAACACCTTCGGGTTCACCAGCTCGATCAGCTTGGCGACCTCCTCGGAGGTGAAGAACGTGTTGACCGGGGCCAGCACCGCCCCCGCGCGGGCCATCGCCCACGGCAGAACCCCGAACTGCCAGCAGTTGCGGGACATCACCATGACGACCTGGCCCTTGCCGACCCCGCTGCCTGAGCGGACGCGGCGACGTTGTCGCACAGGACATCGAGCTGCTGGTAGGTGATCTTGGTGTCGCCGTCGATGATCGCGAGCGCGTCAGGGTAACGAACGGCAGTACGACGGGGAATGTCCCCGATGGACTGGCTACGCACCACACTCGGTGCCGTGAACTGGGCCATGGTGTTCCTTCTCGTGTGATCGGTCTTGCGAGTGCTGTGAAGCGGTCCGGACAACCGGCCGCGGTCAGGAGGTGACCTCGGCGTCGAGGAACTCGACCGTCGAGGGCTGCGCAGTCCCCAAGAGCCCGTAGTGGGTGCGGACCGTCACCGCCCGGATGGCGACATGCAAGGTCTCCCCGCTGCCCCACCACTGCGTGTCCCAGTCCGGGCCGACCGCGCGCAGCGCGGGCGCCCCGTCCCCCCCGCAGAAACGCACCACCGCGGTGAAAGTGCCGTCCCCCGGCGCCTCGACCACCGTCTCGGCCGCCAACGGCTCAGCCCACTCGAGCGAGGACAACGAGCTGAGGTTCTGCCCCCAGTCGCCGTGGCTCTCGTCGGCCACCCACGCCTCACCGTGCCCGCGGCCCGCGTCGAACTCACCCACGCACCGGCGCGCGACGTCCTGCGCACGCGCCTTGGCCTCGACGATCCCCTTCAGGTTCAGCCGCGGGATCGCGTTCGGGTCAGTCAGGTCGAAGATCAGATACGGATGCAGCGCCGACGTCTCCTCGTCCGTCACCGGCGCCTCGTCGTCGGCGCCGTCCGCCGGGACACGCACCGCATCCGCGGACAACGGAGCCTCCACGCTCACGGGCGCGTCCGCGACCGCCACCTCCAGGGCAACGGCCGGCACCACCTCGGGCGCCCCGGCCGCCGGCTCCGACACCACGTCGTCGTCCTCGTCGAGCGCCGGATCGGCGAACGGGTCCCAGACCTCCTCCTCGACCTGGCCGACGACGCCCCCGGCCCAGCCGGAAGCGGCCGACCCGACCGTCGGCAGCATCATCGTCGCGGCAGCCGGCGGGATCGACGGCGGCATCTCCCGGGCAGGTCCCGTCTCGCGCGCCCACCCCGGCATCGGCTCGATCTCGATCGGCTTGGACCGCACGATCCGCTCCGGCTCACGCGGCAACTCCGCGAACGGCTCGGCGACGGGCTCGGGCGCGGCTGCGGGCTGCTCGGATACGGCTGCAGGCTGCTCGGGTGCGGCTGCGGCGGCAGCGGGTGCCGTCAGGTCCGGCAGGTCCGGCAGGTCCGCGGGCGACAGGTGGCCGACCGGCTCGAGCGTGACGACGCGCAACGCTTCGGGCTCGGGCTCAGGTGCCGCAAGGGACGCGGCGGCAGGTTCGGGCTCGGGCTCGGGCTCGGGTTCGGGCTCGGGTTCGGGCTCGGGCTCGGGCTCGGGTTCGGGTTCGGGCTCGGGTTCGGGCTCGGGTTCGGGCTCGGGCTGCGGCTCCGGCTCCGGCTGCGGCTCCGGTTCGGGCTCGGGCTGCGGCTGCGGCTCCGGTTCGGGCTCGGGCTGCGGCTCGGGCTCCGGCTGCGGCTCGGGCTCGGGCTCCGGCTGCGGCTCCGGTTCGGGTTCGGGCGCAGGCTGCGGCTCCGGCGTCGGCGGCTGCTCCTTGTCGGCAGCCGACGTCGGTGCGGCCTCCGGCTTCCCGGACCCCGCGAGCCAGCGTCCTGCGGCGTCGTCACCGAGAGCCATCGCCAGCAGGTGGCGGGCCATCGTGCGCTCCAGAGCGCGCAGGTCCGACACGATGCGCCGGCACCGCTCGCACGACTGCACGTGCTCACGCAGAGCCTTCGCAGCGGCCGGCTCCGGGCGCTCACCCTTGGCGAGCCGAGCCACCAGCTCGACCGACGTCCGGCACGCACCCAGGTTCGTCTCACCCTCGAGCCGGGACTTGAGCCACGACGTACGCAACACGCTGCGCGCCTTCGCGAAGCGTGCGTCCAGCGACTCCACCTCGGTGCCCAGGTGCGTCGAGGCCTCCGCCGACGACACCCCCTCGACGTCGTGGTACCAGATCGCCTCACGCACCAAGCCGGGCAGCGCCACGAAGAGCTTCTCGACCGGCGCACCACCGGGCCGGTCGTCGCTCGCAGGCCGCTCCTTCGGCGAGCCGTCCGCACGCTGCAGCAGCGTGTACAGGAAGAGCCTCAGGTCATACCCCGCCGGGCCGTTCCCGCCGCGCACCGCACGCCACAGCTGTGTCCCCACGGCATCGAGAGGCACTTCCCGCCCCTCCACGCCGGCGCTCAGCGCCGCCCAGGCGCGCCGGACCGCCGGCTGCGTCCGCTCCCACAGCCAGGCGAACGCGGTCTCGTCGCCTGAAGCGGCTCGCTGGACGAGCTCCGCGTCACCCGGTGCGCGAGGGAACCCTGCAGGCGCCTCAGCCACGGTCTCCGCCGTCATCTCGCGTTCCTCTCTCGCCGTGAGCAGCGCGCTCACCTTGTGACGGTCCTTGCCTGTTCGATCGGTCGTGCGCCGCATCGACTACTCCTCCTCACCAAGGAGCGCGGTGAGCCAGTCGTCGTCGTCCTGCCCGGCCGACGTGCCGTCCTCCGTCGACGAAGCCGCCACCTCAGGTGCGGAGCGGGCCGGGGCGGGCGGCTCCGCCGCGCCGTCGAACTCGTCGGAGAGGTCCAGGACGTCAACGCCGAGGTCATCGAGCCAGTCGAGACCCGACTCCGTGACGCCCGCGTCCGCCGAGAGCACCGGCGCCGCACCGACGGCGACGTCGGCGTCCACGCTCGCGTCGGCGGCATCCTCGTCGTCGGCGCCCCACAGGTCCGCCAGCCAGTCGTCGCCCGGGTCGAGCCCCGGGTCGTCGCCGGCCACGGAGGGCTGCACCGTCTCGGCCTGCTCCTCCGCGGGCTCCGCGTGCTCTTCCACGACCTCGACGTCGGCCGACACGGTAGGTGCCGCCTCCGCGGCCACCTCGTCGAGCACGCCCTGCGCCGCCTCCCCGTCCGGGGCGGCCGACTGCGCGACCGACGGCCACTTCGGCTGGAAGACGGGCGCAGCCGCGACGGCCGCGACGTCGACCAGCGGTTCGGGCTCGGGCTCGGGCTCGGGCTCGGGCTCGGGCTCGGGCTCGGCCTCGGGCTCGGCCTCGGCCTCGGGCTCAGGTTCGGCCTCGGGCTCGGGCTCGGGCTCGGCCTCGGCCTCGGGCTCGGGCTCGGGCTCGAGCGCCGACTCAGGCTCAGCCTCGACCTCGGGCTCGACCTCGGGCTCAAGCTCGGGCGTGATCTCCAGGTCGACGTCCGGATCGACGCCGAACGTCTCCTCCGGACCCTCGAACGGGAAGTCCAGCCCGACGCCGGAACCGGACACGTCGAGAGCGGGCGCGTCGAGGATGGCCCCGCCGCCGGCACCTCGGCCTGGCCGCGCCGCAGCCTGCGGTAACGCGCGATCGCGACCCCAGCCGACGCGACAGCGATCGCCGCGAGCGCACCGAGCACGACAGGCCGCCAGCCTCCCATGACGCCTCCAGATCCCGACAAGCTCGTCTGTTCCGCGGTGACGACGCCGAGCACGCAGCGCGCGTCAGCGCCGCCCGTGACCGCGCTCGCTCTCCACGGCTCCGTCTCGCCCGCCGCAGCGGTCGCGAC